>CAZKGR010000012.1:0-89098 GCA_964552465.1 uncultured bacterium
TTAGTGATTCTGTACTTCATCATGGCACTTGCTCTGCCGGGACTAAGATTCTGGAGGGATAATAATCCGGCCACAGCCGAAACAAGTCGAAATTATCCTCTGCTCAGAGTTCATAATCAAGCTGGAGAGTGGTTATGGACAGCGGATGCAGAAACTGGGAAACGGGATTGGTTGTTTCCGGATGGTCGTTCCGTGGCCGGAATCGATTTGAATTTGCCAACTGGATATGAATGGTGTGCGATTGGTGATTGCACTGGCGATGAGCTCAACGACGTTGTGGCGGTTTCGCATTGGGAAAGTACTTTTGATACTCTCCGCGTCACACTCCTCAGTCACAAGGGGAAGATTCTCCGGCAGCGATCATTGTGCCCACAATATTTCCCAGCATCCAATCCCCTTGCAGAGATACGAATGGGTGCCTACCGCACTTCAATCGTTGACTGGAACGGAAATGGATACGGTCATCCGGTTGTCAGCCTTGTTTCTCAGCACAGTGACAAACGATGTGCCCTGGTGGAGTTCGATCCAGAAACCCTGAATGAAGTATCTGTCTCAATTAAGAAGGAATGGTGGTTTCTCGTTCAATCTTTTTCTCCTCCGGTTCGCTTCAGTTCGGTCGAGGATAACAATCTGCGTGCTACCGTTACCCCATCCGAGCTGATTGCACCAAAGGATAATCTGTGGCTAGGCGGTCGGGTGGACGATCACGGTAGTGCATTGCTTGCTATTCTGCACGATGGTATTCCAGATGGACCATTTCCACCTGCAGATACCACAGGGATGCAGATTTTTCGATTCCCAATTGATCCCCTTTGTCGGTACAGACGATCCCCCATGGAGGTTGTTGGATTCTCACATTCCCACAATGAGGGGTGCAGCATTCGGATCGACAGTGGGGATATTAAGCCGAACATGAGTTTCGGTTATCGTTTCACTACTGATGGAAACTACATTCGTACGGATTATTTCGATTCCAATTGGGCACATCGACATGCCTATTTCCAAGATCACGACCTCCCAGATTCAATAATGATGACGCGGGCTTCATTCGATGCCTACATGGACTGCGTCCAGCGCTGGACCGGCACATCCTGGGAACCTGTTGATCCAAAGAAAATCCTTCCCGATTCCTGCTATTCTCTTCTCTCTCCCCTCTGATTCCTTGTGGTTCGATTGTACTGGGTATAAGCGATCAAGCGGAAGGGGAATGTTCGATAAATATCCTTCCACTCTGATGCACAGTCATCGAGGATTTCGTTTTTCACATTCTGAAGAAATGACTGTTGCAAGTGCAAACCTATGTCGGGATCGGAAGCTTTCTAGTTCACCTTAAGGAGGATATCGTGAAAGCACGTCAGCTGGTTTCGTTATTCATTGCTGTTCTGGTTTTGAGTGGTCTATTTGGCGGTTGCGCTGGCCCGCGCATAACAACCAAAACTTGGTTTGAGATGGCCCCAGCTACCCCGAGTTCACAAACCAAGTCGGATATAACTATCAGGGTAGACTATGTAGGTAAAACCTACGACCAAATTTCAAAATTCCCTGTTTTTTCCGTTAACCGTCAGTCTTTGTCTGAGGAAAATAAATCTTCATGGACTGCTATTACACACGCCGACAAACAGGATAATATATGGTTTAACCATCAAGGATTAACCATATTCTATATTACCGTGATCAACAATACAGGTCATATAATACGTATGCGTGACGCGCGAATATACGCTGTTATTGACGGCGAGAACTATCGTGCGATAGCAAATAAGGAAGATATAATTAGTTTATATGATAACCAAGCTGATCTTTGGCTTGAGGTTGCAGATAAAACCATGAATGATAGAAAATTGAAATTAATAAATGGCTTTAATATGGAGATAATGCCTGACCAGCAAGAAAAAGGCTTTGCCTTTTTTGAAATTGATCCAGAAATGTTTTCTGAGGGTACCTTGAATTTCTACGATATTACCACAAAAACTGACGCCGCAGGTAATGCTATGGAAAAAACCACATTCTCTTATAATATTGTGAGGAAGTCGGAAGTAATAAGCCAATAGCGGACATCGTTTAATACGAGGTCAATAAACATTCCTGAAACCAACACTCAAACCCCTTGATTTTCAAGGGGTTTTTCTGTAGAACTCGAGTCACAGTTTGATGTGCATCCCAACCAGAACTCTCCCCGATTCCTGCTATTCTCTTCATTCCTCACTCTGATTCCTTATGGCTCGATCTGTTAGTACGAAGGGAAACTTCTCTCGCTGAGGTTTTCAAACGAGTTCGGCAACCGGCTGAACGACCACATGAAGGGAGATTACATCATGAGAAAACTGTTCCTGTTGATCCTGATTGTTGGACTGACGACAACAGTATCGTTGGCTGTCAATGCCGAACCGTTCGGAACAAACCTCGGAGAATACAACGGAGTCATTTCATACAGTAATGGCTACGCGGGGTATGTCTCGAACCAGTCGAACTACTACGCTGGGCAGTACACCGGGATGAGGTGGCAGTGTGTTGAGTATTGCCGCCGATACTACCTGCAACATTACGATTATTATCTGGATGAGACTGTTGGGTATGCGCAAGAGTGTTTCAATACATGGGGTGCAAATGCCGAAATCGGGCAGCACACGAACGGAAGTTCGACCACACCACCCGCTGTGGGAGACATCATTTGTGCGAGCGGAGGAGGTACCGGGCATGTAGCGGTCGTGAGGGCTGTCAGCGGCAATTCTGTCACCGTCATTCAGCAGAACTTTACCAACACCTATTCTGACGCGAGCTATACGCTCACACTTTCGCAAAGCGGCGGCCAGTACACGGTCGGCGGTTTCTCCGGTAATTATCCCGTGCAAGGTTGGCTCGGCCTTGACGAGTTAGATGATTGGATCAATATCACCTCTCCGTCTGAAGCTGAAGTTTGGGTGAAGGGGCATAACTATGCAATCGAATGGGATGTTGTGCCTGGGGTATCGAACGTTCTCATTCATCTATACAAATACATAGGTGGCACGTGGCAGATGTACATCCCCGTTCAGAATAACACCTCCAATGATGGATATTACTATCCATTCAATCCAGGCGACGACTGGGAAGAAGGACAGATTTACCAGATTCGCATGGCGAACGTCGACGGAACACCTTCCTACGGCGAATCGGGCTCGTTTTACGTTGCCGGCAGGCTCGATCTGTATGATCCTAACACAACCACGTTCTCTGTCGGGGATTACGTACCGATCAACTGGTACAACAGCGGTGGCCCGAATCCGATCACCCAGGTGAAGCTAGAATTGCATCGCACTCCAAACGGTGGCAACAATTGGCAACACTGGCTAACCATCCATGACAGTACTCCAAATGATGGGTCGTTCGGATCGTGCCAGGTAAACGCCGATTGGAATTCGAGCTATGACTATAAAATCGTCATTCGCAACGTTGGCACTGGTTGGTTGCCATACAACTACGTTAACAGCGAGAGCGACCGGTTCTATGTCAACAACGTACCATCGCCACCTACTCTTGTCAGTCCAGCAAGCGGTTCACTGTGGGAACCAACAACCGTAACATTTGTTTGGAATCCATCAGACGGCGCGACATCGTATGTACTCCAGGTGGATACTGATATGTGGTTCTCCAATCCCGATGTCAACCAGACTGTATACGGCACTCAATGGACAGTCTCAGGGTTGGAAAATGGCACTGCCTACAACTGGCGCGTAAAAGCGCAGAATGGGGACGGAGAAAGCGAATTCTGTGATCCGTGGTCCTTCTGGACACAACTTGCTATCCCTACACTCATCAGTCCGCCGAACGGTGCGACAGGACAGTCGACTTCGCCTACTCTGTCTTGGAACGCATGTACTGGTGCCACGTCTTACGGTCTTCTGGTCGATGATGATCAGAATTTCTCCAGCCCGATATTCGAAGATAACGTCAGCAATGTGACCAGTTTCCAGCTGACAAACCTGGGTTACGGTACAACGTATTACTGGAAGGTCCGCGCCGTATCTCCGGCGGGTACGACTGAGTATTGCAATCCCTGGAGTTTTACTACCATCGTTCCAGTTCCGGATCAACCAACGCTTTCGAGCCCAGAAGATGGTGCGACAGGAGTTCCGACATCGCCGTTACTGGTGTGGAATGCCGCTGCCCATGCCAGCTCATACTCGTTGTGCCTCGACAACGATCCTGGTTTTGGCAACCCCATCATCAGCGAAAACGTGGGGAATGTTACGAGCTACCAAGTCAACAACCTTGATCTGAGTACCACACACTACTGGAAGGTGCGGGCCCACAACAATACCGGTGATAGCCCGTGGTCGGAGGTCTGGTCATTCACCACGGTTTCGCCCGATCCGTTTGTCACAGTTACGTACCCTAACGGCGGCGAAATCTGGAATCTGGGCGAGGAACAGACAATCACGTGGGATGACAATTTCGACGAGAACGTGATGATCGAGCTGTATCTGGGGCAGGTTGTCATGTGGGTGGAACCGGATACGCCGAGCGATGGCGAATACCTGTATACACCTACCATGCTTCCGGAGTCCTCAGATTACTGGATCAAGATTAGCAAGGTTGACGAACCCGTTGTCAATGATAGCAGCGACGGTCCGTTCACGATCCAGCCGCCGGGACCGGACCTGACATTCAGCTTGACACCTTACACGGTTGTGGTTCCACCGACTGGAGGTTGGGTGTACTATTCCGCCAGCCTCACAAACGGCGGTGGCCCATTGACAGGACTGACCTACTGGACAGATGCCTTACTCCCAGACGGGACTCTGTATCAGAACCGTCCTGAAACATACGGACCGTTCAATCTGCCCGGCGGGTACGATAATCCATCCATTCAGCGACAGGTATTTGTGCCGGCGGCGGCTCCGGCAGGTGAGTATGTCTACTACGGAAGAATCGGATACGATCCCAACATCGAAGTCCAAGATTCATTCACCTTCACGAAGATGGCAAGCGGTGCACTTGGCTCAGGCGGCGACTTTGACTGGCCCACGCAGTACAGTCATTCGCTGGTACCGGATCTTGCTGGCGAAGCCGGACAGAATGTCAGTGTCGAGATGCCTAGTGAGTACGCAGTCAGTATCTACCCGAATCCATTCAACCCGACGCTTACCGCATCAATCAGCATGCCCGAGTCTGGTGACCTAAGTGTGAGAGTCTTTGGAATCGATGGTCGACTGATAGCTGAACTGGCCCACGGTTCGTTTGAACAGGGACGTCACCAACTGGTGTTTGATGGCACCCATCTCGCGAGCGGTGTCTATTTCATCCAAGCCACTATACCGGGTAAGATGAATGTGGTCAGGAAGGCCATTCTTTTACGTTGATTCAGACCTGAGTATGTTGTGTTGCACTAGAACCTGAGTTTCGATCAGCCGCCTGCTCCGAGTTATTGGGCAGGCGGTTTTGTATGGGGTTGAATCAGCGCGAGCGTTGCGAATGTCGTACGATAACGCTTAAAGCTATCGAGTTGAGGATGTTGTCCGCCGGTTCGCTGCTGGATGGCAAAGCGATTGGAACTCGTCCTCCAACCACAATCGGAGCGGATTTCATTTTGCACAGGGTCATCATCGCTTTGTACATCGAATTACCAACGTGAATGTTGCTGGCGACCATGATATCCGCCGGTCCCTGTTCCAGTAAATCTGAAGGTTTGCTCGGAATCGCCTTGTCCAGGATGGCATGTTCGAGACGAATCGGACCTTCGACGATAATTGTTGGATCGCCTTTTTCATTGAGGTACTTCTGAATTAACCTCTCCGCCATGGTCGTCGGCGAGCTCGGCGTCGCTTCTCCCTCAAACGCCAACAACGCCACCCTGACAGTTTGTTTTCCGAGAATCCGTGCGAGTGACACCGCATTGTTGATAATCAGGATTCCCTGTTCGACTGTCGGATCGGGAACCAGACCCACATCCGAGACGAGGAACAATCCGCCACGTTCGGGATATTCCATTACACCGATCAGGGAGAGAAAGTCGCCACGCCTCAGGAATGCGCTGTCGCGGCTGAAAAGATGTTGAAAGAACTTGGGGACTGAGTTTCCGCCTGGCAGAAAAATGGAGTTCTTGTTTTTCAAACCGAGATTCACTGCTCGCAGGATTGCCTGATGTTCATCAGCGACCGTGACGATTTTATATCGATCACGAGGGAATCCGATATTTTGGAGTTCGGCAGTAATCTTTTTCTTGTCACCGACAAATGTTACCTGAACCAGACCGCGTTCGGCAGCAAGACGCGCACCTTCAGCAACGCGGGTGGAAGGATCGGGTGCGACGATCAATTGCGCAGATCCAAATTGCGCAACGGCATCGTCAGCAGCACTAAGTACCCCTTCGATATCCCGAATTAAGCTGTCAGAGGTTTCCATATCGTTCACCATGCGTAATCGATTGGTTCGGGATGCGTCAGCCAATCAAGCGGTTCAGCGTTTTTCATGTAGGACGACAACGAAAGGGCAGTTGCAATGCCGTTCTGACCGTCTACCGCTTGCGATCCATCGTTTAGAATGACCACCGGAAGCCGTCCGCCGAGAATGATCCTGACCGCTTTTGCCTTGCCGAATTCGGTCAATGTCAACGCAATTACGGATCGTGTTTGCCGACTGTCGACCACGAGCACATCCGCCTGCCCAGCCACCGGGCCTTTCCAACCCAGATGTTCTACGGTGCCCGGATCGACTGCAGTGTCGAAGCTCAACGGACCTTCGAGATGCAGGTTGGGAATCTGCTCCAGCTTGACCATACTCAGCAGGCAGCGGCAGTTGTAGGTGTGCAGGTCATCAATTCCGACCTTATCCATTGCCGAGAGTAGCGCGACTTTTGGTTTGTCCACGTTAAAACCATTCATCAGGTGAAATCCGTATTTCATCTGATGAACCATGGTGTCGAAAGTGGTCTTTTCCGGTCCGAATGGCCCGATTATTGTGAGTGGTTTCGGATATGTTGGTATGGAGAGGATACACGCTCGGGCTATTCCCTCTTCGAGGGTTGCGCATGGATCAGCAGAGGTGAACATCCTTGATATTTGAGTGTCGGTCAGATCGCCTTGAAGTATTGTATTGATTTCGCTGGCAGCACACCACCGTCGCAGCTGATCAGTCTGTTTTCGCGGATTAGAGATGGAAAAGAACTCAAATTTGGATGGGTGATTACTGAATCGCTGAGTGCATTCCTGATGCAATGCATCCTGCCCGATAACGCGCAGATTCACCCAGCCTTTGGCAACGGCACCCAGTGCGGCATCGAGATATCGGTTCCACCGATTCGCGACAACTGCGATCGTAGGCACTCGTGTCCGAGAGCTTTCACCCGCAGCCTGAACAAAAGCAGCGAAATGATCAGCACTTTCCATACTTCCCCCTACCTGGGCAGGATTTAACTGTTCGCAGTCTGATTAAGTGTAGAGATCACTTTGACATCATTATACGCCTGGCGCAACGCCTTGACATTCGCTTCAGCCACTTCAGCCGAATAGTTCTCCGACAAGTTCTGCTCAACGAGAGAGGCTGCTTCATCTATTTCCATCATGCAGGTGATGCCCATGAACGCGCCCAACATGGCGGTATTCGCCATCGGTCGACCGATATGTTCAAGCGCTATTTTCGACGCTGGAACACAGGCAACATTATAGCGATCCAAAGTTGACTTGAATTGCTCAACCATATCGTTCGCATGAGCGTTTACCAGAAGTAACCCGCCATCACCCAGACCTGCAAGGGTTGGTGGCAGTAAAAGGAGTGAAGGATCCAGAACTATTACTATGTCGGGCTCGACAACCGAGGTATAGAGCGTAATCCGCTGATTGTTTATCCTCGTAAACGCCTGAATTGGTGCGCCGCGTCGTTCTGAGCCGAACTGCGGGAACGATTGAACATGCATCTCCGCCGCGACTGCGATTTCGGCCAGCAGCTTGGCTGCCGTTACCGCGCCCTGCCCCCCACGTCCATGCCAACGGATTTCGACCGGATATGTTATTGAGTATCCCTCGCTCATATCCGTTTGCTCCTGTCTGCCCAGTCGGTGAGATACTCCCATCGTTCCTGAACATCATTCTCAAATACTTTGATTTGTTCATTTGTAAAGTGGCTGAATCTTCCCTGGAGTTCCAGATATTCTTGTATGGTCGTCGCGTCGCCTGCATCAAGCATCGTCAACTGGTGACCATCGACAATCTCCACCAGCGGGAATGTCCGACTGGTGACCGCCTTTCGAGCAACCCGGATAGCATTCTTCTCTTCAAATCTCTGACCCGGCGGACAAGGTGTGAATAGATGCAGGAAACGGAATCCTTTTGCTGCTTGCGCCCGCTTTATTTTGGCGAGGTAGTCGTCCGGAAATGCTGGCGATGCGGTTGCGATGTACGGGATACCGTGCGCCGCCATGATCGAAAGGATGTCTTTCTTGGGTGATGCTTTGGGGCTGTCCTGGGGCGATGTCGTTGTCCACGCCCGCAGCGGTGTTGCCCCACTCTGCTGGATGCCGGTGTTCATGTAAGCTTCGTTATCGTAGCACACGTAGAGGATGTTCTCGTTCCGCGAAGCCGCGGCGGACACAGCCCCGAATCCAATGTCAAACGTCGCCCCATCCCCCGCCCAGGCAACCACGGTTACATCTTCCTTGCCCTGAGCATCAAGACCAGCGCGCACACCTGAAGCTGCCGAAGCAGCCGCTTCGAAGGCCATGTGCAATAGCGGTCGCTGCATCGAAGACGCCGGGAACGGACCATCAATCACCGCCATGCAACCGGCTGGTATGACGAATACACAGTTTTTCCCCAAGGCGCGAACTGCCATGTGCATCGCCAGCACTCCGGCACAACCCTGGCACGCGAGATGGCCGCCAGTTGGTCCGCAACCATCGTTGCACAGTTCCTGTATCGTGGTCTGACGCGGCTCTCTCATGATCGCACCTCCACCCAGTTGATGCCCTGGGCATCAGCAGTCTTCTCCCGCATCGCGCGATAGACAGAATGTGCTGATGTCGGTGTGATCTCACGTCCTCCCAATCCCGCGATGAATCCATACACAGGATTCCGCCCACCCAGCACGGCCTTCACTTCTGAGCCAACCGGTCCGCTCATCCCGAATGAGCACGCGCGGTCGACCACGCCAACAGCTGCTGATGCAGGAATCTGCTCCTCCAGTTGACGAACCGGGAACGGTCGGTACTGCCACATGCGAACCGCGCCTGCCTTGACACCTTCCGCCCGAAGATCGTCCACCGCTTTGCAGAACGCGCCGTAGGCTGTGCCGAGGCACACGGTCACGACCTCCGCGTCTTCAAGCATGTACGTTTGCAGCGGTTCAATCTGTCGTCCGGTCGCTTTATGCCACGACTCCGTCTCACGTTCGATGAGACCGTCGGCATATTCCATTGCCTGCTGGATCTTGACCCGCTGCTCCATGAACGAGTCGGGGAACATCATCCCGCCGAATGCATGCGGGTTCTGCGGATCGAGGTATATCCCGTCTCCGCGCGGCGGCAGGTAGGTGTCAATCTGCTCTTGTGATGGCAGTTCAACCGCCTCAACGCAGTGCGAGAGCACGAACGCGTCCAACACGACCATCACCGGCAGCAGCGTCTCTTCGGCGATCTTATAGGCAAGGATTGCGGAGTCGAACACTTCCTGGTTCGAGCCACAGTAGAATTGCATCCAGCCGGTGTCACGCTGGGCCATTGAATCCGACTGATCGGTGAGAATGGTCCACGGCGCAGCGAGTGATCGATTGACCTCGCCCATCACAATCGGTGTACGTGCCCCGACCGCCCAGTGCAGCATCTCGTGCATCAAGGCCAGACCCTGGCTCGATGTCGCGGTGAAGGTTCGCGCGCCGGTCATTGCAGCACCGATGCAAGCCGCCATCGACGAGTGTTCCGACTCAGTTTGCAGGAACTTGGCATCCATCATGCCTTTGGCGCAGAACATTGCCAGTTCCTCGACTACTGATGTCTGTGGCGTGATCGGATAGGCGGAGATCACCTGTGTTCGAGCCAGACGCACGGCATTCGCCAGCGCCTGGTTGCCTGTGATGGCGACACGTTCAGTCACGACGTCCATCGACCGGCTCCATGCGAATGGCGCAACGGGGGCATTCTTCGACACAAATGCCGCACCCCTTGCAGTGAGAATCAGTTACCAGGTACCCACCTGTTTGCTGGTCTGGGTGGATCGCACCTTCCGGGCAGAAAATCTGGCACAGGCCGCAGTTCGTGCATCGTCCACATGAGAAACAACGCGCGGCTTCGACTGCTGCCTGGTCAGCTGTCAGGCCGCTTTCCATCTCCGCGAAATCCGCCAGCGGTGAGTCCGAGACCAGCTTGTCCAACTCGAGCCGTTCGACATGCGGGAAATAGTCGGGGTTGAGATCGTTGTATTCGATCACCCGGATTTTGTCGGCGAGGATGTCGAGATTGCCGTCGCGTAGGTATCCACTCAACGATGCGGGTCCACCTCCGACGCGGAACATGTCCAACGCTGATCCGGAGACGCCCGTCAGGTAACGGTCGATCGCCATCGCCGCACGTTTCCCGCCACCGATAGCATGCGCGACAGTCCGTTCTCCGCCAGCGAAATCACCACCTGCGAACAATGCGTTGCGCGACGAATCGCCCCACGCCTGGATCTCGTTCAAGGCTGATTGTAGCTCGCTGTCCTGCGTGACCTCGGACGGCTCGATCACTTCGCCGATAGCGTTGATGACCAGACCTGCCTGAATGTCGAAATGGCTGCCGGGGACAGGAACGGCTTTCGCTCGACCGGATGCATCAACCTCTCCAGGTCGAGCTTTCAGGCATGTCAGCGCGTTGAGTTTGCCGTTCTCGATGCGATATTCGTGGGGAATCGCCCATTCGATTAGTTTGACACCTTCGTCGATCGCGTCCTGGATCTCAGCGTCGAACGCTGGCATCTGCTCTCGCCCGCGACGGTAGACGATTGTTACATCCGACCCAAAACGGCGGGCGCTGCGGGCTGCATCAATGGCGCTGTTGCCACCGCCGATGACCAGACAATCGCCGGGGACATCGACTTCTTCACCACGTGCGATGGCACTCAGAAAATCAATCGCACTGCGCTGCTGGCTTGCTGGAACGTCCTGCAATCCAAGATCGCGGCTGCCAGTTGCACCTGAGGCGACAAACACCGCGTCATGGGTGTCGAGCAGTTGTTTCAGCTCGCTGACTTGCCCTTTATCGGTCCCGCAGATGAAGTTCACGCCCAGCTTTTCCAGCCGTTGGATCTCACGATCGAGCACGTCTTTCGGCAGACGGTAGGAGGGAATCCCGAAACGCAGAAGTCCGCCCGGCTTATCCTGTTGGTCGTAGACATCCACAGAATGACCGAGCAGGCTCAGGGTCCAGGCGCAGCTCATGCCGCTCGGCCCGGCACCGACTATCGCGATGCGTTTGCCTGTAGGTTCATGAGCGGGAGTCCAGACATCTGAAGAATTCAGGGAATCGTGATCACCGAGGTAACGTTCGATGGCGCGGATGCCGATCGGTTCGTCCAGATCCTTACGGTTGCAACCGGATTCGCACGGGTGGTAGCAGACTCTGCCGCAGATGGATGGGAACGGATTCTCCGCGATGAGCAATCGGATCGCTTCTTCGATTTTGCCTTCTCGAAGCAGGCGGATAAACCCTTCGACATCGTTTCCAACCGGGCAGTGGGTTAAACACGGCGAGAGTCCACGTTCATAAGCTGGCCGCGATTCCTTCCACATCCCGACCGGCAGCTTCTCCGTGCTCGTCCAACTGGCAGCCATCGGCGGGAGTTCGGCTGCGCTCAGCTGTCCCGGTGGAGTGGTGCTGCCCTGCTTGACGTGACGCAGGGCGGCATCGCTGAAGATGTCAGGATTGAGGGGCATGTAGCTTGTATTCCCGCCATGAATTACTCGAAATGGACCTCAATAGCGTCCTTTTTTCAGCACATCACGCGCAATAACCACACGCTGAATCTCATTCGTCCCTTCGAAAATGCGCGTAATTCGCGCATCCCGGTAAAACCGTTCGATGGGATATTCAGACATGTAGCCCATACCACCGTGAATCTGGACTGCGTTATCAACGACGCGACCCATCGCTTCTGAGCAGAACAGCTTGGCGATGGATGATTCCCGCGTGACTTGCTTTCCGCTGTCGTACGCCTCAGCAGTCCGATAGACCATACTCTCCATCGCGTAAACATCAGTCGCCATGTCCGCGAGCATGAACTGGATCGCCTGCAAACGGGCGATCGGGCCTCCAAACTGCTCGCGTTGCTGCGCGTGCATAATCGACAAGTCGAGCACTTCCTTTGCCATTCCCAGGCACTGCGCACCCAATGACAGGCGTCCGACATCGAGAGTTTTCATCGCCACTGAGAAACCATCGCCGCGTTTTCCGAGCAGGTTGTTCTTCGGCACACGTACGTTTTCCATGAAGATGTCGGTTGTGTGTGAACCACGTATCCCCATCTTCTTTTCCGGAGGTCCGGCACGGAATCCTGGCATGTTCTTGTCAACGATGAACGTCGAGATACCGTGAACACTCTTACCCTCATCAGTCCGGGCGAAGATGCTGTAAATATCTGCGATCCCACCATTGGTGATGAATGTCTTCTGACCGTTCAGCACCCAAGAATCACCGTCCTCGGTGGCTGTTGTACGCATCGCTGCGGCATCCGAACCGGCACCCGGCTCAGTCAACGCGAAAGCTGCCAGTTTATCGCCAGCACATAGTTCCGGAAGAAACTCTTGCCGTTGCTCTTCTGTGCCAGCGAGGTAGATCGCCATCGCACCAATTGACTCATGCCCACCCAACACCAGCGCGGTAGATGGACAAGCGCGCGAAAGCTCCTCCTGCACCAGACAGTAGCCGACTTCGCCGAATCCAGCACCGCCGTATTCTTCCGGAAACACCAGACCCATGAATCCGAGATCGGCCATCATTTGAATGTTTTCGGCCGGAACATCTGCATCGAGATCCACTTGCGCCGCGAGCGGTCTCAGCTCCTTATCGGCGAATTTCTTCGCCATGTCGCGGAGCATTTTCTGCTCGTCATTGAAGACGATATCCATGATTATTCCCCCGCTACATAGTTGGAACCGCTATCGAACGCAACGCATGCGGATCACCGGTGCGCATCAGGTCGAATCCCTTGTTGATCTCGTCAAGGCCGAAACGGGCGGTCACCAGCTCGGTTACCTGAATTTTGCCTATCCGTGCCATCTCGATGATCTTCGGGTAGTCAACCGGGCGGCAGCCCAGCGATCCGACGATCTCCTGTTCAAAGAACATGATCTTCGAGGCTGGCAGCTCGACTTTGTCGGCTGTGTAGCCGACCACGACCGTTCGCCCGCCCTTGCGGATGCAGGAGAACGCCTGCTGTATCGTCTTTGGATTCCCGATGCATTCAAAGGTGACATCCGCACCGCCGCCGGTCATCTTCTTGATCGTTTTGTCAATACGCTCAACCTCTTTGGCGTTGACGACGGCCGTCGCACCAAGGCGTTTTGCTGCTTCGAGTTTCTCAGGGATGACGTCTACCGCGATCACCGACGCTCCGCATGCCGCTGCAACCTGAACCGCGTTCATCCCGACGCCGCCACAGCCGAAGATGACAACGTTCATCCCGGCCTTAACCTCACCGCGATTAACGACCGCGTGATAAGGCGTGCTGATCGCATCGGCAATGATGCTGCTCTCTTCCAGCGGCAGTTCATCAGGCAGCACAAGCGCGTCTTTGGCTGGTGCCAGGACATATTCTGCATATGCACCGTCAACGTGGTTACCAAACATCACCATGCTGTCGCAGATATTCTCTTTTCCGCTGCGGCAGTTGGCACATGTGCCGCATGTGAGCACGGCCGGAAGCAGCACACGATCACCCTCGCTCCAGTTCTTTACACCTTCACCGATTCCGGCAACGGTGCCGGACGGTTCGTGTCCGAGGATCATCGGCGGTTGCTTGAATGTTGGTACACCGTGATCGATGTAATGCATGTCGGTATGGCAGATTCCGCAAGCGGCTACTTTGACAAGGATTTCGCCCGGTCCCGGCGTTGGTGTCGGTACTTCACGGACTTCCAACGCTTGGTTCGGTCCAAGAAAGACGGCGGCTTTCATCTCTTCCCCCTATCGCTATTCTTCACCGGTTAGTTTCCGGATGTAGATCGTGCGTTCAAACTCGCTAAGACAGGTACGGCAGCTCTCATCGGGCACATCCGCCGGTTGTTCAGCAGGCTCAAGACGGACCTCGAAACCGAGTTCTTCAAAGAACTCTTTCGTCTCTTTCAAGCGATGACCGTAGGCGGTAAATTTCTTTTCCCAGCCTTCATTTATGAGGTCCGCGCGACCGTCCATATCAATGACCGTCAATTGTCTTTTCGAGGAATACCATATTCCCCGGCGTAAATCCCTGGGACGCGAAATAGCCGATCAGATCCTGATCCTTCCAATCGACCAGGGTCTGAATCCGGCTGATTCCCAGCTTCGCGAGTTGTGCTATGGTCTGCGAAAACAGCTCACCAGCCAAACCTTTTGATCGGTGTTCGCGCAGGATGCCGATGGTGTCGAGCCGGGCCACATCTTCCGGCAAGCCGAACTCACCGCTGACCACTTCGACCATGATAAACCCGACCACTTCACCGTTAATCTCGATCACGTTGGACGCTACCACTCCCCACTTTTCATCCAACACTGATTCCAGTTTCTTCGCGAGGTAGGTTTCACGGTCTTCGCCAGATGCTTCGGCGTCAATTTCAACCAGCCGAGGTAGATCGCTGTGACGGACTGGGCGAATTACATTTTCCAAGATTTGCATCGGATAATCCTCTCTCCGTTGGACTAAAAGAGATCGTCCAGTTCGTCGTCACCGTCCGGCATTTCGCCGTGTTCACGGATGTGTGTCTGTATCAATTCACTTTCGCGCTGGGTGTACATCTGGTCGACGACCCAGCGGACCTTGCGGTTAGCCGTATCCTTTTCACCGTAGACCCATTCCTCGAGCAGCTCGCGAATCGAAATCGCGCCCTTGATCTTCAACACCTTGCCAGTATGATCAGCAAGTGTGCAAACTCCCCCTTCATCAGGCGCTGTTTCGAGCAGGCTGGGCTGTAGCGGAGTCCATTCTTCGGGTGGCAAAATTGCTGGAACAACCTGATGACGAATATTACAACGCAGGCAGCGGTTGGCTTCCGCGCTGGCCTGTACCGGATCCATTGATGCACGGATCAAGTCGAAATCCTTCACTCGCGTATCGGAACTCCGCTTCTGAACATCCTGACGACCTTTCAGCTCGATACCGAGTCCGTCAAAAGGCTGGTCGTCAAAGGTGTGTGTGCCGAACTCGCCGTCACCGCCGAGGAACTCATCGATGGATGCCGCCGCGCGCTTCCCGGATGCGATCGCTTCGACTACTGAAGACGGTCCATGCACCAGATCACCCGCCCCGAAGAAACCGGGCAACCATGTTTCCACCGATTCCGACTCGGGCGGAAGGAATCCACGATTCTTGAGAACCGTGCCTGCTTCCGGACCAAAGACTGAGCCATCCGAGTTCTGACCGACAGCGAGAATCACCCAGCTGCACTCGCGTTCAATCGTGGCGCTGATCGCGTATTCCGGTGCGAACCGGCCTTGCGCATCGTACACCCGGTTACAGCGTAAGAATTCCGCACGCTGTACTTTTCCCCGCTCGCCGCTGAACTTTTGCGGTCCCCAGCCACATGTAAACTCGATGCCTTCTTCTTCGGCATCTTCGATCTCGGCTGGCATTGCGGGGAGTTCGTGGCGTTGTTCCAGCGAGACGATCTCAACCGAATCTGCGCCGCTACGCAGAGCGGTCATCGCGGTGTCTGTCGCCACTCCACCTCCACCAACAACGATCACATGACCGTCCAGCTGGATCGGTGAGTTCGAAGCAGCTGCCCGGAGATAATCCACGCCCCACAGAACCCCCTTCAGTTCGGCACCGAGGACATCAATCCGTTTGCTGATCGGGGTACCCATCGCCATCAGCACAGCGTCGTAACCGAATTCGCGCAGACTTCGAGGGTCAAGATCATCTCCAACCCGCCGTCCCCCTTGGAATTCGATTTCGAGATCATCAATGAACTTGAGATCGCGGTCAAGAGCTTGCCGGGACAATCGGAAGTTGGGTAGTGTCTGACGCAGGAATCCGCCGGGTTCTTTTGCGGCATCGAACAGGGTAACCTGGTGCCCCTTCATCGCCAGCAACCAAGCTGAGGTCAAGCCCGCCGGACCGGCACCGATAATGGCCACATTCTTCCCGGTCGCTTCGCCTTTCACGTACTTTGGGTAGGCTTCTTCGGTGTCGAACGCGAACCGTTTCAGATCGCAGATCGCGACCGGTTCATCGAGATGTCCACGGCGACAGTGATCTTCGCAGGGGTGGAAACAAACAAAGCCAAGAGTTGCGGGCAGCGGCACACTCTCCGCGATCACTTTCCGCGCTGACTCCAGATCTCCGTCGGCGATCTTGCGAACATAATGCGGGATGTCGATTCCGGCCGGGCAGGCGTGCGTGCAGGGTAGCGGCGCACCCTTGGCAGGCGTTTCTACGTTTTCAACGTCGCGCAGCGCCCCGGTCGGGCAGACTTCAATGCAGGCACCACAGAAACGGCATTCCGCCTCGGGCATGTCGCCGGGCTTTTTGGTTCCAACGACAAACTTGTCGCCTTGAACCACGGTGCCGAGTACATCCGCCTTGACCACATCACGGCAAACCCGCACACATTTCAAACAGCCGATGCACAGGGAGTAATCACGGATGAACAGTGGGTCTGTGAGAATGATCTTTTCAGGAGGTGACTTGTACGGCGGCAGGTCGGTGGCATATCCAACGAAGTCAGATACTTTGCCTATTTCACAACTCCCGAGCAGCACGCAGCAGCGATCCGCTTCGGGAACATTCATCGAGCATTGGGTACGACTGCAACCCTCACGTTGTTCACAGAGCAGGCAGGCGTGTGGATGGTCGGCGAGAATTTTGTTCAACTTCATCTGGCGTATGCGAACCAGGTCCTCGCCAGTCGTTCTGACGCTTAGGCCTTCTTCAACATGAAAACGACAGGCACCAACCGGATCTGATTGTCCCTCAATCATGACCCGACAAAGACCACAGCCCTTGCCATCCGACTCGCGTACTGTTTTCCCCGCAAACTCGCCCGCGAATGCCTTCTGCCCCTGGTAGACAGTTTCGTTGAGCACAACTTTGCCGAACGCTTCCACGGATTGATGGGAACAGAGGTGAGGAATGTAAATACCCGCTTCAAGTGCTGCATCGAGTATCGAAGTTCCCGCCGCCGCTTCAACCGTTTTGCCGTCAATCGTGAAGGTTACCATAACAATCCCTTTACCAGGAGTGTTCAAGCGCGTTGGGTGTGCAGGCAATCATGCAAGGTAACTTCACACTTTCGCCAATCGGTTTGCACGGGGCGCAATCGTACTTGATAGTCTTCCGGTTCGCAGCCTTGATCTCAGCTACCTCATCGTCCCAGTCATCCTCGATGACCTGAAACATTCCAACCGGACAGGCAGCAACGCACGGATGATCTGAACACTCGATACACTTGTCTGTATCGATGGTGATGTAGAACTGACCTGAACCGTCCATGAAGCCGTAGTTAGCTTTCATGCCGTTCCTCCGGGTTACGCGCTGGCAGCGGCTTTCTTCCGTCCTTTGCCCTTTTCGACCAACGCCTTGCCAAACAGGGCAGCACCGAGAGCACCGGCAATCTGGGTATCATGCTTCGGCTTCAGCGCCGTCACGCCCAGTTCTTTCTCAATGCGGCTGACCACACCGACATTCTTCGCGATTCCGCCGGTAATCGCGAAGTCCGCCTGTACGCCAACTCGATCTAGCAAGCTTACAACGCGGTGCGCCATCGCTGAACAGTAGGCTGCGAGAACTTTGCTCTGTGGCCAACCGGAACGCAACAATCCAGCGGCTTCCGACTTGGCAAACACTACGCATGTCGAAGAAACCGGTGGGGGTTCAACCTCGACCTGCATCGAGATATCGCCAACCTCTTCGATCGGAATGCCGAGCAAGTCGGCCATCACTTCCATCCCGCGTCCGGTTCCGGCTGCGCACTTATCGTTCATCAGAAAGTTGGTCACCTTGCCACGTTCGTCGCAGAGGATGGCTTTGCAGTCCTGTCCACCCATATCGAGAATGGTCCGGACAGTTGGGCCATACATATAGTTTCCGCCACGTGCATGGCAGGCGATCTCGGTGATTGCCTTGTCAGCAAACGGGACATTCACGCGACCATAGCCAGTACCGACGACATAGTCGAAGTTATCGAGGGTCATCCCTGTATCCTCGAGCGCCCAGTTCATCGCGTTTCGTGCAGAGTCCGGGCTGTCTGACCCGGTCCGCATGCTCGCGAATGCGTACAGTTCGCCGTCAACCATCACTACGACTTGGGAGCTCACCGATCCGACATCGACACCGGCGGTAATTATCTTTCCTTCACGCCAGTCTATCTCTTCGCTATGCCAGTTGTATTCTTTCCAACGCCAGAATTCCTTGGCCATCATTCACTCCCGTTCAGTTGGATCGGTCAGCAGCGATTAACGCTGCGCCGTATGCTGAAATCATCTCCGGGTCGTCCGGGATTCGTACCGTGTCCTCGAGGGAACGGTTCAGTGAATCAACGAATCCCACATTTCTTGCCATGCCGCCAACCAGCGCGATAGGCATGTTGATCCCAACACGCCTGGTCATCGAAACGATACGGCTGGCGATCGCGTCATGGATCGCCTTGGCGATGTCGTGCTTTGGCGTGTTCGCATGGAGCAGGCTGACGACCTCACTCTCCGCGAACACGGCGCACTGAGCGTTCATCGGAACCAAAGCTGAAGATTCGAGCGATATCTTGCCCAGTTCTTCAACGCTGAGTTCGAGCGCCCGCGCCATCGATTCGGTGAACGCACCCGATCCGGCCGCACACTTCTCGTTGATCGCGAAATCTTCGACCTTGCCTGTATCGTTGCAGCGGATCGCCCGTCCTTCCTCAGCGCCGACGTCGATAATTGTCCTGACGTCCGGGTATAACTCGATGCACGCCCGAGATCCCGCTGATACTTCGGTGACAGTTTCCTTCGCGAAATCCACCACTTTACGACCAGCGCCCGTTGAACAGAACGTAGCGACGTCATCCCTCGACATCCCTTTATCCGTCAGGGTTTCGTCGAGAAGTTCGTTAGCTACTTGCGCCTGCTCAAATCCGCCTTCACGTTTCGCCGAGGCAACGATGCCCTCTGCTTTTAGAACGATGATTTTGACGTATTTCGAGCCAATATCTATACCGACAGTTGTCATCCTTTACCTCAAGCTGTTGCCAAGGGTTGAAGATCAAGTGTTTCCATGAATGAATCGATTCTTGCCACGGTCCGGTTTTCATCGAACTCGCGTTCATCACCCATGTTACCTTCGAAAGTCATCACCGGGATTCCGGATTCAGTCAGGCCGTTACGGTTCTGCATAATTCCGCACGACAGACCTTCGCAGCCACGGTTGAGATGGAGCATGATTCCATCCACCTTCCACTCTTTGGCAATACTGAGCATCATCTCGGTTTTAATCCGGGGATCGAAGAAATGTTGCCACTCCGGTCGAGAGAGTGTCCACTCGGCCAGAATCTCCAGCGCCTTATCACGTGAATCGATGCTGATCCCGAGATCCATCGGTGTGGGTCGCGGTACGAAATGTCCTTCGTCATCGTAGATCCAGTTGCCAATCAGTCCAAACGTGTACAAAGAACCGATGGAGATGGCACCGAACGTTTCGAGATAACGAAAGATTTTAAGGAATCCCCACGGCGGCTGTGTGTCGCTCATCAGACGGCAACGTTCGTCTTCAATCGCGACAACACCACGTGCCACACGGTCCTGAACTTCATCGTACAGCTCATCGTAGAAGTCAGCGAACTCCTTCTTCGCCTTGGACAATGTTCCAAACACATACAACGAATACATCGACTTCTCTTCGAGCGGTGCCGGACGGTTCTGGTTCAGTTTGCAGACCTTCGCCCATGTCGAAGTTGAGCGACAATCGTTCTTAACCGCTTCAATCAACTTTTCGTCGCTGTAGGTACGTCCCGTCACCTTCTCCATGAATTCGATAGACTCATGCATCTGGTCGACTATGTAACGGATCTTGTGCGGATTGTCCTTCACATCCCGATATGCACCAACGCTGACGTCAATGTTGAAGTACGGGAATTTCTCGTGTTCTGAGACAACCTGATACCATTTCGCGTGGCTGCAGCAGATGTGATCCTGGAAGCCGAAGTTCGGCTTCGGATAGGGGCCGCCAAACAGGAACTTGTTGATGTACATCGAACCCCAGTAGTTCCTCATGTAGCTGCACAGATCGCGCGCCCAGCCTTTTGATTCGGTCGCTTCAAGGCATTCGAGCGAGAACTTCTTGTCGAATGCGATAGAAGCGGCATATGGTTCGCCAGTCAGCGGGAATACATCATCGCCGAGGCCGTAAGGGATTGCATCGAATGACCATGCGCCACCAGTCCAGCGGATTCCACCCCGCTCATGAGCGGAGGCGTAATCATTGTAGTACTTCTCTCGCAACTCCTTGGCTTTGTTCCAACACTTCAGTGGTTCTGTCTTGTATTTGCCCATCGGATTTCTCCTTGAACGATCAAATTGTAGCTAGTGTCTGCTCTTTATCAAGCTTGCTGATTTCAGAACAGATCCTCTTCCATCAACATCTCGAGGAACGCTTCCACGCGAATCCTGAACTGCCCCATCGGGACGGTGACATCGAATTCGAGGAACAGGCACGGGAAGCCGTTTTCTTCGAGATAGCTGCGCAGAGGTGGAATATCCGCTTCGTGCGGATCACAGAATTTCTGCTGGATCAGGATAACGCCGTCAACGTTATAGTCCTGCGCAAGCTTCAAGATGTGTGGGAATCGTGTGCGAACCACGTGATCCTTTGCCGGGCAGGCTGGCCGTTCGACGTAGCGCTTGGCCATCGCCTCGATCCGGTTATCCATTTCCGGGGTCGTGTTCCAGAAATAGCGGGTTCCTGTGCAATGATCGTCAACTACAACTGTCGCGCCCACTGACTCAACCATATGGATGAAATCAGTATCATCGTTCTCAGATCCGACGAACATCAGCCTGGAGCCTGTTTGACGCTCAACATTCCTGGCCTCAAGCTGGGCCAGAATCTTCTTGATTTCGGCTGTATGCTCATCCTTATCGATCCAGGTGCTAGTGACAGTCACCCACATCGCTTCCAGTCCGGTAACCAGCGGATTTGGACCCTTGCGGTATTCGTAAAGTGCGTGCATCGCCTCACGGTTTTCGTTCAATGCCTGAATTCCGCGATCAAGATCCGCATCAGTCAGCGGAGCACCTGTGTACTCTTCGACGGCTGCCCGGAAAGCGTCCAGCTCCTTCTTAAGAAATGGGACGGCCTGGGGGGAGGCGACGTGCATCGGGTGGGGGAGATAGTATGTGAACGCGTGCTCCACATTTTCTTCCCAGGCCCGATATGTCTGCCGCAGATGAATGCAAGATTGAGCGAGCGTGATACCATCGAGGTAATCATATCGTCCTTTCAATCCTTGCGCGAGGACGTCCCTGCAAAACGGGCAAAACATTCCGAACAAATGTTGCTCGGTTACATCCTGAGGTTCGTGGCTGCCCAGCACGCGTACGGGTAGTATATTCGCCGCAACCAGAATCTCCTCCGGGACATAGCTGCAGAAGCATCCGAAGACTTTCCCGCCTGTCCTTTCCTTCCAGTCTTTGGCGTACTCATGCCGATCACGATACCAGGTTTCGAACTGTGAGAACATGTCGACCTCTCTGGTTCGGGGCGAATTTTCGCCCGTTCCGATATAAATGCCACTCCCCCGGGGCATGATTAAATGTCTATTGGTTCCACACCGGTTTGCGTTTCTCGAGAAACGCACTCAAACCTTCATGAGCATCCGGGTGTTGCATCAACTCTTTCAGGTAGATCTTATCCGCGATGTCAATCCCGTCTCGCGCATTTTTATCATACGTCTTGTCGATCGCCTTCTTGGTTAAGGCGATGACCGCTGCGCTTTGACGGGTAAACTTCTCGCAATACTGGCTGACTTCTTCGTCGAACTTATCAACCGTAAAGACTCGATTGATCAACCCTGCAGCCAGCGCTTCGGCAGCAGGATAAATATCCCCGCTGAGCAACCACTCGACGCTCTGATTGCGTCCGATCAAATTCGGGAAGACTGCTACCGCCATCGGTGGGAAAACCCCTACGCCGATTTCGGGTTGCCCGAACTTCGCGTTGTCTGAGGCGACTACGAGATCGCAGCCGATAGCCAGTTCGCAGCCCCCACCCAGCGCCAAACCATGCACAGCTGAAATAGTCACCGCCGGAATCGACCACAAAGCGACGAACAAATGACTGAAAGTTTCGATCATCTCGAAAACCTTGTCGTCCGTATGTTCTCCAACATCAACGCCAGAGCTGAACGCTTTACCGTTTGCTTTAAGTAGAACAACCCTTAAGCTGTTGTTGAGTGCGAGTTCATCGAAGCACTCAATCATCTCTTTCATCATCGCGATGTTCAGAACGTTGTACGGGAGACGAGTCAGCGTTACTTCCGCCAAACCATCTTCAACCGTTACCTGGATATGTTCGTAGTTGTTCATCATTTTCTGTCCCCAGCTTGTTCGAGATCTTCCGGATCAGTACTGAATGGAAGGCAACTGTCCTTGAGAAACTCTTTGGCCTTGTCAATGAACTCGGCGTCCGTCATGCGGCGTTCGCGCCACTCTTTCTCATCACCAGTTGCAAATCCCATCAGCACATTCGATGACATCCGCATGGCTTCGATGGCCAACTCGTACAGGTGAGTGCAGCCCTTGGAACCAGCGAGTAGATCGCGCATTTGTTTAGTCACACCGCGTTCGATCTTCAGCCCGATGATCTTCTTGATATAGTGGGCGGTAAGCGAGCAGACACCGAAGGGTACCTTCACCATTTGACAGCGTGCGTCAACGATCTCGCGATCCGAAACCCGAATCACGAGATCCACACGCATGTTATGGTTGAGATCGAGCAGGGAAGATTTCGTTTTAATCGTATCCGCACTAAGTTTTGTCACTGCTACATTAATATTGCGTTCGTAGATCACTTCATAGTCGAGCTTCTCCTGCCCGCTTTGGTTGCTCAGGTTGTCCAATCCCTTGATCGGCACGCGATGTTCCTTCTGAGATTAACCTTCTGCCTTGATCACCATCGCCATCGTCACACCGCCGCCGCCACAGATTGACGCGACGCCATATTCCTTACCCCGCGCTTTTAAAGCGTGAGCGAGGGTGACGACAATGCGTGCGCCGGATATCCCGGTCGGATGACCAAGCGCAATTGCTCCACCGTTAACGTTCAACTTGCTGCGATCCCAATTGAGCACTCGTTCATTTGCGAGCACCTGAATCGCGAAGGCTTCGTTGACCTCAATCAGATCCATCTGATCGAGTGTCATCCCGGCCCCTTCGAGCGCAAATGGAATCACCAGCCCCGGACCTTCACCCATGGTTTGCGGTGATACAGCCGTCTTGGCGTATGAGACAATGGAGAAAATCGGTTTCGCGCCGAGTTCCTGCGCTTTTTGGCGGGTGGTAAGCACAATTGCGCTTGCCCCGTCCGACATGCCGCAGGCGTTACCGGCTGTAACCGTGCCATCCTTACGGAAGGCCGGCCTGAGCTTGGCCATTTTCTCGGCGCTGATCGGGAAACGGATCGTTTCGTCGCGGGCAAATATCTTTTCTTCATCACGCTTGGTGGCTGGTGGGACAACAATCGGCACCACTTCTTCGTCAAAAGCTCCGGCCTCCCACGCCGCGTGTGCTTTCTGATGTGACTCGGCCGCGAATTGGTCCTGTTCCTCACGCGGAATGCCGTACTTGTCGAACAGGTTCTCGGCGGATGTACCCATGCCTTCACCGGTTAGCGGGTCTATGGAATCGGACCAGCCGTCTTCGAGCACCTTGTTGCCCATCTTCATCCCGGCCCAGCGGGAATTTTTCAGCAGGTACGGGATGGTGGACATCGAGTCGAATCCGCCGACGAGCGAAATTTGCGATTCGCCGAGCAACAACTGTTGGCTCGCAAATGCAATCGCACGCATACCTGATGGACACGCCATGTTCAGCGTGATTACCGGAGTTCCTTCGGGCACACCTCCGCGGACAGAAGCCGTGCGGGCTGGGTTGGGACCGTTGCCCGCTTGTCGGCATGATCCGAGAATCACATCATCGACCTGGCTGGCATCAATTCCCGCACGTTCCCAAGCGGCTTTCACTGCGACCGCGCCGATGTCGTAGGCTGCCATGTTACGAAGCGTTCCACCGAATGAGCCCATCGGTGTACGACAAGCTGAAATCGCAACGATATCGTTCAAGTTCATGAATTCACCTGTATTGTCCAGCCTGGATCTGCGCTGGCTCGAGCTTCTGTGTTTGCCCCATCTTGCACTCGCCACGGCGAAGCCTAAGGCGCAGCAGGTCGCAAGTCGGGATTAGCCGCGTCCGGCAACTGCCGGACACGGGTCTGCTGCTGTTTCTGGTATCTCGTGTCTCGTATCTCAGATATACTGTCCGCCATCAACCTTGATCACTTCGCCGGTGATGTGACGGCCCCGTTCCGATGCGAGGAATGCGCAAAGCCAGGCGACATCTTCTGGATCACCGAGACGCTTGACGGCAGTCTCACCCAGACTCGCCTGCTTGGCCTCGTCCGGCATCTCCTGCATCATGTCGGTCATGATCAGCCCCGGCGCGACAGAGTTCACGGTCACACCCTTGCCGCCCAGCTCTTTCGCTACGGTTTTCGTCAGACCAGTCACGCCAGCCTTGGCGGCGCTGTAGTTTGCCTGTCCGAATTTGCCACGCATGCCATTGATCGAGGTGACGTTAACGATGCGTCCACCCTTTTGTTCGCGGAAGTGCGGTGCTACTGCCCGGATATAGTTGAAGCAGCCTTTGAGATCGACGTTAATCACCGCATCCCACTGCTCTTCCTTCATTTTCCAGATCACGCCGTCCCAATTCATCCCGGCGTTGTTGACGAGGATGTCGAGTCCACCGAAGGTGCTGATCACTTCGCTGGTCAGATCCTGAGCGCGGTCGAAGTCGGCTGTGTCAGCCTGATACGCAATGGCTTTTACACCGAGTCCGGTTGCTTCCGCCGCCAGAGCCTCAGCTTTTTCAGCTTCCTTGCGATATGTAAACGCGACCGCCGCCCCTTCTTCGGCAAAATGGCGCACGAGCGCTGCGCCGATACCCCTGCTACCACCAGTAATCAACGCTACTTTTCCAGCTAACAGGTTGCCCATTCTCACTCTCCCTGCGGCTGTCCGAGGACAGCTTCGTATAGCGATTCATCCATCTTGGCCCCGGATGCGAGTTGGCGACGATACTCGATGAAGTCAACCACATCCTTGCCAGTGATTTTCTTGGAGTTGAAAGCGTTAAAGCCCAGGAACGCCTCACCCTGCATGTTGGCCGCCAGCCAGTGACGGTGCTCATGCTTGGTCATATCCCAGAAGAAACGCTTCTTCTGACGGATGCCGTCAATCGACTTCATCAGGCAACCCGGGAAGAGGTTAGTGAAAGTCCACACGATCTTGTCCACTTCCTTGTCGAGCAGGCTGAAGTCGTACTCGGATGATTTTAGCACGCCCTTCGCGTTTGCAGCCTCTTCGCCCCGCTTGAACTGACCGTAGACGACTTCACCGTCCTCGATCCATTTGTCCGTGATCACCAGCGGGTTGCGAATGAACTCACCGTCTTGTTTGAGCACGGGAACTACTTTAGTTACCATGCCCTTCTGCTTCATCGTGTAGGACGACCACATCTCGCATGAGACACAGTTATAGACGGCATCATCATAACTGAGAATTCCGGGGAGGAAATCGGTCGATCCACCGTCCGGCGCGCTGCCGTGACGTGGCCCTGCCTGCCCGAAGATGGCCGTATCAACGGTCAATGTGAGATCGCAAGCCATGCCGATCTCCTGTCCGCCCGCGACACGCATACCGTTCACCCGGCAGATAACCGGCTTCTTGGCGGTCAGGATCGAGTCGACCATCCCGTTGAACAGGTCCATGTACAGACCGTATTCCTGCGGCTTGTTGGAATAGTATTCGGCGTATTCCTTGGTGTTTCCACCCGTGCAGAACGAACGGTTCCCAACAGCGGTGAAAATGATGGCGACCACCCGGCGGTCCATTGACGCTTTGTGAAAACCAGCGATCACTCCTTTAACCATCTGGGTTGTGTACGAGTTGAACTGCGCAGGGTTGTTCAGTGTGACCCAAGCTGTGAACAGACCATCGACGACTGTTCCCTTTGGATCGACAACCGGTTTCAGTTCGTACGTAGTTCCGGGTGCTTCGGCGGAGAAGAATTGATCTCCATAGAGATCATGATCCTTGAGACCCCCTTCACTCGGTAGCCAGTTCAAACTCATATGCAAATCCCCTCGTTTCCGTGTTCTGAATCATCGGTTCCATCATTGACTATTCACAGGAATGACCGGTTTCTGTTTCTTGGTAAACGCCTGAGCCTCTTCTATATCCTCAGGTGTAAACAAGCCTTCTCTCATCAGCCGACCCATGGTTGAGGCTAGTTCAACCAGACGCAGTTCAGAAATCCCGAGGCGATCATATGCGGAGTAGTACGCTTCGGTCACGTTGACAAAGCTGTCTGAGCGTGTGCGTTTCTGACGTGCATCCTTCACGAACAGCATCACCGCATTGATCAGCGTGTCGTTAACCACAACGCCATCACGTTCGAGACCCTTTTGGAACTCTGGGCGGTTGAGCACATCGCGTACAGCCGCAGCGCCAGTGTGCTTTCCGAAGACATACTTGATGCGCGTGTCAAGCATTTCCGGCGGAATCACCTGGTAGATCGCGGGATGGATCAGCAGGCCAGCCGTATGGATGCCGGATTCATGGGTGAATACACCTTCGCCGATAATCGGCTCGTGTGCGCTGACCGGAATACCAGAGTATGTCTCAAGCATCTTCCGCAGCTTGATCAGCTTCTCGTACTTGAAGCCCGGGATTTCCACGCCATACAGCACTTTCAGCATCATCACCACTTGGTGCAACGGCGCGTTGCCAGCCCGTTCGCCCATGCCATTGACTGTACATGTGGGAACATTGATACCGTGGCTCATCGCGCGAACGGTGTTAACTCCGGCCAGCCCAAAATCGTTGTGGAAGTGGACTACCAGATCCTCGCCCGGGAATTCCTTAACGATGCGAGGGATGTATTTATCCACGCCTTCCGGTGTGAAGCAACCGACGGTATCCGGGAAGCTGTAACGTGTTCCGCCAGCATCGTACCCAGCTCTTGCAAGCTGGATGGTATACTCGAGGTCAGCCCGGGAACCGTCCTCACCGCCAAACTCAACCGCTTTTACCCCACGTTCGCGTGCGTAGCTGATAGATTCGCACATCATCCGCAGGTTTGCTTCGCGATAGAATTCAACCGGAAGATCTAACCATTCCTTTATGTCCTTCTTCTCGCGTTTAAGCAGCGAACGGCCGATCTTGTACTTCAGGTGTAGGTCGGAACCAGACGTGAAAATGAAGAAAGTGACTTCCGAGATATCGACACCGATATCATCGAGGGTTTTTATGGTGATGTCGATGTCACTCTGAGTAGAACGACACATCACCAGCAGCTCAACATCCTCGCGGATATCACCCCTGCGTTTCCCCTGGACAATCAGCTGGAGTGCGTGACGGTCAGTCAGAGCTGCGAACGGGAAGCCCAAGTCGAAAATGTGGACTCCCATATCTGAGAGCTCGCGGGCAATCTCAAACTTCTGACCCGGAGATAATGCAACGCCTGGCATCTGCTCGCCATCACGTAACGTCGAATCGTAAACCTTGATTCGCGAGGGATCTGGAAATGACAGATGATCCGTAAACTCAGTTGGCTCATGTATCAAACTGTCCAACGGCTCACGCAATTCCATGCCAACATCCTCCTGCATTATGACCCGGACTCTTCACTCTGAAGAGATGCGGGTGCGAAAACTTCAAGTCACTTTCGACCTCAAATGTCCATCGTCTTCTTCCAACTCGACCCAATCATGCCACGTTTACATGCGGAACCGGTCATGAATCCAGCCGAATGCTTCGCCTGGATATCCAGCGCCTGCGACAACGGGACAGAGCATGAAGCCTGTACGCAATCCATGATCGCCTTGCGCGCCACTTCGACAGCTGGATCTTCCGGAGTGGAAAGGCCTGCTACATCGCTGGAAATCTGGATCGGTTCGGAATTTACTTTTCGCTCGGCAACATCTCCGCTACCAGTCAGGATCGAATTGATGGTCGCCAGGCACTCGTCCATTGAGCCGGCGAAATCGACCATCCAACCTGTGGCTTCTGACGCCTTCACAGACCGCCCTGATAGCAGCAGATTCGCAACCTTGCCCCAGTTGGCCGGATCAGTCTTGCGGAATGACCAGTGACAGCCTTCCATGCCCGGAATAACTGGTAGTGTGACCTC
Organism: uncultured bacterium; assembly: GCA_964552465.1. Classification (GTDB taxonomy): domain Bacteria; phylum Electryoneota; class Electryoneia; order Electryoneales; family Electryoneaceae; genus BMS3BBIN04. The sequence goes on from CAZKGR010000012.1 coordinate 28,577, forward strand.
CGGCATCCCAACCTGAGCACTGTCGAGCGCGACTACATAGTGACAGTGCATCAACAGTTCGAGCATTCCCCCCAGGCAGCGTTTGCCGTTGACAAAGCCGACCGACGTCTTGAACTCGTCATTGAATCGACGAGCGGTTTCCGACCACGCTTTCGCGACACGGAAGCCTTCGTCTTCGTTGTCAAGGGCGGGATAGAACTCGGTCGTATCCGCACCGACAAGCTGGATCGCCAAATGGAAATCGCCACTCAGAACCACGGAGTCGATGTTCTCGGCCTTGAGCCAGTCGACCGCCCGGTTGAGCTCGGCGATGACATCCCAGTTGAGTGATTCGCGGCTGATCGTAATCGCGCCGATGGTACCGTCATGTTCAGCGTTTACGTACAGCTGCTGCCATTCCGGTGAATCGACCTTGGCGAATGCGTCTGGATGCCACGCTCCACCCGCAGCTTCTGGATGCAGCTTGTGATAGGCTTCAACGCGGGCAATCGCGGCGTCCGCACCAATTTCACGGATCGTTGCAAGGATACCCTTTGAGAACTGGGCGCAGAGTTCGCCGATCGCGTTCATGTGAGGAAGCGGCGCACGGTCTTCGTGCAGCATCAGGCTGGCCATCTGGAGCAATGGACCGAACATCCAGCTCTCGAACTCGTCTTCGTCCGGTAATTCCCAATCAACCGTCGGACGGTTCATCGAGTACCAGCTCTCGCCGCTGTGACGGCGGCGTTCGAGCTCATCGTCCGGAGTGAACAGGTCGCCATAAGTTCCGCTGAGGTGGTGCAAGCACGACCATGTCAGGAAGCTTGCACCCGGACCGATAGCGTCGTGCGCACGTAGCGGGTTCGGTCCAACCAGACGTCGAACAAACTTGTCCAGCTTCCAGTATGGCATGTTTGACGCGCGGTGATAACGCAATGCAGCCAGCGTCACTCCGCAGAACAGCACGTCAAGAATGAATGACCAGTAGTCACCAACCGGAACCGGGATCATCCCCAGCGACCACAGCAGTTTGGTCAAATCGGTCGGCTGATCTTCAACGATTTCCCAGATCTTGTTGATCTGATGTGGGAACGATGGATGCCAGACTCCGACACCGAGTTCCGAACTCGGGAAGCCCGAGGTTACGGAACGAATCTCGATCCCTGGGAAGCTGTCGCGCATCGTTTCGTAATGAGCGCGTTTGATCGGCAGAATCTCAGGGATTGCTTCGAGGATGAACTTCGGGTTGAATCCGGCAAGCGCACGAGGAACTGACGATCCGCCGTAATTCAGGCGGATTATGTCGCTCATGATCTCGTTAGCCTGCTCACGTCCGAAGGATTGCATGAGGCCGGGGTATTGCTGACCGATGCCGTCCGGAGCATCTGGCAGGTCAAGCGTTACGATGGGCACATCATACGGTGCCAGCCGTGATCCGAGCTGCATCGCCTTACCTGAACCGACGATCCCGTTTCCACCCGAAATCACGAATGCTCCGCGATTGCCCGCGGGGCCAAATATCTTGTCGACGAGTTCGCCAGTGTCAGCCGCGTAACGTCCTGCCTTGACCATATCAAGTACAGTTCCGAGGCCGAGAGTTTCGAGCGTTGTCTGTCGCATGGTTTTCATCTTAGTTACCTCCCTTGCGATCGGTAACCTTGAATACGGCTGCTATCCCAACGTCACCTGCGGCACAGCCGAAGACAAGCGCATATCCTCCCCCAACGACAACAGCTCGCTCCAACGCTTCCACAATCACCCGGACCAAGGTTGGTCCCTGCGGATGACCGTAAACCATCGGACAGCCAGTGTCGTTCATCTTATGCCAGTCATAATTCATGATCTTGGAGAACACGACATCGTTTACAGCGAATGGATTGTGGTTGTAGACCGAGACCATGTCGTCCATGGTCAAACCGGTACGTTCGAAGAGTTGCTTGACCGCCAGAGCTGGCGCATCTGGCATCTGACCCGCACCACTGCGGTACTCCGCAGACGCGACCATTTGGATCGAGATTTCGGGACGCTGGCTCAGTTCACGAGCCTTGTCTTCGGTGGTCATCAAGAGTGTGAACATGCCGTCGGAAGCGTGAGTCTGTCCGCCAGCGGTGACACACGTATCCAGCTGACGTTCGCCGGGGAACTGATCGTAAGACCTGTACCTGCGGATGCCATAGTCGTCATCGACCACGCCGATCTCCTGCCCGCGAACATCGAGCACCTTGAGCGGGAACAGGTACTTGTCAAGAACGCCGTCTTCTTTGGCCTTGAAGTACTGCTGGTAACGCCACCAGGCCAGCTCGGCGACCTCTTTCATGTCCACCTTGTAGGAACGTGCGCAACGTCCCGCGCAGGCGATCATCGATGTTTCGCCCTTCGCCTGATCGAAGCCCATCGAACCCGAAGACGGATCGAATCCGAAGTTGTCCCAGATGTCGCTGATGACTTCGGTACGTCGGTAGGTGCCCTGATTGGGGAACACACCGGCTGGTGAGTTGCTCGTCTTATCAAACGCTAGCACTCCGACAACGTCGTGCGACCCTCCTTGAACCTGCGCGGCGGCTTTCATTGTGACTTGTAGACCTGTCGCACACGCCTGTTCAAGATGGAATCCCGGAAGTCGGTGGCCGAACCCGTTGGACAGGTACGGCGATCCCCAGAACTTATACAGCCACGGAATCGTTGACCCGCTGATCAGGTAGTCCAAGTCCGTGATTCGAATCTTACGTTTGGCGAGAATCAACGGCATTGATTCAGCAGCAAAACGCGCGATGTCGACTTCGGCCAATGCACTTGTGTGCCAGGCCGGAAACCAACTCCCCCCCCAGGCTCCATAAGGGATAAATGCCGAAGGGTAACTCGGCGCTATATCCTTCATTTCTCTCCCTACCGGTTGTTGGTCGTTCGTTTATCTTTGTCGTCGTTCGAATGTCTGCTAAACAAGCTCACATCACTGAAATCCTGCCCTGCAACCAATTATCCGGCGCTGCCGACCTTGCGTCGCACGTATTCCGCCAGTCCGCCGAGATCGATGATCTCTTGAATGCCTGGCGGGAACGGTGCCGCTTTCCAACTGCCACCGCGGGTCAGATTCTCGATCATTCCGTTGTCCAGATCGACCTGGATGCTATCCCCTTCCTCGATTCCCTCGACTGCTTCCGGACATTCTAGGATCGGCAGTCCTATGTTGATCGAGTTGCGATAGAAAATCCGTGCAAACGATTTGGCGATCACACAGGCAACGCCCGCCCCTTTAATCGCGATGGGGGCATTTTCACGGGAAGATCCGCATCCAAAGTTATTTCCAGCGACGATGAAATCACCCTGCTGGACACGTTCGACAAAGGTCGCGTCGAGATCTTCCAATGCGTGCGGGGCCAGCTCGGCAACGGTGAAACTGGTGCAGTACCGTGCCGGGATGATGACATCAGTGTCAACGTTATCGTTGTAGCGGAAAACCGTTCCTTCCATCGTGCCCTCACGTTGATCCGTTGTTCGACAGATTTTCACGAACCCGGATCAGGTCCAGGTAGATCGATCTCGTTTTTGTGCTACGCAGACCCTTGGTCGCGCGCACGTTTATCTCATTTGCTTCTTCGTTAAGACGCGGGAGCTGCTTCTTTCCCTTTGGCGTCAGGCTGACCATCTGTGTGCGGCGGTCGTCAACGGCCGGGGAACGTTTGATGAGCCCGACCTTCACGAGATTGTCGATTTGTCGTGTGATCGTGGCATCATCGAGTTGCACCCTCTTGCCGAGGTCCGTTTGACGGGCTTCGCCCAGCTCATTGATTCCCTGCAACACAACCCACTGAGTGACGTTCAAATTGAATTCTCTCAGCCTCTCTTCAAGTGCAACCCGCATCGAGCGGGCGACAACATTGACAAGAAACCCCAGGCTTTCATTCAACTGGTGCTTCGTTGGTACCGAATTGACACGCTCGTTACTCTTATTTTCAGAACCTGTCATCACCTAATCCTCTACCATCAAAGACAGCACGATCAATCAGATCGGAGATACAATCTTTCCTGCAACGGCGCTTGCCGCTGCCACCGCCGGTCCGCTCAGATACACTTTGCTGTCCGTGTGTCCGTTACGTCCGACGAAGTTTCTGTTCGTCGTATATAATCCCACTTCATCCTGAGCCAGCACACCCATATGCCCACCAATACACGGGCCACATGTAGCCGGAGTAATGGTCGCACCCGCTTCGACAAACTGCCGCGCCAGACCTGTGTCAATCAGGTCTCGATACACGTCCTGGCTGGACGGGATTATCAGCAGTCGTACCGAATGATGAACCTCGTTGCCGCGTAAAAACTCGCCAGCGACCTCAAAATCTTCAAGACGGCCATTGGTACATGATCCGATCACCACCTGATCGATTTTCGTACCGTCTACCTCGTCCACATCGACACCGTTCGAGGGCAGATAAGGTTTGGCTACCTGCGGTTTCAGCGAAGTGACATCAAATTCAACTACTTGCGAGTAGTTGGCGTCCGGATCGGCATCAATTGTCTGTGCATCCGTCACACCGATCTCATTCAGATAGGCGAGGGTTGTGTCATCAGCAGGCATAATTCCGGATTTGGCCCCGGCTTCAATCGCCATATTGGCTATCGTGAAGCGACCTTCCATCGACATGCCGTCGATCACCGGACCGTGAAACTCAAGAACCTTATAGAGTGCGCCTTCAACGCCTAATGTCTTGATGATCTGAAGGATGACGTCCTTGGCGCCGACGCCATGCTGAAGATCACCGGAGACGTTCACCCGAATCGTTTCCGGAACGCGGAACCACAGCTCGCCCAACGCCCAAGCGGCCGCCATATCTGTGCTGCCAATTCCTGTCGCCAGCGCGCCCACGGCACCGTGTGTGCAGGTGTGGCTGTCAGCGCCGACAATCAGGTTGCCCGGTTTGACGAAGCCCTTGTCCGGGAGGATCGTGTGGCAGATTCCGGAACGTCCGACCTCGAAGTAGTTCTGGACCTGCTGTTCCTGAGCAAACTCGCGCATGTTCTTGGACAACTGCGCTGCCTTGATGTCCTTCGCGGGCACGAAGTGATCGTTTACCAGCACCAGGCTGTCGGGATTGTGAACCTTTGACACGCCCATCTGCTTGAACACTTCGATCGAAAGCGAGCATGTGACATCTGTGCCGAGAACCCGGTCAACTTTCGCAAACAACAGGTCGCCCGGCGCAACACTTTCACGTCCGCCCTGCCTGGCAAGGATCTTCTCGGCGATCGTCATGCCCATGTCGCATCCTCAGCCAGCAGATTCTCGCAGATAGCATCGCCCGATGCAGCCGTACCCGCCGTGCCGCCGAGATCACGAGGTACACGTCCTTCCTTGAACGCCTTTATCACCGATTGCTCGATACGTTTTTCCCACTCCGGGAATCCGAGCTCGGTCAGCATGATGCCCGCAGTGAGGATCGCGGCGATGGGATTTGCAACGTCTTTGCCGGCGTACTTGGGTGCTGACCCGTGAACAGGTTCGAACAGCGATGTCCGTCCCGGATGCAGGTTCCCCGATGCCGCCAGCCCAAGTCCACCCTGCAACTGTGCGCCGAGGTCGGTACATATGTCACCGAACATGTTCGAAGTCACGATTACCTCAAACTGCTCCGGACGTTTGACCATCTGCATGACCAATGCGTCGATGTACCAGTGCATGGTTTCGATGTCTGGATACTCTTCCGCGACTTCCCAGAACACGCGATCCCACAGGTCGCCTTCAAAGCGCATCGCGTTCGACTTGTTCGACATGGTGACGTGTTTGCGACCCGTCTTCACCGCATATTCGAAGGCGTAACGGATGATCCGCTCCACGCCTTTGCGAGTGTTGACCGCAGTCTGGATCGCGACCTCGTCGGGCGTATCTTTTTTCAGATGACCACCGACGCCCGAATACATTTCCTCCGTATTCTCTCGGAAGACAACGAAATCGATATCTTCGCATCGCTTATCTTTCAATGGGCACAATTTTTCGTCGAGGAGTCGGATCGGACGGTAGTTGATAAAAAGGTCGAGTTTGAAGCGGAGACCGAGGAGGATGTCTGCGGCGTGACGCATGTCGGGAACCCGAGGATCACCCACCGCGCCGAGGAAGATGGCGTTGTAGTTGTCGCGGAAATTCTCGATCTCTTCGTCGGGCAGGGTGATTCCGGTGTCGAGGTACTTATCCGCACCGTAATCGAATTCGTCCCACTCGAGCGGGACACCACTGTTACGAACCACTTCTAAAACCTTGACCACTTCTTGCGTGACATCGACACCGATGCCATCGCCGGGAATCAGGGCTATCCGGGCCATCAATAACAGCTCGCTGTTTATGTTAGGATTACTTAACAGAACTACTTCGCGCCTCGAGAACACAGTAGCTCCGTGAGGAGCCTCTCGTCAAGAGAAATTAGTTGCACGTGCAATTATTTCTTGCGCAACTATCTCTAGGAGGCCATACTATGGCTTGTAGCGTGGACATGCGAGCGCTCTCCTTTCAAATACCAATTATTCCAACATGTTAGGCCACACTTACTTTTAACAAGGGTGAGAGATGTCTCTTCCATACTTCGATGTTTTCGTGCCGGATTCCATCGAAGAAGCGTGCTCTTTTCTCGAAAAAGACCAAGCGGGCGGCGTTCGAATTCTGGCGGGCGGAACAGATGTGCTGGTCGATTTGCAGCGACCTGTGTTGCAAAGCTCGCTTTACAATCTTGCTGAAGCTGGATCAGACGGAACGCCATTATTGACGACGTTCGAAACGGGTCAGAAGGACCCGCCGATCTGGGCTGAGAAGGAACGGAACAATCCATCCTCCCTAGTCTCATTGCACAAGCTGGCGTCATTGAAACGGATCGAGGTTCTCGATGACGGCAGACTGCAAGTGGGGGCGCTTGCTACCGCTCGAGAGATACAGCGCGATCCGGATATACGTCAGAAATGGGCCGCTCTCGCTGAAGGAGCGGATGCGGTTGGCAGTCCGCTCGTACGTGCTCGCGGTACCATTGGCGGCAACATTTGCAACGCCCGCCCGGCGGCTGACATGTTGGTACCAGCGATCTGCTTGGATGCCGAATTGCGTTTACAATCCAGCGCGGGTGTCCGAACGATACGCAGCGAAGAATTTGTCACCGGACCGGGTCGGACGACCATCCAGCCAGGCGAGATTCTGACCCACATCATCTTCCCTGCTCCGGCGCAAAAATCTGGCAGCGCTTACTACAAACTAGCACAACGCAAGGCGCTCGACATCTCTGTCGTTGGCGTCGCATCAAGCATCACACTGGGCCAGGACGGGGAAGTGACTGACGTCCGGGTGACGATGGGGGCAGTTGGTCCCATACCGCTGATGGCACCCAGTGTCGCTGAGATTCTAGTCGGCAGTGAACCAACGGAAGACCTGATCGACGAAGCGGCTCGTGGCGCGGTTCAGGACGTAACCCCAATTGACGATCACCGTGGCACACTCGAATACAGGAGACAAATGGTGGAAGTTCTGACTGCTCGCACCCTCAGATTGTCCATTCAACGTGCGGGGGGACAGCAATGAAACGGATTGTCGCACTCACGGTGAACGGTGTTCACCACGAACTGGCTGTCCAACCACAGCGCACTCTGCTCGAGTTGATCCGTGAAGACATCGGGTTGACGGGCACGAAGAAGGGCTGCGGGATCGGCGACTGCGGCGGTTGTACGGTGCTCGTTGATGATGTTCCCACGTTCAGTTGTCTGATGCTCGCGGTTCAGGCTGACGGCTGCAACGTCGAAACCGTTGAAGGTCTTGCCGAGAACGGCGAGCTGAATCGTTTGCAACAAGCGTTTGTCGATCACGGTGCAATTCAATGTGGATACTGCACGCCGGGCATGCTGATGACTTCGACTCAATTGCTGCGTGAAGAGCCGCACCCGAGTGAAAATGAGATCAGAACTGCGATCTCCGGCAACCTCTGCCGTTGTACCGGCTATCAGAAGATCGTTGAATCAATCCAGCAAGCTGCGGAGGGTGACAATGAGTGATTACAAGGTACTCAACACTCGCGCGCCGCGTGTCGATGCTGCCGCCAAGGCGATGGGCAAGGCTCAGTACACAGATGATTTGTCGCGTCCCGACATGCTTTATGGCGCGATCTTGCATAGCCCAGTTGCTCACGCAAAAATCCTCTCGATTGATACATCCCGTGCAGAAGCCCTGCCCGGTGTCAAGGCCGTGGTAACATCTGAGGATGCCGGAACTGATCCGTACGGTGTCAGCCCAGCGCGATACGACGAAACCATCTTCTGTCATGACAAGGTGCGGTACATCGGCGATGAGATCGCGGCGGTCGCTGCAACTGATCCCGACACGGCGATGGAAGCGTTGCGTCTGATCAAAGTCGATTTCGAGCCCTTACCGCTGGTTCTCGATGGTGAGCACGCGCTCGATGACGGCCTGCCGCAGCTTCATGATTCGTACAAGAACAATACCTGCGCACAAGTGCATTGGAACTTCGGCGACGTTGAGCAAGGCCGGAAAGAAGCGAAGTTCATTCGTACGGACAAGATGGTCAGCAGGATGCAGGATGCCGCCTTCATGGAACCGCAGTCGGTTCTGGCTGAAGTTGATCCGTTCGGCAACCTGACCATGTACAGCTCGACTCAGGCGCCGCACTATGTGCAACGCACGCTGGCAATGGCCTTGAAACTGCCGCTCCATAAGGTGCGTGTAGTCAAACCAGCGGTTGGCGGAGGATTCGGTCCGAAGGCGTCCTGTTCAACTGCTGAACTGGCGACTTGCCTGTTGGCGATGAAGACCGGTAAGCCTGTCAAGTTCACTTTCGATCGCGAACAGGTATTTTTGCATTCACGGGCGCGTCACCAGTTCTGGCACACGATGACGACTGGCATCCGTGAGGATGGCACCATAGCCTTTCTCGAACACAATGCGATTCTTGATGGTGGCGCATATGCCAGCTTTGGTATCGCAACGATCTATTATGCCGGATCGTTGCTCGGTGGGCCATATCGTCTCAAGAACATGAAGTATGATGGTTATCGTGTCGTGACCAATAAACCAGCGTGTGGTGCACAGCGTGGTCATGGAGCGGTGATTGCCCGAGCGTTGTTTGAAGTACAGCTCGACCGTCTCGCCGAAGAACTCGGCATGGACCCGATTGAACTCCGTTTGAAGAACGTAATGGACGCTGGCGAAACTACCTGTAACGAACTCTTCGTCAGCAGTTTCGGCATGCGTGAAGCACTGGAAGCTGTGCGAGATTCTGCCGCCTGGCAGCAGAAACGGGGACTCGCCGGTCAGACACGTGCGGCTGGTAAGGGCATCGGCGCGGCATGCGGATTCTTCGTATCAGGGGCGGGGTACTCGATCTATCGCTCAAAGACATATCACTGTACGGTGGTGACGAAAGTCGATGAAGTTGGCGGTGGTGTGATCGTCTCGTCCGGTGCGGCTGACATCGGTCAGGGTTCTGACACCATGTTGGCGATGGTCACGGCCGAGGAGCTTGGATTGCCACTCGAGGATGTCCGTGTCCAGACCGGCGACACCAACTTCAGCGTTGACCTCGGCGCTTATTCCAGCCGGACGACATTGATGACTGGTGCGGCCTGTCGCGACGCGGCGCAGGATGTGAAGCGTCAGATTCTCAGCGCCGTTGCGAGCCGGGTCGGTGTTCCGCCTGAAATGCTTGATCTCAAGGACGGGTTCGTTGTCAGCTTGGGTGATCCGATTGATTTCAACGGGTTGCGCGAGGAGTTCCTTCACGAACATTTCGGATTCAGCGACCTGCCGGATTCCCCGCAACTGACATTCCGTGAGGCAAGTCGGATCGCGTTCCTTGAGATCGGAACTGTTGTTGGGACTGGTAGCTATCGTCCTCCGAAGCTAGGTGGTTCGTTCAAGGGTGCGGCGGTCGGAACGTCGCCAGCGTTCGGATGTTCGGCGCAGGTATCCGAGGTCACGGTCGATCTGGAAACCGGAGAAGTTAGTGTTGACCGGATCACCGGCGCTCACGATTGCGGTTTCGCGATCAACACGACGCAGGTTGAAGGGCAGATGCAGGGCTCGATGATGATGGGCATGGGCGAAGCATTGATGGAGCAGATTTGCTACGATGATAAGGGACGCATCCTCAACTCCAACCTCGCCGAATACAAGATTCCGACGTCGTTGGACATGCCGCAGCTTGACGCAATCATTGTGGAATCACATGAACCAAACGGACCATACGGCGCGAAAGAAGTCGGTGAGGGTGCGATCATGCCTGTCATTCCGTCGGTATTGAACGCCATTTACGATGCGACCGGTGTGCGGATCAACGAGCTTCCGGTGACACCAGAACGGATCGTCAAAGCGTTGAAGGAGAAGCGAGCCGCTGAGAAGGAAGAGCGGTGATTGGTCCGGCGAAATCAACAGGAGAGTTAAATGTTGCCGCTATCCTGCTCGCTGCCGGACATGGAAAACGGTTGGGCAAGGCGAAAGCGTTACTTGAGCTGAACGGTGAGCCGCTGGCCTATCACGTTTTCAATAAGCTGGTGGAAGCCGGGTTTACGGCCATCGTCACAATCCTGAATCCGGATGTGCACGCCGAGCTCGCCGCGGATGTTGATCGTTTCAAGCAACTCACCCAGTGTGGACATGTAGTAATCAATCAAGAAGTTGAACTGGGCACGCTTCACTCAATTCGCCTCGGAGTTCAGGCCTTGAACACTGAGGTTGATGCTGCGATGTTCATGGCGGTAGATCATCCATTTGTCAAGGTTGACACGCTGAGGCAGTTGAAGAACGCGGCTGACCTGTCAGGAATTGTCGTTCCGACATTTGCCGGGAAGCGTGGTCATCCGCCGGTTTTCGGATCGAATCATTTTGCAACTCTCCATGATATTCCGTTGGACGAAGGTGCTCGTGGTGTGATTCGACGGTCCCCGGGCAGCGTCATCGAAGTGGAAACCGATGATGAAGGTGTACATTGGAACATCAACACCACTGCTGATTGGGAACAACGGACGATGAAGAATCAATGAACGAGTATTGGAAACTGGCAGCCGACCTCGCTGATCAGGGCAAGGGATTCTGCATCGCTCTGATTGTGGAATCGGAAGGCTCTGTCCCACGGCGGGCCGGAGCGTCCATGCTGGTCACTGCTGATGGACAGAATTTCGGTACCGTTGGTGGCGGCGATCTGGAACGGTTGTGCGTCGAGGAAGCGCTTGTCGCCTTGCGTGAAGGGAAGCCTCGTTTGCGATCATTCAACCTGAATGATCCGCAGGGTAAGGAAACAGGATCAATCTGCGGTGGCAAAATGACAGTCTCATTTCATCCTCATTCAGCTCGTTTGAAAGCGCACATTTTCGGTGCAGGGCATGTCGCACGGCCAACGGCCAACCTTTTGTCTACCGTAGGTTATCATGTAGTCGTACACGATGAAACCGATGAGTTTGCAAACAGACAGTTCTTTCCTGAGGCTGAATTTCAACATGGCGATCTCGTTAAGGATGCGTCGAATCTCAGCTTAAATCAGCACGATATCGTTCTCCTGCTCACCTCTTCCCATGAAACTGAGCTGGAGATTTTGCGGTGTTTCAAGGATCGGCTGCCGTTCTACCTCGGAGTAATTGCTAGCAAGAAAAAGGTCGCCCATTTTCGGACGATCTTGAACAAGGATGGCTGGAGTAAGGCGGATATGGATGCTATCCACGCCCCGATCGGGCTTGATATTGGTGCGCGAACACCTGAGGAAATTGCAATCGCAATCGTAGCGGAAGTTCTGAAACACCGGGGTCCAATCGAATGAGAAGGTCAAGGTTGATATGAGTAGTAGAGGAAAATCCCGCCAGAGGCTGATGTCATTTGATCAAGCCCGATCCATCCTCGCTGGTGAATGCGGTCCATTGAGCCCAATGACACTACCCGTGGAACAGGCTTCGGGGCTGTATCTGGCTGAAGCTCCGGTGTCAGATATTCCGCTCCCTCATTTCGATTCTTCGACGATGGATGGTTACGCAGTCCGTGCGGCTGATCTGGAAGGTGGGGAAGCTCTGCCGTGTCGTATCGAGATTCCGGCCGGGCATACTCCCCCTCCCCTGCCTCAGGGCGAGGCGGCGCGAATATTCACCGGCGCGGTCGTTCCGGATGGTGCGGATACCGTCGTCCAGCAGGAACTCGCGACAGTCGACAGTTCTGGTTCGGTCACGCTTGAGCCTTTGCCGCAAGGCAAGAACATCCGTTACCGTGGTGAATTGCTTCAGGCTGGTGACCCGCTGGGAGTGGCTGGTGAACAAATCACGCCGTGGATGATAGCTCGATTGGTTGCTGGCGGAGCCGCACGGCTTGGTGTGTATCCACGTCCGAAGGTTTCGGTGATCCTGACCGGATCTGAGCTGCTCGGGGCAGATGAATTACCGGCTGAAGGGCATATCCGTGACAGTAATGGACCGATGCTCAGCGCGTTGGTTCAACAGGCTGGGGGCGAATATCTTGGACGAACCACTGAGCCTGACGACCTCGACTCGTTAACCTCAGCGTTTGAAGATGCTACAAATAACTCTGATGTCATCGTTACTAGTGGCGGGGTGTCGGTCGGGGACTATGACTTCGTGCCTGCCGCGGTTGAAGCGCTGGGTGGTGAGATTCTGTTTCACCGGCTGGCGATGAAGCCGGGCAAGCCTATCCTCGTGGCGAGAATTGGACAAACCTGGCTGGTTGGGTTGCCTGGGAACCCAGTTTCAGTGCTCTGTGGATGGCGTTTCTTTGCACGTCCGTTGCTTCAGACATTGATGGGTGATTCCGCTGCGTTTTCGGATCAACCGGTTCGAGCCACAATGTCAACTCCATCATCGAACCGTGGTGATCGCACTCTTTTTGTTCCGTCAATTATCAGTTATAATTCAGGAGATGCAACTGTCGAACAGTTGCCCTGGAAAGGTTCGCACGACATAGTCAATACAACAAGCGCCAATGCATTTTTGCGAATCGAAGCCAACACTGATCTCAAGATTGGCGATGGGGTTGATGTCTATCCTCTATTACCTGATATTTACGTGAAGCAACAACCGTTTGGAGATAATTGAGTGCTGCGTCTTTCTGTCACTGATCGTTGTAATTTCCGCTGCACCTACTGCATGCCCGATAATGGTGTGCCATGGAAGAAGACGCCTCTGCCCAGCTTGGAGCAGCTCGCCGACGCGGGTTTGTTCCTCATGCAGCACGCTGGCAAACGACATATCAAGCTGACCGGTGGTGAGCCTTCTGTTCGGCGCGACCTGCCACATCTTATTCGTCGCTTGAAAGCGCATTCGCTGGTTCACGAAATCTCAATGACGACCAACGCATCCCGTATGCGCGATCTCGCGATACCCCTGCGAGAAGAGGGATTAAACCGGGTTAATATCTCACTGGACACATTGAATCCTATCCGTTTTCATGCGATAACAGGAAGTTCATTGAGTCGCGTTCTTGATGGTATCAATGCAACATGCCAGGCCGGACTAAATCCTGTAAAGTTGAATGCGGTACTCCGTCGAAGTTATTGGAAAGAGGATGTTCCCGCGTTGATCGATTACGCAGCCGAGCTTGGAACGGAACTGCGTTTTATTGAGCTGATGCAGACTGGAACGCGCGCCGCCTGGGCTTCTGGTGAGTTCATCTCTGCCAAAGAGGTGCAAGGTTGGCTGATGGATCGGGCTGAGGCTAAACAGATTCCATTCAAAGTTGGTGAAACATCACGACGTTGGAAGTTGAGCTGGCAAGGTCAGGATGTACATGTCGGCTGGATCACCCCGCAGTCGCACGCGTTTTGCGATGGATGCAAACGGATCCGTATGGATGCACAAGGACGAGTTCGCCGCTGCTTGATGGATGCTCAGACATTCCCGCTACTTGAGTTGCTTGGAACTCACCCGGAAGACGTGGTCCGGGCTGAACTCGACAACTATCTGAACGGGAAACAACCGCCGATCGAAATGATGACAACCTCACCAATGGCGACGGTCGGGGGATAATAATGAACCTGAGCCATATTGATGATAAAGGCGCGTTGCGGATGGTGGATGTTGGCTCCAAAGAGCCAACCCGACGTGTCGCGATTGCTGAAGGCTGGTTTGTCTGTGGCGTGGATGTGATGAATGCCTTGCGTTCCGGTGAGACACCAAAGGGCAATGTCTATGAAGCCGCACGTCTTGCAGGTATCATGGCTGCTAAGCGCACATCCGATCTGATTCCCCTTTGCCATCCCCTGCCAATTGATCACATCAAGGTTGACTTTGAACCGGGTGATGACCGGATCAGGATCCGCGCAGAGGTATCTACCCACTCCAATACTGGTGTCGAGATGGAAGCGTTGACAGCGGTCAGCGTCGCCGGTCTGACTTTATACGATATGCTGAAGGCACTCTCCCACGAGATGCGCATCGAAGGAGTCCGTTTGCTTAGCAAAAATGGTGGTAAATCTGGCGAATTTCGAGCGTCTGATATTGGAAATATCGAATGAGCGGTCGTCTGCAGTCCATCTGTCTGTCTCAACGGAAAGGCACTCAGAAGCAATCCGTTCCTGGAGCGCGACTGGTCGCCGGGCACGGCTTTGAGGGGGATGCTCATGCCGGTGACTGGCACCGTCAGGTTAGCCTTCTCCTTCATGACGACATTGAATCCATGCGCGCTTCCGGGGTAGAATTGGATCCTGGCGCGTTCGGCGAAAATCTCATCATAACCGATCTCGACCTCAGCGAGCTCGGGGTTGGCAGCCAGCTGAAGATAGAATCAGCCTTACTCGAAATCACCCAGATCGGAAAAGTCTGTCATAGCCGGTGTGCGATCTACGAGCTTGCCGGTGATTGCATCATGCCGAGGTTGGGTGTATTTGCGCGGGTGATTGAGGGTGGATCGATTGAAGAAGGCGCAGAAGTTGAGATCGTGCGACTGGTGCCGCGAAATGAAATGCAGGTTGCGGTTGTAACGGTTTCCGACCGCTGTTCTCGCGGGGAGACCCGTGACACCGCCGGGCCCGCTGTTGCTGATTTGCTGGTGGAACAGCTCGGTGCACATGTTGCCTGGACAGGGATTGTCCCCGACGAACAAAACCAGATATCGTCGCGCCTGAAAGACCTCTGTTCGCGAGGTTTCGATCTCGTGTTAACTGCCGGCGGAACCGGGTGCGCCCCGCGCGATGTCACTCCTGAAGCGACTAGAAAGGTGATCGACCGTGAGCTGCCCGGTCTGGCTGAGAAGATGCGGCTCGAATCATCGAAGATCACTCCCAATGCGTGGTTGCAGCGCGGCGTCTGCGGAATACGTGGTCACAGCCTGATCGTGAATCTGCCGGGCAGTAAAAAGGCGGCGATTGAGAATCTTGAGTTTGTGCTCGATTTGATCGAGTCAGCGTTAGCCCATCTCCACGAAACCGAAGTGCACCCTGAAACTGAATCGCGGGTCATCGAAAAATCGGGTTGACGAAATCGCACCATGGGGTATTGATGAGTGCTTCAATCCGTCTGTTTTTACTCCCCTACGCCGGTGTGAGCGCTCAGGTTTTCCTGCCGCTCAGAAAGTACCTGCCACCCGAGATCGCCCTCGTATTACTCGAGCCTCCCGGTCATGGCGCGCGATCAAACGAGAACCCGCTTACCAGCATTGACACCATTGTTGACGACCTGCTCGCCCTGTATGCTAATGAGTTCAGCGGTGATTTCACGATCTATGGGCACAGCTACGGCGGCAGAATCGCAGACGCACTCACTCGTGAACTGGTGAAGCAAGGACGTCCATCACCATCCCATCTCTTCGTATCTGGATGTGGACATCCAGGCAGCCGTTCCGCGATGAAAGGTGTCGACACGCTGTCGGACGATGAATTTGCAACGGCACTACGTAGAATCGGTAGCCCATTGCCCTCGCCTGACAAACACCCCGATTTGTATCAGCGTCAACTTCAACTGATGCGCGCAGATTTCACTGTCCTCAGCAATCTTCCTTCGGCAATCGTTCCGCCCATTGATGTACCGATCACTGTGTTCTGGTCATCGGACGATCTTTTTATGGAAGAAACTGTCATGCGGTGGAATGACGCATCCACACAAACAGTCCGTTTTGTCGAAATGTCTGGCGATCACTTCTTTCCGCTAAAGCAGCTTGACCGATTGGCGGATGAAATCACGTTGGACCTGAGGAATCAAATCTGATGGTCGGCTGATGGGTACGAGTAGGGTCAGTCATGTCATGCGACCAACTTTTTGGTGTGCGGTCGGATTTACAGCCCGGAAATGTCCTCTGGTCGATTCAGGTTGAGCAACGCCTTCCGTCCTGAAACTGGACTAACTGTCTTCGTCTTAAGTTGTAACAAGCCTTGGTGTAAGGCACGTTTGCCGCTTGAAAAAAAATTCTCCCATATGGGAAGTGTAGAGGTACGATAGAGCGCTATCAGATGCTCGGGCCTGTCGTCCAGGCCGATCCCGATCATCTCAGCATCCCCTGGATCTACTGAAAGCAGGGCGTTGAGGTCAGTCAATTCCAATCCAGGCAAATCCACCGCCAGAACTAACGCCCATTCGGTTCTTGCGTGGCGGAGTACACTGATCAATCCGCCTACTGGACCACTCTCCTTCTCGGCGTCTTGAATCCACAATGCATCGAAGAGTTCAATTTCGATCGGATCATCACCCACGAAAACCGGGTTCTTATCGAGAGCCTTTTGAACAAGCGCAGCCATGTTCTCGATAAGAGGATGTCCATGAACTACCAGCAGCCGTTTGTCGCTACCAAAGCGTGAGCTCTTGCCACCGGCAAGGATATACGGCGTAATGTGATCTGCTGGAATTTGACTCATATGTGATCCAGTGAGTTTCGTGCAACACGTTAGTCTCGCTCATCTGGCGAGGTCTTCCATTCCAGTTTCATGGTAATCACATTTTCTCGACTGACAAATAAAACTCTCACGGCTGTGTCCTGCAACTCTGGCTGGTGTTGCAGTAACGGTAATACTCATCTCACAATCGTCCATAAACACAATGGAGTAAATGCATACACGTTATGATTAGGTCTTCCGAACAAAGCCTCCTCTACGGTAACACTGGTCGCTAAACAATTGAATATTAATTTGATAAGACAGTAAACTCATGGCATCGAATAGACTGCATCATCTAAAAAATTGACCCACGACAAAAAGCGCCGATAAGCACCTAGTATTTTTGTGATATTCTGTTGCCGAGCCAAGAGTAGTCTCTCCAAGGGGAATTTGCATGGGTGAGAAGGAAAACGTCACACGTCGTTCCTTTATCGATAAACTGGTAACAATTTCCGGTTTGGGAGCTATCGGAGTTATCGGATATCCGACATTGAAGTATGTCATTCCACCTGAACAGAGCGAACCAGACAACCTGTCGAAAACTGTGGGCGAAATCGGCGAGCTCAGCAAAGGTGAGTACAAGATATTTGAGTTCAATCGCAAGCCAGCGATAGTCATTCGTACAGGCAGTGATGCCAACTCACCCGATTCTTACCAAGCCTTAAGCGCAGTGTGTCCGCACCTTCAGTGTACTGTCCAGTATGAGAAGGAATCAGGGCAAATATTGTGTGCCTGCCATAACGGTCGTTTTAATCTCGCCGGCAAAGTTGTTTCCGGTCCCCCACCCGCACCTTTGAAAGCATTCACAGTTGATGTGCGTAATGACAAACTCATCATTTCAGTGGAGAACGCCTGATGAAGAAATTAAACTTTGCAGGCGTGCTGGGAAAATGGTTCAATGACCGAGTGCCTGTTGACGGCATGGTCGAGCATGCGAAGCATAAGACCGTGCCTGAAGGTAAACACTTCATCTGGTATTTCTTCGGTGGAAGTTCGCTGTTTTTCTTCATGGTACAAGTTGTCACCGGCCTTTTCCTTTTGCTTTACTACAAGCCAACTGCGGCCAGCGCATATGAGAGCGTGCACTTCATTGAAAGTGAAGTCGCTTTCGGATGGTTGATAAGAAACGTGCACGCCTGGTCCGCGAACCTGATGATCCTGTCCCTCTTTTTCCACATGTTCTCAAATTGGTTCGTAAAAGGATATCGTAAGCCCCGAGAACTGACATGGGTGACTGGAGTCATATTGCTGATTTTGGGCATGGCATTTGGATTCTCCGGCTACCTGCTTCCGTGGAACAAGCTGTCTTTCTTCGCAACCAAGGTTGGAACTGAGATTGCTGCCGCAACGCCCTTCATCGGGGATTTTCTGGTCAGATTCCTGCGAGGGGGCGAAGATGTAACCGGCGCAACTCTAACCCGACTGTTTGCCATACACGTAACTGTGCTTCCACTCTTCGCCGCAGTGTTCGTAGGAATGCACCTCTATTTTGTACAGGCACAGGGAATCAGCCACCCGATCGGTGATAAGGGTGGGAAGGAAATGAAGTTCTTCCCGGACTTCCTGTACCGGGAAATCGCCGTTTGGTCGAGTTGCCTGATCCTTCTGGCATTTCTCGCAGTTTATTTCCCGTTCGATTCTGTCTTCATCCCTTTGGAACTTCAAGAGAAAGCTTCGCCGTTTGATCCCACTCCGATGGGTATCAAGCCGGAGTGGTATTTCATGTTCATGTTCCAGGCGTTGAAATATTTCCCTGGTTCAATTCTTGGGATGAATGGCAAGGTTGTGGCCGTCATGTTCTTCGGTGTTGGCGCTCTGGTGTTGATTGCCCTTCCATTCTGGGACATTTGGGCGCACAAGGAAAAGAAGCACTGGATACCGACCGCCGTTGGAATTGGCATTATAATTTTCATAATCGTCCTGACAGCATTGGGCTACCTGGACCCCGGTCATTGACCAAAGGATGGAGAAGGAGATGATGCAAAGATCTGTCCGTGGTTCGAGTGTTGCGATGGGTACAGTGTTTTCTGTGCTGTTCGGAATACTGATGCTGTCCCAAATCTCGGTTGCTGAGGATGCCTGCGTTACCTGTCACACGGAAATGACACCTGAAATCGTTGAAGCATTCCTCGATCAGGACGCTCATGCGAAACAGGAATCGTGTTCCGGATGTCATGGTGGAAATCCCAACGCCGACCCGGAAGACATGGATGCCGCACATGAAGTTGACGGTTTCACACCACCTCCCTGGAGTGCCACGCTATCAATTGAACAATGTGGAAAATGCCATACTCGGGAAGCTGCAAATTACCGTTCCGGACCGCATGGAAGTGCGCTCAGCGCTGGAAAGAGTGATGTCCCGGGTTGTGTAGGATGTCACACTGAGCACCCGTTGCATCCAATCTTTGGTGCCGACAGCCCGATTCGTCCCGACAGAGTTCCGCAGACATGCGGTAAGTGTCATGCTGATCCGGCGATGATGTCCAGGCACGATCTCCCGGCTGATGTCGTTCGCGAGTATCGAAACAGCGTGCACGGTGAAGCCCTGCTTGACAGGCATAACCCGCTAGCTCCGTCATGCACCGGATGCCATGACAATCATGGTACGCACGACGAACACGTTTCCAATTTCGATGAAGCCTGCTCCAGATGTCACATATTCGAAGCAACCGCTTTTGCGACTTCCAAACACCAGCGTATCTGGGAACTGACCGAGGCTCCTGTCTGCATCACCTGTCATGGGAATCACGCAATCGACCAGGCTGGGGTTCACATGATCGGAACCAGAGAACCAGCTGTGTGCAGCAAATGTCACAACGCCGGTGATCCCCCCGATGAAGTCTATCAACTCCTGAACAGCTTGGAGGAAGAATTCGCCCGCGGGCAGGCTGTACTTGTACAAGCTCAGGATGCTGGTCGCAATGTCAACCATGAATTCACTGCGATGAAGGCAGTGCATGATCAGTTGTTGGTAGCGCGTAAAGCAGTGCACTTCTTCGACATCGAAAAGATTAAAGTAGAAGTAGACAAGGGATTGGCGCTAAGCAAGGAAGCGCTTGGATCAGTAGATACTCTGTTGACTGAGAGTAGCTGTGTTACGTGTCATGCTGAGTTGGATGAAGACATGGCGCACGCGTTTGCAGATGATGTCCATGCCAGTAGCGAGATTTCGTGTCATGGCTGCCACGGCGGGAATCCGTTGATTCAGGACGAAGATGCCATGAGTCGACGTGAAGGATTTGTCGGAGTACCATCAAAGCCGGGTGATGTTGGAGCTTTCTGCTCCAAGTGCCACTCTGATGCTGAATATATGCACCGGTTCAATCCTGCCATCTCCACCGACCAGTACGCTCAGTTCCAGATCAGCGGTCACGGTCTAACGTTGGCCAGAAATCCGAACGATAAGAACGTTGCCAATTGCGTGAATTGCCACGGTGTGCATGAAATCCGCGCCACGAATGATCCATTGTCGCCAGTTTATCCGACAAATGTTCCGGAAACGTGTAATACTTGTCATGGTGATCCGGAAATGATGAACCAGTATGGGATTCTGATCAATCCATACGAAGACTACAAGGAGAGCGTTCATGGCGAAGCATTGCTGACCAATGGCGATATTTCCGCACCTGCCTGCAATGATTGTCATGGCAACCACGGTGCTCTACCACCTGAGGTCAGTACAGTTTCAAATGTTTGCGGACAGTGCCATGCGTTGAATGCGTCCTTGTTCGGAGAATCGATTCATCGCGGCATCTGGGAACTACGTGGGATGCAACAGTGTGGCAGTTGCCACGGTAGCCACGCTATCCATCACCCGACCGATGAGATGTTGTCAGCAAAAGAGGGCAGCTTCTGTTCGATCTGTCATGAAGAAGGTGGTCCACCTGATCAGGTCTTCAATATGCTGGACTCGCTTGACCACCATATTGATTTGGCTGAGAACAAACTTCGACTTGCGGAGTCTTTCCTCGTGAGTGTTGACGAAGGTTATTTCAAGCTGGATAAGGCGAGAACTGAACTGACCAAGATGCGTGTGCTACTGCACAACTTCGATATCGACACTCTGAGCGCTTCTAGTGCCAAGACCATGGATATCATCCATGATGTAAATCATATCGGTGACGAAGGCATTGCTAACGCCAAGTTCCGTCGGAACGGATTCTGGTTGGCATTCATCATTTTCGCAGCTTTCAATATTGTCATCATTCTGAAAATCCGCGAACTTAACAAAAGACGGGAAAATGAATAGTATCCCTGTTGAGAATGAGAACCATGTATTCTCAGTCGGATCAGTGTGAAATTTTTCTGTGCCTTATTATGTGAATATCATAACTTGCCAGAACGGATTGAGATTGGTTAGAACCCGTAGAGCAAGGTCAAGACACTCAAAGATCATCAGATAGAAGCATGAGCGGAGGGGAGATTCATGTCAGTTTCCAGAAGAGATTTCATCAGAACTACAGCCGCAGTCAGCGCTGCTGCTGCAGTGGGGATCAACGTACCTGAAAGCGCTAAAGCCGCACAGGCCTCAGTAGAGAGTGGCTGGCGTTGGGACAAATCAGTTTGCCGCTTCTGCGGAACCGGTTGCGGCATCATGGTCGCCACCAGAAATGACAAGATTGTTGCAGTCAAGGGCGATCCGGCTGCCCCCGTAAACAAGGGGCTTAACTGCATCAAGGGCTATTTCAACGCCAAGATCATGTACGGTGAAGACCGGCTGACAGAACCGCTTCTGCGTGTTAACAGCGATGGCGAGTTCGACAAGAAGGGCAATTTCCAGCCTGTATCGTGGAAACGTGCCTTTGAAGAAATGGCGAAGCAGTTCAAAAAGACATACGGTGAAATGGGACCGACTGGGGTGTCAGTCTTCGGGTCCGGTCAGTACACGATTCAGGAAGGCTATGCGATGGCCAAACTGATGAAGGCTGGCTTCAGAAGTAACAACATCGATCCCAACGCTCGCCACTGCATGGCCAGCGCGGTTGTCGGCTTTATCCAGACGTTCGGCATTGACGAGCCAGCTGGTAACTACGAAGACATCGAGTTGACCGATACAGTCGTGACCTGGGGTGCCAACATGGCCGAGAACCACCCCATTCTGTGGTCGCGTATTTCTGATCGAAAACTTGAGAACCGTGACAAGGTGAAGATTGTAAACCTGACGACCTATACCAATCGTTGCACTGACCTCGCCGATACGGAAATTATCTTCAAGCCGACTTCAGATCTGGCTATCTGGAACTACATCGCCCGGGAACTGGTCTACAACCATCCGGAAGCGATGGACATGAAGTTCATTGAAGACTACTGCGTTTTCGCAACCGGCTTCGCGAATGTCGGCTACGGCATGCGCGGCAAAACCGATCCTGCCAAGTATTCAGCGCTTGAACGTGAGATCACCGACAAGCAGAATTCCAAGGTTATCAGCGAAAATGAAGCGGTTGCGCTGTCGCACCTGGGCGTGAAAGCTGGTGATGTCATGGAAATGACGAATGCCGGCAAAGCTGCGAATCACTGGTTGATCACCTTCGAGCAGTTCAAGAAGGGTCTGGAACCCTACGACCTCGACTTCACATGCCGTGTTGCCAAGGGCGATCCGAACGAATCTGACGCCGATTTCAAGAAGAAGCTCAAAGAATTGGCCGACCTGTACATCGAGAAGGGTCGCAAAGTCATGAGCTTCTGGACCATGGGCATGAACCAGCATACGCGTGGTTCGTGGGTCAACGAGCAGGCCTACATGGTTCATCTGCTTCTGGGCAAGCAAGCTAATCCAGGCGAAGGCGCATTCAGCCTGACCGGACAACCGTCCGCCTGCGGTACGGCTCGTGAAGTTGGAACCTTCGCCCACCGTCTGCCGGCCGACATGGTTGTGAAGAGTGCCGGTCACCGGGCACGTTCCGAAAAACTGTGGCGTATACCTGAAGGAACGCTCAATCCCAAACCGGGCAGCCACTACACCAAGCTGCTGCGCGACATGGAAGATGGCACAGTCAAGTGGGCCTGGGTGCAGGTTTGTAACCCGTGGCAGAACACCGCCAACGCCAACCACTGGATAAAAGCCGCACGTGAGATGGACAACTTCATTGTTGTCTCAGACGGTTACGCTGGCATCTCAGCCAAGGTCGCCGACCTCATTCTACCCTCAGCAATGATTTACGAGAAATGGGGCGCATACGGTAATGCTGAACGTCGAACCCAACATTGGCGTCAGCAGGTTACCCCGATTGGTCAGTCCATGCCGGATATCTGGCAGGCGCTTGAGTTCTCAAAGTACTTCACAGTCGACGATGTCTGGAAGGAGTGGAAGATAGGAGATTTAGTCCTTCCCGATGTTCGCGACGGCGCTACAGCAATGGGATACAAGGGAAGTGACACTCTTTACGATATCCTGTTCGCTCACAAGGATATGACAAAGTATGCCTGGCCAGATCCCATTGGCGACGGATTCGGAAACACAGAAGCTGAAGGCGACAAGCGTAATGTTGAGGGCTTTGACGGTTATGGCTTCTTCGTCCAGAAAGCTCTGTGGGAAGAATACCGTCAGTTTGGTGTGGATCATCACCATGATCTGGCTGACTTTGACACATACCACAATTGTCGCGGCTTGAAATGGCCGGTCGTTGATGGCAAGGAAACCGAAGTTCGTTTCAACGCTGATTTTGATCAGTACGTTGCGAAGGAATCGCCCGGAAAACAGTATGCGTTCTATGGTCCGGCGCTCAAGGCGATGCCGTCAGGTAATCTGACCGGACCGACAACTCCGGAAAAGACGAGCCTCAAGAACAAAGCGAAAATCTTCTTCCGCCCGTACATGGATCCAGTGGAAATGCCAGACGAGAAGTACCCGTTCTGGCTGTGCACCGGACGTGTGCTCGAACACTGGCACACCGGCACCATGACCATGCGTGTTCCCGAGCTCTACCGCGCTGTACCTGAAGCGTTGTGCTACATGAATGCCAAAGATGCAGCAGCACAGGGGTTCAGCGACGGTGACATGATCTGGATGGAGTCTCGCCGTGGCAAGGTCAAGGCCCGGATCGACACCCGCGGGCGCAACAGAATGCCGGAAGGAACCGTGTTTGTTCCGTTCTTCGACGAGCGAGTCTTCATCAACAAGGTGACGCTCGATTCAACTTGTCCGATTTCGAAAGAAACAGACTTCAAGAAGTGTGCAGTGAAGCTGTACAAGGCTTAAAGCTTAATGGCCAAGTCAGGTACTTCCAGAAGAGAGTTTATCCTCGACATTGCTCGGGGTGCAGGCGCGACATTTGTTGGTGGTGTTGTCTGGGGCGGAATGCTGCTGGACAACGCCACTGGGTCGATTACTCTGCGTCCACCGGGTGCACTTGAGAACGATTCTTTTCTGGCAACTTGTATTAAATGCGGCTTGTGCGTTACGGCATGTCCGTATTCGACGCTGAAGCTCGCGGATGTCGGCAACAGCATTGCTAACGGCACCCCATATTTTGAGCCACGTGGGATTGCCTGCGAAATGTGTGAGGATATTCCCTGCACTGTTGCCTGTCCGAGTGAAGCACTTGACCTGGGGCTGGTGAGCAAAACGGTCAATGGCGAGCACAGGCTGGATATCAATTCGGCGCGTATGGGCATCGCCAAGATTGATAACGACAACTGCATCGCGTATTGGGGATTACGTTGTGACGCATGCTATAGGGCATGCCCGCGGATTGACGTTGCGATCAAGCTCGAATACACTCGCAACGAGCGTACTGGCGAACATGCCAAGCTGCGGCCGGTGGTCGTCGGAGATGCATGCACCGGATGCGGGAAGTGTGAGAATGTGTGCGTGACCGAAAAGGCGAGCATTATTGTCTTACCGCTGGAAATCGCGGCGGGCAAAGTCGGTTCGAACTATGTCAAGGGTTGGGACCCTGAAGACGAAGGCCGGATACAGGAGATGGAAAAGCCGGTTCCCGACCGCAAGGCGGCTGACAAAACACTGGAATACTTGAACACGGACGACCTGTTTGATGAGTAAGCCATTCTCGAGTTATCGATACCTGGTGCTCAGGCGGCTGACTCAAATCAGTATTCTGGTACTGTTTGTTCTCGCGTCAAGTAGGGTAGTAAACGTTTTAAGTGGTGATTTCAGTTTCGCATTGTTCCTTGATAAACTGCCGTTAGCTGATCCGTATGCGGTTCTTCAAATGTTCTTCGCCGGTGCTGAAATTGCACTGGATGTATTGATCGGAGCGGTGCTTGTATTTCTGTTCTACGCCTTGCTTACCGGTCGCGTCTTCTGCTCATGGATCTGCCCGGTGAACATGGTGTCTGATCTTGCCGGGTTTCTACGAAGAAAGTGGAAACTGGGCGAGAATAACGGTTCGAAGAGGTGGCCACGCAGCATTCGTTACTGGACGCTGGGACTTGGACTGGTCTTATCGCTGGCATTTGGCGTAACGGCATTTGAGATGATCAGCCCAATCGGGATTTTCCACCGTGGCATTATTTACGGCATGGAGCTCGGATGGTTTGTGATAGTGGGATTGTTCTTTTTTGACCTGTTGGTTCTTAAAAATGGTTTTTGCGGACACATTTGCCCACTTGGAGGGTTTTACTCAGCCACAACCCGTTTTTCGCTGTTGCGGATCAGGCACATCAAGGATGCTTGCACGCTATGCATGTTGTGCAAGGATGTGTGCCCGGAAAAACAAGTGCTGCATCTGATTGGGAATAAGGATGGGCTGGTGCAAGCCGGTGAATGCACCAACTGTGGCAGGTGTATTGAGGTCTGCGATGATGAATCGCTGAAGTTCACAACTCGATTTTCAAAAACACATAAGCAGCAGACATAAACTGGCAGGAGAGTGTGATGAAGATTTCAACTATTGTTCGCACGCTGTCTGGGGTAGTCGTTCTCAGTCTTGCGTTACTGGTCGCTGTTGCATTTGCCGATGATAAGCCGGTTTCCGATGAGGAACTTGGGATTCGTAAAACAACGCTGATGACTGAGGAATTGGTTGTTCCGGCATCGAGTGATAAGTTACCGAACGCGGGCGACAGTGAGACGATTGATCGTTCATTTGAAAACTGTCCTCCGAACATTCCGCACGCGATCGCGGATTTCGTTCCGATAACCCTTGATGACAACCAGTGCATCGAGTGTCATCTTCCCGATGTCGCTGAAGATTTTGGAGCGACATCTGTCCCGGCAAGTCACATGTACGACATCCGCACTCAGCAGGAAACCGGAAGCCAGTTGAATGGTGCGATGTACAGCTGTATGCTCTGCCATGCTGCGATGACGGATGCCGATCCAGTGATCGATAACAATTTCCAAGCTGAATTCAGAGATCAGGGTGATGCCACTTCCTCAAATCTGCTTGATATCCTCAACGAAGGAGTTGAGTGAACGCTGGTCTGTTCGGACAGGTACGGTCAGATTAACGGTACATAGTTGCTGGTGAAACACGAGTCTGATAGACGCGAATTCTTTCGGTCGATTGCGCAACCGTTCGATAAAGCTCGCAAGCAGCTCAGGGAGCCTGTCGATCCCCTGCCGCCCTACTGCTCAAGCGCAGATAAGGCTGTTGAAAGTTGTCCGGATTGTGCGAAGCCGTGCATTGCAGAGTGCCCGGAGAATATCATCTATCTCGGCAAGGGCGATCTTCCGCGTCTGAACTTCGCACAGGCTGGGTGCACATATTGTAAGAAATGTGCTGAGGCCTGCCCGCATGATGTACTTTCAGTGTCCAATCCAGCGAAAATCGGGGCAAATGTCGCCATTAATGAAGACGATTGTCTGGCCTGGAATAAGGTGATATGCAATTCCTGCAAGGATGCGTGCGATGAGAATGCCATAGTTTACGATGGGATGAAGAATCCCCGGATAGACATTTCCGTTTGCACACGCTGCGGTCTGTGTGTGAAACCATGCCCGGTAGATGCGATCAGCATCAACATTTACTAGGTAACATCAGGGAGCTACTTTGAATATTTCCAGCATTGTCGTGCACACAAGGCCAGAACATTTCAGCGAAGTGTTGCACAAGCTTCAAGAATCAGATTTCTGTGAGGTTCACTATCATGATCCGAAAGGGAAAATCGTTGTTACTATCGAGAATGACGACCTTGATGGCGACATCGGCAAAATGAAGACTATACAGGATATGGAGAACGTTGCGTCCGCCAGTTTTGTCTATAGCACAAACGCAGATGAGGAAGACCAGGTTCAGTGAGTACCTGATATATTGCTAGTGGTCCATGTTTGGCTATTCAAATAAGTAAGGGTTGCGATGAATATCGCAATCCTTTATCGTCGAATCACATCCTGTTTATTTCGCTCCAGACAAGCCAATCGTAACCCGCTTCACTGTGCTCAAAGCGCCCAAGTCGGCATAGGCGAAATCAGCCTCAACTCTCATCGAGTGAATGTTCATCTGGATTCCGGCACCGAAAGCCCAACCCTCGGTATCGTGTTCAAGCGTACGCCCACCGCGCAGGAACACCATCTGGTTGAATCCGTACTCTGCGCCAAAATGAACCGTTGTCACCCCTTCGTTCAAGTGCTTGCCATCAGCGACGATCACCAATCCATGGGTATCGCTTGCCCGGAAAGCATGGCCTTGTCCTATCAGACGCCACGCAATTCCAGTTTGGAAGGTGAGTGGCAACGGCCATCCGCTCGTATGCAAGCGCGTTTCTGCTTCATCGTCATCAGTTGACTCGGTGATCAGATCGCGACCGCTGAGTTTCATGTCGCCGCCGAGATTGGTCATCGCCATCCCGATGCTGAAACCGTCCAGAGATGTTTTGAGAAGCGTACCAACGTCAAAGGCTGCAGTTTGCGCGTGCGTGTTGAACAAGTTCTGCCGGATGTACTTGCCAGTAACCCCTACCGTAAATCTGTCGGTCAGCGCCATAATGGCTGAGGCTCCAATTGCCAGATCAGAGTAACCAACCATGACGCCGTTACCGTCCGGCTGGTCAAGCGTAGTCTGTTCGAAATCGTCACCGCCAAAGGAGATGACGTGCACTCCGATATGAAGGTCAGGCGTAACCGGCGCGGTTAGTCCCAGGGTCTGGTGCTTGAGTCCGGCAAACCAATCGAGATATGAGAAGGAGGCTGCGAGGTTGTCCGAAGCGACAGCCGCCGCAGGATTTACACCCAGCAACTCAGGTCCGCCTGAATAGGCGATTCCCGCACCTCCCATACTGGCGAGTCGGCCGCTCGGAATTATCTGTAGAAAGGTCGCCGCAGTGGTACCCGGCTTGTCGAAACCGCACACGAGACTGGGTACAATGAGAACCACTACAATCACAAATCTTGCTATTCCGTGCACATGTCCTCCATCACTTGAGGTACATAAAGCGGCGATGCTGCACCTGGGATTGATGCGTAACACTCAGGAAATATATCCCGGAACTCGTTTGCTCAGGAATATCCCACGCGATCCTATTCGTGCCGGATGTTCCCATGACTTGGAACCGGTCGACTTCCCTTCCGATCAGGTCAATCACAGCCACCTCAATACTCCCGGGAACAGGTAAAGTGATATTCACCTGAACAATGCCATTGGTCGGATTCGGCCAAATGCTGGATATATCAAAAGCTTCAGGTAGTGAACCGACTAATCGCTTATCAGCAACTCCGGTCTCAAATCCCCACGCGACAAAGATTTGGTCAAGCACCTCTGCGCGTGTTGAGGCGTTAATCCACTCGTCGTTGATTGCTTCAATCCCGAAGGAGCAAAACACAAGATCCCTCTCCCCTTCCTGGACGCGAACCCCCGCCAGTCGATCAGGTTCATCAGCACTGAACAAGAACAACGGTTCCGCAATCCCCTGCGCCTCGATCACGTCAATGTTGTTCTGATTCCATGCTCCCCCTTCGCCAGCAAGGAAGAGATAAAGGCCATCGGTTAGAGGGTGACCTTCTATACCACGGACAACGAGCTGGTTTGCGTTTGGATCGGTTAGTCCGATATGGAAAAGCGTGTCAAGTGCAACCAGATTGTTCGCAGCCAGGTCTTGGGCAATGTTCTGCCCTGAGAACAGTACTTTTCCACCGCTGTCGAGATAATCAACAAACACCGCCAGATCGTCCCCGGACAAATGGTCGCTGGTACGGCTCCCTGAGGCGTAGATGATAGCCTCGTAGCCTTCGACAAAATCTGCTAGTACTGAAATTTCGTTTCGCTTGGCGACTTCAGCGCCGACACCGATCTCCTCCAAAGCGTCCAGATACCAAGTGTCAATCCGCCCTTCGCCACCCTGATCATCATCAATCAGCAGAACCGGAGCTTGCCCAACTCTGAGTGGAAGCATCTGGTGAAAGTCGAACTCATTTCCAAAGAAGTCTGATCCTCGGAATCTGGCGTATATTTCGACTATCTCAACTTCGTCCTCGCCGAGCGTCACAATCACCGGGATCTCGAACTCTCCGAAGTCACCTTGGACTATTGAACCAATCCATAACGAATCTGCACCGAGCGTTGCTCTGGGTTCATCGCAGGACAAGGTCATGGAAACATCCAGCGCACCCTGATCATACTTCTGCCAACGGAGGCCAAACGTGCCTTCATCGTCATGGATTATGTGTGGTGTTTCGCCGGTGTATGTCCAAACAGAATCAACGGATACGTACATGTCCAGTAATGCACCCAGATCAACGATACCTGCGCCACTTCCAGGATCGGGAATTGGTCGAGCTGTGTCAATGAGGCGATCAATGATCTGTTGATTGCTCCAGCCTGCAGGAGCGAGACTCATTGCCTGCGCTACCACACCTGCAGTAACCGGGCAGGCCATGCTGGTGCCACTCATCTGGCCATATCCACCAGCCTGAGTTGTGCTGTATATGGCTTCACCGGGTGCGGATACGGTTACCCAATCGCCGTAGCTGGAAAAGTCCGCTAAAACATCATCGGAATTAGTTGCTGCGACCGCGATTACATTCTCATTGGCTGCTGGATAATTTGGGATTTGATTGGCATCATTACCCGCAGCGGCAACGAGAATAAGACCGGCATCAAACGCTAGTTGCATTGCCTGTTCAAAGTAGTAAGGATCGCCGCCGGTTCCCCCAAAACTCATGGATATGACATCAAATCCCATATCAATAGAATACATGATGGCATTGGTTGCTTCGAGCAGTCCAACCACTCCATAGCCGTCTACTGTGGTCCAGCCTGCACGCAAAGCGCCAATTTGGCAATCCCAGCCTGGAGATGCTACGCCGAGACCATTGTTCGTGGTTGCTGCTGCATCGCCGGAACAATGGGTGCCATGCCCATCGAAATCATCTGGATCGTTGTCGGGTGGTCCGGGATCATCACCCGGGAAAACATTCGCAGTGGTCACAAAATCCCAGCCGATGCCATCATCGATATATCCGTTCTCGTCATTGTCAATTCCATCTTCATCACTCGGTTCCCATACTCCGTCACCATTCAAGTCCTCACCGGGATTAACCCAGATGTTGTCAACCAGGTCAGGGTGAACATAGTCCACGCCGCTGTCAACGATCGCCACCACAATGTCTTCATCGCCTTGCGATAGCGCCCATCCGCGATATGAATTGATCGCCTCGTGATGCCATTGGGCAGGTAGTTCCGGATCTGTCGGAGTGCGAGTGAGTTCGAGGTATGGATAGGCGTAGTTAGCTTCAGCACCTACGACAAAGGAAAACCGACGTATCTCCTCCAATACTGTTGGAACGGACCGGTGTTGCGGGAATCTCAAAACACGCATGTCAGGCATGCGCGACCCGAATTCGTTGCGCATGCTCGTGGCCTCAATCTCACCTAGCCAGGCATCAAATTCGAGCATTCCAGTTCTGAGTTGATCACCGTTCGATGCATCCTGGGGAAGAGATTCAGGATTTTCGATCTGGATGATAATACTGCCTGGCAGCATGATCTCCGGCGCGGCGAAAAGTCCACTAGGGATCAATACCGTGAGTACGATGCAAGTCGCGAGAAGTTTAATCGGAACCGATTGGCGGATTTGAGATCTGATCATGCGAATCCTCGCATCGTGGTTCATGGTTTGGCGTACGATGAGGTGCAATCGCCCCTGAACCGAATGAGTGAAATAACTGGGATCAGACCAGTGGATTCATACCACCAGCCTGATCCGAACTACTATGGACACATATCATCACCGCAGGACACTACTTGGTCAGAACTGCCCTGTGTACATGTTGCTTACCATCAAGCTGAAGCGTGATGAAATAGTTACCTGCCGGATAAGCTTGAGCATCCCAGGTCATTCGGTATTCCCCGGGCGGCATGAAACCTTGCTGAATGGTAGCCATTTCACGGCCCAACACGTCAAACACGGACAGGTTCACATCACCAGCGTTCGCGTTTGTGAAGACGATAGTCGTCATTGCATTGAACGGGTTGGGATACAGCGAACTGACAACGGGTGAATTGGGCATGGGGACGATCGATATGTCCTGAACCCCCAAATTTTCATCGGACACGATAAAATCGTCAAATCTCGTCTCGGGATTCGGCGCCTGGTCACCCATGTAGAACTCATAGATTCCGTAAAAGCCTGCTGTTTGACGGAACTCTTCTGCTGGCGTGTACGGACATCCTGCGAGCATAACGTCATCCCAATAGCACCAGATCTCATCGCCGGAAACACGCAAACTCATCTTGTGCCAACCGCTCTCATTGGGTTCTCCACCGGGGATCTCGTCACCCGTCCATTCGAGGAAGGTCTCGGCCCCAAAACCTGAACCCGGGAAACGCCTGAGCTTGATCTTCTTGCTCATCCCGAACATGCTGGCCAAGTAGTAGTATGAGCTACCACCTGTTGTATCCCAACGGGCGGCAACCCCATTGTATACGGGGAACATGATGTCATTTGTGACCATGCAGTACACCCAGGATTCTACAGTATAGTCTGCCAGCTCAATGGTTCCATTGAGAGCTGTAGAAGACTGGTCGCCAGCGACACTACCCACCCAACCGTCACCACCGGGCGTTGTCATATCTGGCGTTATGGTGATATCTGCCCCTTCCGGCCAGGGAGAAAACCAACCCTCTTGAATACTCCCGTCTGTAAAGTATTCCTCAAAGATCACATCGGCCGATCCTACTGATACCAGACCAACAAACAACACAATCGTCGCAATCCATCGCATAAGACACTCCATGTTTCTACTCCCCTACCACACATTGGGGAGTCGGTTTATCGAGTGAGTACTGGTTGCCAGACCTTCGCCGTTCCAGCAATCATACTCGTCCTCGTTCAGATTACCTGATCACCATCAGTTTGCCTGTGTGTTTATCACCTCCAGGCGTTGTGACAACATAGACATAGAGTCCGTATGCCACATCCTGCCCGTGTTCGTTTCGCAGATCCCAGTACGTAAAGCCTTCATTCCCCTGACTTTGATGCTGCAATGTTCTGACAATTCGTCCGGCAACAGTATAGATGGTGATGTCACAGCTAGTAGGCAAGTGTGTGAACATGACCTGTGTTTCTCCACTCGCCCCTTTCAATCCGCTATCCACAATGATCGGATTCGGAACCGCGCGGATCTGATCCATATTAGCACCAGCATCCGTTTCTGGAACTTCGGTCGAGAATTCGTATACCAATCCCTCACGGAACGGTTTATAAGTTATGATCGTAAACTCATCACCCACGCTCGGCGGTATGGCATCCGCTGGCCCATTATTGGTCTTCAACCATATTTCGGCGCCAGTGTTATCATCTTCATCATCTCGTAACCAGAGAATATCCGGGAAGAGTGGTCCCTTCTCCGTATTTGACGTGTCCGGACTCCACGCTGCGCCACCGGGCACGAGATCCCAACCAATCGGGCTCAAGAATTCACTGCCTGCGAAGATAAACTGCAGGTCCGAAAACGCTGCATGCTCTGTTACATCTTCCCAAACGCCTTCCATAGCGTTTTGGGACATTTCCAGCCTAAGTGGTGCGGTGAAGGAAGTGTCTTGGAATCCTATCCCAAAACCAAGGCTCGTCGTGCGAAAGTCGAGCGGAGTATCGGTGATGGTGACACGCCAGTCCTTGACACCAATCACCACCTCTTCGTAGCTGGAAGGGTTACCAGCATAGCGATTCTCAGTCCACCAGTCAAAATCTGATGCCGAGTCGCCGTTCACGACGGTCCAACCCATCTCACTTACACCTGAACTAGGAATGTCCTCAGCAATTAGACGGAAACCATCCACCGCAGGTTGCACGTGGTCAAGCGAAATGCCTCGATAATCGAATTGTTCTCCAGTGTGCATGTCGGTGAACAATGTTGAACCAGTAGTGAGACACTCGAGGTTTACGAAAGTATCGTAGGTATAGATCGTGTCACCCCACTCATCAACCAGCGAGTCGACAACTAGTTCGCTGAATGTGACGTTGTAGGTCATTCCGGTGAGTGCATCCTCATCAATGATGTCAAGGTCGATAAGACCATCGCTGATCCTGCCGTTTATCTCGAACAGCTCGCCAATCGACCCTGGACTCCAACCACCAGTTCGGCTGCCTGGAATGACAGAAACGGTGTTTGCATCAGAGCCAGAATTACCCCTCGACGATTCATAGCTCGGTTCAACTGCAAGGGGATCTTCGGGATCGTATTGCCCGCGATCATATGAAGTTAACGTGTACCAGACCTCAACACCGTTCGTCACGTCGGTATCGAGATACTGGTGTTGCAAGCCGGTGTCATCCCCAAGCCATATGTTTGCCTCAGGAAAATCAGGACCGTACGCAGGATCTGGCCCAAATATGCTGTCTACAATGTCGCACTGGAAGAGTGGCACGTAACCCACCGGGTCGCCAAACCAATTGTTGACCACCTCGCCCCAGCTTTCGCCGCGATCGGTACTTTTGTAGAGACGATAGCCCTCAAAATCTTCTTCATCAGTAAGAGCGTCAACGCTGGCCTCAGCCTGACTATCCCAAGTCAGAAGCACCTGTCCGTCACCAGTCGTAGCACGCAGAATCGGAGTCGAGGGTGGACCGGAACCCTGGAAATACATTTCACGGGCCATCAAATACGCCATGCTGGCGTTCTCATAAAGCTCAGTGGAGTCTGCTCCGATGACAAAGACCAGCGAAAACTCTTTGCTCCCGCCAGCCGGGATGGGAAACGGACCCACGCCAGACGTAAACGTGATATCAGTTCCTGGCAATTCGTTATCGTCCACATCACTCTGAAGGCTTAGATCATCAAATGCCGGGTTATCACCATGGAAATACCGCTCAGGGTCTTCCGTATCGGAAGGATCGTTACGCAGGACAGCGCGGAATTCATCATTCGTATCCGGGCTGTCGTCATCATGGTAATAATGGAATGATGTGACACCCATATCATCCGGACTGGCTACGATACCAGCACCAATCCAGCCCACTGGTCCAACCCATTGCTCAAACAACGTAGAGTCGGTGCGTTGCGGGATGCCGTTCAGATCCTGTTTGAAAAAGAAAGATGGATTGGTTTCACCATCAACCATTGACCATGCGCCAACCCTGTCATCATCATAGAAATCAGCTTTCAGATCAGCATACAGTCCCGCATAAACCTCAGATAGATCTGTATCGCCATCGTTGTGCAGGATGTACCGCACGAACATCAGGTTCTTCGCATAAGGACGGCTGTAAGAGTATGCAATCTGCTCGACACGTAATCCCACACCACGCATATCTTGTAGCACAGCGTAGATGTCACGATCCGAGGTGTATTCACCAACAACCTTCTGCGCAGGATCCTTCAAATCAGTACGAAAAGGTCCGGGCCAGAACGGTTGTCCGCCATCTCGTGGCCAGGTAGCTGT
Organism: uncultured bacterium; assembly: GCA_964552465.1. GTDB lineage: Bacteria > Electryoneota > Electryoneia > Electryoneales > Electryoneaceae > BMS3BBIN04. Next base: position 63,168 of record CAZKGR010000012.1, read on the forward strand.
TCGGTCTGAGAATGCCAGGAATGGTGTAACTTCATCACCGGCGGTGTTCTCGTCGCTGCGGTCATCGTTGAACAGGCCGCCCATCGATCCATCCTGTGCTTCCCAGCCGTAATCAAGCACCTGAGAAGAGGGATCATGAACGGAAGCTATCACTGTGGTATCTGCCAGAACGACCAACCCGACACCAAAGCCATACTGCTGCACATCCTCGCTTTCACGTGGCCACCGGAATGCCGGCGCACCAATGTGGAAACTACTGATGATGCCGAAATTCGTAATCAGGTTGGTGAATTCGCCCTTGTCGAGCAACCCCATGGCACGATCGTCGACAGCAGCTCCATTCCGGAGTAGAGATTCCTTGCTCTTGATTTCATGCGGACCAAACTTGGAGTCAAATCTGTTGCCGCTAAATAGCAGCACTGCCATCACGGCGATCAAGAGCCGTGATATGTGGCCGATTCGTGTACGGTTGCGACTCAAAATGATACCTCCACGCCGGCTTTGATCGTTCGAGGTGCAGCCACCTTGCTTGGGTCATGCAGTTGATCAAACGCTATGTCGTTTGAAATCAACGTGCTCTCCCACGGCTGGCCTGTTCTGGAATCTACATACAGCGGATTTTCGCGATCAAACACATTTGAAGCGATCGCATACGCTGTGAACTGAACAGCATTATACTGGAAGCGTTTGCTCAAGCGCAGATCCACTGTCGCAGTGAATTCCATCTTCTCCGAATTCCTGAGGGCCATCTGCTCGCCGATTTCGGAGTAGGGCGTGTATGGCAATCCGCTGGAAAACTGACCGATCAATCCTACACCAACACCGCTGAGTAAGGAACTCCCAAACACACGTGGATAATCGTCAATGCCAGCGTTCCATGAGAGAAGTGCGTTGGTCACATGACGCCGGTCGAAATCCATCGCATATTCCTGGCGCGCCACAGGAATACCGTAGTAGGCATCCCAGAAACCAGCCGTCGGTTCGGACGAGTTACCCTTGGCAATGCTGAAGGTATAGTTAGCCTGCATACTCCAGAAACGATTGAAGTTACGGTTTACATTGACTTCAAAGCCCTTCACGTTCGCATAGTCAATGTTGATGAATGGTGCATAGTTGTAGGACGTTCCAACCCGCACCTGCCGTGAACCTACGAGGTCCGTGATGTCCTTGTAAAACGCTGTCGCACTCACACCCCAGTCCTCGGCGATCACGCCCTTGAGTCCGACCTCGTACGCAACTGTCCGCTCCGGTTTCAACGCGGGATTACCTACTGCATCAAAGGAGCGGTTGGCCAGTGTGTCGGGATCAAGGTCAGCCGCATTCATGTAGAGGTTGATGTAATCCGGGAACTGGAAAAAGTGGCCATACGCGAAATGCAGAGTCCACTCGGAGCTGATCGGATGTGCCAATCCGAGCCGCGGGCTTAACTGGGTGGACACCTCTACCGGCTCAAGCTTATGCTGTGGATCTTCCGGATTGTTCCAACCTTCCGAACGTGGATCGACATAGTCGAAGCGCAGGCCAGCATTCACGACCAGGTAATCCAACTCGATTTTGTCCTGGATGAACGCTGCAAATTCCTGAGGATTCTGTTCGAAACGGTCCACCACGCCTTCACGTTCACCCTCAGGGCTGATGCGTAGGTCACGGATGTCTTCAACATCCATTCGTTTTGAGGTGAACTCCAACCCCATCGTCCACAAGTGAACTGGATTCATCTGCCAGTTCAGTTTCGCCCAGTTGTTGAAGGTTTCGGTGCGGCTTTCACGCCAGACATCCGACCAGTCATCTTCATTATAGAAATACTGCGCAAATGTGAAGTCGGCCGGCGAATAGTCGCTCGACAGGTAGTCATCCCAATCTTCGAAGATTTTGCGATCACGGTCAAGCCGGTTATATCCGGATAATATTTCCAGATACAGGGCGTTCGTAAGGTTGGCAGTATAGGTTGCTGAGATCCGGCTATTGGTGTCAAACTTGCGGTAGTAATGCTCAGGGACATACTTCCACGTGTGGCTGTAATTCTGTGAGTTGTTCTTTCGCCAGCCAAAACTCACGGCCAGCTTACCAGCTCCCAGTGAGTTTGTCAGCTTGCCGGAAATCTGACGTAGCCATCGGTCGCCGAATGGAAGATGGCTGTTCTCGGCTTCATGTACACCGCTAACGAAGAAAGTCGTGCTTGGAAGGACCGGTACCGGCCCTGAGAGTGTCAATCCCAATCGTCCCGGCATGGAAAGCCAGAGATCGTTCGTCTCGGTAACATCAGTGCTGTTATAGGCCGAATGGCCAGTAGTTTCGTTCCGGACTGCGTCGCTGCCAGCTTCCACCCAGTCGCGTTCACGATAACGGGAATCGATCAGGCGGGCGCTCTCGTAATTGACGTGAACCTTGTACTTGGCATCACCCCCGCGGGTAACAACCTGAACGATGCCGCTCATCGCCTGGCCATATTCAGCGTTAAAAGTACCGGAGAGGAGCTGCAGTTCCTGAAGTGAATGACGATCAATGTCTGTGGTGCCATCACCATAGAGAGGATTCTCGACACGCATTCCGTCTACGATGTAGCCAACCTCGCCGCTTCGACCACCACGAATGTGCAGATCTCCGCTGGCGTCCGAGGATGCACCGGCCTGGAATGGGAGGATCTCGTCCGCTCGCTGCAACGGCATATTGCGAACAAAATCACCGGTCACACTGATCCGTTGCCCGGTTTCCTCCAAATCAATCGGTGGCTTTTCAAACACGACGGTTACAGGGGTGAGTTCGACGGATTCCGCCTCGAGGGTGACGTTGACCCGCACCGTATAGTTAGTGCGGACCTGCACATCTGTAATGATCTTTGTTCGATACCCCAGGGCCGTGAACTGGAGATCGTAGCGATCAGGGGGAATCCCGATAATGAAGTAACGACCATCGAGATCCGCAGCTCCACCTGTCTGGGAATCCACTACGACTACGTTGGCGGAAGGAATCGGTCTACCTTCCGAATCAACGATAACACCAGCAATTTTCCCAGCATTTGAAGCAAACGAAATGAATGGAAATACGAGTAAAGCAAGAACAGCTAGAACGTCTTTGCAAAAGCGGTGTCGAACAATCATGCATCCATCCTTGACTTCGTTCAACAGGAGCACGTGCAAAGAGCTGTCAATTGGAAAGTTAAGCTAACAATAAAATTGATTTACTCCGGGATGTCGCTGCAAGATCTCAGCTCCAGGAGTTCGAGCAGGCTAACAAGTCTGCGTTTGTGGATTTGAGCGATCAGAAACATGCTGACTGGCTAGACCGAGATTCACCTGAACGATTGCGCGTACACAGTGAACGCAATCCCGTATTCATGAATGACCTCGTTCGGCTGAGACGAGTCCTTCGACACCAATCCTGTCGACGGAGTAATCAGTGAGTGTGTTGGCGAACGCTGCACCTGCCTGAGGAAGAATCCCTTCGCTGTAAAACAGAGTTTGTTCCTCTTGACGAGAATCTTCGTCCAGTAATGACTCGAACTGTCGTCTTACGTAACACTGAGCCTGATGGAACGCATGCTCAGACGATCGTTTCCTGGTCACAGCGGAAGGGGATCACGATAGTTGCACATGCATTTATCTGATCACGGAGAGCTATCGAACGAGTTGACGTTTAATCAAGCATAGTGCCTGCCTATAGAGCGCTGCGGGGGTTCGTCAGGCAGAGGTTGACCAGATCGTCAATCTGTGCCGTGCCCACACACATCACGGTGTCCGCACCACCCCAGTACAGCTTCACTGATCCATCCGGTTCAGGGATCGCCCCGCAGGTGAACACCACATTGTGAACATATCCAGTGATTTCCCACGGGCTCGACGACTGATATACACCTCAAGGTCTTCGGCCGAGATCTCGTTGACTGGGAATTCGCCGAACTCAGCTACGAACCACTCCTGAAGCTGAAGCTTCTTCCTCGCCAAAGTCAGCGTAGCATTACCGCGGTCTCGTGATGTGTTAAGGTACTGGATTACAAGATCCCGAGTTAATGTGCTTTGCTGATGTCTTGTTGATTCTTTGTTTTCGTCGTTCTTCCGCTTCCACCACAACCTTGGATCTCTGCCCAGTCGAAGCTCTGTTTCTGCTTCCGATTCCCACTGACGAGCTGTCACCTTCGGAATTGGACCAAACGCGATACGCCGATCGTGATAATCGTAGTAGTAGCGATAGCTGTAGCTAATTCTGCCATCGCTCAATTTTCGACTGTGAAGTTTACCCATGACGACCTCACATAGATGCAAGTTTGAAAAGCTCTTTCACCGCTCTTTTGTTCATTCTCTGAATTTCCATAATGCTATCCGATAAGGCCTCGAAGAATCCATGTATCCGCATAGGATGCTCTGATGAACTACTTATAACCATTCCCTTTTTTCTCATGTATTTTCTGAGAGTGTTATACTCTATCTTATCTGATTTATTCTCTTTAGCATCCTCTCGTCGCAGATGTAATGCATTTATTAGTCGTTCACGACTCTTCGGCCTAAACCAATTGATCTTTATCAGAGCCATTCCCTCAGAGATTAATATTACACCTGGAAATACGTTTGTTCTCCACTGTATTGATTTCAATAGAAGATTGTCTAGATTATCGCTAGATATATATCTATGTAAATTCCTTTCTTGTGAATTATCGAGATCAAGAATACGATTTATAGATCTACAATAGTAACGATACTCTAATCGCGTTACGTTATATCTCCTCAAGTACCTTTTATCAACTATATTCAAAGTATCCTTATTATACGAAACAGTAGCACCACTACGATTCTTTATGCCATAGTATTTTTGAATATCATCCTCAAATACTTCAGATAGACGCTCACGTTTAGTTCTTCTATAAGGATATCTATCTAAATTATTAGTACTTATACCTATAATATCGAATGCAATCTCTAAGTAATGAATTCTAGAGGCTAACAACTCTTGTAATGTTACTGGAAACAAGTAAGAAGATAATATTTCACTAGTTATAACTAACATTTCTATAATCTCATGTCCATTGGCAAGTTTAACAGTTTCATCTAGTAAGCTATGTGGTTGCATGGTTACCAGGAAATAACTGAATTGCATATCACCATTTACTTCCCAGCATTCCCTAAAACGGATTTGAATTCCCTTCATCTCTGGTCCGGCGTATTCCCGCCTCAGCCAGCCTGGTCTCAACTTCACTCCTTCCGGCTTAGAGACTAGTCTCAACCCCTTCCATGCGATCCTTTTTCTTTCTTCAAGTTGCTCATCTATGCATATTTTTACTTGATCTATACCTTGGTTCACAATTTTCCATTCGCCATTTACACCTTTAGTAAATGCGTCCAGAGGATTGTGTCCCCGCATGGGTGGAAAATCTTGTCTTGTACCTATGTGAGTCGACATAGCAACCTCAAACCCGGACCATGTTGAGCTGAGTTATGTGCTTGAATCCATAGGAGGAATATTCTCGCAAGCACAATTCACGATTACTTTGTCTTACCCAAATTCATGCAGATCTCCGCAAATTTGAGTATCTGTTCCTCTGTGAACCTCAGTTTGCCGCGTGGCGTAAACCGAACGCTTTTCAGAGGAACCGGAAACTCAACATCGGTCGCAGCTCGCCTGAGCAAGCTTTGTGGCAAATTCGTCATCCGCGATGCTTCGGCCAAGGTCAGAAATCGGATTGGACTTCCTAGGGCTGTATCTTGTGGCTGAGAAGAATCTCGTCTGTTAGTTTTGGTTTTATCACCTTCTTTGCGTTTTCGCAGAGTGAGTTTGCTAGGTGCTTGAAGTGATGTTGTCGTGTTGCCCGTAACCATATCTAACTCCTCATGTCAAACGAGTTGTAAGTCCCAAATTCGTTTCAGGTACCCACTCTAATGATGCCCTTTAACCTCGAAAAAAGGGACTAACTTTGACTCTCTTTGACTCTCTTTGCCAGAACCGCGAATTTCAACTGTTGAAATATCAAGGAGTTCAAGTGAGAGCACTATATACACAGGGACAGCTACCCCCTACCTCTCAGCGAGCATTTCTCAAGCTGAACATGTATATCTCTGGTGCTTTGTGGGATCCTTTTGCCTTGTACTCGTCCGCCAGTCGCCCGCAACTGGCCCAAACAGAAAAAAGGCTCACGGATTTCTCCGTAAGCCTTTGTTTTTACTAGTGCGCCATCAGGGACTTGAACCCCGAACCTGCGGATTAAGAGTCCGTTTGTACAAACAGAAATTTCGTCTCTTCTGCAAAAGTAAGTCATTGTAATTGCAAACAGTAACGATTTCTAGGGTAAGGACGGCCGTTCAATATAACGACATTAACAGCAATAATGACGTATTATGGATGGGGATATATTGGGGATGAATCCTTACTTGTCGTCGTCTTCATTGATCTTTAGTAGATCAGACGATTTGCTTGAGACCCCGACTCTGTGTTCAGAAAGTAGCAGGAAAAGTTGGTCGCCATTCATAAATTCAATGGACGCCGCATCTGCTCTTGCGGCTTCTTTAAGCGCCCCTTTGCTGAAATTGCTCGTGGTGATAATTAGACCTAGTTCGAGTACACCAAGACTTCCACGTTTCTCACTCACCAGATTTGTACGGACATCCCAACCAAGTTTCCGCCGGTTTACATGGACTTCCATGCGCTATCGGATCACGTCTCCGATCTTGAGTCTGTTTCCACTGCGGTATCGTTACACGTTGATATTACAGTAATTGCTTATCTATTCCTGCAAGTACTGCACTGAGATTCAAGGTGATTCAATCGAAAATCCGGCAATCTGTCATATTCTCGATGGGGAAGAAATTGGGTGAACGACTAGTCGCGCATCCCAGTATTAAACATCGATACCGGAGACAAGTTACGCGATGCCATACTTCTAACAACGATAGAAGATTGACCAGCCCAACTATTGCATCTTTGCTTTCTAAATGATACTTACTGCCAACCTGCCAGAATTCCCTAACATTTGGTCCAATCTTCAGATGCTCTCAGCATGCAGTCAATTGAGGGTACCTGCCAGAAGAGGCTACGTGCCTCCCTCCAAGTTGTCAGTGGCATCCTCAGTACCAGCGATATGTTAAGAAATGCTAACACTATACCCATAAAACAGTTCTCCAGAGAATCGTCTCTTTGCCTCGCCTAATGAGGTAGATTTTATTTCAACGTTCACTTGACAAGTGTTAACAGCACAAAACACCTTTGGACCCAGAGGTCATAAATGCTTTCAGCAACATCAGAGTATTCTATCCGAGCGTTAATTGAGCTGTCACGATTGGAGGAGGGAGAATCGCTCCTCTGCCGTGATATAGCCCAGATGACTGGTATCTCTTACGGATATCTGGCTAAGACGATGCTCACGTTGAAGCGCGGAGAGATTGTAATTGGGAAGCGAGGGAAGAACGGCGGCTACCAACTGGCCAAGCCGGCCGGCGCAATATATCTGCGCGAGGTAGTTCACCTGATTGACGGTGATTCTGTTCTGCCGGAATGCTTGCTGAGAAACCGTGAACATTGTTCCGACGATAATCCGTGCACTGCCCACAAAGCATGGGGAAAAGTGCGGGCGTCTTTCTTCGAATTTCTTGACAAGAACACGATTGCAGATCTGGCAAGTCGCGACAGTGGGAGCCTTGCCGGTTAGACAAACCGATGAGTTCATGATGTCCAAGTAGAAAATACCGGAGGATTGTGCGTTGCTCACCGCCCCCCCCGTGTTATCGACACGCAAGCTTCAACCCGATGTAAGCAGATGGCGCCATTTGCGTCAATTCCATTCTGCGGTTTTCAGGTTCAGCACGAGATCCTCTATTCTCCTCATGCTTGCCTTTTGTTTCTTTTTGTTCCCCACCGCAATAATTCTCGCTCAGGAAGCTGCTGACTATTTCCGTCAGAATTGCTACAGCTGCCACACCATCGGCGGTGGACGCCTGACTGGTCCTGACCTGAAAAATGTGTCGGAACGCAGAGACAGAATATGGTTGGTTTCTTTCATCACCAACCCAAAAGCAATGATAGACAGCGGCGATCCATACGCAAACAAGCTGCTGGAAGAAGCACGCGGGGTGGTCATGACAACCATCGTCGGAATGACCCGTGAACGTGCAGAATCGCTTCTCGATTTCATCGATGAAGAATCGGCACTCGAAACGTCTCAGCTTACCGGCCTGCAAATCTCGGATGAGCCTTTCAGTCCGCAAGATATCGAGACTGGATATCAGCTATTCACGGGTGCGAGAGCCCTTAAGAATGGTGGGCCTCCGTGCATTTCATGTCATACCGTGAGTGGCATTTCGCTGCTTTCCGGCGGGCGTTTGGGTCCGGATTTAAGTCTTGTTTTTGAGCGATTGCAAGGTCGTCAGTCTCTAGCTGCGTGGATGATGTCGCCCGCGACACCAACCATGCAGGGGGTGTTCAAGGAAGCCGCCATGCAACCTGATGAGATATTGAGTCTGGTTGCTTACATGGAGGACGCTGCGAAAAAAGGCGGTGAGGATGATATGGTCCCAGCTTTGATTTTCATCCTTATGGGTTTGGCCGGCGCAAGTCTTCTGTTGATCGTGTTTGACATGTTATGGAAAATGCGGTTCCGTGCAGTCAGAAAACCACAAGTTCAAGCTGCCCAGTACGGAGAAACTCAATGAGTACGAAAGAGAAAAATCGCTGGATCAAAGACGAAACCAAACCAGAACTGCGTAGTTGGGAAGAGTTTTACCGGAACCGTTGGCAGCACGATAAAGTCGTGCGCAGCACTCATGGTGTGAATTGCACGGGTGGTTGCTCGTGGCAGATATATGTGAAAGAGGGCATCGTTACCTGGGAGATGCAGCAGACAGACTATCCTGAGCTGGAAGCTGGTTTGCCGCCTTACGAACCACGCGGTTGCCAACGTGGTATTTCCTACTCTTGGTATCTGTACAGCCCGCTCCGGGTAAAATATCCATATGCGCGCGGCGCATTGCTGGACCTGTGGCGTGAAGCCCGATCCAGGCACGAAGATCCCGTCGATGCGTGGAAGTCGATGGTTGAGAATCCTGAGTCGCGAAAGAGATGGCAGGTCGCGCGTGGGAAAGGCGGATTCCGTCGATCTGACTGGGACACCGTTCTTGAGATCATGGCTGCGGCTAATCTCCACACCATCAAAGCTCACGGCCCTGACCGCATCGCCGGTTTCTCACCGATTCCCGCCATGTCAATGATCAGCTACGCTTCCGGATCACGGATGCTTCAACTGATGGGCGGCATATCGCTGTCCTTCTATGACTGGTATTGCGACTTGCCCTGCGCCTCCCCGGAAACATGGGGCGAGCAGACGGACGTTCAGGAATCAGCGGACTGGTATAACGCCAAAATGCTGGCCGTCATGGGTTCCAACCTGAACATGACACGTACACCGGACTGCCATTTTGCCGCTGAAGCGCGCCATAACGGTTCGAAAATGTGGGTCTTTGCACCTGACTTCAACCAGGTCGCCAAGTACGCGGATGAATGGGTCTCGTTGAACGCAGGTCAGGATGGTGCGTGGTGGATGGCAGTGAATCACGTGCTGCTTAAAGAATTCCACCATGATCGGACTGTACCGTATTTCGATTCATATATGAAGCGCTTCACCGATTCACCGATCCTCGTCGAACTCAAGACAACTGACGAGGACGGCACGTTTACTCCGGGTCAGTTCCTTCGCGCAAACAGGCTTGAGAAGTACAAAGACGTTGAGAATGGTGACTGGCAGTTCCTGATGCTCGACAAGACGTCTGACGACGCCAAAATGCCGATGGGAAGTGTTGGCTTCCGCTGGGCCAAGGAAGAGGGTAAGTGGAATCTGACACCCCAGGATGGACTGGACGGATCAGACATTGACCCCCATCTGACCCTGCTCGAAGCCAAAGATTCGGACGCTACAGTCAGATTCGATGATTTCGGCGAAGGTGTCGAGATCAAGCGCGGTGTTCCGGTAAGGAAGCTGGCCACAGCTGATGGCAAGAGCGTGCTGGTTACGACCGTGTTCGATTTGTTAATGGCACAATACGGCGTTAACCGTGACCTTCCAGGCGACTATCCCGGCAGCTATGATGACGACCAGCCATACACTCCAGCATGGTCGGAGAAATACACCGGCATGGATCGCGAGATGATCATCCGCTTCGCACGCGAGTGGGGCAAGACGGCAGAGCTGACCGACGGTAAATGCACAATCATCATCGGCGCCGGGATCAATCACTGGTACCACGGTAACCTAATGTATCGCGCTGGTATCAACGCATTGATGTTCTGCGGATGCGTAGGTGTGAATGGTGGTGGACTGGCCCACTACGTCGGGCAGGAAAAGCTGGCACCAATGGAGTCGTGGAGTAGTATCGCATTGGCGAAGGACTGGTTTCCGCCATCACGTCTTCAGAATGCTCCGAGCTGGCACTACGTGCACACCGATCAGTGGCGCTACGAAAAAGAGTTCACCGATTACCACACAGTCCCCAAGCACCAGGAGAAGGGATCGCTGGCCCAGGGACACACGATGGACGTTCAAGCACGTGCGGTCCGAAACGGCTGGTTACCGTTCTACCCGCAGTTCAACAAGAACTCCATTGACCTCGCCCGTGAGTTGGAGGAAAAGGGCGATAACACCGCGGACAAGGTCATTGCCAGCGTGGTTGAGCAATTGAAAACGGGTGATTTGAAGTTTTCAGTGGAAGATCCAGATTCCCCTGAGAATTGGCCCCGCGTGTGGTACATCTGGCGTGGAAACGCGCTGATGTCCAGTTCAAAGGGACATGAGTATTTCCTCAAGCACTACCTCGGTACTCACAACAATGCCATTTCAGAGGATCTGGCCGAGGAATCCATAAAGGAAATCGAGTGGCATAAGAACGCTCCGCAAGGCAAGATGGATCTTGTGGTTGATCTCAACTTCCGTATGGATACATCTGCCCTCTATTCGGATATTGTCCTGCCTGCCGCGACCTGGTACGAAAAGGCAGACCTGAATTCCACAGATATGCACAGCTTCATCCACCCATTATCAGAGGCTGTTCCGCCGTGTTGGGAATCCAAGAGCGACTGGCAGATCTTCCGTTCAATCGCCAAGAAGTTCTCTGAGCTGGCCGGACGCCATTTCCCGGAACCGGTCAAGGATGTGGTCGCCGCACCACTGCCGCATGACACTCCTGCGGAAATCGCGCAACCAGAGCTCAAGGACTGGCGGGCGGGCGAATGTGAGGCCATCCCTGGCAAGACGATGCCGAACCTGAAGGTCGTTGAGCGTGACTACAAGAACCTGTACAAGCAGTACATCTCTTACGGTCCGCTGGTCTCGAAGAACGGCCTGGGTGCTCACGGCACCCACTACATGGTTGATGATGTTTACGAGGAAGAGCTCAAGAGCGCACCCACGCAAGAGTGGGATGGGGGCAAATATCTGTCGCTGCACGATGATGAAGACGTTTGCAATGCCGTTCTCAAATTCGCATCGGTCACCAACGGCGAACTCGCATACCGGTCCTATCAGAACATCGAGAAGAAGGTCGGCCTGCCCTTGGCTCAACTCGGCGAGAAGAGCCGTTCGGTACGCGCATCATACAGAGGGTTACAATCTGGTCCACCGCAACGATTCATCAACAGCCCAATGTGGTCTGGCCTGATTGAGAACGGACGTCCATACAGCCCGTTCACTTATAACGTTGACTGTGATGTCCCGTGGAGGACATTGACTGGACGGCAGTCGTTCTATCTGGATCACGCTCTGTATCTGCAATTCGGGGAACACCTGCCGACATACAAGCCGAAGCCGTTGCCGACCGAATATGCGGACATGAGGTTCAGCAAGCAGGAAGGCGCGACCATTGCGTTGAACTACCTCACTCCGCACGGTAAGTGGCATATCCACTCGACTTATGGCGACAACCATCGGATGACAACCTTGTCGCGTGGAGTGGAACCACTGTGGTTGAGTGAGAAGGACGCGATTTCCATCGGCGTGAACGATAATGACTGGGTTGAAGTCCATAACGACAACGGTGTCGTTGTGACACGTGCCGTTGTCTCAGCCCGAATTCCGAGCGGAATCTGCATCCAGTACCATTCGCCTGAACGCACCTACTCAGTACCGAAATCTCCGCTCCGCAACAACAAGCGGGCCGGAGGTCATAACAGCCTGACACGAACCCGGCTGAAACCAAACCTGATGGCCGGAGGTTATGGCCAGTTCACCTACCATTTCAATTATTGGGGTCCGATCGGATGTAACCGTGACACGCACATTCTGGTCCGGAAACTCCCCAAACTGAACTGGTAATGAGGATGAGATTGGTCGGTCGAGCTCACAGGTTGATGCTCGAAAGTTGACATCCCGGTTAGCACGAAGAGGACGATAGCATGGATGTACGCTCGCAAATATCAATGATGTTTCACCTAGACAAGTGCATCGGTTGCCACACTTGCAGCATCGCCTGCAAGAACATCTGGACCGATCGCAAAGGCACCGAGTACATGTGGTGGAACAATGTCGAGACCAAGCCTGGAACTGGCTACCCAACCCGCTGGGAGGATCAGGACGCATATAACGGCGGTTGGGAGAAGAAAAACGGCAAGATCAATTTGAAGTCGACTGGCAAGGGTCGGATTGTTGCGAACATCTTCCACAATCCACATATGCCGTCGATGGATGACTATTACGAACCGTGGACATACGATTACCAGAACCTGTTCAACGCTGAGGAGGGGTCTGATCAACCGACGGCCCGTCCGATCTCAATGGTCACCGGCGAACACATTGATGTGGAAGCGGGACCGAACTGGGATGACGACCTCAGCGGATCGCAGCTCTACGCGAAGAACGATGCCAACCTCGATGGCTTGAGCGATGAACAACGCGAGCAGCTGTTCGCGGTGGAACGCCTGGTGTTCTTCTATTTCCCGCGTATCTGCAATCATTGTTTGAATCCAGCATGTGTAGCGTCCTGCCCATCGGGCGCTCTCTACAAGCGTGGGGAAGACGGCATCGTCCTGCTCGACCAGAAACGGTGCCGGGCGTGGCGTTCATGCGTGTCGGCGTGCCCATACAAGAAGACATACTACAACTGGTCTACCGGCAAATCAGAGAAGTGTATTCTTTGCTTCCCGCGCCTTGAAACAGGACAGGCTCCAGCGTGTTTCCACTCATGCGTGGGCCGGATTCGTTATCTGGGAGTATTCCTCTACGATGCAGACCAACTCGAACATGTTGCCAACCTTCTGGAGGACGAGCTCATAGATGCCCATCGGGCGATGCTGCTCGATCCGAACTCCGAAGAAGTCATAGCCAATGCCAAGAAGAACGGCATCCCGGAATCGGTAATCACTGCGGCGCAACGTTCACCAGTGTACAAATTCGTGAAAGAGTGGAAGATCGCTCTACCACCGCACATTGAATATCGGACACTTCCGATGCTGTTCTATGTTCCGCCGATGTCGCCGGTGATGTCGCAGCAGAACGAGCACGGAGTCGACGGTATCTCGGACAACCTGTTCCACGATATCGATGAGTCGCGAATTCCAATGAAGTTCCTGGCAAACCTGTTCGGTGCGGGACATGAAGGACATGTGCGTTACGCACTGCGCAAGCAGAAGGCCGTCAGATGGTACAGACGTGCGTTAACAGTAGGTGATGTTGACATGGAGACGGCGGACAGAATGCTGCTCGAAGCTGATACTTCTCGTGAAGAAGCGGAAGCCATTTACCAACTCACTTCCACTTGCACATTCGATCAGCGGTTTGTCATTCCGCCGATGTACCGCGAGACCGCGATCGAGATGATGAAGGATCCGCTTGAGAAGAAGCAATCTGCTGGTTTCGGTTTCCTTGAAGGCCCTGAACGAGGATTATGATGGTAGCGAGCGCATCACCATGTCTGTCACTGGCAAATATCCTCACCTATCCGGGTGCGGACTATAAGCAAAAAGTCAGTGAATGTCAATATGTCCTCGGAGATGTTGACGCCGAAGCCGCACGGCTAATGGGTCAATTCGCTGAATCAATTAAAGGTTTGGAATCATGGCAACTGGAAGAACTGTTCACTCGAACCTTTGACATAAATCCTTCGTGCGCCTTGGAAATAGGCTGGCATCTGTACGGTGAGAGTTACGAACGGGGAAATTTTCTCGTTCGCATGCGTCAGGAGATGAATCGGCTTGGCATACCTGATTCCGGCGAGCTGCCGGATCATCTGACCAATGTACTGGCAGTTCTGGACTGCCTGGAACCTGCCGAAACCTCCGTCGTTGCAGAAGAATTTGCTCTGCCTGCTTTGCAGAAGATGCTGAACAGCATAGAAGGAAAAGACTATCCGTACTCGGATGTTCTGAACGCGGTCTTTCTGGTTCTTAAGCGGTTGAGCTAAATCGGGAAGAGCCGATCCGTGTTACCGCTGATTTCAAGCTGACTGGTAAATCAAGAGGTGTCGTGTCATGAGTGGATCATTCCTCAACATAAACATCGTGCTCTTTACCGTTTTGCCATATGTGGCAATGTTTGTGTTTTTCCTGATCACGATTCAGCGATACCTGACGACAGGATTCTCTTACTCAAGTCTTTCTTCACAGTTCCTTGAGAATCAGCGACATTTCTTTGGGTTGGTTCCCTTCCACTATGGAATCCTGACCGTTCTGCTTGGACATGTTGTGGCTTTTCTGTTTCCACGACAACTGCTCCTCTTCAACAGCATTCCAATACGCTTGTACATCCTTGAAGTGACTGCGCTGATCTTCGGTTTGCTGACCCTGGTTGGATTGATCGCGATCATCACTCGTCGCCGCTCGAGTTCGAAAGTCAGAGTTGTGTCGAGTCCGACAGACTGGATCGTGCTCACGTTGCTCGTAATACAGGTAGCGGGGGGCGTTTATCAAGCGGTTTTTCATCCGTGGGGATCGTCATGGTTCGCCTCAGCCATGACACCCTACTTGTGGTCGCTGGTCAAATTCAATCCTGATATCACATATGTCATTGAACTGCCCTTGATGGTCAAACTCCATATTGTGAACGCATTTCTCATTATTGGGTTTTTTCCATTTACCAGACTTGTGCACATCCTGGTGACACCAAATCCTTACCTGTGGCGTCGACCACAGGTAGTACGCTGGTATCGTCGCCAAGGCGCTCGCTTCGGCGAAAAATAGACTGAGAAGCGGTCACTTTAAGATTCATGTGAACCTGAATTCTGGATAGGGAGGGGTCAGGTACGATGACAGATAAAGGCAAAGGCATCAGCGTTCTGACGTTGAACACCATCGCATTTACAGTCTGTTTTGCGTGTTGGATGGTCAATGGTGTTCTGGTCACTTTCCTGATTGAAAACCAGGTTTTCAGCTGGAATGAAGCGCAAATCGGTTGGTTGATCGGGATTCCTGTGCTCAGTGGTGCCCTCTTCAGATTGCCAGTCGGTATCCTGACTGACAAGTACGGCGGGCGGATTGTCTACACCGTCGTTATGCTTCTCGCAGCAGTTCCCATGTACCTCATGAGCATGGCGAACAGTTACGCCTCCTTCATCATGTTCAGCCTGGGATTTGGTCTGGCTGGTACATCGTTCGCCGTCGGAATTGCCTACACATCTGTCTGGTTCAAGAAGGAACATCAAGGAACAGCACTCGGGATTTTTGGAGCCGGCAATGCTGGCGCAGCCCTGACGAGTATGGGCGCACCCTTCCTTCTGTTGAAGCTGACTAACAATGGTGAAAACATTGAAGCCTGGCGGACCATGCCCAAGATATACGGGATTGGCCTGGTTGTCATGGCGATCGTTTTCTTCTTTCTGACACATTCCAAGAAGGTGGATAGTTCACATATCACCAGTTTTTCTGATCGGATGGAACCGCTGAAGCATCTCCGGGTATGGCGATTCGGTCTCTACTACTTCCTGGTGTTCGGCGGATTTGTTGCCCTCGCACAGTGGTTGATTCCCTACTACGTAAACGCTTACACGATGTCGGTTGCGACCGCCGGGCTGATGGCAGCGATCTTCAGTCTTCCCTCGGGAGTCGTCCGGGCGCTGGGTGGCTACTGGTCAGATAAATGGGGTGCGCGCCAGGTCATGTACCTGGTACTCGGTTCATGCCTCATCGCTTGCATTTTACTCATCATTCCGAAGATGGACATCGAGTCCCCCGGCAAGGGAGTGATGGCCAAACGGGCAGGCACAGTCACCGCAGTTACCGATGACGAAGTCGTCGTTGGTACAACACATTACCCATTTATCCCGAACGGGATCACCGAGGATGAATCTGATCGCCGGAGATCTGGAACTCTGATTCTTCCGACCAGCTCATCATACCAGGAAGCTGTGGTTAAGGTCGGCGACGAAGTTCAGAAGAAACAACTCGTCGCCAGAGGAGTCACTCACATCTTTTTCCAGGCAAACGTCTGGGTCTTTACTGGGCTGGTCTTTGTTGTCGGTTTCATGATGGGAATCGGTAAAGCAGCGGTTTATAAGCATATCCCGGATTACTTCCCGAATGATGTCGGGGTTGTGGGCGGTATGGTCGGTGTAATGGGTGGACTAGGTGGCTTCTTTGGGCCGATTATCTTCGGGTATCTCCTGAAATCCACGGGGATATGGACGACTTGCTGGATGTTCTTTGCACTCCTGTCTGCCATCAGCCTGACTTGGATGCATACGGTCATTCAGAAGATGCTTCGCAAGGAAGCACCGCGTCACAGCGACGCGATCGAGCACATGCGTGGAAATGGTGGCGAATTACAGTCTGAGTAACACGTAACCAGTGACGAACATGACAGACGGCGGTGATTGAGATGATGAAACCAATTGATCGTTGGGAACCGGAAGACCAGACATTCTGGAGCAAGATTGGGCACAAGGTTTCGCAACGGAATCTCTGGATATCTGTTCCCTGTTTGCTGTGTGCGTTTGCTGTCTGGCTCTACTGGTCGATTGTTATCGTCCAGATGCAGACTCTCGGGTTTCCATTTGAGAAAAGCCAGTTATACACCTTGACTGCAATCGCCGGGCTGGCAGGCGCAACATTCAGAATCCCAAACACGTTCTTCATCGCCCTAGCTGGTGGAAGAAACGTGATTGCGGTGACGACAGCGCTGTTGATTATTCCGGCCGTCGGTGCCAGCATCGCGCTACGCGATATCAACACACCATTCTCAACTTTTGCCGTACTCGCAGCCCTCTCAGGATTCGGCGGCGGGAATTTCGCTTCGTCCATGTCAAACATCAGCTTCTTCTTCCCGAAGAAGAATCAGGGTATTGCGCTGGGCATCAACGCTGGGCTGGGAAATGTCGGCGTCAGCGTTATGCAGGTTCTGCTTCCGCTGGTCATGACCGTGGGACTATTCGGAGCGCTCGGCGGCGATCCAATTCCAGTGCCCGGTGATCCTGACACACTGATTTGGATTCAAAACTGCGGTACAGTCTGGGTTCCGGTCCTGATCATCCTCAGCCTGATGGCATGGTTCGGAATGAACAATCTGCCTATACATCCATTTGGATCTACGATTGGTGCTGTCGGCAAGATTCTGTGGCTGAAAATGCTCGGGCTGTTTGGAGCGGGAATCGGTCTGTACATGCTGCTCGGGTGGGAGATTTCGATGTGGGTCGTTCTCCCGATCACGATCATTGTTACCCTAGCACTGATACGTTACCTGTCGCCGACAACTGTACGAAAAAATCTCAGCGGCCAGTTTGCAATCTTCAAAAACAAGCATACATGGCTGATGACCTGGCTGTACATCATGACCTTTGGCTCATTCATCGGTTATTCGGCAGCATTTCCAAAACTGATTCAAGACGTGTTCGGATCTCTTCCGGACGGAACACTCAATCCCAATGCCCCCAACCCATTTGCTTATGCATGGCTGGGACCGCTCGTAGGTTCGCTGGCTCGTCCATTTGGTGGCTGGATATCGGATAAGCTGGGTGGAGCACGGGTCACACATTGGGACACCATCGTCATGATCGGTTCGGCAATCGGGGTGGCGTACTTCGTCACCGCTGCCAGAACCTCGCCGACGCCGGAAGTCTACTTCATGCCGTTCCTGCTTCTCTTCCTGTTGCTGTTCACGACTACCGGGATTGGTAACGGATCGACTTTCCGGATGGTGCCGATCATTTTCAAGCCAGCTCAAGCGGGACCGGTCCTCGGTTGGACTTCCGCAGTTGCGGCCTACGGAGCTTTCATCATTCCAAAGATATTCGGGACACAAATCCAGGCTGGTAAACCCGAGTATGCGTTGTATGGCTTCGCGATCTATTACGCGACCTGCCTTGCTGTGAACTGGTGGTATTACGCGAGACGTAACGCCGAAATCGCTTGCTGAGGAGTAAATGAACCGGGAAACGACAACATATATCCTGCTGATTGGCCTCGTTATCAGCCTGGTCGCTCTGGGCTGGAACCTGGGATCAATGCGATATCTGGCCAACCATCAGTTCTACGAACCTGACCAGCCGATCGAATATTCACATCGGTTGCACGCGGGCGAACTGCTCATCGACTGTCAGTATTGCCATTACGGGGCTGAGCGAAGTCGATACGCGGGTATCCCCGCTGCCAGTGTGTGCATGAACTGTCATTCGTTCGTGACTTCGTCATTTGGCGCGTTTCGAGCGGAAGACAAGAAAGCAGCCGAAGAGAATCGTGAGATGCAGCCGGTTATTTCATCAGAGCTGCAAAAGCTCTACGACGCCATGGCGTTGGACGCTGAGCTGAATCCAGATCCAAACAAGAAACAGACACCCATCGAGTGGAATCGAGTTCACCACCTCCCGGATTTCGCCTACTTCGATCATCGGCCACATGTGAACGCTGGCGTCCTGTGCCAGACGTGTCACGGATCGGTCGAAACGATGGAGCGGATGCGGCAGGAGGAAACTCTGCGCATGGGTTGGTGCGTTAACTGTCATCGTGAAGTCAATGAAATCGGGGTTGCCGGAAAACCTGTTTCCGCTTCGACCGATTGTGTCGCTTGTCACCTATAGGCACTTGGAACCGCATGGAAGAGAACAAGAAATACTGGAAGTCATTTGATACTTCCGGTCGGGAAGGGCAGCTTCAACCTGATTCAGGTGGTGACCAGCCTGTTCCGGATGAGAACAGTCCGGTGGACAATCTGAATCGACGAACCTTTCTGAAACTGGCCGGGTTCAGCGTAGCAGGATCTGCGATTGTGGCAGGCTGCTCTCGCGCCCCGATGGACAACGCTGTTCCGTACATGAACCAACCGGAAGAAGTCATTCCCGGACGGGGCTACACCTACGCCTCAACGTGTGCGGCATGCAGCGCGAGATGCGGTATTCTGGTCAGTAACCGCGACGGTCGCCCGGTGAAGATCGAGGGTAACCCGGATCACCCGATTTCAAAGGGTGGACTGTGTCCCGTTGGGCAAGCCAGTCTGCTTGGGGTATACGACAGCAAACGTTTGCAGGGACCGCAGATCAACGGATCAGCTGCCAACTGGGCAGATGTTGACAGCGGGATCAACTCCAAGCTGAACGAGATTCGCGCAAATGGCGGCAAGGTCCGGGTGTTATCGCACACGATCAACAGTCCATCCACGCAAAAGGCGATAGACGATTTCCTGAGCACGTTTGACGATACGCAGCATGTCATGTATGATGCGCTCTCATGCTCAGCCATCCTCGATGCGCATGAACTGACGCATCAAACGCGGGCAATGCCGCATTGCGACTTTGCCAAAGCAAAGAACATCGTCAGTTTCGACGCTGACTTTCTCGCGACCTGGATTTCACCGGTTGAGTTCACAAAAGCCTACACATCCGGACGCTCGCTCGAGAACGGCGCGCACAACTACTCACACCACACTCAATTCGAGGGCCGGTTGTCTTTGACGGGCAGTCGTGCCGATAAACGGGTACGCATCAAACCCGCTGAAACCGGAGCTGTGGTTTCTAAACTGGCATCGCTCGTCGCAGAATACGCAGGAGAACACTACCGTCATCAGGGTGGTACGCTACCGGTTGATATTCATCTACTCGAAGAGTTGGCCGGAAAGCTATGGCAGGGCAGGGGACAAAGTTTAGTCATCACGGGCAGTCAAGATGTCAACGTGCAAACCCTGTGCAACTACATAAATCATCTGTGTGGCAACTACGGTTCAACAATTCACCTCGATAACCCTTCCCTCCAATGTCAGGGAAGCGATCGGGATCTGTTGAAAATGTCAGACGAACTCGAGTCGAAGTCGATTGACGCACTCGTGCTGCTCGGTGTAAACCCGGTCTATGACCTGCCGAACGGCGATGTTATTGCCGACGGATTGAAAAACACGGCTTTGGTTGTCAGTGTTGGAAGCCATCCGGATGAAACATCCGAACTGGCTGGCTTTGTCTGTCCTGAGCCACATTTCCTGGAAGCCTGGAATGACTATGAGCCGGTCAACGGCCTGTTCAGCCTTGGACAACCAGCCATCCAGCAGCTTGGTAATCAGAGGCACGCGATTGAGAGTCTGGCCAGCTGGTCAGGCCAGGCGAACAAGGCGTACGACGCAATCCGCAGTGGCTGGCGCGAACAGATTTTCCCGCACCAGTCTGCACACTCGTCCTTCGATAAGTTCTGGAATGTGACGCTCCATGACGGAGTTAGCGCTGTCACGATGAATCCGCGTCAAGTGTCCGCATTCAACAGGAACGCGGTTAAGGCGCCGACGGCTGAACCACGCGCTGTCGAAAACGGGTTCGAGTTGCAAGTTATCGCCAGCTCATCCATGTTGAATGGAGAGCACGGTAACAACCCATTCTTGCATGAGCTGCCCGATCCGATAAGCAAGGTGGTCTGGGATAACTATGCCAGCCTTTCGCCTGATGCCGCCGAACGGTTGGGTGTTGAAGAAGGTGATGTTGTCAACCTGAACACGGGCAGCAAATCAATTGACCTGCCAGCCTTCATCCAGCCGGGACAGCATAACCAGGTGGTGGCGGTAGCGTTTGGATATGGTCAATCTGGAAGCGCCCGATTCGGCGACATCGGACCTGAGTGGATACAGGGCAAGCCAACTGTTGGTGATAACGGTCTGATCGGCACCAATGTCGCACCGTTGATGTCTCTGGACGATAACGGTCTGGCATTCACCCGGTCCGGCGTAATACTGACCCCAACCGGCCGCAAGCACTATATCGCAACAACGCAGCGCTACGATTTCATCTCCGTTCCGGAAAAGCTGCGACCTCCCGGGGCTGGCGTGCGTGCGATCATCATGGAAACAACGCTTCCGGATTATCAGCACGACCCATCATCCGGAATTCACACTCCGCATCACCCAGACGCTCAGCTCTGGCCTGATGACCACCCGTACGAGGGTTACCACTGGGCGATGGCGGTTGATCTTAACAAATGTACCGGTTGCTCGTCATGCGTGGTCGCATGTCAGGTCGAGAACAACATCCCGGTAGTTGGCAAGGATGAGGTCAGTCGCGGACGGATCATGCACTGGATGCGAATTGACCGCTATTACGCAGGTCCGCACCAGTCGCTTCCGCAAGGAGATGACGTTGATGTCGTACATCAACCGATGTTCTGCCAGCATTGCGATAACGCGCCATGTGAGACTGTCTGTCCGGTATTGGCGACTGTTCACAGCAGCGAAGGGCTGAACCAGCAGATCTACAACAGGTGTGTCGGAACCCGCTACTGCTCGAACAATTGCCCGTACAAAACACGCCGGTTCAACTTTTTCGATTATAAGCGCGATGATGATTCGCAGAATCTGATGCTGAATCCGAATGTGACGGTCAGGTCTCGCG
Source organism: uncultured bacterium (assembly GCA_964552465.1). GTDB lineage: Bacteria > Electryoneota > Electryoneia > Electryoneales > Electryoneaceae > BMS3BBIN04. Next base: position 84,914 of record CAZKGR010000012.1, read on the forward strand.
GAATCATGGAGAAGTGTTCATTGTGCGTCCACCGAATTCAAGAGGCAAAGATCAACGCCAAGGGAAGGGGTGAGCCGCTCAAGGATGGAGATATTCAGCCAGCGTGCCAGCAAACCTGTCCGGCAGGAGCAATCGTCTTCGGCGATTCAAATGATCCCGAGAGTGAGGTTTCGAAATTGATGCACTGTCCCCGGGCCTACCGTGTGCTCGAAGAAATCAATGTGCGACCCTCAGTCAGTTACCTGAGCCTTGTGCGAAACAGGGATGCGTCGGGAGGAGGCTACCATGGCTGATGTGTATTCGACGCTTCGCAAACCACTCGTCCTGGACAACAAGGGTCCGATTGATGTCACCAATGACATAACCAGCGCATTGGAGTCAAAACCAACGGGTCTGTGGTGGTTTACTTTCCTGTTCTCATTCTCACTTCTGTGTGTGGGGATAGCTTCTGCCAGTTACATGATTGCGACCGGTATTGGCACCTGGGGTTTGAACAACACTGTTGGCTGGGCGTTTGATATCACCAACTTCGTCTTCTGGATCGGTATCGGACACGCTGGTACTCTGATCTCGGCCGTTCTATTTCTGCTGCGACAGAAATGGCGGACAGCCGTTAATCGTTCCGCAGAAGCAATGACCATTTTCGCTGTGATCTGCGCGGGCATATTCCCGGTCATCCACATGGGACGACCGTGGCTTTTCTTCTGGATACTACCGTATCCGAATCTGCGCGGACCGCTGTGGGTGAATTTCCGTTCCCCACTGGTCTGGGATTTTTTTGCCATCGCTACCTACTTCACCATCTCGCTCCTCTTCTGGTACGTGGGAATGGTTCCGGATCTGGCAACGATACGTGATCGCGCCAAGAAAGGGATTCGCAAGGCCATCTTCACGATCCTGTCGGTTGGTTGGAGTGCTTCATTCAGGGTGTGGCACAGGTATGAGGTTCTATACCTGATTCTCGCCGGGCTGGCGACACCGTTGGTGATTTCGGTGCACACGATCGTCAGCATGGATTTCGCGACGTCGGTGATTCCGGGCTGGCATACCACCATATTCCCGCCATACTTCGTGGCCGGTGCAATCTTCAGTGGTATGTCAATGGTGCTGACTCTGATGATTATCGCCCGCAAGACTATGCGTCTCGAGCATTACATCACCATGGGACACATCAACAGCATGTCAAAGTTGGTCATTGCAACCGGCGGGATGGTTGGTCTGGCCTACGCCACGGAATTCCTTACCGCGTTGTACTCAGGCGTGCAATACGAGCAGTTCGTGTTCATCAATCGAGCGATTGGGCCGTATGCCTGGGCTTACTGGACAATGGTCGGCTGCAATGTTGGTGTGCCTCAGTTGCTGTGGTTCAAGGGCGTCAGATCGAACCTTGCTTTTGTTTTCATCATTTCGCTGCTGGTGAATGTGGGGATGTGGTTCGAGAGATTCGTGCTGATTGTCACCTCCCTGCATCGCGATTTCCTTCCCTCGAGCTGGACGATGTTCAAACCGACCATCATCGAGATAGGGATACTCGTCGGCAGCTTCGGACTGTTCTTCACTCTGTTCATGCTGTTCATCCGCTTCCTGCCGGTAATATCCATGAGCGAAATCAAGGGTGTACTCGGGTATGGTCGCCAACAGGCTGGAGGTGCCAAATGAACAGGCGCGTGTTGATCGGCACCTTCGAGACTGAAAAAGATATCCTGAGCGTAACTGATTCTTCGCGTCAGAAGGGTCACAAGATCCTCGACGTTTACGCACCCTACGCAGTCCATGGATTGGACAAAGCGATGGGGATTGCGCCTTCGCGTCTGCCGTGGGCAGCGTTCTATTTCGGACTGTTCGGAGCAGCATTCAAAGTCTGGTTTGAATATTGGACCACTTGGATTAACTGGCCGATCAACGTTGGCGGCAAGCCGTGGGAATCGTTGCCAGCCTTTGTTCCGGTTACGTTTGAGGTGATGGTGCTATTCGCCGGAGTGGGTACTGTGCTTCTCTTCTTCATGTATGACAAGCTATTGCCGTGGAAAAAAGCTCACCACCCATCGCCACGAGTGACCAGTGACCATTTCGCTCTGGTTCTAGAGGTGGATGATGCGGCGTTCGATGTGGAACAGGTCAGCATGATGTTCAGGCAACACAATGCTATTGAAGTCGAAGAGCGTCATGAGGAGGTGCACGACTGATGAAACGGATTGCATTGAATATCGCACTTCTACTGGCGCTACTTCTTTCGATCGGATTCAACTGGTCGATAAAGGAGAACCGTTCGCGTAAAAATCTGCTCTATGTGCCGGAGATGTATACAGCCGTATCAGCCGAACCATACGCGAAATCGGATATACTTCCCCATGGCCGTGTGTTGACAGATCCAGTACCGGGTACGACCGCACGTGGATACATGCCCGACGGGTACGAAGCAACCGTCGAGAGCGCTGCACTCGCCGGATTGGAACTCGTAAGCCCTGTCGATGGCTCAGACTTGGCAGCCCTGGATCGAGGACAAGTGATATACAGGCGCTTCTGCCTCCCGTGCCACGGTCCGACTGGCGCCGGAGACGGTCTGGTAGCGCAAAAAGGCTTCCCGCCCCCGCCCGCATTCACTGCGGAGAGCTCGCTGAACATGAGTGACGGCGAGATGTACCACGTCCTGACATACGGAAAAGGAAATATGCCAGCGTATGCCACCCAGATTACCCGGATTGACAGGTGGAATGTCATAAGCTATGTTCGGCAGATGCAGGCTGATGCGTCGCAAAAAAGTGAGGCGACGCGATGACTAGCCAGAATGCTATTCAGAATTTCCCGCCGGGGGGTACTCGACGCCACCTCTTGATAATGATAGGGGTCGGGCTGGCGACAGCTGTGATTGGCTTGTTCTTCGAAGCTGAACGCGTCTGGTTGAACTTGTTGCTCGGGTCATACGCCTTAGTTACACTCGGCCTGTTCGGCATTTTCCTGGTGGCAATTCAGTATGCAACCAGCGCCAGTTGGGGAGTGGTAATCCGGCGAATTGCCGAGGCGATGTCTTCTGCGGTACCCGTCGGTGCAATAGGGATTATCCTGATCCTGCTCATTCACCCTTCTACATATCCATGGCACAGTGCAGTGGAATTGACCGGGTTCAAGGGAATGTGGCTGGACCTGCCGTTCCTGATGACACGGGCTGGGTTCTACATCCTGATCTGGCTTGTCTTCACCTACGCGATCATCAAGAACTCACGGCAGCAGGATTCTGACGGTGACGAGAAGCACTATCACAACAACGTCAAACTGTCGGCCATATTCATTATCCTCTTCTCTATCACCTTCTGGCTGGCGAGTTTCGACTGGGTCATGTCCCTGGAACCATTCTGGTACAGTACCATATTCGGTGTATACAACTTTGCGGGTCTGTTCGCTGGTGGGCTGGCAGCATTGATCGTTCTGATCGTATGGCTGCAACGTCAGGGAATTCTTGAGAAAGAGATCACTGCCGATCACCTTCATGATCTCGGCAAGTTGCTGATGGGCTTCACCGTCTTCTGGTGGTACACATGGTTCTGCCAGTACATGCTGATCTGGTACGCAAATATTCCGGAAGAAACAGTCTATTTCATACCACGCCTGGAGGGAACCTGGGGAGTTCTGTTCCTGGTCAACATGCTCCTGAACTGGGGCGTGCCATTCCTTCTTCTCCTGCCGAGAAAGGCGAAACGCAATCCGGTGACAATGGTCAGGATTTCCCTGGTCGTTCTCCTCGGACGCTGGTTGGACCTGTATCTGATGATTTTACCGGCACGTGAAAGTTCACATGTCAGCTGGTACATCCTGCTCGATGCAGGGATTATTGTAGGCGTAGCCGGGTTGTTCATTTTCACAGTGCTTCGTTCATTCAAGAAAGTACCGGCGCTCCCGGTCAACGATCCATATCTGGCTGAAAGCCTTCACTTTCACCAATGAGTAGTGAATCACGTCAGATTTGAGCGAATCTACTGTCTGACGTCAGAGTATTTCAGACACGGAGTGCAGTTTAGTTAGTTGTGGTTTTGGTCTTAGATTGAACCCAAGGAGGTCAGTCATGAGTCCAAGGCCAAAGCGTTCACCATCCGAAGAAATCGTGTTCGCAGTCGAGCGACGGTACTCGCGGAAGATATTGTAGCGATCAATCCTGTGTGTTCGACGCCACTGATGGAAATCCTAACA
>CAZKGR010000013.1:0-88225 GCA_964552465.1 uncultured bacterium
TCCACCTCTGGATTGATCAGGCTCATGAGTTTGTACCTGAAGGTGGTGCAGCATATAATAACATTTGGCATCACTGCATCGAAGACACTCTCACGAACAACGCAGAGCTTGGTGCCATATTCGCGCTTCGCAGGGTAGAAAATGAGTATGAAACATCAGACATCGATAATGACTGGTTCAGTTCAATGTATGTTGGTATGTTTGATGATCCAGATGGTAATCCAGATGCAGAATACTATTTAATCGTAAATATGCGAAACAACGAGTATGACAATGGAAACGATATTGCCTCCGACGCAGTTTTCAGTGATGATCCAGATATGGATCAACCAAAATTGGTGTTCTTACAGTCCAATCCTGCTACTCATGATTATGATCTCGTTTGGCGAAGTGACAACGAAGACAACTTTCCAGCTGTAAGTGATATCGTCGGAAATCCTGCACAAGGTGATCCGGGGTACGTGAAACTAACCTGTAATATCTATCCTGGCCAGGCAATATTACTGAAACGTACCCCAAAACCAACCATGGTCGAATTAAGCAACGGCATATTAGATTTTGATCTTGACGGACCAAAAATCGTTGACACTGATGGTGTACCTGGTGAAATATTCATTAGCGGTACAGTAGAGTTAACTGGAAAGATCGAGTTCAAAGGAGATGTATTCGTAGGAACTGGAGATTTGCTACAGATTGGCAATCAGTTTCCAACAGCAATACTATTCGATGATGGCTATGGTATCCACGTAAACGGATCAGGAGTTCTTGACATCGAGGGCACTGAAGATGATCCTGTATATTTTGGAGCTTCTGATGGAGATAGCAGGATGGAGTGGTCAGGAATAACCACGACCAGTAGTGGAAACTTGTCACTTAATCGCGTGTTGATTCAAAATGCTGAAGTTGGTGTTAAGGCAGGCAATACAGCGGCATTCGTCGACAAGGTCGAGATTAAGGATTGTATTCGAGGAATTGTGTTGACAAGTAGCTTAGGTGCTTACCTATCGAATTGCCACATACATGATTGCGATTACGGCATCGATGCTTTCTCGGAAGTACAGACAGCAGGTGTTGACTACACGATCACCTCCTGTACGATTGAGAACATCTCCAACTCTGCCATTCACGCATTAGGGGTGGATGTACTTGAGATACAAGATTGCTTGATTCAGAGAATCGGACGTGCAGGTATTAAAGCTGTTTCCGTAGGCTCTCTACGTCTTGATGATCTTTCCAATTCCGGAGCGAATAATGTGATTCGTTATTGCGCACAAGACGCGACATTGCAAGTTCCGTATGCAGCGGTAACATTGGAATCATCATCCATCCTGACGTTTGAGGACATGGAGATTTATGAAAATGGCGGACCTGGTTTGTCGCTAAACTCTTCTTCTGCGTTACCGGGAATCAGCGTTACCAATAATCTGATCGCGAACAACGCTTTGAACGGAAGAGAGGTTTCGACTTCGTCAGGCAAACTCAGTAATTCAGAGATCCGTGTTATGAGTTCCGGAGCGTTGAACCTAGATAATACCAATATGGACATCGTTGACAGTTGGAATGATGGCGATGACGATGAACATAGCCTCTTTGCGTGGTATGGAGGCGGTACGTTTACTCTCAGCACAGAAGAAGTATACTGGGCAACCGGCCGAGTGCGTGGCTTAGTTCCATTGCTGAGTGAACAACAACTCCGAAACCATACCCATGTAGGTCCAAATCCGGGTACACTGAATATTAACATAGGATCTGGTCTCGCTACAACACCACATAGTAGTACAGATCGATATTGGGCGTTCATACAAGATGCAGATCCCACCCCAGAGGACTTGTTCCGGCTGGCTCATTCGTTGATGGATAGCAGCGACTACTCGGAAGCACGCACAATCTTCCAGCAACTGTGCAATGATGGCTATTCATCTGCCTTATCGGGCTTGGCGAGATCTGAACGACATCTTGGATTGTCAGTCGCGGAAATCGAAGACGAACTGCTTGGAATCCAACCCTTAGAATCTGAAGAGGGATTCGAGTTCAGGCGAGATCTGGTCATCGGTAATGTGCGGCGATTGAGTGGAGATTTCGATGGCGCTCGGTCATGGTTCACGGACCTGGCAGAGTCTAGCGGCAACTTGGTAGACTCTGTAAACGCGCTCATGGATGTTGAATACACAAACCTGTTGGAGCTGAATCTTCTTGAATCTGAAGAAGATACAACAAACATTGCTGCCTGGCGAGACATTGCCTATGAGATCGGCGAAGTACGTTCACGAATTGACACGTTGGAGAGAACTCTTTATGGCGACGATGCAAGTTCTGTTCGACTCACGTCGATTCCATCCTACTTCAGACTGCACAATGCATATCCAAACCCATTCAACCCGTCGGTCACAATTCCATTTGATCTACCGGAAGTTTCTGACACAAAGATCGCGATCTATAACGTACTGGGGCAGCGCGTCTCGACTGTTGTCGATCAATCAATGCAAGCTGGCCACCATTCGATAGTTTGGAACGGTGTCAGTGCTTCTGGCCAGCCGGTTTCGTCAGGCGTATACTTCGTTCAGATGGAAGCGCCAGGTTTCATCAAAACACAGAAGATTGTGATGTTGAAGTAAGCACTCAAGTTAATAACGCTCCAAAGCACAAAAAGCCCAACAATCTACCTGTTGGGCTAGAGTTTATTGACAACTGAAGACTACTGATTACCCTTGCAATTCCTGCAACCCTTCCTTGAGTCGTTGCAGGCCGGTACGGAGGTCGTCATCGGACGCTGCGAAACTGATCCGGATAAATCCTTCCGCGCCGAATGCGGCACCCGGAACCAGCGCGATGTGCTTTTCTTCCAATAGCCACTGGCACATGTCGATGGAATTGTCGATGCGTGTACCATTAGCTGATTTGCCGAGGAAGGCCGAGATGTCCGGGAAGGCGTAGAACGCACCTTCCGGTGATGGACAGGAAACGCCATCCATCTGGTTCAGCGCGGCAACAACCATTTCGCGCCGTTTCGCAAATGCAGCGATCATTGTCTTCATCGTCTCGTCTTCGCCGTTCTGGATGGCTACAGTCGCCGCACGTTGGCTGATCGAGCAACAGGACGATGTCATCTGCGACTGCAACTTGGTGACGGCCTTCACAAGTTCGGGCACAGCGGCTAAATAGCCGATACGCCAGCCGGTCATTGCGAACGCTTTCGACACACCATTAATCACCACGGTTTGGTCGTACAGACCGTCCACCTGCGCGAAGCTAAGATGTTCTTCACCATCGTAACGCAGCTTCTCGTAGATCTCGTCACTGATTACCCAGAGGTCATGTTCGGCCAGCACCGCGCCGATCGCACGGATCTCGTCCGGTCTATACGCCGCACCGGTTGGATTGCTCGGGTTGTTCACGATGATCGCTTTGGTCTTCGACGTGATCAAAGAGCGCAGTTCGTCGAGGTCAGGGCGGAAGTTGTCCTCTTCCTTGCAATGATACGGGACGGGTTCGCCTTCAGCGATGCGGATCATCTCCGGGTAGCTGAGCCAGCCGGGAACGGGGAACAGGACTTCATCGCCCGGGTTCACGGTAGCCAGCAGGCTGCCGGTTAAAGCATGCTTTGCCCCGGATGTGACGACAATCTGTGTTGGCTCATAAGTCAGGTTGTTGTCACGGAGCAGTTTGTCCGCAATCGCCTGACGCAGCGGCAGAACTCCGGGCGCGGCGGTATAGCGCGTGAAGTTGCTGTCAATCGCAGCGTGTCCCGCGACCTTGATTGGATCTGGTGTATTGAAGTCAGGTTCACCAACGGACAGATTGATGACATCAACGCCTTCCGCCCGCATGCGGTTTGCGGTGGCAGTAATGACCAGTGTTTTCGATTCGGACAGCGCGGCTGTTCGGTTTGCTAGGGTACGACTCATGATCACTCCTGACTCGAGGCGACAACGCTGCAAATGGCGCTGAGTTTAACGATATCCTCCGCGCTACATCCGCGGCTGAGGTCGTAGAATGGTTTAGCAAGACCCTGCACAATTGGACCGATGGCTTGCGAGTTTGCCAGGCGCTGGGTCAGCTTGTAGCCAATGTTTCCGGCGTTCAGGTCGGGGAATATGAGCACGTTTGCGTGTCCCGCGACCGGGCTGCCGGGTGCCTTCTTTTTGCCGACGGTCTCAAGGATCGCAGCATCAAGCTGCAGCTCGCCATCAATCGCGAGATTGGGTGCTTGCCGTTGAGCGATGCCTGTTGCTTCAACGACTTTATCAACCAGCGGATGGCCAGCGCTGCCCTTGGTGGAGAATGAAAGCATTCCAATGACCGGCGTCGTGTCGGTCAGGGCTTTGTGGGTACTTGCAGATGCGACGGCGATGGACGCGAGCTGTTCAACATCTGGTTCTGGCACTATGGCGCAGTCGCCGAAGCTGAACACACGGCCATCTGGCAGAACCATCAGGAATATGGAAGACACGATGGAGATTCCCGGCGCCATGCCGATGGCTTGGATCGCGGCTCGCATGACGTCACCGGTCGTGTGGGCTGCGCCAGTAACCCCGCCGTCGGCATCGCCCATGCGTACCATCATCGCACCGTAGTAGAGCACATCTTTCATCGCTTCGCGGGCCTGCTCGATAGTTAAGCCCTTGTGCGCGCGAATCTCGGTAAATTTGGCTGCGTACTCTTCACGTTTGCTGGATGATTCCGGGTTGATCATCGTGATTCCGGCGACATTGCTGACACCGGCATCATTCATGGCGGCTTCACACTCAGCATCGTTACCAAGTAGGATTGGAACTGCGATTGCTTCGTCTGCGAGTTGACGTGCTGCAGTCCAGCTGCGAGGATCGTTTCCTTCCGGGAGGACAATGGTCCGCGGGTGCTGTTTAGCTCGTTCAATGATGCGTGTAATCGGGTCCATCTTTGTTCTACTCTCCCTCGGTTTGGTATCTCTCCACCAGGCGTTGAAGTACTCCTGACGGGACAAAGCGTTTAATGTCACCCCCATGTTGGGCGATGTTTTTGATGATTGAGCTGCTGAGGTATGTGTACTCGTCTTTCGGCATCAGATAGACCGTGTGCAGCTTGCTGTTCAGGTGACGATTCATCAATGCCATTTGGAACTCAAACTCAAAGTCCGACACCGCTCGTAAGCCACGAATCAGGGCTATTGCACCCATTTCTTGTGCATAATCAACGATTAGCCCGTCGAAGGTTTCTACGCTGACGGTTCCGTTCAATCCCTTTTCCGTAAGCGCTTCCTCGATCATCACCTTGCGTTCGTCGAGAGAGAACATGTGATCTTTTTCGGGATTTTCGGCGATGCAAATAACGATCCTGTCAAACAAGTCGCATCCACGTCTTAGGATGTCCAGATGACCGTTGGTAATCGGATCGAACGTGCCGGGATAAACGACAATGCGTTGTTGGTTCATGGGTATGCCTGTAACTCATGAAATGAAAAACGGCAGCAATCTGCCGGAGCCGGAATATAGCTGAGAAGCGTAGGATGGACAAGCCTCTGCGTGAACGGATTCACAACATCTCATAACTCGCAATTATCAAAACGTCCGAGATACGCTAAGAATATGATAACATTAGGGTGACATGACTCTTGGCATATTCTGCGCTACCAGATGGGTGAGGCAAACTGTTCGATCATTTTGGGATAATACTCTGGATATGTGGTTTAAACTGAAAATGCGAAATTGGTTCATATTCAGCAGTAAGAGCAATAATAATCCGTGGAACATGTTGACATTGAAAAGGTTGTGTTCCCATATTGCAAATGCAGAGAGTACCAGTATTCCACCGATGAAACCCTATACCACAGCCAACCGTATAATAGTTAGATCTTCCTAACGCTGCTGTTCTATATGCACTGCTCACGTTTTGCAAGCGAGGTGGCTATGAATTCGACCCTCATGTTTCATGACGAGCACGGCGAAGTTTGGGGACGTCTGTGGCGACGTTTCCTGTTCATAATCTTCTGTGCGATGGCGTTCTCGCCAATTTTGGTTACGTGCATGATTGATTCTCCTTTTGCCCAGGAAGCACCCGAGATGGCTGTTGTGACTGACAAAGACCACTCCTCACAGATGAAGGACAAGCTGACGCCTGAGCAATACTACGTGTGCTTCGAGGAGGGCACTGAAGCCGCGTTCTCCGGCAAGTACTGGGATACGAAGATCCCGGGTACATATCATTGTGTAGCGTGTGAGGCCAAGCTGTTTCGTTCCGAAGACAAGTATGAGAGTGGTAGTGGCTGGCCCAGCTTCACGCAACCAGCGATAGGCGAGAATGTCGGTTATTCCGAGGATCGGAAGCTGTATATGGTGCGTACGGAAGTGCATTGCTCCGGCTGCAACGCACACTTGGGGCATGTGTTCGATGACGGTCCTGAGCCAACAGGCCAACGGTACTGCGTGAATTCAGCCTCATTGAACCTCGTGCCGGATGCGGAAGCGGAAGCGGAAGCAGAAACCGACAACAACTAGCAGCAGGTAATGCTGTTGTTCCTTCCTCATTGTCCAAGGAAGAAGAAACCCCCGATCAATGTGGATCGGGGGTTTTCATACATGTAGATATCAAAGGATTAAGAATCAGCCAACCGGAGCTGCTTCAGGGTTTTCTTTGAACGTAAGATCGTCAACGCTGACGAAGATCTGGTTGTAGATGCCCTCGTAGAGGGTGTAGACGGTGTCGTCATCGCCCATCTTGACCAGGTAGCGGCGTTCATTCTCAGAATCGGTGTAAAACCGGACATCGATCATGTCGCCGTTATCGATGCTGACCTTGACGGTGTTCGCCGGATCTGCCGAGAAATCTGCGCCTGCCAGTTCTTCAGCAGTTGGGAAGCCGGAAGTGCGCATGCGTGCGATCTGAGACTGAATGCGTGAAGCGGCGCTTGGATCAACAGGCACATCAGCACCGTCAGCAGTCAGTGACCACTCGCTACCGTTGAAGGCCAGCGACCAGTCATCAGTTTTGATACCGACGATGTTGCGCTCTTCGTACTGGAACATCTCCTTGTCGCGCCAGTTATCGACCGTCCGGCTCAACTGCATGCTGTAAGTACCGTTAATCAGGTACACGCTCGTCTGGTCAGCATAACGGGCATAGCTCTGCTGGTACGACTCGGCAGCCTTGCCGAACACGACCCGATCTTCCTGATTGCCCTGACGCACGGTCAAAGCTACGCCTGCCGTATCCACCTCAAATTCCGCCCAGCGATCTTGCTTGCTGGTGACTTCGGATTCGATGCGCATACCCTCCAGCTTTTCCAGTAGCTGGCTCATGTAGCGGCGGTTTGCGCGATACTCGACGGGATTTGTGATGAACCACGAACCATCATCGCGACGGGTCAGCGTAATAGTAGACCCACCGCGCATGATCTCGAGTTCGGTGACTTCAGTGGTGTCGACTTCGACCAGGTAGTTTTCCTCGGCAGTCGGAATGCTGGATCGGTCCATCAGAACAAAGACGACCCACAGTACAGCCACAACTCCGACGAGGATGAGCAGTTGTTTCATTTTCATCAGCTCAACTCCTCCGCGTAACGGCGGTTACGGCGCACCTGCCAATAGACCAATCCCAAGATGATGGCGAGCAATGGTGGCGCGAACCAGTTGATATATTTCCAGACCTGCTTCTGTGTGGTGCTGATATCCTTGAGCGTGCGCATTGTGAATTCACGTCCGCGCAACGCGATCAGGTCGGTGTCACCCACCAGCCAGTCGACAGCGTTCAGCAGCAGGTAAACGTTTGCCGGATTGGACAGGTAGCCATCCTGCAAGAAACGACCGTCACCGATTACAAACATTCGAGTGTCGATCGGCGCTGTCTGACTCTGACCGACGATATCAATAGTTTCTCCACCCTCGGTTATCCCGGAAAAGCTCGACTTGAAAGGGCCTTCGAGCATTGCACCGAGGACGACGTGTTCGCGGTCGAACATGTCTTCGCCCCATTCCTGGGTCGCGTTGATGCTGAAGCTGCCCGCCTGAACCATCGTCCGTTCACCCGAATACATGACCGGGGTCAGGTTGATGTTGTGCTGAGCTGCAAAGGTCGTGTCAATGCTGGATGCGAAGAACAGGCTGACCATGTCGATGTTTTCGACGATGACCGCGTCTTCGTTGAATGTGTTCACACTCGGGAAGAAGGGGTATTTGATCGTGTTCTGGATGGTGAAGAAACCACGGCGTTCCTGCACGTTGATCATGGACGAGTTCGCGTCCGCGACCAGATTGCTGTTGACGCGGAAACCGTAGTTGGTAGTCCACTGGTCGAAACCGAGCGGGATCGTGTTGGCGGTGCCGTTTTGCAAGTCAGCGTTGATTGGCGAAATTAGCCAACCGACTTCGCCACCGTTCATGATGTACTGATCAATCTTCAATCGTTCTGGCTCGGGAATCTCAGCAGTTGGGCCGACGATCATCAGCACGTCAATGTTGACAGGGACAATGTCTGTTTCAGCGAGGTTGACCTTTTCGACTGCGTAGTTGCTCTTAAGAACGTTGCTCACCTGCGCCATGCTGGTGCTGCCAGCGGTCATTCCCGGTTGCTGCATCTGCTGTTCTGGATCAGGCTCACCGTGTCCTTGCAGGAAGCCGACGGTATATGACTGCTGATTTGTAAGCCGCTTGATCAGCGAGGTGATGTTGTACTCGAGACCGGCCGAACCCTGAAGCGTCGGAATGGTTTCCTGCTTGTCGTTGTACAGGAACACCGCGCCGAGATAGACCTTCTTCAACTGCAGCTCGTCCTTCTCCCACACATTCTCCTGGAACGGCGGAATGCGGTAGTTCTGCGCTTCAGCTTCGAGCTCTTCGTCACTGCCCGGATCGATGAATTCGTAGCGGAAATTGCCGCCGCCGTACGCCCGGTATCCGGCTAACAGATCGTTGAGGAAACGTTTGCTGTCGTTCAGTTGCGGCGACAGGTTTTTGCTTGCGAAGACCTTGACGGTCAACGGTTCGTCCAGATTTTCGACGACATCCTTTGAAGCGTCGGAGATACTGAACAGCTTGTCCTCGGTCAGGTCAAGTCGCATGAATCGTGTGTTTGCGATCATGTTGATGAGGACGAGGATCACCACCACGAGCAAAATGCCGACCGTGGTTTGAATCTTGGATGCTTTCACTGATTCGTCCTCCCCTACAGGAACTTCCGCTGGTTCATCGCGCGTGACGCGAGGAGCAGCGAAAGGAAGATTAGACTGAGGAAATAGATTACATCCCGGCTGTCAACCACACCACGTGCAATGTTCTGGAAGTGGTACGTTGAGCTCAGGTACTGGATCACGTCCGCAACCGGCGGTGGAATCACGAAGGCTGCGAAGACCAGGATCGCCAGCACAGCACTCAGTGCGAAGCTGAGGATGAATGCGATGATCTGGCTTTCTGTCATTGCCGATCCGAGGATGCCAATCGCGAGGTATGACCCACCGAGCAGGAACAGGCCGATGTAGCCTGCGACAATCCCACCCATCTGCGCGTCACCGAGTGTGCTGATGGTGAACGGGTAGAAGAAGGTGAAGATTAACGCAACAGCGTACAGGCTCAGTGCCGCGAGGAATTTGCCGAAGACAACATCAAAGTCACGCACCGGCATGGTGACCAGCAGCTCGAGTGTGCCACTCTTTCGTTCTTCACTGATCAGACGCATGCTGATCGCAGGTGCGAAGACGACGAGCAGGAACGGCAGGATGTCGAAGATGCTGCGCATGTGCGCCAGGTTTTCCTTGAACAGATTCAGTGTGAAGAACCAGCCGGTAATCAGCAGAAAAACGGCGAGGACGATATATGCCGCGGGGCTTGCGAAATAGGATCGCATTTCGCGGCGGTAGATAGCTGTAACGACGCTCCAGCTCATGCCGCAGCCTCCCCGGCCAACTCGGCCGCTGCATCGGTTTGCGTCAATGAACGGAAGATATTTTCCAACGATTCCACCTTACGGTTCATGCCGAGCAAGGTCCAGCCTTCGGTCACGCACAGGCGGAAGATGTCGCTGCGCGGGTCGGTGCCGGGCTCGGTTGAGATTTGCAGGCTGACGACGTTCGGTTCTGGATCTTCGAGCTGCTCGACCGTCTCGACGCCATGCAGCGCACTGATCTTTTCAATGTCGCCGGCTCCATCACCGTGCACATCGAGGTAGATGACTGGCTTGCCCTGGAAGCGGTGCTGCAGCTCATCAGGGGTACCATCAGCAACGATCTTGCCTTCGTGGATGATCACAACACGGTCACAGGTTGCCTGCACTTCCGGCAGAATGTGCGTGGACAGAATGACGGTCCGTTCCTTCCCGATGGTCCTGATCAATTCGCGGATTTCCACGATCTGGTTCGGGTCGAGACCGATGGTCGGTTCGTCAAGGACGAGGACTTTCGGCTCGTGCAACATTGCCTGCGCGAGGCCGACACGTTGCCGATATCCCTTCGACAGCTTCCCGATGGTTTGGTCGAGACGGTCAGTCAGACCAGTAACTTCAACCATCTTCTTGATCCGCTGCTTTTGCAGATCTTTCGGGATGCGTCGTACTTCGGCCACGTGTTTGAGGTATTCGTACACGGTTAGGTCGAGGTACAGGGGTGTGGTTTCCGGCAGATAGCCGATCATTTCACGTGTGACGAGTGACTCCTCGGTCACGTCGTGCCCATCGATGGTAATCTTTCCAGCATTGGGCGGATAGTAGCCGGTGATCACCTTCATGGTGGTCGATTTACCGGCGCCGTTTGGCCCGAGGAAGCCGAGAATCTCACCGCGCGCGACATCGAAGCTGATGTCATCCACCGCGGGGAACTTCCCGTAATACTTCTTCAGGTTTTCAATGTGAATCATCCGCGTTTCCCCTCCAGAATTTGGTTTGCCACAGGGCGATGATTGTTGAACTGTTCTATGGTAGAACGATTTTTGTTCGTGTGTTTTTCACAGGCCCGTGTTTGCTTGCAAACGCGGATGGAAGTCAGGGATTGGGATTGAAACATGTTTCCCTGGTTTCATCGAACCGATTGTTCGCCTGTGCTAACGATGCGCAAGAATACAACATGGATCGGGCGTGGACAAGTTCTCGGGCGAGATCATGCCCATGTTGGCTAATGCCCCTGTTGGCTCTTCCAACATGGGAATGCTAGGTTTCTGTACTGTGTCAACCCAATAACACCCCGTTGGACGAGCCAACGGGGGCATATCTCGTCGTCTCCCTCTCCCAACAACAGGCGGATCTCATACGCATGCTTTGGTTTGCTTACGACGTATGAGTTTTTCAGGTTCCCGCCGCTCCGGGAGACTGGTGGTGGGAAAGCTGATGCTTACTGCCATCAAAGCACTTGAATCAGATATTCATTTGCCATTAGTCCTTAGTCCTTATTGCAATAACGAACTATATTGATCGGTTGATGATACTACCTTACTCTCTATATATCACTGAACTGAAGACACAAGATAATAATTCACACATGCCGTGATTCCGGTGCACAACTCAAAAGGGGAACGAGAAATGAGTTTCAAGACTACTTTTCTTTATCTGTTGACTGCTCTGACGTTTGTCGCTGTTCCATCCCTGGCTCAGGTCCCGGATACGCTGTGGACAAAAACTTTCGGTGGTTCCTATGAAGATTGGGGTTCTGATGTTAAACAGACTGATGATGGCGGATTTATCGTCACGGGAGGCACAGAATTTTTCGACGAGTATGATAGCGATGCCTGGTTGATCAAGACCGATGCTGATGGAAATGAAATGTGGAATCACACTTTCGGAGGAGCTCAACATGATAATGGTGAATGCGTTCAAGTGACTGCTGATGGCGGATATATAGTTGCTGGAACCACAAGGTCCTTCGGAGCAGGCGGTCGGGATGTCTGGCTGATCAAGACAGATGCTGACGGAAATGAACTGTGGAGCCACACCTTCGGGGGAACTGAGAATGATAATGGCTATAGTGTTCAACAAACTGCTGATGGTGGATTCATCATCACGGGACACACTGAATCCTTCGGAGCAGGCAATAATGATGTATGCCTGATCAAGACAGATGCTGATGGAAACGAAGTTTGGGCTCAGACATTTGGTGGGACTGAGTATGATAAAGGCTACAGCGTTCAACAGACTTCTGATGGCGGATATATCATCACGGGAGAAACCGAATCTTTCAGTGCAGGTTGGGCGGATGTTTATCTGATAAAGACTGATGCTGATGGCAATGAAGTCTGGTCTCAGAATTATGGGGGGACTGAGATTGATCAAGGAATGAGTGTTCAACAGACCACCGACGGTGGATATATCATCACGGGAATCACTGAATCCTTTGGGGCTGGATACTCGGATTTGTGGCTGATCAAGACGAGTTCTGATGGAACTCTAGTGTGGTCCAGAACTTTCGGGGGAACTGACCGTGAGTGCGGCTATGGGGTACAACAAACTGCTGACGGTGGGTATATCGTCACAGGATTAACGAAATCCTTCGGCGCAGGTTATGATGATCTATGGCTTATTAAAACAGATGCTGATGGAATTGAGCTGTGGTCTAGAACTCTCGGGGGGGAGGGTGATGATGAGGGTAGGAGTATTCAACCGACTGCTGATGGTGGTTATATCATTACAGGAAGAATCTGGGCTAATGGTGAGGGATCTACGGATTTATGGCTGATTCGTTTAGAGAGTGAGGAAACGCAACCACTGATCGAGTTGACATTGACAGCGCCTGATCCATTGATTATCCCGCAGGGAGGCAGCTTCGAGTACGATGCACTTCTGGTCAGCAACCTGCCATCACTAAATTTCGTCGACATATGGACGGAGGCCGTGCTTCCAAACAGTTACGTCTACGGCCCAATCTGGCAGTTCAACGATTTTCCCATGACACCAAACACCGTGATCGAGGCAATCGCAATTGGTCAGGCGATTCCCCTGACCGCTCCGCTCGGCACATACACCTTCCGATTGAAAGCTGGAAATTACCCCAACGATGTCTTGGGACAGGACGAGTTTTCTTTCGAGATAGTGGCAGCGACGGGCTCCATCGAAGATAACGAGTGGGACGCCTGGGGATATCAGAGTGCATTCGCAATTGATGAGAATTACGATCACGAAACTGTGAATCTTCCGTCTGAATTCGTGTTTGAAGATGTATATCCCAACCCCTTTAACCCGACAACGACAATTGCTGTTGTCCTGCCAACAGCTTCAGAACTAAGAGTTAGCGTTTTCAATACCGTTGGTCGTGAAGTCGTTGTTCTGACGAATGGACAACATTCAGCCGGGCATCACTCGTTCACTTTTGATGGCAGCAACTTATCAAGCGGTCTGTTTTTCGTGCATATGAGCGTGCCGGGTGAGACGAATCAGTTACGGAAGATTGTATTGATGAAGTGATTGCAACAATCTGTGATCTGCGTTTTGAGAAAATGAACTGCCATGATTTTATTTCGTGGCAGTTCATATTTTATCATTCCTCATGGGTCCCAGCTCTGGGAGGCGTTGATGGGTGGTGTGGTATCATCATTGGCTTACGTCATAACTATCAGATCATGATAAGGGGTATCTCACATGTCCATCACACGTCAGTTGATATCGATCGTCCTCATCGTGAGCACTCTGGTCAGCACGGTCGGATGCACGTTAATGGGGTATGGGCTGGGTAAGGAGTATGATTCGAATCATGGTGATCTGGAATCAGTTCCGCTGGATTCAATCAGTGCCGAGATATTCGTTGGCGATGATGTTCTGATCGAACTCGAATCCTCAGAAATTGTTCAGGGGCCGGTCACACGAATAGACAAGTACCAGTTGTCTGTACGTTGTGTAGACAAGGAATCAGCATCTCAGTCCGTAACGACTAAAGATATTCCATATAATTCCATTCAGACTATTTCACTCGTCCAGATGCATAGCGGAGGTAGGGCGCTTGGGCTTGGGTTGGGCTTGATGGTCGATTCATTGTTAGCCATATCAGCTTACTTCTTATTTGTACTCCTCACAGTACCAGGTACTTGAGTTGTATTGTGGCAAAAATCGCAATAGTCTGAAGCACGGAGCTTTTACATGGTCATGGTTCGTAAACTGATATCAGTCATCCTCATCGTGAGCACGCTTATCAGCACGACTGGTTGTACCTCAATTGGGTATTTCGCGGGCAGCGCTCTGGATTCGAAGCTAAGCACGGCGGGTGAGGTGCCGGTTGAGTTGATCAATCAGAAACTCAATGTCGGCGATGATGTGATCATCGTGCTTGTGTCCAATAATGAACTTCCCGGCGATACACTGCGCGGTCGCATCAAGCGGATGGAGGGAAGCAGGTTGTTTCTGCCCGGCCTTGACAGCGGGGCTCTTATGAATCCACAGGTAGACCGTGAGATCGAGCACGCTTCGATCCACTCTATCTCATTGATAGAGAGAACAACGTACGCGCGATATGCTGGATTCACAGTTGGTCTCACAGTTGATGTTGCCTTCATTTTATACGTAGTCGCGATGAGTGCAATGGCGGGCCTTGATTGACAATCGTGCTCATGCCCGTGTGAATCCATGCACAGCATGGTAAACAGGGATAACAGTATGGACGGGCCTTGCGTTTCATCCCTGTGAACCGTCACTGACGGCTTCACAGGGGCATGTTTATGTGATTAATCCGCGTTGGCAAGCCAACACGGGCAAGAACTCATGCGACCCAATCGCTCTTGTCCGTTCGATCTGATTCCCCCATCTTTGGCACATGGCAAAACTCACCGACCCTGTGCTCGTTCATCTGACAGATCAGCTGCAAAAGTTCGCGGATGACAAGGGCTTTTCACTTTCGCTCGACCCGGTTCAATACGGCGTCAAGCTCTCGCTCGTCGATCCGAATCTTCCTGATGAAAAGGGAAATCCAGCATCTGCGCGCGGCGTGTTGTACCATAGCGTAAAGAAAAAGCGCGTCAGCTGGGTGCCGGAAGGCAAGGCGGACAACGTGCTCGGGCCGATGTTGAACGAGCGTGTGCAGGAGTTGATCGGCACGCGTGACGAAAAATCTGCGAAGAAAGATCCGTCCATCAGCAAAGCCGAACGTGGTCTGAAATGTTGGGTCGGCACGGACGAGACGGGTAAGGGTGACCTGTTCGGACCGTTGATTGTTGGTGGATTCGTCGCGGATAAGGCAATCGCGAAAGAACTGCAGGCGATGGGTGTCCGCGACTCGAAAGATCTGAAGCGTGGGACCATCGAACGGTTGGCGACGCAGATCTTCACCAAGTGGGAAGACCGTTGCCAGATCGTGATCATCTCGCCGAAACGATATAACGAGATGTATGACGGTTTCGCAAAGAAGGGTGGCGTCAACGGTCTGCTCGGCTGGGCGCACGCACGAGCGATCAAGTCGTCGGTCGAAGCCGGTCACGAGCTGGACGGCGCGGTAATCGACAAGTTCGGCGGCGAGCATCGGATCAAACCGTACCTGAAGGGCGTGGACGTGACAATCACCTTGCGTTCCAAGGCCGAATCGAACATGGCTGTTGCGGCGGGTGCGATATTGGCACGTGCGAAGTATGAGTGGATGCTGGACGCGATGGAGAAGCCGCTCGGATTCCGTCCACATCCGGGAGCGGGATCGCCGGCGATGGCTGATTTGAAACGTTTGGCGAAGGATCATCCGGACGATCTGCATCAGTATGTGAAGATGCATTTCAAGCCGGTGCAGGCGTTGGGTTTGTTCAAGTAAGGTTGTTGTATGTAGCCCGGGGTCGTTGACCCCGGGAGCGTTGACAACTAGAATCCACACCCCGGTTTCAGCGAAACCGGGATACGCAATGAAACCCGGGGCAGGCCCCGGGCCACCCATCGAATAGATGGCAGGGATGTTGGAATGCGTGTATTCTGGGTAACAGGTGAGAGTTCAGGCGACCGTCACGCGGCGCATCTGATCCGTGAGCTGAAGACGCTTCAACCGTCATGGACGCACGCTGGCATGGGTGGCGAAGCGATGCGACGTGAGGGTGTGGAGCTGACTGCCAACCTCAGGGAAGCGGCGTTGATGGGACTGATCGAGGTGATCCGTCACCTTCCGCGGATGATCCAGTTGCGCAATCGACTGGTTGATGAGATCATTACCAGCGGCGCCCAACTGGTCGTGCTGGTAGATTTCCCCGATTTCAACATGAGTGTTGCCCGTAGTTTACGGACACGGTTGGGTCGCAAAATCCAGATATTGTATTACGTCAGCCCGCAGGTGTGGGCATGGCGTCGTGGGCGGATCAAGACAATATCCAGCCTGGTTGATGCGATGGCGGTGTTGTTCCCGTTCGAGCTGGATGTCTATCGTCCCCACGGTCTGGAAACTGTCTTCTTCGGGCATCCGCTGGTCGGGGAAGTGGGCGCATCCGCACCCGTGAACGAACTTCGCAAACAGTTCGGTTTGGTCGGTGATGAACAGGCCGTTGCGATTTTGCCGGGTAGCCGCATGCAGGAGATTGAACGTCACCTGCCGGTGCAGTTGGCGGCTGTTAAGCGGCTTCGTCAACGTTTGACCGAGCCGGTGAAAGTGCTGCTCGCCCGTGCGAATACGGTTGACCGCAACACACTGACTCAGATGGCGGCGGGAGTGCCTGACTTGGAGATCGTGGATAACGCTCGCGACGCGCTTGCGACAGCGCGTGTCGGCCTGGTCAAGTCGGGCACATCGACGGTAGAAGCGTTGCTCATCGGCACGCCATATGTCGTGATGTACAAGGTCAGCCCGATGACATTCCGCATCGCGAAGCTGCTGGTGCGTGGTGTGAAATATGTTGCGATGGTGAATGTGCTGGCTGGACGTATGGTTGTGCCTGAACACGTTCAAGATGATGCCACTCCGGGTCGTCTGGCGGCAGATCTGGAACGATTATGGGATGGTGACGGACGTGAGCAGCAACAGGCGCGCTTGAAAGTTGTGGCTTCGTCGTTGGGCGAGCCGGGTGCGACGAAACGGCTGGCTGCGTGGATCGCCCGGCGGTTTGATCGCAAATAGAATTCGGGAACATGCCCGTGTGAATCATCCCTGTGAACCACTTCGTGGATTCACACGGGCATGATACCCTTTTCTGGGGACACTTTGTCCTCAAAGTGTCCCCAGGTATGGTATAAGGGCAAGTGGGACACTTAACGGAGTAAGTGTCCCTTTCAAGTAAGGACGCGAATGCCGAACAACGCCCCGAAAGCTGACGAGTCCTCATTTGCCCGCGATCTCGGGTTGTTCGATGCCACGATGATCGGCATCGGCGCGATGATCGGGGCGGGGATTTTTGTGCTGACGGGGATAGCGGCTGGTGAAGCCGGTCCAGCGTCGATTATGGCGTTCGCTTTGAACGGTGTTGTCACCCTGCTGACTGCGTTTGTGTATGCGGAATTAGCATCGACTATCCCTCGTGCAGGCGGGGGTTATTCATTTGTACAGATGGCGTTTCCCGGCGGAGCGGGATTCATCGCCGGGTGGATGCTCTGGTTTGCCTACACAGTCGCATGTTCGCTGTACGCCCTCGGTTTCGCTGGATACTTCTGGGAATTTTTCCACAGGTACATTCCTGCCTTCAGTGAATTTGTCTACGGCTTGATCAATGAACATGGCGCGATCGCATTGCTAACCGTGTTCGTTGGCATGATGTTCATCGCGCTCAACGCGCGCGGTGCGGAAGTCACTGGCAAGACAGAAAACGCGCTGACATTATCCAAACTGGCTGTACTCGGCATCTTCATATTCTTCGGCATCAAGCAGATCATGGCGGAACCGCAGGCTGCGGCAGATAGTTTCGTCCCGTTCCTGCCAAATGGGCTGGGTGGCGTGTTCGTCGCGATGGGGCTGACATTCATCGCGTTCGAAGGTTATGACCTGATCGCTACAGTCGCAGAGGAGATCAAGCAACCGGAGAAGAACATCCCTCGCGCGACTTTCATCTCGCTCGGGGTCACGGTTGTCATCTACCTGCTGATTTTGTGGGTCAGCCTTGGAGCGGTGCAACCTGATGGAATGACGTCGTGGGAGTTCCTCGGGCGGTTCGGTGAGACGGCAATCGTTCGAGCAGCGGAAGATTTCATGCCAGCGTTCGGGGTGCTGGTGATCGTGATCGGTGGGCTGCTCTCAACCATGTCGGCGTTAAATGCGACGGTGATGGCTGCCTCGCGTGTGGCGTTCTCGATGGGACGCGACCGTTGGCTGCCAAAACGTATGGCCGAGATTCATCCGAAGCGTCGCACGCCCCGGACAGCGATCTGGGTGACAGGTGTGATTCTGCTGGTGACGGCTTTGGCGTTACCGTTGGAAGCGGTCGGATCTGCCGCCAGCCTGATGTTCCTGCTCACATTTGCGATGGTAAATCTGTCGTTGATTGTGTTGCGCCGGAAGTATCCAGAGTTGCCGCGAAGGTATAAAGTTCCGTTGTATCCTGTTATTCCGGTGCTAGGATTCCTGCTCAACATATTCCTCGCTTTATATCAGTTCAGCTTCCAGCCAATAGCGTGGTACGTGACATTGGGCTGGGTCGCGCTGGGTCTGTTCCTGTATTACGCAGTCTTTGAAAAAGGTGGTGCAGAGTTACAGCCACAGGTGCTGATGCCTCGGCATGCGGCGAATGGTAACGGGGAAGAGCCTTCCGTTTTGATTGCGCTGCATAATCCAGACAACGTGGACACGTTACTCAACATTGCGATCCCGTTAGCGCAGCAACGCGGGATTCGCATGGTGGCTACGACGGTTGTCGAGGTGCCGCGTCAGGTACCTATTCATGATGGTATGCGTTTCGCGCATCACAAGGAACCGCTGCTCACATTGGCGAAGAAAGCGGCGCGCGACCGTGGGTATCAGCTTGAAACAGACCTGGTGATCGCGCATCACGCTGCAGATGGTGTTCTCGGAGCGGCTGAACAGCATAATGCGGATGCGTTGGTCATGGGCTGGAAGGGATTTACGAACGCTCGCGACCGGATGTTTGGCGAGGTTGCGGATCGGGTGATCCGTCAAGCGCCATGTGATCTGTTCATGCTCAAGGTCGGCGACGAACGGACATATCGAAATTGTCTGCTCCCGACATCCGGCGGTCCGAACGCGATGCTGGCGGCTGAGGTGATCAAGGGGTTGGGCGAACAGGAACGAATGGCGGTGACTGCTGCTACCGTAATCCCAGTAAACGCTACTGAGCAACAACGGAACGATGCCGAGAGTAGAATGGTTGATACAATGGCGCGTGCAAATTCCGGGATGGACTATGGTTTGCAGCTGATCGAAGCGAAATCGGTTGCTGGTGGTATCGCGAAGGCCAGCCGTGACTATGATCTTGTCGTAATCGGGGCGGCAAAGGAACCGTTGTTCCGAACGATGCTGTTTGGTGAGATTCCAGAAAAAGTTGCACGATATTCGCCGACTTCGGTGCTTGTTGTGAAGAAATACGAAGGTATAGTTAAGTCGTTGGTAAAACGGGTGTTGGGATAGTGGGGACACCTTATCCCATTCGTATGGACAGATCGTACAAAAGAAGGTGATGGTACGAAAGGTGTCAACGAGAGTTGCCCTATTATGGGATTAGGTGTCCCCTCAGTGAATCGAGTGAGGCAACCTGTCCCCGATGCACAGGTGATCTTTCATGAACGAACGAACTCAATATTTCCTCGCCGAACACGTGGCACCGTGGCTGGTTCGCGGATTGGCTGGC
Organism: uncultured bacterium; assembly: GCA_964552465.1. Lineage (GTDB taxonomy): Bacteria > Electryoneota > Electryoneia > Electryoneales > Electryoneaceae > BMS3BBIN04. The sequence goes on from CAZKGR010000013.1 coordinate 19,629, forward strand.
ACTATCCGGATTCAACTTGTGGGGGAGGAACATCTCGAACGGGCTCGTGGAGAAAACGGGCGTGTTCTGATGGCTTGTCTGCATGGCCGGATGTTCATTCCGGTCTGGGTGCATGGCTCTGAGGGCGTTACCACGCTGGTTTCACAAAGCCGCGATGGGGAAGTCGTTGCCCGGTTGGTGCATAAATTGGGTCACAAGACAGTCCGTGGTTCGAGTCATCGCGGCGCGTTTGAAGGTCTTCGCGAAATGATCAAGGTCGGCAAAGAGAGTACGATCGCGATGATGGTCGATGGTCCACGCGGTCCGCGTGAAGAGCCTAAGATGGGAACGATTGCGTTAGCACGGTTGACTGGATTACCCATTGTACCCCTGCTCGGCTCAGCGAAGAGCCATTGGGAATTTGGTTCGTGGGATCGTTTCCAGTTGCCGAAGCCGTTTTCACGTGGGATCGTGGGGTATGGGGAAGGGTTGATTGTACCCAGATCAGCCAAGGGCGAAGAGGCGATGGAAGAATACCGTGTCGAATTGCAACATCGTTTGCTGGCATTGAAAGATCGCATTGACAGAGTTGCCAGCGGGGAGGAGATCGCGTGAAATCAAATCTCAACCTGTGGTCATTACTAGCGCCGCTCTCAATTCTCTTCGCGGCAGGCTCAGCGATACGGAATCTCATGTTCGACATGGGGCTGCGGACGGTCCATCGGACAGAAGCGAAAGTGATTTCGGTCGGTGGGATCATGGCTGGTGGAAGCGGTAAGACGCCAGTAACGCTGGCGGTTGTACGCTGGCTGGTGTACAAGTTGATTCCGCTTGACGACTGGGAAGAAGGAAAGTACCCTGTCGTAATTGTGAGCCGTGGTTATGGGCGAAAGAGCCGAGGAGTACGTGTCGTATGCGACGGTGAGCGGATTCTGTGCACGCCTGAGGAAGGTGGCGATGAACCGGTGATGATAGCGCACACGTTGCTCAATGATTCACGTCGCAAAGTATTTGGAGTAACCCGCAGCGTACCGGTAATCGTCTCAGAGAATCGGGCGGAAGGGGTGCGTGAGGCGGAACGTCGGTTCGGGGCGAAGATCGCGGTACTTGATGACGCTTTCAGCCACCGCATGATTGCTCGTGACTTGAACCTATTGCTGATCAATGAGGACTTGCCCTCATGGTGGTGGTGGCCTCTGCCAGCTGGCCGGATGCGTGAGAGTCTGAGTTCTGTGCGTCGGGCAGATTTCTTCGTGTTCAGCGGATCACATCAGAATCAATTTCTGCGCAACAAGCTGAGTTCGCTGCTTGACAGTGAAATGCGATACGCGAAGACATGGATTGAGAGTGATCACTGCCAGATCGTAGGTGGTCCAAAGGCGGGAAGCCAGGGATCGTTGATGGGGAAGAAGGTGGTGTTGGCGACTGGGATTGCCCGTCCCGAGCGGTTCTTCAATTCTATCGATAGTCGAGCGGTAACGGTTCTGGACACCATACCTCTGCGTGATCACGCGCCGTGGAATGTTACCCAGCGCGAAAGGGTGTTGGATCGTGCACGGGAGTTGGGTGCGGACGCTGTGTTGATCACATCGAAGGACGCTGTAAAATGGCCTGACGAAGAGTACAGTCCGCAGGTAATGATGAATGATATTCAGTTACGTTGGTCTCCGGAACGAGAACGTGAGCAGTTTGCCACGCTAGATCCTCCACCACCTGCGGCGAATCCAGAGTTGCTGGCAATGTTGCGTGATGTTTGGGAGTCCGTGTCGTAAGCAGCTTGCACGTCCAGAATTCTGGCGTTACATTTCTCTGCTAGTCCGGCGCAGCCCGTGGTAAAGGGTGATATCAAAGAGGTGTATGTCCGCAGTTGTTTGTGGGCGGGTACCTGTGGACCTTTATCCGGGCCTTTGGGAAAGTTCTTGGGCCCATAGCTCAGCGGTTAGAGCCCCCGACTCATAATCGGTTGGTCCCAGGTTCGAATCCTGGTGGGCCCACTTCCCGCCGGAAATGGTGTACAGGGTCAAGTTAAGCATCGCCTGGTGAATTTCCAGGTATTGGAAGTATTGATTGCGTGTGAGGAAGCTTCATTGATTGAAGTGAGTATGCAGAAACAACGGGTCTATATGTGGGGAGCTGATTTCCTGCGCCCCAAGACTCTCAGCTAGAGACACCGTGCTCAGGTCCGAAGACCCGAGCACGTTTTTTATTCACCGATACGTAAAGTTCACATAGCGAAGGGGTCAGAATTCATGCCAGGCGTAGATGTCGCGAAAGAGCTTCGCATGATAGCGCGGTTGCAGGCGGTAGATAACGATCTCAAAGATCTGGAACTCGAAAAGGGCGACTTGCCGAAGCAGATCAAGTCGATCAATGAAGAGGTTGAACGTCTTGAGAATCGGAAGACTGAGCTGGATACTCAGTTGGCTGAAGTGGAGAAGATGAAACGTGAGAATGATGGCGCGATTCAGCTCCAGAAGGTCAAGCTGGAAAAGTATCAGAGCCAGTTGTATTCAGTGACCACCAACCGTGAATACGATGCGATCAATCAAGAAATCGAGACCTGCCGTTCTCAGATTGAGAGTATGGAAACCGCGTTGACGAACTTCGGCACCGAGGAAGAGTCGATCAAGAACCAGATCGGACCGATTGACGAGCGTGTTGCATCGCTTCAATCGGATCTGGGTGAACGTGACGACGAACTGAAGAGCAAGAGTGCCGACACGGAATCAGAAGAGCTGGAACTTGAGCATGAACGTGAGAAGCTGGTTGTGCGGATCAAGAAGCCGATTGTCGCGCACTATCAACGTATACGTGATTCGCGTAAAGGTACCGGCGCAGCTCGTCTTTACGGTGGTGCATGCGGGGCGTGCTTCGCAGTGATTCCGCCGCAACGTCGGGCTGAGATTCGCAAGCTGGAAGACATTATTCTGTGCGAATCGTGCGGTGTGATTGTGCTGCCGGAAGAAGAGCACATGCCTGAGATCGAAGCCAGCGAGCTGTAGTTCGGTGGATTAAGCGGGGTGCGGGTTCTGTGGAATAGGATACCCGTCCGCCTCGATCCGATTTTCATCATACCTGACTTATTTGAAAGGGACATGGCAAATACCATGTCCCTTTTTCTCGGCGTAGCCCGGCAGTTCCGTCTGCTGGGAAAAGGTTGTCATCCTGAGCGCAGCGAAGGATCTAGTAGCCACGAAGACCAACTGTTCACACGTCAAAGAACGCTTCAGCGTGTTGCCGTTGTGAGAATTCATATCGCGCGAGCACGAATACCACAGCTCCGCATCCAGCTCGATAATCGCTGACCAGATTCTTCACTTCGTTCAGAATGACTTCGCTATGGACCGCCCATCTTATCGAAATCGAATGACTGTTCGAGGATAGGCGTGCCCTGGTAGAACAGCTTGCCGGTGAACACGTAGTCGCCGGGTGGCGCACCGGCGGGGACGACCTGCGTTAGACCCGTTTGCATGATATTCATGAACGGCGCGAGGGTAAAGTTGTACTGGAATGTAGGGCCGTAGACCGTCTGGTCTGGGGCTGTGACAAAGGTCCGGTACGATGCGCCTGGGAATTGCTGCCCGAGTTCGGAGAACAGCTGGGCGTCGTAGGTGACCGTACCGCCGGTTGATGGTATAACGGTGTTCTGGCCAGTCAGATTGTACGTGACAGCCTGCCAATTCGCTGTCGCTGCGACGCTTGGAATCGACTCGCCTTCGGGATCGTAATAGGCGGTGATGCGGTACTCGTACTCGCCGTAGGCCGGGAGTTGGTCGGTGAATGTTTCGGTTTCGGATGTCCCGATCAGCACGTCATCACGGTAGATCCGATACTCAACGAACTCGTCCAGCTCATCAGTCTCTTGCACATCTTGATGCCCGCGCAAGCTGTGCTGGCGCGGATCATCCCAAGGAATTGAGTTCTGACCATCCGCGGTAGCGTTTTCTGCCCCGCGGGCATCATCATTGTCATCCTGAGCGAAGCGAAGGATCTCTCGTTTTCCGTTGTCCGTCTCGATTGACAGGTCACGATACCGTGTGCCTTCCGTCTCAACAAACGGTTCCGATCCAACAATCACAGGCGGTGTATCGGTCGGATTCCCCGCCTCATCCAGCCAGATGTCCAACACCTCACCCCGTTCCGGTTCGATGTGACGTGGCATTAATTCAGCCTCATACGAGCAGGTAATGTATTCATATTGCGCATGAACATAATTCGCCTGCATAAAACCAACAAAACCAGAGGAATAGTTCCAGTTCGTAGCCGAGTCAACGTAGATATCATTTATATAGAAGTCGAAATTAGATCCTTGACCAACGACTTTCAAGGTATTAACTGTACCAGCACCATAGTTCAAAACATCGGTTTCAGTCCAGTAGATTATTGGGCCAGCGTTTCCGTTATTAAAGTTCCAGACCCCATATTCATTACGATTGCCAGATATCAGGAAGCCATACCCATTAAAGTCAGCATCTCTTGGTCCATCACCACGGAACAAAACCCCGCGTGACAGAGTGCTGCCTGAGATATTCTTTGTTTCGATCACACAGGTGAAATCTGTGTATTCAATCAAGTTGTTTGCGCCAGAAGACCAATATGTATGTTCATTATCGGAATATATCTCTACATAACCGCTGTCAATGTTGAAATACGAATATTGGGGGATACCGTCTGCGGTAGGTGTCCACCAATCAAAACCCTGTGCTATTCCATCTTCGAAATCCTCATTCAATCCCGCAAGAGGAGCAAGCTCCCAAATCAATTGCACTTCACCGCCCGGATTCAGTGACGTTGACAGGTGATAGGGAGGGATAGATTGCGCGCACACGCAGGAAGCGAATGCCAAGCCAACTACAAGTAGACACGTTGTTTTCATCGGTTACCCCAGCGTAATTTCATTCAACTTCTGAATATCACCATAAATGTCCCAGAGTTCAACGAAAATCAGCCGGGAAGCAAGAAAAATCCCGTCGCGCGTCTTTAGGGCCAAGCTACATTTGCTTGTGGATTCAGATCAGCCCTGTGAACTGTCTGCGACAGATTCACACGGGCATATTTATCTCAAGTCTCGTATCTGACATCTCGCATCTCGATTCTCCCTCTTGCGATTGCCTGCGTATGAGCTTTCCTTACCCGAGTTCATTTAACCCCAGGAAGATTGATGGCAGACGATACAGCAAAGACTAACAACGAACCCGCAGTCAGCAAGGATTTCATCCGTCAGAAGGTGGACGCTGACCTTGAAAGCGGGAAGTACGATTGTGTGGTCACCCGTTTCCCGCCTGAGCCGAACGGTTTCCTGCACATCGGCCACACCAAGGCGATTGCGCTGAGTTTCGGGTTGGCGAAGGAATACGGCGGCGTTACGCACCTGCGTTACGACGACACCAATCCGTTGACCGAAGACACCAGCTACGTCGAATCCATCCAGGAAGACATCCGCTGGCTGGGATATGACTGGGGCGACCGGCTGCATTACACGTCCGACTATTTCGAGCGTCTGTATGACTGGGCGGTCAAGTTGATTAAGAAGGGCGTGGCATATGTGTGCCACCAAACCGAGGACGAGATCCGTGAGTATCGCGGCACGGTCAAGGAGGCGGGCAAGAACAGCCCGTATCGTGACCGCAGCATCGAGGAGAACCTTGCCGAGTTTGAGAAGATGCGTCGCGGGGAGTACCAGGACGGCGAAGTTACCCTGCGTGCCAAGATCGACATGGCGAACCCGAACATGAAGATGCGCGACCCGTTGATGTATCGGGTCCGTCACGCCACCCATCACAACACGGGCGACCGCTGGTGCATTTATCCGATGTACGATTGGGCGCACGGTCAGTCGGACGCCATCGAAGGCATAACGCACAGCCTGTGTACGCTCGAGTTTGAGAACAACAACGAGCTGTACCGTTGGTTCCTCGAACAGCTCGAAGTGCCGATGCCACCGGAACAGACCGAGTTCGCACGGTTGTCGTTGACGTACACCGTGATGTCGAAGCGCAAGCTGCTCGAGCTGGTCGAGAAGGGTCTCGTAGGCGGCTGGAACGATCCGCGTCTGCCGACGGTCAGCGGACTGCGTCGCCGTGGGTATACGCCAGTCGCGATCAAGAATCTGACCGACCGTGCGGGTATCGCGAAAGCCAATAGCACCGTTGACGTCAGCATGCTCGAACATGCGATCCGTGAAGATCTGAACTACAGCGCGCCGCGCAAGATGGCGGTGCTCAACCCGCTCAAGGTGACGATCACCAACTACCCGGACGGTCAGTCCGAAGAGCTGGACGCGATCAACAACCCTGAGAAGGCTGAGGACGGCACGCGCAAGGTACCGTTCAGCGGAACGTTGTATGTCGAACGTGAAGACTTCATGGAAGATCCGCCGCGCAAGTTCTTCAGGTTGTCACCCGGACGGGAAGTCCGTCTGCGGTACGCGTATTTCATTACCTGCAACGAGGTGGTCAAGGATGAGAACGGTGAAGTTGTCGAGCTGAAGTGCACGTATGACCCAGCGACCAAGGGCGGCGATTCCCCGGACGGCCGGAAAGTTAAGGCTACCTTGCATTGGGTCAGTGCAGCTCATGCGGTGAATCTGGAAGTGCGTAACTATGACCGCCTGTTCCAGGTTGAGAATCCGCTCGAAGCGCAGTATAAGGACAATTGGCTGCAGACGTTGAATCCTGATTCGTTGGAGGTGTTGACGCATGTAATGGGTGAACCGTCACTGGCTGAGATGCAGCCGGGTGAGAACTGCCAGTTTGAGCGCAAGGGGTACTACGTCGTAGACCCGGATTCAGCGGATGGCGCGCCAGTCTTCAACCGGACAGTAACCCTGCGCGACTCGTGGGCGAAGCTGCAGAAGAAGGGCGGGAGGAAGTAGTTCATATCTGTGAGCTGGATTACGTCTTAACGACAGAACGCCGATCCGGTTATACGGAGCCGGCGTTTTTCTTTTGTGGCGGGGTGTTGACGGTTGTCAGGTACATATGTCTTGCTTACTTTTCAGTCTATTAGCAAAACCATGCACTGGGGGGTGTGAGTAATGAATCGCCAGTTTCTTGTCTGTACGCTCGTTTCTCTTCTGTTTGTCTTCATGGTAGTACCCATCTCTTCAGCTCAGGTTGACACGCTACACGCCGCATTCCGTGGGCTGGAACGTTTCGATGGCCCGTATTCCATGCATCTGAAGGATCACTATCTGGTCACCTCGATGGATTTTGGTGGAGATCCGATCTTCGCAACGTTTGACATCTCCGGTGATGATCCGGAATTGGTGGCGACAAATGAGCGGCAATGCGAATCCGTTCAATATGATCAATATGTTGTGCGCCTGAATGACAGGTTGTACCAGAGTGCGCGTGAATACGGTTACTGGGATTATGAAGATCTCCTTGGATTGAGCGTACTTGATATATCGGATCCGCTCCACCCGGTTGAAACTGTTTACCCGGATGCTCCGGACATGGGAGAGCTGTTTGGAGGGACAGGATCGACCGTGTATGGATTCGTCGAAGATGATGATCGTTCATACATCGTTGCCTGGGATATAAGTGATCCTTCATCCCCCGATTCGCTGGCCAGTACGCCTGAGCATCTTAGTCGATTTGCTGACAATGTTGTGTGTGATGGATTCATCGCAGTGGTCGATGAATTTCAACTGCGTACATATGATGCGACAACGTTGGATTTGCTTGGAACGCTGATTTTTCCGACCTACCAATGGGCGAGGGGCGGAATAGCGTACGCAAATGGTCATATCTATGTTGCAGTAGATGAAAACTATCTGGGGCTTGAAGGTAATGCCCCCGCGCTGGAAGTAATAAATGTTGAAGACCCGTCAAGCCCATTCTTTCTCGATCCCTTATTGTTAGAAGAACGGATTAACGATATTTGGGAGGATAACGGCGCCCTGCATGGTGAACTTTACTGGTATGACTATTTCAGAATCAACATTGATGATCCAGGTAACCCTTTTGTTGAACTTATACCCGATCCGAATGATCCAGCGTATTACCTCAGTGCACTCGACACTGAAAACGACTTCGTCGTTCATAACGGAAAGATATACACGTTGTTCGGGGCTAATATAAATTCGCGGAATCTTGTTGATTTTTCACTCATCGGGCAGTTCTCATACACAAGGTTTGCCCACTCAAACCCCGGAATAACCTTAGTGAACGGACATCTCTATGTACCTGGTTCTGAGTCGGAACGATTTGTTGTAGCTGACCTTTCCGATCCGGTACATCCAGTCGAAGTGGGTGAAGTTCTCCTGCCAGAACTGGATAAACGCGCGATCGAACTAGTGACTGGAGGAGAGTGGTTGCATAGCTATTCTCAGGAATGGGACTATTCGTATCAACTGGTAACCTATGATGTAAGTGACCCGTTGAATCCGGAGCATGTAGTTTCCCGCCCAATAAAACTTGTGAGCGACGAAAATCAGGAACCAGTCATTGAAACTCTAGACGAGCTATTTATTTATGCGATATTGGGCTACGCGGAAATAGAAGATGATGGTAGGTTGATAACCGTCAGGCGGGATACGTTGGTAGTCCAATGAGACGACCAACCTCACATTCCATATGCCGTCCGCTGGTACGGTAGACATTCGTATGTACAATGTGCTTGGGCAATTGGTTCACAGCATCTCAACATATGAGCTTCCAGGATGGCAGACCATCCCAGTGGATATGAGTCAATATGCGTCCGGATACTATGCATTCACGTTTGCATTCCCGAACGGTAAGCGCTATTGGCAAGAAGTCTTCGTTGTTCACTGATAACAGGATTAACGATCTGACTCAGGACGAACAGTTGCACAGATTCTACCAAATATGGCATATCGCGTTGTTTGCGTTGCTGCTGACGTTGACGGGCTGCGACGACCCATCCTCTCCGGAGGTTCAACCTGTCGAGTGGAAATTCGACCTGAACGTTCCGCATATCGAGCTGGGGCAGTCAGCGGAGTTGACCGGGGGTACGGTGGCCTCCGAAGGGTTTGTTGTTAGCGGCCAGTATCTCGATTCAGGGGATGGATTCCTGCTGCGAGCGATGATGGATGGGCAGCAGTTGTGGTTGGTTGAACTGACCCATGCCGGTACTGCTCTTGACATAGCAGATGATGGTACGATCCTGATCGCTGGTCAGACTGGTGGTGGGGCAGCGTGGTTTGCGCGTTACAACGAATCCGGATCGCTGATCAATCAGACCACACTTGACAATTTGGAAGCGGTTGATGTCAAAGCGACAGCGGATGGTGGACTGGTGTTCGTTGGTAATTCGGGTGATGCCATTGAGCTGTTCAAGTTCAGCGCAACGGGGCAGAACCTGTGGGCGCGGACCTTTTCAGGATCGCAGCCATTTTCAGCGGTAGATATGATAGTACTCGAGAACGGTTTCTTGATCGCTGGTCAGGGTGGTGTAGGCGAAATAGCAATCCCGTGGCTGTTGATTGAAACCGATGTGAGCGGCAATGAGATCAGGCAGTTAGCTTTCAGTGATAATCAAACAGTAGTCTCTGTAGCTCAACTGACGGATGGGACATTTGCATCACTTGGCAACAAAGATGATGTCCTTTTGGCGACAGCTGAATTGAAAATCACGAATGCCATTGGAGAGCTGGCTCGTGAAGAATCCTACCAGATGTTCGGTTGGCCACTGGCAGTACTGGAATTGACAGATGGACGTCTGATACTCCTGGGCTACGAATGGGATATGGAATATCACATTACTGGCCGCAGAATTCCCATGATAAATCTGGTTGACGAATCTGGATATTATCCCTATTCATTCACACTGCAGAATTGGGACGATGAGGCGGACAACCGCAACGTGTACGCTACATGTATTGGTGAAACCGCGGATGGTGTTGTTGTTGTGGTTGGGTATGCACCGATGACGGGTCCGAATGAAACGTGTGTTTTCTTTTATCCAATGAGTTTCCAGTGATAGGAGAGGGGATATAGCCGAGTTCGTTCAAGCACTTTGGTATTGAAGGATAAAGGCCGCTGATGATATTCATCAGCGGCCTTTGCTCAAGGGGAGAACGGGAGGGAGCTGGCACCACAAACGGGGGTGTGGGGGTGCACTGCGCAACGGAACTGTCGGAACGTTTGCAGACCAACGCCCCTCCCGTACTTGGAACACGATCATTCCACGTTCCAATAGTTTGACCGCGCAACTGTCGTCAGGTTACAAGGTTCGTCTCCTGGGGGACTCCGATAGTTTTAGTTATCGGCCCGGCTCCCGTCAGAGTTCACCGGTTAAACCAGAATGACAACCCGGCGTCCATTGATGAAGAACTCGAACCATTTCAGGGGAGTGAAGTAATCATGGTGTATCGTCTGATTCCACTTATTGTCCTGCTCGGTTTGTTGGTTTCATCGCAACTCGTGCTTGCCAAAACCACGGCCTGGCTTTCAGATCCGATTATTCTCGATGGTCAGCCTGATGACTGGTACAGTTATCCGCGAACTCATATCGAAGACTTGGGCCTGAGCTACAGCGTAGTGAATGATAGCGAGTATCTGTATCTGCTGGTCCAGAAGACGGTCGGCAGGATGCCCGGAATGAACCGCGTTCGTATCTGGATTAATTCCGCTAATGACAAGGTCAAGGACTATGGTTTTGTGCTTCAGGGGCCGGCCATGATCCCGCAGAATGTGCAGACCAATCCAGATATGCAGCAGCGGATGCAGATAATGAAGCGTCAACAGATGCACTTGGATGAAGGTTTGTATTTCCTTGACTATGAGACTTCGTATCCATCCAGGATAGAGGTCGGAGGTGAATGTGGCATCGAGATGCATTCCTCACAGATTAATGCTACGGTCACGATGTATGAGATGCGAATCCCGTTGCATGGCGACCAGGAACATAGTGTACCACCATTGGTATTGGACTCGGGGCAGAAGTTTCGGGTCGGATTTGAATGCTTACCGCCGATGAGTGAGTTGTCCGCAATGAGCGGCAGCCCTCCGGCCGGTCGTTCCGGGGGAGGTGGAAGAGCTCCAGCGGGAAGTAAAGGCGGCGGTAGAGGCGGAGGACGCGGGGGTGGCGGTCCTGTTGGTGAAGAGATGGGGCGCAGCACTCCTCAAATCGATCCGGTAACCAAGTGGGTAAAGTTCAAACTGGTAGATCAAGACGACTGATCGCTGGATTCAGAAATGTGTCTGTAATTGTTAATCATTTAGGAGGTTTATGACCGATTCAGATTTTTGACCCAACTCTTGCGGAACGGCCTGCTGTCCTCTCCACACGTCCACACGTCCACACGTCCCCATTGGCAGGCCGTCCGTATTGTTAAGCTCAATCCTCACTCGTATTTGGCACCTTGCTCGATCCATAACTTCACGAGTTCAATGTCTGCAGGTTGCAATTCGTCACCGAGTGGCATCTGCTCGACTCCATCACCTTCAAGACGCCAGATCAGTTCACTATTTGCAGGATCTCCGGGTACGACATACGGATTGCTCTGTTCACTGTCTTCGTTTATCCACTCGTTGAATTCACTGAAATCCAGACCTGCATTCGCTGTAACCGGGCCGTGACATCCTGAACAATCTGGTTGAATAACATCTGGCCAGATGTCTGCCACCCAGGTCAAGCTGTCGTTGTTGTTGTCCGGGCTTAGTGGATCGCCCTGATCAGTGCACCCCTGTGCCAATACAAGAAACAAGGTTAACATAGGGAGAAGTCGGAACAGGTTCAGAAGGGCAGATGATTGTTTCATTCAGATTCTCCTGGCTGCGGCACAGCGATGAAGGTGGCTGATACTTCCTGATCTTCCGCCAGCTTGACGAACAGAAACTGCGGGCGTGGGATGTCATAGTCATTCAGTTTGACGATCCACTCCGCCACAACGTGCAGGCCGCCATCATTGTTGAGTGTCAGGGTCAAGTCCGGTTCAATGTCATGATTGACGCCATGGCAGGTGAACTTGCCCACGGCTTTCATCGTAACGGTTTCTCCTGGCTTGATCATCACTGGTTTGTTGATTAGAGAATCGAGTTCGAATGTCATTTTTGGATATTCATCAGGATGGAGATGGTTCTCGAACATGTGATTGTTACGCATCTTGATACCAGTGTCGAGCGACCTGACCTCTATCTCAATCATGCCAGAAACCGGAGCTTCGAGATCATTGAGATCGCAGCTGAAATTGCCACTGATCTGATCGGTTCGGCCATCGAAGGTTTCGCCGACAGCTTTCGAGACGAACACGACTTCATTCTCACCGCCGGGAGTCACATTGAAGGTTATTGGTTCAGCGAGTACAGGTAATGAACTCATCAGGCTGATCATTGTCAGCAGGGTAGCTGTCCTAGGCGTCTTCATGGTGGGATCCTCGTTTACAGCCACAGGTGCAGTTGAAGCAGAAGCTGGCCGAACTCGTTTGATCCGGTACCGTCCAGCTCTTCGTGATTCCACTCGTAAATCGGAGTTATACCGATGTAGCCGCGCGGGATAATGTCCAATCCCAGCCGATATCGGTACGCGAAGCCAGATTGCTTGTCCAAGTCCGGGTCGTAAAACTCGTACCAGCCATGCAAAAACAGTCCGCGCTTGATCATGTAGCGAAGTTGCTGAGTAGTAATAAAGGCGTTTGTTCCCTCGATTTCTTCGGCGAGATTGGTTTCACCCAGCCAGGTGAAAGGGCCGATGTCCGCGCCGTAGAACGCTCCGTAATGCATTGGGCTGAAGCCGCCACCGCCGAGGTCATCCGAACGTCCACTCAATCCGAGAGTGGCGGAGAATGTGTTGTTACCGAAACGACGTGCCAAACGTGTGTAATAGGCATTTCCGTTTGTACCGCGCAGACCGTTGACCACGCCGAGAGTGGCATCCCAGCGGTCGTTGTAGAATCCGCCTTCAAACCCAGAGTCGTATGTTCGTGAACCAGGACCCTGCAGGCTTCCGTAGTCGAGGAAACGGCGAACGTATGTTGTGTGATCGACCCAGCCCCAGCCGTACGAGGTTTTGAATTTTCCGGAACGGAGACGCAGCTTTCCATTCCATGCCGAGAAGTTGGCGAAGGCTTCTTCGATACCGTTTAGTGAAACATCTATGACAGCGGAGGTGGCATCATTGAGCGCGTATGCGAAGTAAACATCACCTTGCATAAGCACATACTCATTTCCCTGTGTTTGCATGTTCTCATCGTCATCATATCCGTGACCGAATACATAAAGGGAGCGCAGGTCGAAACCGTATTGCAGAGCGTCTCCAGCCTTCGGCAGGATAGACTGGATTTCCTCAAACGATTTCGGTTTCATCGGCAGGTCGCTGTATGAGAAGAATTGAGATCCGTACAGCGTGCGCATGCCGCCTCCGGTGGGATTATGATGGCACAAGGCGCAGGTCTGGTTGTACTCAACCATGTACTCAGGCAGCGCAAATGTCATCGATGTCCCGATCATCAGGACCACTGTAGTTAAAACAATGAATTTCATAATTCTCTCTCGGTAATTCGCAATACAGGTTTGCATATTGCCCATAGTGCGAATGAATCGGCCAACAATAGCGGTAATGGTGTTATGCTTCATGCAACCAGGGAAGCATTGGAGCTCGCTATCTGAATAAGATATATGGAAAAGTTAGGAATACCAAACAATTTGCGAGGTAATCTGCCGGTGTGCGTGCATACAATAAGACACATCGTTATTGTTCAGATAATGCTTGTGTATTCTGAGGGCTCAATGGGATTGGGAACAGGGGGATTCAGCGAGTACTTTCCGCTTCTGTTTGTGTACGTTTCAGCTCCCTGTGAACATGGAGAGAACAACAAGAGATGTCAGCTACACACATTGCCTATCTCGACAACGGCGACAGCACAATGGTGCTGCCCGAAGTCATGGAAGAAATGCTGCCCCATTTCACCGAGTTTTACGGTAATCCGGCCAGTCTGCATAAGTTGGGTTTACACGCGGAAGAGACGCTGGATGAAGCGCGTGAGACAATTGCGGAATTGCTCGGTGCCAAGACCACTGAGATCATTTTCACCTCTGGCGCAACGGAATCGAACAACATCGCGCTGGAAGGATTGCGTCGTCTGCACCCCAAGAAGAAGCATGTGTTGATAAGCCCGATTGAGCATGCCAGTGTGCGCAATGTGGTCATGCGGATGGAAAAGGAAGGCTTCGTTGAGTTGGAAGAACTTAGCGTAAACGACGAAGGCTTGGTGTTGCTCGACAGTCTGCGCGAAAAACTGCGGGACGACACGTTATTCGTTTCGGTCATCCACGGCAACAACGAGATTGGCACAGTTCAGGATCTGAAACCGATCGCAGATTTGTGTCATGAGAAGGGCGCATTGCTTCACTCTGATTGCGCGCAGACATTCGGCAAGATTCCGCTCAACGTGAAGGATTTGGGTGTTGATCTGGCTAGCTTCAACGCTCACAAACAACATGGCCCAAAGGGCGTAGGCGTATTGTATGTGCGCAAACGGTTGCGGTTGCGTCGTCTGTTTGAAGGTCCGCCGCAAGAGCAGGGGCTTCGTCCAGGGACGGAAAACGTTCCGGCGATTGTCGGAATGGCCAAGGCAGCTGAGATCGCCGTGCGTGACATGGATGATGTTATGCCGAAGGTCAATGAGCTGACCAAGCAGCTCGCAGACCGTTTGCAGGAAATTCCGCACGTTCGAATCAATGGCCCGGCTGTTGGGTCGGCTGACCGTCTGCCTGGCAATTTGAACATTACCTTCAAGTACATCGAGGGTGAGGCGATTCTGATGAGCCTCAATTATGCCGGCGTGTATGTCAGCAGCGGTAGCGCATGTTCATCGCGGAGCCTGGTGCCATCGCATGTTCTGACCAGCATCGGCTTGTTGCATGAGGAGGCTCACGGGTCGATTCGGTACACGTTTTCACGGTTGAACACGCAGAAAGATGTCGATCATGCGGTCGCAGAAACGGTCAAAGCGGTGGAACGGTTGCGTGCGATGACGGCGTTCATCCCTGAGGAGCACAGTGAACGTGAAAGCGACAGTGCGACCACGTTTTACAAGAAGCGCAAAGAGAAGCTCGATTGAGCGCAGGTATAGGAGTAGTGTGATGAAGACAATGTTGGTGACGGTGGCCGTATTGCTGTTGACGATCATGATGTTTGGGTGCAGCGGGAATTCTGGTGGCGGATTCATGAGCGACGCCAGGATGTTCACTCTTGGTGACAGCACAGCGAACGAGTTCCCTACCCGTTCCACACTTATCGGCGATCGACTGGCGATGGTGGTTCGCTATGGAACGCTCGATGGGATCGAGAGCGTCCGTGAAGGTTTGTGGCTTGAGATGCATGAACTCGATGGAACTGAAGTGTGGGCGCTTCCTGATGAACGGTTCCTCGTGCTTGGTGCGAAAATGTGGGGTCGCGGATCGACAGTCTTCGTTTCACACGGCGTGGTCATTAACGCCGACGGTAGCAAGCAGGCTGACTGGCCTGTGGATGTCACTAACCTGTTCCCAGTTGAAGATGGATTTATCGGGGTAATGCGCATGCCGGGCGGACGTAAGTCCGATGCCGAACTGATGCGCATCAACTATGACGGTGAGGTTGTCTGGCACAATGAACGCGCGGATACCTTGATCGATGGTATCGTGATGGGTGCAGTGAAGATGGAGGGTAGTGACATCCTGATCACCGCTCAAGATCGTGTCGGGGTGCAGCCGATATTCGCTCGCTTAAGCTACGATGATGGTACGGTTCGCTGGGTGAAACGTCCGGAAGCATTGTTCCGCACAACGTGCTACAACCCATTGCCGTGGACTGATGGTCTGTGGTTTGTTGGCATCTCGGAGATGGTTTTCCGAGACGGTATGTCATGGAACGAGACGGGTGCGGTTACGATTAACAGTAATGGCGAAGTTATTGATCGCACTCAGCCGGATGATATATGGATGATTCCAACTTTGATCCAGGTCGATGTTGGTGCTGGCAAGGCGGTGATGGTCGGAATTGGGCATCAGAACAAAGGTTCATTCCCGAAGCTTTCAGATGTTGCGTGGCTGACAACGGGCATCGCTGGTTAACTACGCCCTTATTGCAAGTAGAGCCGCCCCTCCCATTTGGGAAATGAATACGATACATTTTGGCCAAGGATACAATTCCCATCTACTCAGGGAGATGGGAAGTTTTGTCAGATTGCGTACTTCGATTAAGGACTTTTGATGGCGATCAAATACACACAGAAGGTGATCGAGGAATTCACGAATCCGGAAAATGTCGGCGAACTGAGCGACGCGAACGCGGTTGCGACCGAGGGCTCGCCAGCGTGCGGCGACATGATCACCTACAACATGATCATCGATCCGGAAACAAAGATCATCAACGACATCAAGTTTCTGTCATACGGTTGTGCGTCGAACATCGCGACTGCGTCGATGGCGTCCAAGATGGCCAAGGGCAAGCACATTGATGAGATCAAAAAGCTGCGTCCCAAGGCAGTCACCGAGGAGCTTGAGGGTTTGCCGGCGGTGAAGATTCACTGCAGCGTGCTAGCGATAAACGGGCTCAAGTCAGCGATCCGTCAGTGGGAAGAGGAACAGGGTCTAGTCGATCCTCAGGCGCCAATTGTAACCGAGGAGATCGTGCACGAAGCGCTACGTGACGTGATCAATCCGGAATCCGGGCTGTCGTTGGTCAAGATGAACATGGTGCGTCACATCGAAGTCGAGGACAACAAGGTTTTTGTCGAGGTTCTGGTCGGTGAAACCGATGAGATGTTCTATACGAACATCGCGGAGGAGACACGCGAACATTTGGAAGCATTGCCGGGTGTAATTGATGCGACTGTCAAGTTGACCGAAGTGCCGGTTGGGAAGTAAGTACAAAGTACTGAGTACTAAGTAGAAAGTATTAAGTCAAAGACTAAAGACGAGTAACGAAGGCCTAGAGACGAAGGCCGTATGATGTACTGTTGAAGATTGAGTAACCCGCGATAGCCGTCTACGACGGACTATCACGGGCACCGGAACTTGCAGTTAGCTCATAACTCACGGCTCATAGCTCATTGCTGGTGTTGAACCATGGACCTTTCTCCCACATATCTCGAGCATTTTCAGGCGCCGAAGAACATCGGTGACCTTGAAGAACCACGAAATCTGGTCGAAGTCGCGCACCAGGGCGATGGTTGCCATGACCGCTTGCGTGTGACATTGCGGATCAAGGATGGTGTAGTCGAGGACGCAATGTGGCGTGCGCGCGCATGTTCGGGAACTGTCGCGGCAGCCTCGGCGGCGACGGAGTTGGTAAAGGGCAAGACGGCGGACGAGGTTCGCGCTGTTACACCTGAGATGATAATTGACGCCCTTGATGGCATTCCGGAGAAGAAGCATCACTCGGTAGAGCTCGTGGCGGAGGCATTACAAAAGGCAGTGGAAACAACCAGTTAACTCCTTGAATAGCTTAGAGCTTGAGGAGCTTCGATTCTCAAGATATTGTGTTTCAGGTCATATCCAAGTACGAAATAATGAGCTACCTTGTCTCAAGAATTTGGGATCAAACCCCGTACTTGAGGAGGTTTCATGTTAGCTCGTCGTGTAGTATTCCTCGCAGTATCTCTTCTGTTAATCTCATCCGCAGTTACCGTGGCACAGGTTCCGGACATCGCTTGGAGCATGACAATTCCCCAGATCCTCACCAACTACCCGGTGGGTATGAAGATCGCTCCGAACGGGAATATCATGATAGCGGTCAACTATAAGATGGGTCCGAACAACGGTTTCCGTGACTCACAGGTTGTCGCGCAATTCACACCTGATGGAGTTCCGGTGTGGGTGACATATCCTGAAGTTGGGGAGCAGCAGAAGAACATTACAAAGGATATTGCAGTTGCGAACAATGGTAATACCTGGCTGGTAGGCGAATTGGACATTGAAGTCGGCTGGTCGTATCCGTTTCTGATGATTATTGATCCAGCAGGCACAGTTGTCTTTTCCCAGGTGTATTCATCCCAGGACAATCCTGTGCTGAATCGCGTATTGCCGCTATCGGGCGGAGGCGCGGTGGTTGCGGGGACACGATTGAATAACGATGGGCTGCGAGTTGCATTCACCGGTCGTTTTGCAGCGAACGGCAGTCCGCTTTGGACGAATGACTACGGAGACAGTCCGGAAAGTATTTTCACGGACGTGATCGAGTTCAACGGTGGTCTTTTGTATTCCGGCGGTCAGAATATGGAAGGGCAGCATTACGATCCTTATTTCGTTCACACTGATCTGGATGGCAACACGATCTGGACAGTCACCCAGAACCTGGATTTGTTCCAGAATCATGGGATGATCGAGTTGGAAAGTGGTGGATTTGTCACGTTGAACTCAGTGCTGGGGTTGATGTGGTTGCACTGGTACGACGATGTCGGCGGATTGACAAGCATGCTGCAATTGGATGTTTACCACTCGGATCACAAGTACAACTCAACACCATTCACTCAGATGCCTGATGGTGGGTTCGTGATTTGCGGTGATGATGGAAATGCGAACGGTGCGCTCCTCCGCACGGATGCTGCTGGTCAGACCATCTGGGAAGCCACGTATTCGAACGATGATCCTACTATCGAGCAACTGATCACTGATGTGATCCTGATGCAGTCGGGAGCAATCCAGTTTTGCGGAACCAAGATCGACAATAACGATACAACCTGGCTTGTTCAGCTGAACCCGGAAGATGAGCGTGGTGCGAAAGGCTGGCGTGAGATGAAGCCGTTTCTGCTGAATGGATTTACGGCGGAGTAGAAGCGAGGACTTAGCCAGAGATAGCAGTTTACACCCAGGGTGTGTTCTCACGAACACGCCCCGTTTTATTTGCTCCAGGAGGGGATTGGTTAATCGACGAAATCGTTAACATTTAGCAGTATATAGCCAGATAGAATCGTATATTTATGCCACTGAATCGACTTTTATGACCCATATATGCAGGGGGACGTATGAAACGCCTCGTAGCAGTCGCCGCAGTTCTCGCAACGTTGATTCTCGCCTTTTCACCATCATTCGCTCAGCCGCCTGCTGTGCTGTGGGAGATGACATCCGAGTCCGAATATGCTAACTGGCCACAAGTAGTACAGAGTACTCCAGACGGCGATGTGGTGATCGGCCTCGAGTTTGTGAGCCGTGGTCAGCAAGGATCGTTCACCTCCCATGCGGTGGTTGGAATGACCGCTGACGGCGCTTCGACCTGGGTTCGTGTTTCGACCATCAGCGATGTTTACTATAACCGGTTGAACGACACACGAGTGGCGCCCAACGGCGAGATTTGGGTCTGTGGGCACATGTACAGGGGTTTCTCGGTCACCTACTATCCGTACTATTACAAACTGGATCCTGAAGGTTCCTTGACTTCCCAAACCATCTTACCGTTGTGGCGGGATGGGATACGTCGCATGGCGTTTGCCGTTCAACCTCAGGCGGGGGGTGGGGCAATGATGCTCGGCTGGTGGGATGATCACGGAGATCAGATGGGGCTGATCGGGCGGGTGAGTGACGACGGCACGCTGCTCTGGCTACAGGGTGACCGCTCGTTTGAATGGGATGCCGAGCTGATACCGTTCGGTGAAAATTTTCTCATCGGCGGCACACTGGAAGCAAATATCAATGAGGCCGGTCTGTACTTCGAATCGTTCGATCAGGATGGCAACACGCTCTGGCAGCAGCAATATGTCCATGAAGAATACGAGAAAGTCTTCGGATTGGCGGAAGCCGTGGATGGTGGATTTGTAGTCTTGACTGAGCCAGTCGAACTGGGATATATCCATCTGGAATATCATCTCCTTTTCCATGATTCCACCGGGCAACTCCTCAGCGATGTAGTGTTACCGAATTTCTACCAGAGTCGCGCGCACCCCTGGGGTGACCGTTTCAGATCAAGCCCTCTGGTGCAAATGGTGGATGGCGGCTATCTCATCGGTGGTCGGACCGCTAATGATGTGAACAGTTTAGTTCGAACAGATCCCACAGGAACTGTGTTGTGGGAAACCAGTTTTGACCATAACGAAGCAGCCACAAGCGCCATTAACGATATAGTTGTATTTCCTGACGGCCGGATTCAGTGTGTAGGGGTTAAATTCGATGCGGAAGATCGGCCAACAAGCTGGTTTTTCCAACTCGCGGCTGAGGGAGATCTGGTGGATGGCGGACCGGTGGAGATGAGGCCGTTTGAGCTGGAAATGGATGAATAAGATCGGGCGCAGGTAATCTATCATCGGAAACA
The DNA here is from genome assembly GCA_964552465.1 of uncultured bacterium. Lineage (GTDB taxonomy): Bacteria > Electryoneota > Electryoneia > Electryoneales > Electryoneaceae > BMS3BBIN04. The sequence goes on from CAZKGR010000013.1 coordinate 39,804, forward strand.
GTTCTCGCGATTGAACGGGATATCGTCGCACGGCGGTGTCCCGTTGTGTATCTTGCGGCGTCCTGATCACGAACGAAACCACTAATGAGTTTGCAGAAGATCATCACGATAGATGGCCCGTCCGCATCGGGCAAATCGACGACAGCGCGCAGGGTAGCGAACGCTCTGGACTGGCAGTATCTCGACACCGGCGCGATGTATCGTGCTATCGGTCTGGCGATGCTGGATGCGGGGATTGACACGTCTGACCAAGCGAAAGTGTGCGCAGCGATTGGCGCGCACGAGGTCGACCTCGGTCCTGGCGATCCGCCTTCCGTGTTGCTCGATGGCGCGGATGTTTCGAAACGGATACGCAGCTCGGAAGCTGCTCAGGCGTCCAGCAAGGTCGCCATGCTCGCCTGCGTTCGTGCGAAATTGGTTGAAGTGCAGCGACGGATTGGATCGAATCGGCCTTGCGTGCTGGAAGGGCGTGACACGGGTACAGTTGTTTTCCCGGGCGCCGGGCTGAAGATCTTCCTTGATGCACCAGCACGTCAACGTGCGAAACGTCGGCTTATTGAGCTCGGGGACGACAGTATGTCGCTGACTGATATGATGCGTGAGGTGGAGGTTCGTGACGAACGTGATCGTAATCGTTCGCACAGCCCGCTGATCCAGGCTGAAGATGCTGTGATCGTGAATACTGGTTTATTGAGTATCGAACAGCAGGTGCAGCGTGTGCTTGATCTGGCACGGGAACGGTTTGGGGAGGTGGCGTGAACCTCGACGGTATCAAGTCGAAGATCAGTTTGGTGGACCATTGGATGGGACCGCGCGTTTACGGAATCCCTGTCCGTTTCGGCTATGGGGCAGTGCTGCACGTTGTGCGGACGCTTTTTCGATTGATTTACGGGGTGCGAGTGTATGAGCGTGATCTGGTGCCGCGCAAAGGCAAGCTTCTGATTGTCGCCAACCACATGTCCAATCTCGATCCGCCGTTGATTGGTTCAATGGTCCCCCGCGAGATGCACTTCGCCGCGAAGATTCAGCTTTTCAAGCAGCCGCTGGGCACAATCATCACCTATTGCAATGCTTTGCCAATCCGCCGGTCAGGTTCCGATAAGGACGCGATCAAACGAATCGTTGGTATTCTCAAGGACGGGAACGCGTTGATCATGTTCCCTGAGGGTACACGTCAGGGTAAAGATGGCGGCGCGACAAAGGCCGGTCCGGGGATGGTAGCTGCGTTGTCGAAGGCGGATATTCTGCCAGCCCAGATCATTGGCACGCATGATCTGAAGCAGGCATTTCGCAATCGGGGCTCTTTGAGGCTGCGTTTCGGTGAGCCGATTCCGCATCAGCAGGCGATGGATGCCGCTCGTGCACGTCTGCCGAAAGACGCGTCGAAGAAGGAGCTGTACCACGCGTTTTCGGACGTTGTAATGGAGTGTGTGCGGGCGCTCTGAACCACCGAAAACGTCCAGAGTTTCGCGAGGCGAAAGTACTCTCCGGAGTTGCATTCTCACCCCTGAATGATGCTATTTTTCCACTCCTGAATTCCGCCGGGATTATCGGCGGTTTTTCTTACGGTCCTTTCGTCGGGATCGTGCGGGTATTCCCGCGAACGAGCGCGTACTGCAAGACGGTGATGTCCGGGTTTTCAGCGGTACGACAATTTGCCGAGAAGGCGATGGGTAGCGGGCTGAAATGTTTGCCCCGTGTCCCCCGGAGGGACGGCGGGAGTGTTTTAGCCGCAGGTGGTAGATAAGTAGACAACCGTGCGAGAGTTTGGCATCCTCGTGACGGCCCCACCTGTAGGAAGGTGACAACCGTTGAAAACGGTCAGGCTTTCCCGTCCATTGCCCCCACAAACTGCCCAGACAGATCGGGCGCAGATGCCAGAGAGGAAGTTGGTAGTCATGAGTGAAGAAACCAAAAAAGACGTGACGGCAGAAGCCACGGAAGAAAAGGCTGAGACCAAGGCTGTCGCAGAAGAAGCACCGAAGGAAAAAGCAGCAAAGAAGGCGGCTCCAAAGAAGGCAGAAGCCAAGAAAGAAAAGGCTGAGGAAAAGCCAGCTGCTGAAGAAGCTCCGAAGGATGAAGCCCCAAAGGAAAAGGCTCCGAAGAAAGCAGCTCCGAAAAAGGCTGCTGCCAAGAAAGAGACTCCCAAGAAAGAAACCCCCGCCGAAGAGCCGAAGCAGGAAGAAACTGCTGAGGAAAAGGTTGTGGCTGAAGCACCAGCCCGCAGATCTGCAGAAGACGATCTCGAGCACCTGTTGCCTGCGATGAAAAAGCTGAAGACTGAAGAGCGTGGTGGCGAGACATTTGTCAAGCTGGCCGATCTAGAAGCTGCAGAGCAGGAAGTTCAGGGCGATCTGGCTGATCTGGAAGAGCTGTATGAGCAATCGCTGATCGACATCAGGGAACAACAGATAGTTGGCGGCAGGATCATCGCGATTTCCGATAAGGAAGTTGCGGTTGATATTGGCTTCAAATCCGAAGGTGTAGTTTCAATAGATGAGTTTGATGATCCCGCCAATTTGAAGGTTGGCGATGAGATTGAAGTTTATCTCGACAGCGTGGAAGACAATGAAGGTCAGTTGTCATTGTCAAAGCGCAAGGCTGACTTCATGCGTGTCTGGGAACGTGTGAAGGGTGTGTACGCAGCTGACGGTATCATCCGCGGACGCTGCACTCGTCGCATCAAGGGCGGTATGGTTGTCGATCTCGGCGGCGTGGACGCGTTCCTGCCGGGTAGCCAGATAGACGTTCGTCCAGTGCGTGATTTCGATGCCATTATCGGCACCGAGATGGAATTCAAGATCCTCAAGATCAACGATCTGCGCAAGAACATCGTCGTTTCGCACAAGGTGCTGAAGGAAGAAAGCCTGCGCGAAGTTCGCGAAAAGCTGCTCGAAGATCTCGATGTCGGCCAGATGCTTGAGGGTACGGTCAAGAACATCACCGACTTCGGTGTGTTCGTTGATCTCGGTGGTGTTGATGGTTTGTTGCACATCACCGATTTGAGTTGGGGACGTGTTGGTCACCCGAGCGAAGTTGTTGCGCTCGACCAGAAGATCAAGGTCATGGTTCTGAACTATGATCCGGATCGTCGTCGCATCAGCCTCGGTCTCAAGCAACTCTATTCCCACCTATGGGAAGAAATTGATCTTAAGTATCGTGTCGGCCAGAAGGTTCAGGGTCGTGTGGTCAGCCTCGCCAAGTATGGCGCGTTCGTTGAAGTCGAGCCCGGCATTGAAGGTCTGGTCCACATCAGTGAGATGAGTTGGACTCAGCACATCAAGCATCCGAACCAGGTCGTGCGTGAAGGCGAATATGTCCAAGTCGTAATTTTGAACATTGACAAGGACAACAAGAAGATCAGCCTCGGCTTGAAGCAGGTTGAGGAAGATCCGTGGGAAGCCTTTGAAGCCAAGTATCGTGAAGGTACGAAGCACAAGGGTGTGGTCCGTGACCTGGTTCCGTTCGGCGCATTTGTTGAACTCGAAGACGGTATTGATGGCCTGGTGCACATTTCCGACCTCAGCTGGACCCGCAAGGTTCGTCACCCGGGCGAAATCCTCAAGAAGGGTGAGGAGATCGAGGTCGTGGTGTTGAGCTTTGACCGTGACGAACGTCGCATTGCGCTCGGCCACAAGCAGGTGATGGAGAATCCGTGGGATGCGTTCGCACGTGACTTCCCGGTCCAGACCAAAACTACGGGCACAGTGGCTCGGTTGATCGACAAGGGTCTGATCATCGAGATGCCGAACAAGATCGAAGGCTTCATGCCGAACAGCCAGATTTCGCGCAAGTTCTTCGATGGTAAGAAGCGCAATATTCAGGTTGGCGATGTTCTGAACCTCGTGATCACTGAATTCGACAAGGAAGAGCGCAAGGTCATCCTTTCGAACGCTGCAGCTGAGAAGGAACAACCGAAGGTGTCGTCGTCGACACGTTCCAGTAGCAAGGAAGACAAGAAGGGCGGCGCACGTTACGGTGGTGGTGTAGGTACCACGATCGGTGATACACTGGGTGCCGATCTGAAGGCTGCGCTGGAACGTGCAAAAGCAGCTGAGGGTTCAGAAGAATCCAAGGAAGCTGAGGCTGATAAACCAAAGCCAAAGGCAGCCGCCAAAGCTAAGGCTGACGACAAGAAAGCTGACGCTGAACCTGAAGCTGAGGTCGTCGAAGAGAAGAAGGCCAAGAAAGCTACGAAGAAAGCCAAGGCTGAACCGAAGCCCGAACCCGAACCCGAACCCGAAGCTGAAGCTGAAGCTGAACCCGAAGCTGAAGCAGAAGCAGAGCCAAAAGCCGATGCTGATCCAGAAGTAAAGGAAGACGCTAAAGCCGAGGAAGTGGAAGCTAAGGTCGAAGAACCTGAGGTTAAGGCTGAAGAAGCTGAGGCTACGCCTGAAGTAAAGGCTGAGGAAGCTGAAGAAGCCAAGGAAGACGAGGAGTCGTCCAAGGAGTGAGTGTTTCTTCCGCCAAACTAAGAATCAACCAGCCCACAGTCGCTTTAACGACTGTGGGCTGTCGTCTTAATCAAGCTGAAACGGACGCTGTTCAGGATGCGTTTGTTACGGCCGGCTATGGCATCGTGGGAGCTGATGATCGACCGGATGTGCACTATGTGAATACGTGCACAGTGACCGGGAGAGCGGATAGATCGTCACGTCAGTGGATTCATCGTGCCCGTCGCGATGCGCCGGACTCTGTAATTGTCGTTGCCGGGTGCTTCGCCAACCGTGCGGCGGAAGAGTTGGCCGACTGTGGCGAGGTGGACATTATCCTCGGTCAACGACAGAAGATGTTCCCCTTGGAGTACCTCTGTGATCCTTATCACAGACCTGATGAACCACTTGTTGTATTGTCGCCTTCAGATGAGTCCATCCCTGCTTCGGTTGGAGTGCGAGTTACAGGTCGCTCCAGGGCGTTCCTGAAGGTTCAGGACGGTTGCGACCATAGCTGCACCTATTGTGCTGTAGCACCAGCACGTGGACCATCAGTCAGCGCTTCAGTTACGGAAGTCAAGGAAGCGTTGGCACGTGTTGCAGGCGCTGGATATGAGGAAGTTGTTTTCACTGGTGTAGATATCTCTGATTGGCGACCGGACGCTAGAATCAGATCAAATGATGATTCTGATTTTATTCGTTTGGTTACTCTAGCAGAAGATGCTGGTTTACCCCGTGTGAGAATTTCCAGCCTTGAACCCTGGTCGTTGACACCCGAACGAATTGAACGTTTGGCAGATTGCCAGTCGTGGTGCGAACACATTCACCTCGCTCTGCAGAGTGGAGATCCCGGTGTGTTACGTCGGATGAACCGTACGCTTGATCTCGGCCAGTTGCGCGAATCGATGCAGGAGTTACTCCTCCACCGGCCACAAGCAACTATTGGTGCGGATATCATCTCTGGTTTTCCGGGAGAGACGGAAAATGCGTTTTCTGCCACGGTTAAGCTGGTTGAGGAGGGATGGATTCACTACCTTCATGTCTTCCCATTCTCCCCTCGCCCGGGTACACCTGCTGCGATAATGAAGCATCAGGTGGATGTGGAGACTGTACATGCACGAGCCGGTCAATTGCGTAACCTGTCTCATAGGGTCAAGAAGGTAAAAATGACCGAAACGGTCATGATGGCAGGCGAGCTTTTAGTCGAGCGAGACAAGCGAAGTGGGTATACAAAGAACTATCTTCGGGCCAAACTTAAAGTAGATTCAACACGTGGCTCGAGTAAACGAATACCAGTGAAAATAACTGGTTACGACACCAAACGACAGATACTTGTGGCAGAGGAATTACGATGACCAATGGTTACACAATCTTGGAGCAGGAACTGCTCGATGATTTCTTGGCGATGGTGCAAATCGACAGTCCTTCCAAGAACGAACGTGGCATGGCAGATTGGTTGACGGAGAAGCTACGTTCGCTCGATTGTGAAGTTACCGAGGATGATGCAGGCAAGCAGACAGGAGGCAATGCTGGCAATTTGCGTGTGACGCTGAAGGGGAATGCAGATGTCGAGCCGCTGTTGTTCAGCGCGCATATGGACACGGTCCAGCCGGCGAATGGCGTTGTGCCTGTAATTGAAGACGGTGTGATCCGCACAAAGAGCGACACGGTGCTCGGTTCGGATGACAAGGCCGGTATCGCTTGTATCGTTCAGCTCGCGCGCTTGGCGAAGGCGCAGCCGGATGTCCCGCGTGGTGACCTTGAGTTCTCGATTCATATCAGTGAAGAGATAGGACTTCTTGGCGCTAAGACGGTGGATACCAGCCAGTTCCGTTCCAAGACTGGTTTCGTGCTTGACGATTCGAGTGTTTTCAAGGTGAATACGGGCAGTCCGGGTGCCGTTCGATTGAATTACACGGTGCACGGCAAGGCATCACACGCCGGTGTCGCACCTGAGAAGGGCATCAGCGCATTGAAGGTGGCCTCTGAGGCATTGGCGAAAATGAACTTCGGCCGTATTGATGAAGAGACGACGGCGAATGTGGGCAGCATCGAAGGCGGCACGATGTCAAACATCGTCACGGATAAGGTGACGATGAAGGCGGAAGCTCGAAGCCACAATCCAGAGAAGCTGAAGGCGCAGGTCGCTCACATGAACGCCTGTTTCGAAGAGGTCTGCAAGGCGTGGCAGGAAAAAACGAAGCACTTGTGGGAAGGCACTGACGAAGGCCCGTTGCCTCGTTGGGAGCTGGACCAGGCAGACGATTACGCACCAGTCAAATTCTCGGTCGATGATTACGCTGTGAAGTTGCCGATGGCTGCGGGACGTAGTCTCGGTTGGGAAATGGGCACCAAGGTGAGTGGCGGTGGTACGGACGGCAGCATTCTCACACATAAGGGGATACCGTGCGTGGTGTTGGGTGTTGGCATGAAAGACATTCATTCCACCAAAGAAAACATCGCGATTGCTGATTTGAATGACGCGGCAAAGCTGTGTTCGACGGTCGTTACCATTCACGCGAATGGTGGGATTGAATAAGAAATCAGTACTTGCTTGAGTTGATTCAATGGGGACACTTTTACGAAGTGTCCCCTTTTTCATGGATGTGAGATGACGATTTCAAAACAAAGCGCGATGCCCCTGGGCGGGCTGAGATTAACTTGGATCGCGGTCGGTGTGGCGGCAGTGGTGTGGTATTTCCTGTTCGCTGTGCCGGGTGTGAATTTCTGGGCGTTGATTGCTGCGGCGACGTTGGTGCTGGGTGTAGTCGGAGCGCCAATTGTTTATCGGGATACGTTTCATGGCTCAGTGTCAGACTGGACGAAATACATCGGCCTCGGTGTCGCTGGGGCGGTGATTTTATATGGCATCTTCTGGGTGGGCAATGAGCTGGTCGCGGTGCTGCCGTTCATGGGCGAGCACGAGGTCGAGAATGTCTACGCGACCAAAGCGCAGGCGAATCCGAACCTGATCGGCGCGTTGTTGTTGTTTCCGATCGGACCGGGTGAGGAATTGTTCTGGCGGGCGTGGGTGCAACGGGCGTTGATGGTCAAGTACGGGCCGTGGAAAGGCTTTCTGATCGCGACGTTCTTCTACATCGCGATTCACATTCCGAGCATGAACGTGACATTGCTCGCTGCAGCGGCGGTGGCTGGAATATTCTGGGGCTTAATGTACATGAAGGTGCGCCACATCGGACCCGGGCTGGTCAGCCATGCAATTTGGGACGCTTCGGTGTTCATCTGGTTCCCGTTTGAGTAACCCACCGTGTGTGTCGTCAGTCTCGTGATCATTGAAGGACTTATGATCTGCTGATGCGCTACCACGATGGGGGTTCAGATGAAGCGCGTGTTTACGGTTATCCTGTGTACGCTGGTGTCGATGACGCTGGCGTTTCCTGTTTTTGCCGACGGTACAGTTTCTGACGAGTGGATCTGGTTCGATTCGCTGAATTCGTTGAAACTGGTCCGGATTTATCTGCCAGAAGGGTATGATCCGGGCGATGAAGAAACTCGTTATCCTGTGATTTACTTCCTGCATGGCGGCTACACCACGCCCGCCAGTTACCCAATGTTCATCGACGCGCTTGACGCTACCATCTGGACCGGTGAGGGCGATCCTCCAGAAGGGTACATCCATCCAGTGATCGCAGCAATGCCAGACGGCAATTTCGGTGATTATGGTGCGATGACGTGGTGGTGCAACAGCGAGGTGAACGGTCCGTATTCGGACTATGTCTGCTTCGATATCGTCGAACACATGGATACCAATTTCAACACATCTGCGGAAGTCGGCAAACGTGCGATCTTGGGCCATTCGATGGGTGGATACGGCGCGTTATCGAACGCGCTGCGCCACTCAGAAATTTTCTGTGCGACGGCGACTCATGGCGGAGTAATTGACTTTACAACGACGATCAACGGGATCACGCCGTGGGTGCTGGACGAAAACGGTGGCGCGGGACCGTATTCACCAAATGCCGGCGTTTGGTCGGAGGTCATGTTCAGCATGGCGGCAGCGTTCTCGCCGAATCTGGACAATCAACCCGATCCGGTCGATCTGCCTATTGACAACGAGGGCAACATCGACCCGGCTGTCTGGCCGGAATGGGTGAATGACGATCCGCCAACACTGGCGCAGACGTATACATCTGAGACACAGCCCGCTATTTACCTGCAAGTTGGTGTGGATGATGAACTATGGAATGATGTAGCGGAAGCCTGCCGTGACAGTCTGCTCGCACAGGGTTTGGATGTGAGCTTCGACATGCACCCCGGCGATCACAATAGCGCGCTGGAAGAACGGTTCCCGTACTCGTTCCGTTTCTTCGATGACATCTTCTTCGCGGATGCTGCTGCTCCAGAACACGGTTATCAACCTGTCCCTGATGACTTCAGGTTGCATCCGGTGAGTCCGAATCCGTTCAACGGAACGGCTCGTTGCGAGCTGGACCTGCCATCATCCGGGCAGCTCGAGCTGGTGCTGTACGACACGCTTGGGCGCCAGGTATTCACGGTTTTCAAAGGCGAAGTATCATCAGGATCCTCAACGTTCTCCATTAACGGTGAAGGTCTGGCGAGTGGAATCTATTTCTTGTTAGCTGAAATGGGATCGGGTCGTCAGGAAATACAAAAGCTAGCCCTTCTGAGATAAAACTCATAGCTGTTAACGGTACCGCAACCCGGCAATATATGTCGGGTTTCATTGTTGATAATAAATAACTAGACCTGGATGCTGACAGATTAATGATAATAAATCACTTATAGATGTTTGACGTGCTGAGTAATACCCGCCTTGAATCATTTTGAGCTGAAAATTTCATGCAATCAATTGGATGCAGGTTTAATTAGAGATTTATCGGCAGAGCTCTGGGTTTGACTCTCATCCGGATGCGCAATTTAAGATCGTTGGTAATATTAGTAGGTCAGATTTGCGCATTTTCGCATATGATTGAAACGAATTTCGGCATTGTAATTAAAGGGGTGGCAAAAATGGGTTACCGGATTCGAATGCTCAGCACGTCGGATCACGTCAACAATGCCAGGTTCATCGGCAAGATCGCAAGAAGTCTTGCAGAAGCAGGCCATCAGATTACAGCTTGGGTACAGGGCTCCTATCGACCGAATGATCTTCACAAATCAGTACGACTGGTCCTCATGGGTGATGTAGGAAAAGTCGGACGTTTTCTGAGATGGCCAAGTGCACTACGCTGGGCGCTTGAAGATGACTACGATTTGTTAATTGTTGACAGCCCGGATGCTGTGTTAATCGGTGTGATCGCAAAGCTATTCAAAAGAAAGAAGGTAATATGGGATGTTGTGGAGGTATATGAATTCAAGATTCGTGACGCTGAATGGTTAAATCCACGCGTAGCATATATTGCCTCCAAGGTGTTTAGAGGGCTGGAATGGATTGCCATCAGAATCTTTGATTTGACCGTTGATTCTGAAGAGGCGTATCAATCACGCTCAATCTCAGCAAAACGAAGAATCGTGTTACATAACTATCCATGGCATCCGGGTCCAATTGATGAATCAAGAGGGAAGTATGCACAGGCCCGTTGGGCCGCACCTGGACCACGTCTTATCTACGTTGGTGTGGTAACATCGCAGCATGGTTTGGATGACTTACTCAGGGCTGTTAAGCTGTTAGAGAAAGAATTTCCAGATCTTTGTCTGGATATAGTCGGTGACATCACTAATCCAGAGCTTGAAAAACGGCTTATAGACCTACAATATCAACTAATCAATCCGAGTCGAGTGATTTTTCATGGCCGAGTTCCATTTGCTGATGTTCGGCGATACTATCGAAACGCTCAGATCGCAGTTTTTCCGCTCTGGAAAATGGAGAATTTCGTTTGTTCTGAAACAACCAAGCTATTTGAATACTGTTTGTATGGCTTGCCGATGATCGTTATTAACAACCCAATTTGGTGTAAACTAATGAATGCTGCTGACAGCGGCGCAGTTGCCGAACCGCGCGACCCAGAGAGCATTGCAGATGCGACCAGATTGTTGTGGGCGCGGGGAAGTGGAAATTTGAAAACAGCAGGACGACGTGCGCATGATGAGGTCTTCCGCAGGGGAGCATTCTGGGAGAGAGATTTCGCACTGACTCTGCAGGCAATTGACGAAATAATGGCAGATGGAGGAATGACTGCTTGAAAATTATTCTCAATGCAGACGATGTTGGTATGAACAAAAGTGTGAACCAGGCCACAGCTCGATTGATTGAACAGGGTATGGTTACGTCCATATCAATCATGCCAAATGAGTCTGAGTTCCAGAGTGCTGTTGAACTGACCAAAATGTATCCACACGTGTCAGCAGGCGTGCATCTCAACATCAGTTCGGGAAAACCATTGAGTGCTACCGGCTTGCTGCCGATCCTCGATGAAAACGGCTGTTTTAGAAACAATCTAAGAACAACAAATCCCAATCGATCACTACGTGCAGCCATATTTCGTGAGTGGTGTCTGCAAGTTGAGAGATTGATAAATCAGAATATTGAGATAAGCCATGTGGATTCACATTATCACACTCATACTATTCCAGGTTTATTGCAAATTCTGTTCGCTCTTCAACGCCGATACAAGATTCGATCTATTCGCCTGACAAAAAACCTTTATCTCTCTTCAGACAAGCCGCCAATGTGGAAGATTCTATCGAAATCCGTTGTAAATACAGCAATACGTCGCATTTCAAAAGTAACCATAGCAGATAAATTCACAGAATTCTCAACGTTCCATGATATTCAATCAACCTTGGATCCAAATATCGGGGTGATCGAATTGATGTTGCATCCTGGGTCGGAAGTTCCTGAATATCAGCGCGAGATTGACCTTTTGGAATCACATTGGCAGACTCTGGTGGAATCGCAGGTCGAGATCACCAACTACAGTAATCTTTGCGGGAGGGCATGAGGCAATTTTGCGCGGCAGCTTCAGATGTCGGATTGTTCAGATTTTATCGAAAACCAGCGATGTCTTGTTAAGCGGAAGCCAGTTTTTCGACGACTTCCTGCGGGCCGGAGATGAGCAGCACGTCGCCGTTCTGGATTTGTAGGTCTGCGCGGGGGACAATACTTTCGATGATTGTGGAATCCTCGAGTTTACGGCGGCGGACGACCATGACATCGATGTTATGCGTATTGCGCAAGTCGAGCTCCTTCAGCGTTTTGCCAGCGAACTGGTTGGGCGCATCAATCTCAGCCATCGAATAACCCGGAACCAGCGGTGACTTCTGCATCCGGCTGACGGTGTGAACATGAGACGCCAGCGATCCGGCGAGATCGCGCTTGATGATTTCGTTCGAATATGTGATAGCGATATCGTCACGATGAATGCTGCCGATCACATGCTTCGGATCCTCCGGATCGACCACAGGTAGCTCGTCCAGGTTGCGTTGCGCGAACAGCTTCATTACGACATCAAGGGTGTCCGTGGGACGGACCGATGTCGGTGTCAGGTCGGCGATGTCTCCCGCGACGAGGATCGGTTCCAACGCCTCAACGTCGAACAGGATCTGCCGGAGTTCGTGAAAGGATACGTGCCCGATCAACTGTTCGCTCCGGTCGACTACGAACACGGTCGAATGTTCGGACGAATCGCTGATTGTATCGAGCAGGGGCCTCAGGCGCATGTTGTCCGGGACTGAAACAAATTCTTCACGCATTATTTCGCTGACCTGTATTCCCTTGAGGACATCCACCTCCCCGACCTGCCCGAGCTTGATGCCCTTCGCGACCAGTTTGACGGTATAAATGCTCTCGGTCATCAGCCGTCCGCCGAAGATTGTGGCGATGATCGACGATAGCATCAGCGGCAGGATAATCGCATAGCCGCCGGTCAGTTCGAACAGGATGAGGATAGCCTGCAACGGCGCGCGTGTCGCAGATGCGACGACAGCCGCCATGCCGACCAGAGCGTACGGGCCGAAGTTCGGTGCGACCAGTTCGGGTGTGATCGCGTGCGCACCATACCAGACAACCCCACCAGTCATTGCTCCGAGGAATAGTGATGGCGCGAGGATGCCGCCCGATCCGCCGGAACCGAGGGTGGCGGATGTGGCAAAGATCTTCGCCGCAATGAGCATGATCAACAGGCCGAGCGCCATCTCGCCATGCAATGCGAATTCGATGAATTCATAACCAACGCCGTACACATGCGGCAGACCAACCGCGCCCAGGATACCAATCAGTAAGCCACCGATTGCGGGCTTAATCCAATCGGGAACGCGCAGCTTTTCAAAAAAGGTTTCCGAGATGTCCAGAATCTTCGCGAAACTGACTGCCACAACCGCCGCAGCGAGTCCGAGTATTGCATAATGGATCAGTTCAGTCGGACTGACGAGGTGGTATTCCGGTGTCGCGAACGCCGGCGCTTCACCGAGGATAGAACGTGAAATCGCTGTTGCGGTGACCGATGCGACGATGATCGGGCTGATATTTGAGACGGCGAAGTTGCCGAGGATAACTTCCAGCGCAAACAGCATCCCGGCGACGGGCGCGTTAAAGGTTGCCGCGATGCCTGCCGCCGCACCACAGCCGACATAGGTTTTCATCTTCCGCGCGCTGACCTTGAACAGCTGGCCGAGCATAGAGGCTACACCGCTGCCGATCTGAACAATCGGGCCCTCAGATCCAGCCGAACCACCGGAACCAATGGTGATTGCGGATGCTGCGACCTTTGCAGCCGCGACACGACCACGGATGATCCCGCCGCGCACAGCCACCGATGCCATTACTTCCGGGACACCGTGTCCCTTGGCTTCGGATGCGAAGAATGTGACGATCGGTCCGACTATCAACCCGCCGAGAATCGGTATTGCCAGTCGCCAGTACCACGGGAGTTCGAGCAGGAATTCGTATGTAGGTTCGATGATGCCGTAGGCGCCGAGTTCGACAGCGCCGATTGCGAGACGAAAACCAACCGCGCCATACCCGCCGATCACACCAATCACCACACCCATAAGTATGTTGAAGACATACTCATGCGTCGGGATCAGGCGAATCTCACGTAGGATTCGTTTGAAGAATCCAAGGCGTGCATTTTCGTTCGCTAGTGGCATCATGTAATGCAACTCCGCCAAGCCGGATCGTTTAGATTTTCCGGCTTGTGGATGACAGGTTCAAACAATTTGGCGGGGGAAGGTACGACGTACAGGCAGTTCAGACGTCGAAACGCTCTCCCAGGATGTTGTTAAATCCGTGCACCTTCAGATCAAAGGTTCGAGCCGGAGTAGTGATTGTCACCGTCATACCAGCCGTGGTTCCCCGTAATTGCTGACCGATGGGTGACAGGATGGAAATCATCCCTTTCTTGACGTCCATTTCTTCGGCGAGCACGAGTTCGTACACGTATTTCTTCCCGTTTTCAGTCTCTTCCAAATCGACTACAGAATAGAGGCCGACGGTTGTTTTGTCAACATCGTTCAAGTCGATTGTTGCGAGCCGCATATGGCGGCGACGAAGCTGTTGCAGCCGAATCGCGCAGTAATTCTGGCGTTCCTTAGCCGCTTCGTACTCAGCGTTTTCCGACAAATCACCCTTCTGCCTGGCTTCGTCGATGCGCACCGGCAATTCGACTTCCAGCTCATGGGTGATTGTAGCAATCTCGTTTTCCAGTTCCTTGCGGACTTTTTCTATCCGGTCATTCATCCAATATACCTGCCAAGTCAGTTCAGAAAAGACACAGAAAAATGCATCGGGAAGCCGGCGTTTGACCGATTTCCCGATGCGTTTGAACGTCCAAAGCTAGTACACTTACCGCGCATACGCAAGAGTTCACGGTGAACATGCAGAGTATTCTCTAAATCAGGAAACACCCTTGGTTGCAAAAGTTAGGGTTATCCCTCCCGGAGACTCGAATATGAATGAATTCGCTGGAAACGCATCGCACGCCCCCAAGATAGTGGTATATTCATATAAACTAACATTTTGGTCCCATTGACGATAAGAGGTTGCCTGGCTGTATATCATACGAGGTTGCACGTGTTGACCTGAGATAGTGAATGCCATGAGAAACCATGGAAAGAGTGAGGATCTTTTCATTTTCCCCCCAGAAACGGAAAGGAACAACTCATGACTGGAACAGATGGACTGCAAAAGCACGATGTTTTTTCAAAGTTGACAATGGACGAGATCAAGCAGTTGGACTCGTTCACTCACGTCAGAGGATACGCGGCGGGTGAACATGTTTTTGAGTATCATCAAGCCTGCTCTCACCTGCACATGTTGATGTCGGGTTCGGTTCACTTGATGTTGCCGCCTACGAGTAGCGAGTTCAACCTACCGTTCGCGCTGGTTGCGAAAGAGGAGATCTTCGGACTCTCGGCTTTGATGAAGAGCGCGCGGTACACTGCTGAAGCGAGGTGTGTCACCGAAAGCCGCATCATGTCGATCGAGGTCAAGCCGCTGCTCAGGATTCTCGAAAGCAACCAGACGGTAGGCTTGGAAATTGTGAACACTGTCTCACGGATTTACTATCATCGTTACCTGAATATGCTCGGCAAGCTGCATGATATTGTCGGTCATGTGACGGTGCTGGGTGAGTGATTCGATTTTGATGCTATTAATTTCCCCATAACAAAGCCACGGACATCTGTCCGTGGCTTTTTCAGTTACTCAAGGCTCAAGTCTCAGTACTCAAGACTGAGGACTGTGGACTGTAACCTTCAGATTACTTCTTCAGCTCCGCGTTCAGTGCAGGCAGAATCTCCAACGCATCACCAACAACACCGTAGTCCGCGACCTTGAAAATAGGTGCGTCGGCGTCCTTGTTGATCGCGACAATGGTCTTGGAGGTTGTCATCCCGGCCAGATGCTGAATCGCGCCGGAGATACCGACGGCGATATACAACGTCGGAGCAACGACCTTTCCGGTCTGACCAACTTGTTCTGAGTGGGGACGCCATCCCGAATCGACGACCGGACGGCTGGCACCAACTGCTGCACCAAGTGTGTCTGCGAGATCCTCAATCAGCTTGAAGTTCTCAGGCTCTTTCAGGCCACGTCCACCGCCGACGATACGGTCAGCTTCAGCGACATCGATCTTCTCACCGCCGGCCTTGCGCGTCTCAACGACTTTGGCTTTCGCGGTGTAGTCAATGGTCAGATCCACTTGTTCGCCAGCGCCAGGGTCGGCGACGGCGTCGAAATTGTTCGGACGGGTCGAGACGACCATCGGCAGCGCGTTGGACTTCAGGGTGCGGTAGACCTTGCCAGCGTATTCCGGACGTGTAGAGACGACGGTACCGCCCTCAGCACCGAGACCTGTGACGTCTTCGATCAGCCCGGCATCGAGCTTGACCGCAACACGAGGTGCGAGTTCGTGTCCGCGCACGGTTGCCGGGATCAGGCACACGGTCGCGCTTGCTTGACTCGCTGCATCAACAACGGCGGTTAAATGCGCTTCCGGGATGTAGTTGTCGTGGTCTGCTGCGTCAACGGTAAATATCTTGTCCGCGCCGTGGTTCTTGATTGCATCGAGGTGAGCATCGAGGCCGCTACCGACAACGACAGCGTTCATGCTTCCACCTAACGCTCCGGCGAGCTTCTTCCCTTCAGTCAATGCTTCGAGGGAGGCCTTTTTCAGGCTGCCGCCGGACACTTCACAGTAAACGAGTACACTCATGGCGTTTTCTCCCTTGATTATTCGATGACCTTGGCTTCTTCACGCAGCAGGCGAACAAGTTCGCCGACCGCTTCCACACCTTCACCCACGATTTTACCAGCCGGACGTTCCGCCTGATAGCTCATTACGGTAGTCGTGGCTTGTGCTGTGCCGATCTCACCGTCAATCTCCTCAATGACCTTCTTCTTGGCCATCATGATGCCTTTGAGCTTCGGATAACGTGGCTCGTTCAGGCCCTTCTGCGCAGTGATCATACAGGGCATAGTTGCTTCGATGACTTCAACCCCGCCTTCGATATTACGTTCAGCGGTGACTGTGCCATCGCCAACATCCAGCTTGTTGACTTCGGCAACGCAGGGCAGACCGAGCAATGTAGCGACCATCGGTCCGATCGCTGTGGAATCATCGTCAGTGGATTTGTAGCCAGTGAAGATCATGTCAAAGCCACGGTCCTTGATTGCGTTCGCAAAGGCTTTGGCGGTAGCGAGTTGGTCATAGGGGCCATCCCGCTTTATGAGCATGGCATTGTTTGCACCCATGGCAATGGTCTTACGCAGGGCATCGACCATGTTTTCCGTTCCACAGGCAACGGCAGTAACTTCGCCACAGTTTTTTTCGGCGAGCGCCAGCGCTTCTTCAGCGGCGTATTCGTCGTATGGGTTCAGTACCCAGTTCAGGTCGCGCGTCTCGATCCCGCTTTTTTCTGCGTTCAGCCGGATCATGGCGGCGGTGTCGGGCACGAGTTTAACGAGCACCGCGATGTTCATGCTCCCTCCAAATCTTGTTGTGAATTGTCACACTTGTTGAATGGCTCGAATATAGGGCGGGTTGACGATTTCCGCCAGCTCGAGGAAAGACTTTGATTAAGAGAGACGGTAATCGGGGGACACCTTACCCAATTCATCACTTGACATTCGTAGAACCGGTCTTGAACTATAGAAATTCGGCATTTCGCAGTGATGAGCGAGGCATTGGGTTAGGTGTCCCCTCTTTTATTCATCCTTCGGTGCGTCGGCGACAATTCCAGATGCGATCACCTTTGGCATCAGCTCGGCCCAACTGACAGGGACTTGCCGTCCATTGGTGAACTCGTCCTCGAATGCCTGACTGATTGCAAAAACACGCTTGTCCTCAGTCTCGAAGTGACAGTCCGGCCATTGACGGTGCATGAGGTATAAAAGTCCAGCGTGACCGGACAAGGATGTCAGGAGCGGCTCGGGATTGACGCGGGACAGTGTTTTGGCCGGGATTGGGAAGTGGGCTTCGAGCAGCTCGGCGGACGGCTTTTCTGGCGCTGCACCGCCTGGGAATTGCCATGCGTGCGGACCGGATACGGGACGGTGATCGTCGCACGAACGTGGGTGGCCCGGGTCGTCTTGCGATCCGGGTGTCATATCATCCAGCAACACGTGCTTGAGGCCGAGTAGCCGCTTGGTGTTTGCCTTTTCGCCGAGCGAGTGCGCGAGCACGACTTCAGTCGCACCCCACCCGCAGCCCATGCCGAGTCCAAGTAGGGAAGTGACCGGCGATGCACCCGCACGTGACCCGGCTACAGTGTTTGCGTTAGCGAAACCGAGCGTGTCGGCGCATTGCACCGCAATCGATTCCGGCGGAATCGCGAACTCGTTATTCAACAGACGAATCCACGCGGGGAGTGATCGAGGCAGACGTGATCCGGCGATCGGGTCGGCCCAGCCAGTGCTGTCAACCAGCCGCCAGCGGACGGAATGCTCACCGCCGTGCGGACGGACGGCTTCGAGGATGCGATCAATGATCATCAGCACATCGAACTTGGTAGCGCGGGCGATGTCGATCAGCGCGATCTCGGGCGTGAGTCCAGCGAGTAATGCGTCACGGGCGACACGAGTAGCATAAGGCGTGACTTGCTCGATCCCTTTCGGACGGAAACGTCGGATGGCGGTCTGTGGCGAAACAGGAATGTCGATCACGATCCGCTTCATATCGAGCTGCGCCAGCTGCTTGAGCCGGTCGGAGCGTGGGTCTTCGCGCACGATCAGCTCAGGCGACAGGCCGCTTTCTGCCCATTCTTCCAGTAACGGAAGCTGGGTTGCGGGTTGGGTGTATACCTCAGCGGACACGTGGATTCCGGTCCGTTCCGCCCAGTTGCCAAGCGTGCGCAGGATCTGGCGCTGACGGTCAACACTCAGCGGCGGCCGCCCCCAGTTGGCAAGGGTAAGGGATAGATCAAAAAGGTGGATAGTTGAAATCTTCGGCATCAGGATCTCGTGTAGGATCTATGATCAGGTTAATTTAGATTACATCGTACGGATTTCCAGTTCCTGCTCTCGATGAAAGGGGTGGAAAAATGAAAGGTAAATCAGCCCATTCGTCGCTCAGCTTTCTCATTCTGGGTGGAACACTTCTAGGTCTTCTTGCCGGGTGTGACTTGTTGACACCGAGTGAGGAAGATGTATTTGATATGATATTTGAGTATCCCAAGGAATGTCTTGTGAGCATAACGCTAACAAGCGATTCATCATTTGTTGGAGCTGATTCTGCAATTATCAAGATTCGTACTGCCCGTGCCAATCCTCCGCTTTTCTATGCCGATTGGGATTATTCCGACGTTCAGGCAGTCTACCTCGATCAGGGTACGTTAAATCCTCTCCCGAAAGATCCTGATCTTGATGGCTACTACCACGATTGGCTGGACTATACACCGGCTGCAGATGAATCGTTGGATGTCCGAGTCCAGTTCCATGATGACTATACGTTCAATATCCCTCTCCCAGGATTTGATCCGCCTCTAATATCTGGAATTGAGTCCGACACGTTGCATGGCGATACCCTTCATCTACAATACTCAGACCAGGGCAGTTTCGGTCGTTTGCGAGTACATGCCCGATGGGAATACGAGGTTTACGATCCGCACAAAGACCAAAGCAAATACTTCGATTTGGATCCGGACACAACCTTGGTCTGGATAATGCCGGAGGAAATAGAAACGGTCAATTTGAAGATGTGGACATCGGCGATACTTGAATCCGACACGTTGGTGCGAGAAACGGCATACGACACTCTCTACACTGCCGTGATAAACGAAGTGAAGTATTATCGGCAGGCGATAATGATACGGCCAGAGTGAAACTCGGAATACCTGAAATAGATCGGGACACTTTTTTCCAAAGTGTCCCTCAATCGCATAAACAGAAGACTGGGTCTACGCCTCGATCTTTCCTTCCTTGATCAGGCGTTCGCGGGTGTAGGGGATTAACCCGCCAGCGTCCATGATGCCGAAGACGAAGTCGCTGAACGGTGGGAAGCTCAGCTCGCCCTTTTCGCCACGGATGATGCCCGCTTCGAAATCGATCTCGATCTCATCGCCAGCGTCGAACATATCCTGTGCTTCTTTGGACGTGATCAACGGCAGGCCAGTGTTGACGCCATTGCGGAAGTAGATGCGGCTGAAGGTCGGGGCGATGACTGCGCCGACACCTTTGACCGTGAGGCAGACCGCAGCCTGTTCACGGCTTGAGCCACAGCCGAAGTTCTTTCCGGCTACGATCACGTCACCCGGCTGCACTTTCGATGCGAATTCCGGATCGATGTCTTCCATCGCGTGCTCGCCCATTTCCTGGGGATCATTGACGGTGTAGGTATACTTGCCGGGGAAGATGACGTCGGTGTTGACATCGTCACCGTATTTCCAGACCCGTCCGCGAATTTTCGTTTCCATCGTCGCTCCTGCTGCCATGGCTGCTGAATTTACATGCGCAACTGCGTTTGTGAGCTGAATTGTAACCCGTTTGTGCGGATGCTGTCAACCGGGGTTCCGGGGAGTCAGTGATTATGTTGTTTGGACCGAGCCACGGAGACACTAACGGGCAAATCAGACGCAAGAAAATGGAAAATCAGCCGCGATACGTTGTTGATCAGGGCGTGAATCGCCTATACTCTGGATTGAAACTCATACTATCCGGCATGGATGCATGTAATTCTCTCGTCAGCGTGAAAAACTGCCGTGAGGACTTCAGACGAAGGAGCTTGAGATGAGACAGGTGTTGGGTGTGTTGTTGGCGATTGCGCTGCTTTTGGGCACAGCATTGACATTCGCAGTAGATAGTGTCGAGTATGACGCTCGGAAACAGGCTTACTACCAGGCCGTTGAACAGTATCAGTCAGGAATTCAGTTGTCGGGTGAACAGATTGCCCTGATCAAGGAATTTGGATACAGCCCACCTGCAAATCCAGCCATAGACAATTTCGGTGGTCCTGACGATCTGGGCTATTCCTGGAAGGACAGTGAGGAACCAGATGGCCCTGACTACAACTGGATTGATATCACTGGCACCGGAACATCATTCCAGGCAGACATGAGTGATGACAACATCGGGGGCCCATACTCAATGGGATTTTCGTTCCCGTTCTACGACCAGCTTTTCACAGATATCTGGATTGGTTCGAATGGTGCGATCAATTTCGATGGCGACTACATCAGTCTCGGCAACGTAATGCTGCCATCTGCAACTCACGGTGCCCACATCGCGGCCTTCAACGATGACCTCGATCCCGGCAACAATCCTCAGGACGTTGCGTCCCTGTACGAACTCGTGACCATCGGCGACCAGCAAGTGTTCGTCATCAGTTGTATCAACTGGGATGAATATCCTGGAAACGGTGATCCGAATGCTCAGGAAGACATCACTTTCCAGTACCAACTGTGGGATGACGGTACCATCGAACTACACTACATGAATGTTGAGGCTCCCGGCTTCGATATCACCAGCAGCACGATCGGCATTCAGAGTCCGGACCGCACTGTAGGCCTGACAGCTCTCTACAACGGCAGCATTGTGAGCTACCCATATAATGAGCTGGCGATCCAGTTCTACCGCGCGGATCCGAATGCGTCTGTTTCAGGTGTGGTCAGCAACTCTGAGACCGGTGTACCGATTATTGGGGCAGAAATTCAGATCGGAAACGGGTTTGCGATTTCCGGCGATGGCGGGGCGTATACGATTGAAGGGCTGTATGCCGGTGTGCTGGATGTCAGTGTTTCTGCGGCGGGATACTTCAGCTATTACTCATCTGCTATAGTGGCTGAAGGGGTAAACGAGATCAATTTCGAGCTCGACGCATTACCTCCTCCGCAAACATCCGACTACTTCACTGACTTCGAAGACGGTCAGGGATTCCTGTTCTCGGAGGGTACTGCGACTAACACGTGGACCTATGGCGAACCGACTTTCGAGCCGAATAACGCCTGGTCAGGCACCTTCGCGTGGGTATTGGGCTTGAACACGGATTACGATAACAACATGGATGAATGGTTGGAGACGGCGACATCGTGGTTCATCACCAGCCCGGAGTCTTACATAGCATACTGGCACTGGTTCAGTTTCGAAAGTTCATACGACGGATATTACCTGGCGGCTTCCACGGATGACGGGGATACCTGGACGGTGCTCTATCCTGATCAAGGATATACGGAAGATGATGGTATCTGGTCCAACGAAGGTCAGCCGGTCTTCAACAACACGGGCGAACGTGAAGAGAACTGGGAATATGTGTCCTTTTCTCTGGCCGACTACGTTGATCAGTGGGTGTGGTTCGGCTGGCGCGCGACCTCAGACGGCAGCGTCAGGTATCCCGGTGCCTGTATCGATGATCTGGAGATTTATGTCGGACAAGAACCGGGTCCGGATGCTGTACTTGACCTGATTCCGATCAGCACAACCATTCCGCCAGATGGTGGGCAGGTTGTGTATGACGCCAGTTTCATCAGCGAATTCCCGATGACCATTCCGAACCTCGATTTCTGGACGTGGGCTCAGACGCCATCAGGTGAGCTCGTTGGTCCCCTGTCGCGTATTGGCTTCAACCACACTCCGTTCATGAACGTTTTCGTAACAGGGATGACACTTGATGTTCCAGCATTCGCTGAGGGCGGCGAATACATCTTCAACGGGGCGGTAGGCCGTTTCCCGAACAACCCGCAACGTCAGGATAGTTTCACATTTGTCAAGATCGGTGCGGCGACAGCTTCAACTCCAGCCGATCCATACGATCCGCTTCACTGGCAACACTCAGCAGTCGAGTGGATAGCCGCTGACGGCAGTGAGGACGCAGTTGTTCAGCTGCCGGCTGAATATGCACTCGGATCAGCATATCCGAACCCGTTTAATCCGAGCACGTCTTTCACGGTTGCGTTACCGGAATCGGCTGAACTCCAGGTTAGTGTGTTCAATGTGCAGGGCCGCCTGGTAGCCAACATCTACAATGGTGAAATATCAGCGGGTGAGCATTCGTTTACGTTCGATGGACACGGTCTGGCGAGTGGAATCTATTTCATCCAGGCTCAGGTTCCGAACGAATTGAATTCGATGCAGAAGGTAACATTGATGAAGTGACGCGGGAATGGACGCTCTCAAGAGCTGAACCGCGAGATTGATTAGGTACATGACTTACGTTGAGCCGAGCCCGGGAGACTCTCGGGTTTGGCCTTCCTAACTCTGAGAGTCGTTTTTTGAAGTCAGAATTGGGGATACTACGTTTTTTCAAAGAAGTTTCAGGTTCCCAACGAGACATTGCCGGGATACTTAAAGGGTTGAGAACGATTGTTTGTATGCCCTAAACTCTTTAACTATAGTCGTAACCAAGACAAAATGGTGCGGCAGGGCAAATACTCTGCTAATTACTTCAAGAAGTAGTGATGGGGTGCTTCAAGGGTCAATGTGATGAGAATAGCAAAAATATTCCTGATTTGTTGCTTTCTGATTTTGGGTAGCTCTGTTCTGGCTGACATGGTTGAAGTGGACAGGGTAGAACTCAAGCTTGCTATTGAAGCTTGGGAGTCTGGCTCCGAGCTCACTCTCAGCCAGATGAATCTGCTTCGTCGGTATGTGCCTCAACCGGGCAACACGATTGACGAGAATACGGGTCCTGACGCGTTTGGCTATCACGCTATCGATAGTGATGAGTTGGACGGTCCAGTGTTTAACTGGGTTGACATCACGCAGACCGGTATTGAGGTCGCTGCCGGTCAGATGCTAGGCGATGAAGACAATATCGGTCCATTCCCAATTGGATTTGACTTCTCGTTCTATGGCAGTACTTACAGTGAATTCTGGATCCAGTCGAATGGCATCATAAGTTTCAACCCGACGTACATCCTGTCGTTAAACCAGCCAATTCCAACTGCCACATTCGACGCATTCATCGCATGGTTCTGGGATGATTTAGATCCTGACAACGGTGTGGATGGCGGAAATATTTACTATGAAACTCGAGACATGGGCGGATATAATGCCCTCATCGTCTCTTTCATCGAAGTTGATGAATACCCGGATGGTCCGAATCAGGATAACATTACCGCCCAGGTGATAATAAACGATGATGGTACGATACTGATTCAATATCAGCAGATTGATGTGTTAATGGATACAGGCAGTTGTTCGGTTGGTATTCAGAATGACAACGGTACGACTGGGACCGTCTATCTATACAATGGCACACCGGGTGATTTGCTTCACGATAACCTGGCAATACTCTTTGAGGTACTTCCTGCCGGAGCGTCACTTGGTGGATTTGTCTTTAATGCGAATAACGACGATCCGATCTCGAATGCGTTGGTTCAGTCGGGAGAATTCACTGTATTCACTGATGAATTGGGTGAATACAACCTCGGTGATTTTGTGCCGGGGCAGACGGTGCAGATATATGTTCGCGCTGATGGTTATTTCAGCAATACAGTGGAAGTGATTCTAAATGGTGATATTACTTTTGAACAGATTCCAATGTCTCCATTCGGGCGTCCGGTTCGGGTAAACTATTTAAGCACGATGGAAATGAACCAGGGTCGTTTGGATGTTGACGATGAGCTTTATCCGAATTGGGAGTTTGGAGATCCGACCGTTGAACCCCCAGGTGCTCACTCAGGAACAAGTGCGTGGGGAACGCGAATAGACCTTAATTATCTGCCAAATGCTCGCGACTGGCTGGTTTCAAAGCAAGCATTCCGCATCCAGCAGGAAGGTGCATTCCTCCGCTATTGGCACTGGTACAACATTGAGTCGTTGTTTGATGGCTATAATGTGCACGCCTCAACCGATGGTGGGGAAACATGGGAATTGCTGACTCCAGTTGATGGATACAATGTTCCGGGTGGAATCTGGGTCAATGGGTGGCAGCCTTGTTTCAATAATGGTGAGTCTACTGGCGGAGAGTGGAATCAAGTCTCATTCAATCTCGATGCTTATGTCGGGCAGCAGGTATGGTTTGGTTTTTACTTCACCTCTGATCCGTTCGTACAACGGACCGGTGTAACAATCGACGATCTTGAGATTTATGTTGAAGATCGTAATGACCCGGTAGAGATTTATGCGGAGCCAACGCAATGGATTTTCCCGGAAACAGGCGGCACGGTGCAGTTCCATACCATAGCCTCCAATGAAACTCCGGGCACTCATTCTGGTGATATGTGGTCCGAATTGCGCAAACCGAACGGTACAAACAGCGGTGTTTTGACAAACATCCCGGTCACGGTTGAACCGGGGATGAACACCTACACATTCCAGTCGTTCGACCTTCCTGGTAACGCTCCCGGCGGGTTGTATACGGTTTATGTTCATATGGGAACGTATCCTGACAACGCAGCAACGACAGCGTATTTCCAGTTCAGCAAAGAGCTCGATTCAAACGGTGATCTTCCAATTCCTCCCCCGCAAGATGGTGGTGGAGAGGTTGGTAGAAAAATGGTGGTGCATCCGAATCCGTTGAACATGGCGGCGTCGGTTTCGATTCAGGTGCCTGATGCGGGGTTGCTGAACGTCAGGTTGTTTAACCTTCTGGGGCGTGAAGTGCTGCGAATTACTGAATCGAATGTGCCAGTTGGAACCCACCGCTTTAATTTCGATGCGACGGGTTTGGCGACGGGTGTGTACTTCATGCAGGCACATCTTCCAAGCGGCGAGATTGAGATGCAGAAGATCGTACTGCTGAAGTGACACCAGCCACTGCCAAAATTGCAAATTGATGGAAAAAGAAACGTCCCGGCATTGCCGGGACGTTTCCGTTTGTATCGTCAAGTGAATCCTGTATTGCATTGTTAATACTACAATGGAAAATGGTCCAACCGTTCCAGCAACGTCCGCACAGCCGCCGCTCGAAATATTCCCCACGCCGCCATGCTACCCGTGAGATCTTCCAATCTGGAAATCCACATCGGGAGGTTTTCCGGTTCGACGGGTGTATAATCCTCGATGCCTTCGTCGGTGTCTTGCGGTTCAGGAATGGCATCTCCCATTTCAACGAGATACAGTCTGCTCTCAAATGGCAGAACTCGACCGTCAGGTCCGCTGTAAGTGAGATTGGCCAGAGGTACAGCACGCACATTTGATGCACCTGTTTCCTCGATCATTTCCCGCCAGAACGCTTCTTGAAAATTCTCACCGATATCAACTCCACCACCTGGAATACGATATATGCCAGACGGGTAATCTATCTTTCGTTGCAGCCAGATACTCCCATCTGAACGACGCAGTGCAAACAGGACTTCGCCTGAACGGTCATAGCGAGTCAGAGGTCGGAAACCTATGTCCGGCAATTCGACGTGAACACGTTGGAAATCAAGCGGGATTCCGCGTCTTTCGGCGATCATTGTACCAACAGCGACGCCGTCGGTGGACAAATTGGCATGCCTGAAACCCATGTACTTGAAGACTTGTTCGAGGGCAATTGCGCCGTGCAGAATGATGTCGGCGCGCATCGGATTACCAGGAAGCTGCTTCCTTTCGAACACCCTCATTTTAGCAAGTTTTTCGACGAGATCGCGAATGATGTCACGGTTGAGATAGTCAACGCCAAGGGGACCATATTTCTTGGCGAGCAGCATTGGAACGTACCCAGCCAGGGTTGTGGCGGTAGAACCAATCAAATACACTTCAGCATCGCGCGGTGGTCGCTCCACGGACTTGATCTGTTTGCGGACCACATCTCTTATGTGATCGATTTCCGCAGGCACTGGCGGATCACTGGTT
Source organism: uncultured bacterium (assembly GCA_964552465.1). Lineage (GTDB taxonomy): Bacteria > Electryoneota > Electryoneia > Electryoneales > Electryoneaceae > BMS3BBIN04. The sequence continues at coordinate 65,868 of CAZKGR010000013.1, forward strand.
GCCGCCGTTCGGAAAAGTTGGCTCGCTCCCAACTCAAGGCTGGTAAAAGTATCAGGTGTGGCGCCCTCACCAAAGGTCATTTCGGCTGAGCGTCCACCGAGGTCAAACGTTACCAGCGGTTTGTATCCGTTCCCGTTCAGGTGGCTGTTAGTACTAGACTGTTGCTCGCGCACCGCGCGGAAACCTGCTGCAGCTTCTTCTCGTTCGCTCAAAACACGAGTCTGGATACCATGATCCGTCTTCAGACGACTGAGAACTTCTCTTCGATTGTTCGCTTTTCGTAGCGCGGCGGTGCCAACTGCACCGATGATTTGCGCGTTCAAGCCATCAGCTTCCCTACGGAGTTCACCAACAGCTTTCTGTAATCTGGAATATGCCAGTTCGGTAATGTTCCCAGATTCATCAATTCCGCGATTCAGTCGGGTGATGCGTTCGTCAATGTGAATTGTTCTGCATGGTTGATTGTCAGTAAAGCTACAGATGGCAAGTTTCGTGGCGTTGCTGCCAATGTCTAACATGGCTTGGAGTGGTTGGTCTACAGACATGACTTCGGAAGGGTACGATTGTGCGAGTGGTTGCATCGATCAACCTCCAGAGCTGATGCGTCCATGCAAATGAACGTATTGACTGGCGAGGCTTTAGTAGCCGTTCATTTTCGGATCGCCTGCGGTCCATTCATGACCCAGGCCGTGAATGAATTCCTCCACTTGAATGATGATCTCTTTATCCAGGTGTCCGTTTTCGGCGGCGGCATGCGCCATACGTAGTGCTTCATTCATCGGTAGCGGACCGCGGTACGGACGTTCGGTAACGAGGGCGTCAATAAAGTCAACACATGCGATGATACGGGCGATCATGGGTATGTCATCACCTTTGAGGTGATCGGGATAGCCGGTTCCATCAATCCTTTCGTGGTGATGCCGAATAATTGGCAGGCTGGAATGTAGTGATCGCAGCGGTTTGCAAATTTCCACTCCCCGATCAGGATGAGTGCGCATGATTCTGCGCTCTTCAGGAGATAGTGGACCAGGCTTCAATAAGATGGAATCCGGGATAGATATTTTGCCGATGTCGTGTAAAATCCCTCCCCGTCTCAGAGCTCGCAGATCATCATCACCCAGACCGAACCGTCGACCGATTTCAACGGAATACTGCGACAACCGCTGGCAGTGGCCTTCAGTGTACGCATCTTTGGCCTCAACCGTCATCGCCAATGAGAAGATGATCGATTCGGCATGTTCCAAATCATCGGTAAACTGTTTCAGGCGAAGCAGGGAGCGGATTCGTGCTGACAATTCGGACAACTGGAAGGGTTTGGATATGAAGTCGTCTGCCCCGGCATCAATCCCGCGCACCCGGTCTTCTACACTACCCAACCCGGTCAGTAATACAACCGGTATTAAGCGCGTGTTAGGATCGGTCTTGATGAGTTGGCATAGCTCAAATCCATCCATGACAGGCATCATCACATCGGATAGCACCAAGTCAGGCTGTTGAGCAGCCATGGCATCGAAAGCGAATCTTCCATTCTCAGTGAGAAGAGCGTCGTAACCAAGTGCTTCAAGCATCTGCCCAAGAATGGACCGGGTATCTGCTTCGTCTTCTGCAACGAGAATTCGAGGGATTGGGTTCATTTATAGGTTCCTGTACACCTGTAAGATACGAACTCAAATCCAACTATTGTCACTTTAATCTGGATTTGGTATCTCCGAGCGATCACTGAGCGAGCACGATAGCAACCTCAGCCTGTTCATGTACGGAACCTATATGCCAAGCCGTTTCTCCCCGATTTTCCATCCGCTGTTTGAACTGCTCCACTTGCGATAAGGGCATCGAAATGAGCAGCCCACCCGAAGTCTGTGGGTCTGAGCAGAGCCGAGTCTGCGTTTCTGTTACATCGGAGTGAATCTCGGCATCCTTCTGCACGAACGTCAGATTTCGTTTTTCACCTCCACTATAGAAAGAGCCAGACCGGGCAATTTCCATCGCGCCATCAATAACTGGCAGTGATCCCGCGATCAGCTCTATTGTTACATTTGACGCTATCGCCATTTCGCGAGCGTGCCCGAGCAGTCCGAAGCCAGTGACATCGGTAGCGGCGTGCGCATCACAGGCAACCGCTTCCTCAGCAGCAACGGCATTCAAGCGAACCATCACATCAGTCATATTCTGGATAGCATTTTCGCTCGCAGCACCGTTCATCATTGCGTTCGAAATGAGTCCGGTTCCCAATGGTTTGGTCAGAACAAGCGCATCACCGACCTGAGCCGAACCGTTGCTCAGGATCGGTTTGCGTGGATCAATAACGCCAGTGACCGATAAACCGAATTTGAGCTCGGTATCCGACACACTATGCCCACCTACAACAACCGCGCCCGCTTGGGCACAGATATCAGCCGCCCCACGCAGGATGTCGCTCAGGATCTCTTCCGGCAATTTACCGTCCGGGAAGGCGACGATATTCAGTGCAGTAATCGGGCGTCCGCCCATGGCGTACACGTCCGACAGGCTGTTTGCCGCGGCGATACGACCGTAATCGTAGGCATCGTCCACGATTGGGGTGAAGAAGTCGAGTGTTTGGACGAGAGCAAGATCCTCCCGTACCTGAAACACTCCCGCATCGTCGTAGGATTCAGATCCGATGAGCAGGTCAGGATGTTGTTGCTTGGGAAGAGATGGCAAGATTCGATCCAGCACCGCCGGATCAAGCTTGCTCGCTCAACCGGCGCACCGTGTGAACTGAGTCAGACGGAACCGTTCTTTAGCCTTTTTGGCGGTCATTCAAGCGTGCTCGTTGGTTTACCGTTCATGTAGCACGTGTATGTACCACTCTGGTACGTTCTGATGCAAGGCGGCAGGAATGCCTCGTCGGGCAACTATCAGTAAACTCTGTCCGTTTTTTGCGGACAGGGAAGTGCGGATCAGACTACTAACAAAGTGTCAACCCTACGAATTTCGGTGAATCTGTTGTGTCGCGTCATTCTGAGCGGAACGAAGTGAAGCGAAGAAGGTCCAGATTATCAACACGTTACATTAAAGACAGATATAGCAAAGCTGGATCTGCTTCACTACGTTCAGCATGACACACCGAGTAGCTGGGGTTTGTCAATGATCTGATGGGCGAGACAGCAAGTCTCGCCCATCATACTGTCTATTGGATCAGGTTGGGGACAACGACTATCCCATCAACCAGGTCATCATCTGTGCGGCGGAACGTATCTACTAACACAACTGTCGCATCCGGGAACTTGTTCTTGAACAGGTTGCAGGCGGATGGTTCGTTGTCGAACACGGCGACGACTTCACCGGCCTTCCCGATCGGATCAAGAAGTTGACGCTTGAACTCCAGGTCATCGTCAACGTCGTCTTCGCTCATGAACAGGGCTCCGACCTCACCGCGAGGTGCGGGAAACTCGTACATGCTGATTGAACGTTCTGTGCCGAAACGGGACTTGTTCATATTTCGCAGCCCGCCGAGATACATGGTCATGGCGCCCGCGGTCGACAAACCCTTGATAAACTCGACGCTGCCAGGTAGTGGCAGATCAAACATGATGAACTGGTCGGAAGATTCGTGACGCTTGTATTCTGTCAGCAACCAACTGAGCATTGTTTCGTCATCAACGCCGACATTCAGCAACGTCTGTTTGAGATCGAGGCTCATGGTACGCGGTTTGATGTTGGCGACTTTCATCCGGACGTCATCAGTAAGCGGGATTTCAGGATTCTGATCCATGATCAGGTCGGCGAGGATCTTCATCATCCGTGGACGTCGGTCAAGGAGTGTGTCGTCGAGGTCAGCGATAATCAGGGGTAGAACTTTTCCCCGGTTGAATATGTCACTGGTACGATCTACCAGTTGTTCATAGAGGACACTGGGTTCTATGGCACGCTGCTCAAGGGCTTCGGGTGTTAGCATGGCAATTGTTCCTGGTTGTCGCCGGTTACGCGCGAATCTTGGCCACTCTCCGTCTCGATCGGTGGCTTGTGATTAAAAGTACGAACTCCTGACGTGCGAAGAAACTCGTTGGAGCCAAACGGATAGCATTATGAAAGATAATCAAGAGTGCAAGAAAGGTACGAGCGAACAACCCCCGCACCACACGGGGATTGTCCACACGAAGAGAGGGGATATGAACTGTTCTGATTAACTCAGATTAATAAGAGTATCCACAGGCGCATGCCAGTGACACGCGGATACCATGACGGCAAAGCACCCCTACTTTGCCTAAAACTCGTAGATCACACCAATGCGAACCGCATCTTCCGGCAGCGCAACCATCAGCAACTCAGCTCGCAGATGAGCACTCAACGGAAGGATCATACCCAAGTCGATCCGTGGGATCATGACCGTCGAACCACCGCTGAGTTCTTCACCGTTGGCTCCATTGTATCCTTCGGCCATGTCCTTGACCCAGGTCGCACCACCACCGAGGAAAAACGCGCCCGGGCTGATACCCAGATACACGGATCCAAGCGGATCGATACCACGTGCGTACGTGCCCGTCGTGGTTTCCTCATCTTCAACATGGGATTCAGTCACCTGTGCGTGGTAGGCCAGGTTGCCAGCATACGCGGTCAGGTTGAGGTTCGGACGAAGGCCGTTCGGCTTGGCGATACCAACCGAGAAGACATGCGGCGTTTCAAGAGTAAGCTCATTACCGAAGTCGTAAGTTTTCTCATAAGTACGCGTGAGTTCGACCGGATCGGACAGGCGCGCGATATCAAATGCGTCGGTGCCATCAATCGGTGAAAGTTCAAGCGGCAGATACTCATCGATGGATACACTCATTCCACCGGTCAATGTCTGGCCAAAGTTCAGCGATACGTTTGCTCCCACGGTCCACGCGGTCTCACGGTCGTTCCCGAGCTGATAGTTCAGCCCGCTCTGCATGGTGTATATGGAGCCTTCGTAGCTGCCGCTCGCGTTACCCGCGAAACTGTTGTGCCATGGATCGGCGGAATCGTTGAACGAGTGATTTTCACCACCAAATTCAACACCACCGTTTACCTCATAGCCGCCACTAACCGATACCGAAACATCAGTTCGTGACAGGCTCAGGCCGACACTCCATTTGTCAATCGTACGTGCCGCACCAACCAGCCAGCGGTTGCTGTTCATATTCAGGTTGGCGTTGGCAATGGCTTCGATCGACATGGCCAGGGATTCGTCCGGTGTGTCGCCCGCCTGTGTGATTTGCTGGCTGAGACCGTCGTGGGAAATGGTCAGATCAGCTTGCACAGGCTTCGTATAACCCAGACCGAATCGCCACTCATTCCAGGGAACAATTACACTGAAACCTGAAACGATGGTTGAGCTGCGCGCCATGGATCCCGCCAATTCCGGTTTCTGGACATCTTCACTCTGACTAAATCCTGACAGAACGCCATCAACATGAGAATCAAGTGATGAGTGCGCAGCGTTCGGCAACGTGTTTATTGACAGGTGCGGTTGAATGGATATACCAACCGTGGCGCCATCTCGCACGATCTGCCACGAAGCCGGATTAGAAAACACTGCGAACGGATCAGAACGGGTTGCTACAACGCCTGATGTTGATACAGATGCTACACCTGATCCGGCCAGTAGCTTGCTGGCCGCAGAAAGGTTCAGCTCGAGTCGCCCACCTTCTAAAGAAGTGAGTACTGGATCGTTGTTGGCGAATACAGAACTGGAAAACGTCAGGGTGACGATTAGCAGCATGGTGAATGTGGTCTTCATGGTACCCTCTTATCGTTTACTTCTTAGAATCCGAATACCTTGTTCAGTGTGCGTCTTGTCCTCATTCATGGTGTCTGTGCATAAGCGCAGTGGCGTCTGTTTGGTGTATTCGGCATTACATCTTAATCAAGCTCGAAAATGCAGCTTTCAAAGTTTAGGAAATTCGCTTGTCAGGATTTTTTGGCTAGTGTGCAAACGAAATGAATTACGATTCTTATATAGAATAAGGAAAATAAATTTAGGAATCAAGGGATTTTACGCGTTTTACGTAATTTGAGGAGCGTGTGAATAACGGGTTCTAATCATAGGTATTTATGGAGTTATCCAAGAATCGATGTGAAGGTGGAGGCCATATTATTGAGAGGGAGCTGTGTTCGCGCGAAAGAATTCGAAAACAGTCGAAAATATCGGATACACCAAAGGGAGCTTACATAGCACCCTGTTTTCGGTTGAGGCTGATTAAGATTGTTCAGCTCATGAGGTTGCTGAAATTGGGATTTTGTGAGGGATGCATTACCTGGTAAATCCTGGACTGAGCAAGGTGATATTATTCTCAGCGCCGGGTTGTATTATCGGCAGCACTCATATGAAGTACTGTTGTCAATAGATAGAAAAAACGCCGTAATCTCTCGATCACGGCGTTTCGTTTCGTAACAGGTTGAACACAGCTACCTGTCTGTATACTACTTCAGCAGAACAAGCTTGCGAACCGCTTTTTCGGGCCCGGCTTCGACCTGGAGGAAGTAAACGCCAGATGCGTAGCTTTCAGCATCCCAAGTCAGTCGGTGATATCCTGCGGGTAAGGTTTCTCCGTTGGCAAGCCGAATGACTTCACGTCCAAGCACATCGAACACAGCCACTTTCACTTGCGCAATTTCCGGCAGCGCGATGCGGATGCTCGTAGCCGGATTGAACGGATTAGGATAAGCCTGTCCGATTTCGAACTCTTCCGGAAGCATGCTCAGGTCATCGCCGACACCAGTAATCGTTACCCCTGGAACCGCATGGGCCGAACTGTCAGATTCGCCACCAGCATAGATTGCAGATACCCAGTAGTTGAGATCAAGATTCGGTGTGTTGTCAGTCCATGACGTTTCCTGCTGCAGCGAACTTACCAGACCATCCTTGTACACCCGGTAGTAGTCGATGAAATCATCGACTACTCCTCCGACCGGCGGAGTCCAGTTGACAACAACGCTTCCACCTTGATCAACATAGGTCACGTTCTGTGGCGGATACAGTCTGGCCAGAACGACTGGATTTGCAGTTGTTTGCTGGTACTGGCCTAGCCTGATCTGCTGATCGCGTGTTTCAAACCCAGGTGCTGAGAAGACAATCTCAAAGGTACCGGGTTGAACGTCGATGGCGTAGTTGCCACTTTCGCCGACGATAATGTCACCGTACGGCGAGCTGACCGTGATCTCAATGGCTGGGTCTGGAACATCCAATTCCACATGACCCGCTATACGTGCACGTGGTACGTAGAACAGGATCGCTGTTTCAGCCATGATTGTTGAGGCGGTTGGTGCGTAGCTGCCATCACCCGAGGCGTCGAAGAACAGCATCTGGATACCGGCCTGCTCGTCCTGCGACTCGATGCCGACTGTTGCGTTGCCGAGATCGTTTACCTGCGCATACTGGAACAGGATGCGGGTGTTTTCATCGTACGGCAGGTACGGTGGCGGAGTTGGGAAGTCACGGTCGTTAAAGATGACCTGGAACGTTTCGAACGTACCATCAGCAGGCCATTGGCGGCTGTCGTACCATTCTAGTATGAACAGGCCCGCTTCAACGTCGTGGTAGTATGAGAAGTTGGTCAGGTCGAACTTGAAGTCTTCCCAGAACGGCGCGACCATTGTTGGTGGGCCATCATCATTCGGAATGGCGCTGTTTGAATAATCGGCCGGATCAGGATCGCCGGTTACATCGCCGAAGCAGAAGAATCCGTTTTCGTTGACGGTCAGTTGTGTGTAGTCGGTACCGTAGTAACCTACCGTAAATGGCAAGTTGATCACATGCGGGTCTTCTTCAGCAGTAAATGTGATGCGTGTTCCCAGTCCGCCAGCTAACGGATCGATTTCGCGCCAGTTGTAGGTTGGGGAGTAGGGATGACCATCACCACTTTGAACTGCGACATAACCTACCTGCGCTGAAGGACCTGTGATCTGCTGGCCTTCTTCGAGCAGGAACAGGTTGACATTCACTGGCTGGTTACGGCGGGTGTAGGTTTTAACTTCCCCTACCAAACCGCCTGATCCGGATGACAATGTAAACACGTCCCCAGTTGGCAATGTGAATGAGAACTGTCCAGCGACGTTTGTCATTGCGGTGAGCTGCGGGAGTTCCATGACTGTAACGGTAACGCCCGGCACTGGATTGTTATCAGCAGTGCGCACGGTACCATTAATCTGTCCGACCGGACGGTTGAACAGTTGGAAGTCAATTTCTGCGAGATCGTTCTCGTTCGGGATGATGTACCCACGCTGCCAGTAGTGTCCCGGCGCTTCGGCGGTCACAGCCGCCGTTTCCGAAATCGGCAGGTACATGAAGTAGTTGCCGCCCGCGTCCGTGGTTGTACCACCACCGGACTCATCCAAAGTAACTGTAGCACCTTGAATCGGTTGGCCGTTGTTGATGTTGGTAACAGTCCCCATAACCGTCATGATACCGGCTGCCATCGGAACGTTCCCCGCCACTGAGAAGTCCTGCGGTCCCATGGGAACATCAGTTCCGGCAACCTGCAATGTCCAAGTACCCGGAACTGGATTAGCAACAGCGACTTGCTCAACAACGTCAATGTTGTTTACACCAGTTGTCGCTGTAAAACTCGGGTTTGCCGGATCGAGGATGAACGGCATATGGGTCATGCCATTTGGATCGACCAATGTCAAATCGAGGTTGTTTATCAGGCATATCGGCGGCAAATATCCAGCTGGTGGATCAGACCAGGCCGTGGTTACTTTCAATTCGTTCATGCCTGCAGGAACGGTAAATTCATGTGTGAACATGCCGTTGTCGCCCACCGAAGCTTCGAGATAGGCGAAATTCTGGATGGTTTCGACTGCACGAACCGCGTCTACCCGTCCATAGCCAAACACGTAGTCCGGTCCGGGGTTGTTATAATCTTCGGCCGAGTTGCAAAGGATGGCTTTGATCGTAGGTGGCAATGGGAATTCGGTAACGGCGTACAAGCCCCACGCTTCTACGAGCAGAGCGTTCACGCCGGCAATTGCCGGTGTCGCCATGCTTGTACCCGACATGGTTGTGTATCCCCCGCCAACATTGCAGGAGACCACGCCAACACCAGGTGCAGTGATTTCCGGCTTGAGACGTCCGTCATCTGTCGGGCCCCAGGAACTGAAGGAGGCGATATTGTTGTTGTCATCGCTTGCACCGACAGTAATGATGTTCTTCGCGCCAGCTGGAACACCCATCAGATTGTAGCCGGTCCCGCAGGAACCACCTTGCTCATTGCCAGCCGCGAATCCGACGATTACCGGTTCACCGAGGTCACCACGGACGATACCGTCAAGCAGTGCACTGGTGATCTCGTAGTCACCCTCCCAGGCACAAGGGTAGCCATTCCAGGCAATGTTCGAGCCGATAGAGTTGGTGAAGATCTTGGCCTGGTGCGTAATCAGCGCTTCCTGGTAATTTGCGAAGATATCCTGTGGGCTGTCGTAGAGGCAGTTTGGGATACAAGCTTCATATTCGTAGGTGATTAACAGTGTTTGTGGGGCCATTCCGCGATACGGATCTGCGCCATTGCCAAGGACTGTTCCTGCGACATGAGTAGCGTGCGACGAATAACCGCCGGCTTCGCCTATCGTGCCTCGGTTTTCAAAGTCGGGATGTGTAATATCAGCAATGCCGCCGTCATACACGCATACCGTCACACCGGCGCCATGCAGATCGAACGGGAGGTTGTTGACTTCATCAACCCGCAGCGCGGCACGCACGCCTGCATTTACTTCGCCCATCGGCGGTGAAATGTAGTCAATGGCGAGAACGTTGCTGTTTTCGGCAAGCAGAATTGCAGAGCGAAGCGGCATCTGAGCGTACCAGACGTTCAGCGTTGGGATGTGATCTCCGACGGTTGCGCCCATCCGACGAAGAATCGCTTCGCCAGTGCTTTCATCAAGCTGCATCGGGAACTGGACGCCAACGATAATCTCATCACCAGCAATTGCCCATTCCGGATATTGCTGTCCGGTGACACGTGGCGCAATACGATCTTCCGGTAGGTATTCACCTGCCCAGCGGACATCAGCATTGGCCAGCGAACGAGCGTTGGCATCAGCTTCCATCCACGCGATCCATGCTCCACCACCGATGTACTGCTCCAGGTGGATTCCGTCTTGAGACATTGCACGCTTACTGGCTTCAGATGGATGGTTAGTGAACTGAACTAAAAATGCCTGTGGTTCTGTCAGATCACTGCGTTGGAAGAACTGCAGCTGATTAGCATCAGGTGTAAAGCTTCGAACCGGAAGGTCAATCCGGTAGTTTTGAGGTGAGGCTTGGACTGGGCTAAACAATCCGCCAATCATCCAAATAGTTGCCACCACCAGGGTGAGGCTGAGAACAAGTCCAATTCGTTTCATCGTCGGCACCCCTCGCTAGTTCCGTTTTGACTTGAGTTGGGAGAATCCCATGAATCAAGAATATAGGACGGTGTTACCTGAATCGGGGCACAGATATGGGAAATCAATCACATTTTTTTTCGTTTTATCGTAATACACCGAAAGCCAAACTTGTCGGAAGTGTATGAATATTAAGGGAATACCGTATGGAGAAACGGAAGTGCGGAGTCTCGAGGAGCGAAAATGGCGAGAGTGTATCTACAGGTCAACCACAAGCTGCATCACTTTCTCATCAGCGAAATCGACCATATTGGGCGTTATTTCCTTGTCGTTGGCATCGTGCGTCAGGATAATGGTTGGCTTGGTTTGTTCTTCACGGTTTTCTTTTGAAACAATGCCACGGTAACCGACAAATCGTTTCGAAGAATTATCCTTGATCTTTACCGTTACTCCAATGGGATAACATTGCACGATGCTGGTAAGCGCTGTGACGACATACTTGTTCCATGCACCCGCCCGCCCGTTCAGAATGGCAGTAATCGCTTCTTCAGGTGTGTATACGCGTCCGTTTCCTGTTCCCGAAACCAGATTATCATAAGTGTTGGCCACGGCAAGGATCTGTGCGAAACGGTGGATCGTTCCCTGCTTCTGATTGTTCTTGAGCGGAGGCAGATCTTCGCTGGATAATCCACGCGGGAATCCGTTTCCGTCTATTTGTTCGTGATGTTGCATGGCAACACTCTGCTCGACATACGATCCTTCTTCATTCTCATCGAGAATGATGCTTGAGTAAACGGGATGTTCACGCAGCAACATCTTCTCATCGGCATTCAATTCAAAATCGTTCTTTTCCCTCATTTCGCCAAGGATGATTTTTCCAATGTCGTGGAGCATTGCTGCGACGCCAAGCTGACGCAGTTCAGCCTGAGAATATTTGAACGACTGACCAATTGAGATCGAGAGAATTGTGGTATCAACAGCGTGTTCGTAGTCCGCACCGTCTGAACCGGTACGCATGCGCATGGAGCTAAACATCACCGATGGGTTGGACAGAACTTCTTCGAGGATTGATGAAACCACCCGTTTCATCGCCGGCATTTTGATCACGTTCTTGAATCGATTGTCCGTTTGAAGCCGTTTGGCGATGTCTTCCGCTTTTTCAACAGACTTTATATCCTCAATCACTCCAACGGCATCAAACGCTTCCTTGGTGGTGGTATTCGCCATGTGACGAATGGTGTCGCTGATAAGCTCCTGAGGTTGGATATCTTTGGATACTTCGTTCATAACATGGACATACATGATGCCACGTTTTCTCATGAGCTCAATTGTTTCAGGCTCGAGTTCATAGCCGGACGCGAGCAGCAGATCACCATTGCTTCTGAACAGAGATTTTCCAAGTATGTCGCCAGTGTTCAGCTTGTCGATGTTGATTATCTGCATGGGTTATCACGTTCCGATTTTGAGAATGGATGCGTGGGAAAATGCGATCTCAGGTCAGTAGATGCAAGAGGTCCAGCGTATATTTATTGCCAGTAAGATGTTTAGATTGCGCTCCCGAGGTGTGGAAAACAGTATCCTTGAAGTGAACAAGATTCGGATTTTTGGAACATTCGGACGTACATTACTGATCTTGATGGCGAATCGTCCAAATTCCAGGGGATGATGGAAATGGTTGCTGAATGGGCTAAGGGGAAACGCATGCGTCGTGTGACGATGTTTGTGCTGACGATGTTGATCGTGATGGTTGGTCAGGTGATGGCGAAGTCACCGTACCCGATCATTTTCGTGCACGGGTTGTATGGCAACCACACCGGCTGGGATGATGCCCGTTGGTCGTTGATCAACGAAGGCGTGGCAGAACGTGAGGTTGTTGCACACTTCTCGGTGAACGCCGACCAGAATTTTAACTATTCATATCTGCCGACGGACACAGCGTTCGTCGCGTGGTCTACACGAAATCTCGCGCCGATTATTCCGAATGGTGAAGACCGTTTGTTCATGGTCAATTTTGACCGTCGCGGATTTCCTCCGGGTACGGGTCATGGCAACGACACCTATTCGAACACGATGGGGATCATGAAGACCGGGGCGGCGTTGGGGAATATCATCGACCGCATTCTCTCGCTACCGGGTCAGGAAGCGGACAAGGTGATTCTGATTGGTCATTCGATGGGCGGCTTGACGATCCGTGAGTTTTTGCAACGGACGGACGAAAACGGCAACCATCGCTTTTGGGATGATAATGTCGGTCACCGTGTCGCAATGGTGACGACGCTAGCGACTTCGCATCACGGTTCCATGTACCTCGCGTATATCGGCTTCGAGCCGAACGAAATCGACGAGAACTGGCTTGGGGTTCGATCCACTGAAGCCACGCGTGACTTGCGCACCTACCATTATACCGGTCTGTTCAATGACGAACATCCGGGAGTGTACCTGTATGGTGGTTATGAAGGACTCGCATCCGGGTATGGCCTGCTCGAATATGATAACAAGGATGTGAACTGTGACGGTGTCGAAGGCGGACCGATAACCGGCGTATCGCGTTGGGTGCAGAACCAGGCGCTTTATACGGATAATCCCAATATGCCGTTGCCGGTCGATATTCCGTATCGCTGGGTGACGTCGGTTTCTCAGATGAATCCGGAGGGTGACGGAGTCGTTCGCCTGTACAGCCAGTGGTTACATGAGAATGGACAGCCGGTTCCCGCGACTGCGGATTCGGTCCGTGTGAACACACCTCACATCCCGGTGCATGACGATCTGCGCGCAATATACCGAGGGTTGGACGAACCTGATGAAGTCCAGTTCGCTTACGAGATCCCCGTAGACCTCGCTGCTGATCAGTGGGTTGCAGGTCGGTTCACATATGCGTCGAACTTCAATCCGAATCTACCCGTCGAGGAAGATGTTGACCAGTATCGGTTCACGGCGTACTCGACCGCCGATGCGACGTTGCGGATGACTGGTTTCGATTGGTCGGATACATGGGCAATCGAGGTTCGGAACATGGCGACGGGTCAATTGGTCATTCCGCCGGTAACCGCGCAGAATAATCCGGGACAGAATGATGTCATGGTGCCGGTTGTGGTTGGCGAGGATTACCTGGTGACGGTCCGAGGGCAGGCGCAAAATGCTATCGGACACGGTTATTTCTTCGCTGTGGATGCGAATTTCCTGGATCCGAGCAATGGGGCAATCATTGCGTTCGGTGAAGATATGAAACCCGGGTCTGAAGACCCGGGCCACCCGGATGGCATGATCATATCCATGTATCCGAACCCGTTTAACGCGGCAACCACGGTCACGATTTCATTGCAGCAGAGTGGCTTGATGAAGGCGGCGCTGTATGATGTGCTCGGACGTGAGGTGCTACAGTTGGCCAATGGTCGGCGCGCTGCCGGACAGCATCAGTTTTCATTAGATGGTTCGCATCTGGTCTCAGGCGTGTATTTCCTGCATGTGTCCGGCTCGGCGGGGCACTCGGATGTGCAGAAGCTGGTTTTGATGAAGTGATTCAGTCCTGAGACTCGAGATGTGAGATACGAGAAACAGACAAACATTCTCTTGCCCGTGTCCGGCAGTTGGCGGACGCGGGTTTTGTTGTTATCCGTGTATTATCCCTTCTGGCGGAGCCCGCAGGGGCACCGAAAGGTCAGACTTTGATTATCCACGACATAAATGTCGTGTGCATGTTTGCTCACACCTGCTGAATCTCAATTGTTCTGCGGTCGAGGATATCTGGATGGGGTTGAATGCTGATTCGCCATGTCGCTTTTTCATCAACTTCGGGGATGCGGTCTGCCCACTCAACGAAAAGGATTCCATTTTGTTCACGGATCTCGTCGAGTCCGAGCGCTAGGATTTCGTCCGGATCAAAAATGCGGTACAGGTCAGCGTGGTAAATTGGTGGCGTGGTCGGATATTGGTTGATCAGGGTGAAGGTCGGGCTTCGCACACGTCCGAGGTAGCCGAGCGAACGGACCAACCCACGCACAAAGGTGGTTTTCCCGGCACCGAGCGGCCCGTTCAGCGATATGATGTCTCCGGGATGGAGCATCTTCGCGAACTTTGCCGCCAGTTCGTGCGTATGCTGCTCAGATTCCAGTTTAAATGTCCCGATGGGCATGTTTTTCTCTGTGTAGATCATGCGAAGTATACAACTTCGCGGCTGGCTCGGGGATAGGTGGCCCTATCTCTCCTGGGATTGGATAAGTATATCCCGGATTGTACTTTTGACCTTCTCAAGCTTACGGAACCCCCTGCATGACACAGACTAAAGAGCAGTCTCCTGCAAAGAAATCAGCTTCCAGCGATCCGATCACGAAGATCTGGGATACGCTGAAGTCGATGAAATTCGCCATCATCCTGCTGCTCGTGATAACAGCGCTGACCGTAGTGAATTTGTTCGCGAACGAGTTCATTGTGCAAGTGCAAGGCAATGAGCCGGGGATTGCCTACTCCACGTACAACGAGGCGTACGGCGAACCCCGCGCCACTATTCTGACGATGACGCAGATGTATGCGCCTTATCGATCATGGTGGTATAACGGGTTGCTCGGATTGCTGACACTCTCGTTGTTGGTTTGCTCGATAGACCGAGCTTCACTCGTGTGGAAATTGACAACGGGGTCACGGTTCCTCGCAGCCGAAAGTCAGTACGAATCTCATAAGAATCATGCTAGTATCAGCGGTAGTAGTTCGCTGAAGGAAAGCGCGCTAGGTGCGATTCGAAAGGCTGGATTCTCCATTAGCACGAAGGACACTTCAAAAGCAACGCTCGTCCACGGTCGTCGCGCGGCAATTTCTCATGCAGGCCCCTGGATTGTCCACATAGGTTTCATTTTGCTGGTAATTGGCGGTGCCATAATCGCACGTGGCGAGTATCGTCATAATGTGCAGGGTTTGCCGGGCGAGTTGCTTGGCAGCCGACAATTCTCACCGGAGCAGCTCGAGGCGCTTTGGGGCTTCAGCGTACGTGTCGACAACTTCAGGGTCGAGTATTACGATCTGAAGGCTGGTCAGTATGTTCAGGTTGACGGTGGAGAGCGCGTTGGTCGTATTGATCTGATGAATGACGACGGGACGGCGGACGTGGAAGTCCTGTGGCCGTCACGCGGATTTGAACAGAGCCTGCCAGTAGATCGGATCGAGAACCGGATCGACCGTCGTTTCGGCAATGGTCGGTTGGACCAGTCGAACATCTCTGACTATATCGCCGACTTGACTGTCATTGACAACGGTCAGGAAGTGCTGCAGAAGTCGATTGAGGTGAATTTACCTTTACGTTACAACGGCTACCGATTTTACCAATCCTCGTTTATAGATTCGCGTACAGATTCTAACGGCACATGGACGACAGTTATCGAAGCTCGTCGTGACAGCGGGTCGCCGTTTATCTGGACGGGAATCATCATTGTCAGTCTCGGGATGATGCTTGGATTGTATTTGGCGCCCCGTGATATTTTCGCCCGAATCGAGGAATCGGATGGTAAAACTCGTGTGATGATCGCGGGCAAGTCCAAGGGCCGGCCCAGCGAATTTGATCGGCAGTTCAAGAAGATAGTTGATACCATTCAACCGTCTACGACGAGGTCAGAAGCATGAATTCAAAGGCTATAGTTTTCATCGTGGTTGTAGTCGTCATTGGATTAGCGATCTACTTCCTTCCTGATACGGACAGCGTCAAACCTGCCGCAACCTATCCTGCGCAGGAGCAGGGTATGTCGCAAGCAGGTTCCGAACACGAACATACGCACGCTCCATTATCGGATATTGACTCATTGAAAGTGGCGGTTCAGGATAGTACGGGGGCTGAACTAGCTACTTTGACATTGGTACCACATCAATCCATCGCTCTGCCTGGTACGGAGTATTCGCTGCACCTGGCTGAGTTTTACACTCACTTCATGATGGAAGAAAGTGGTCCGGTGAATGCGTCACCTTATCCGGAAAATCCAGCAGCTCGCATTGAAATCCAAAAGGATGGCGAGGGGGTGGATTATACCTGGACTTTTGAGAGAATTCCGTACTTCCGCATGAACAGCATGGGTGGACCTCACAATCGGGAAAGCACTGGATTGGCATTTGCGATTCTCGATGTATACGGTCTGTTAGTACCATCGGCTACCCCCAACCCGTAAGGATATCCATGGAACGCTTGGACGCATTGCTGTACGGTTTTTCATTTTACGCATACCTCGGGTCATTCATCCTTTACATCCTTCACATCGCACTGAAGAAGGAAGTACTAGGTAAAGTAGCGACCTGGATTGCTGCGATTGGTATCTTACCTCACGTTGGTGCGATTACCACACGTTGGATTCAGCAAGGTCACGTGCCACTAGCCAACATGTATGAGTACATGGGGCTGATGTCGTTGATGGTGGTGGTCGGGCTGATCGCGTTTGTGATTCGTTATCGGAACACGCGTATCGGCGTGTTTCTGGTTCCGATTGCCGTGATGCTGATGGTGACCGCCAGCTTGCTCCCATCTGATGTTAACCGTCAGTTGATGCCAGCATTGCAATCAACCTGGCTGGCGATTCACGTATCGCTGGCAGCCTTGGGATCAGGTGCATTCCTGATGTCATTCGCTGCTGCGGCACTGGTGCTTCTGACCGCCGGGTCAGAAAAGGAAGGATTGACCGGTAAAGAGGCGAAGGAACTCCAGGCATTCTCGTGGATGGAATTTGCCATGTTCTGGGTCGGTCTGCCGGTAGTTACGTGGCTGGCACTGAGCATATTTGGATGGCTTCCGCCTGAAATAGACATCGCCGCAGGTTCTCAACAGGGCGTTTTCACCGGTTTCACACTTGGTAAGGGTGCTGGCGCAAACCTGCTCGGCGGCCCGGCAATTGGTCTGGGAATTGGGCTGGTGGTAACGTCAATTCTGTGGCCACTTCTTAGCCCGCGTCTTCCGCAAAATATGCGCGGCAATGGAATGCATGAATTTATGACGGTTGTGCTCGCACTCCTGTTTTCCGCAATTCTGATTGGCTTCGCTGTGAAAAGTGGTAACATCGCGCTAACCCCAAGCAGCTATCTGAAGATCTTTGAGTTCTTCGGACCAGTGCTCGCATTGAGTTGGGTGTTGGTGCCAATCGTTCACTTCGTGCTTGGCGCAAGCGCGGCGGGTTGGTTGCCGAAGATGGGCGTAGCTCGTCCCGTGTTGAAGGAGATCAGCTACGCTGCGGTCGCAATCGGCTATCCGTTGTACACGGTTGGGGCTTTGTTCGCCGGTGCTATCTGGGCCGAACAGGCTTGGGGCACGTGGTGGAGCTGGGATCCGAAGGAAGTGGGCGCGTTGATCATCTGGCTGTTCTACACGATATTCCTTCACGCACGTTATCAGCGGAAGTGGTCGGGCGACCGTGCGGCAGTGCTAATCGTGCTCGGGATGTTGTTTGTGTTCATCAGCTTCTTTGGTAACTATTTCTTCGGCGGCATGCACGCATATGCTTGATATTTGACCATCGCAGGTGTTTGCCCGTACTTGCTTGCAAGTACGGGTTTTTCATTGCTGGCACTTTTAGTCATCCC
Organism: uncultured bacterium; assembly: GCA_964552465.1. Taxonomy (GTDB): domain Bacteria; phylum Electryoneota; class Electryoneia; order Electryoneales; family Electryoneaceae; genus BMS3BBIN04. The sequence goes on from CAZKGR010000013.1 coordinate 83,718, forward strand.
GACTTGCGAGCAATTCGGTGCAGATAGTCAGGATGGTCGCTCTTATGGCCATCTTTTTGTTATTACAGGTAGTATTGCCTCTCAGAGTGATACTCGGAGAAGGTGAGGGTAACGTTCCCGGAATCACCATTCTGGCAGCTTCGATTGCGTACATTCATAACTGTCTTTTGAGTTTGCGAGACGGTCGGGCGGTCGCCTTCTGCGTTTGCAGGGGGAGGAAAGTCCGAACTCCGCAGGGCAGGATGCCGGCTAACGGCCGGGCGCCGTGAGGCGACGGAAAGTGCAACAGAGAGTAGACCGCCGATGGCCGGTTTTCCGGCACAGGTAAGGGTGAAACGGTGGGGTAAGAGCCCACCGCGCATCTGGTAACAGGTGTGGCACGGTAAACCCCATCCGGAGCAAGGCCAAATAGGCGGGGAGGCGTGAAAGCGCCGCGTGGTGGTCCGCCACGTTTGTACCCGTGGGTAGGCTGCGTTGAGCGTCGTTGAGAGACGACGCCAAGATCGATGACCGTCACTCTCTTCATTGAGGGTACAGAATTCGGCTTACAGACCGCCTCGCACTCTTTCTTTGACATTGTTGTCGTGCACCCGGATGGTGAATGAACCCGTTTAGTGAGTGCCGATGACCGCCGTTGGTGTTTGCACCGACTTGCTGGCAAGTCGGGAAAGACGTAGCCGTGGATGATCCGCGTTTGCAAGCAAACACGGGCCTGCATGTCTGACAGACTGTACGTCTGACTAACTGTATGTCTCACAGCGGTAACCTGATCAGAAACACTTTAACAACCGATAGATTCTAACATGCTGAAACACTGGGAGTTGGCTACGGAGGCCGACTCTGCGTCTGCGCTCGCCCTGTCCACTGAGATGGGAGTGCGTCCAGTCGTGGCTCGTCTGCTTCTCCAGCGTGGTATCGACACAGCTGAACAAGCTGAGGCATTTTTCCACCCCGAACGTTCTGCCCTCCACGATCCATTTTTATTCAAGCATATGGAAGCCGGTGTTGAACGGGTGATCCGTGCGCTGCACAACAAGGAATTGATCTACATCTTCGGCGATTACGATGTGGATGGGATCACTTCGGCCAGCCTGCTGTATCTGTTTTTCCGTGATCTTGGCGGCAATGTGCAATATTACATCCCTAACCGTGAGGATGAGGGATATGGTGTGTCCGTTGCTGGGGTGGAACAGGCGAAAGAGGCTGGTGCGAACCTGCTGATCACAGTCGATTGCGGCATTACAGCCGTTGAGGAGGTGGATCGCGCGCGTGAACTGGATATGGACATCATCATCTCCGACCATCATCAGGCGGGTGATGAGGTTCCGAGCGCGCTGGCAGTGATCAATCCGAAGTTGCCGGGTTCAACGTATCCGTTCAAGGAACTGGCCGGATGCGGGGTTGCATTCAAGCTGGCTCAGGCAGTGGCTAAGGAGCTACAGCTTGGTGAAAGCTATCTCGACCGTTACCTCGACCTCGTTGCGGTTGGTACAGCGGCAGACATTGTTCCGTTGGTGGACGAAAACCGTATCCTGGTAAATCTCGGTCTCAAGAAAGTGAATCAGGATCCGTTGGTTGGATTGGCAGCATTAATTGAAACGGCGCACCTTCGTGGTGGACAGATTGACGTTGGCCAGATCATTTACGGGATAGCGCCTCGGATCAACGCTGTAGGGCGTTTAGGATCGGCAGATCGCGCTGTAGACTTGATGATTACGCAGAACGCCGAACGTGCGCGTCAACTAAGTATGGAGTTGGAGCAGGAAAACCGGAACCGTCGCCGGATTGACACGCACACATTGGACGAGGCTCTTGCGGAAGCTGAGGAAACGCACGTTCCGGACGATCATTACGGACTGGTGCTGGCGCGTGACGACTGGCATGGGGGTGTGATCGGGATTGTTGCCAGCCGCCTGATCGAGAAGTACTACCGTCCGACAGTGATGATTACCGTTAAGGATGGTATTGGCAAAGGGTCAGCACGATCAATCCCGGGCTTTGATATCTACGATGCACTCAACCAGTGCAGCGATATTCTGGAACAATTTGGTGGACATACTTATGCTGCCGGATTGTCGATAAAGTCAGAAAATATCGAGGAATTCCGTCGCCGGTTTAACGATGTCGCTCGTGAAGCGCTTACCGCTCACGATCTTATTCCCAAGTTGCACATTGACGCTGAATTGCCATTGGAACAGGTGGATGATGAGCTGCTTGATTCGTTGAAGAAATTTGCCCCGTTTGGTCCGAACAACCCAATGCCAGCATTTGTGAGCCATGATGTTGCATTGTCCGGGTATCCGCGGATTGTCGGCACGAATCACCTGAAATTCAAGGTGCGCAGTGATCGTTCTGTGATTGATTGCATCGGGTTCAATCTCGGTGATCGGCTTCAGCGCATGGACCCCAACCGTGCAACGAACCATTTAGTCTACACGGTACAGGAGAATGAATGGATGGGCCGTGTGTATCTGCAATTGCACATTTTGGATGTGAAGTCAGGGCCCCATCCAGATCTTTAGATCGCCAGTCAGTTGAATGAAACTGACGACTTGGCGAAGGGTGATGATAGAATTCAGCGGCGAAACACGATGGTGTTTCGCTGTTTTTTGCTGCTCTTTTCTAACGACCTGAAGTCCAAACTTGCCAGTAGTTCACCGTCCCAAATGTGAAGAAAATCATAGAATAAACGGTAAAACATTTGATAATCAGAAGTTACAGACAGGAATCGTGGAGAGCCAACAGAGCGATATTTCTCAGAAAACTGTGATCCTAATAAAGTTAGGCATTCCTAATTGTTTGTATATTGCGGCTCGCCGTGTCTATGGGGGTGGGCGTGACGGCGAAACAGGAAGGCATAACGAATTGGGAGACAGAACGATGAAGAAGACGGTCTTGACGGTTTTCATTCTCCTTCTGGCGACATCGATGGCGATGGCATTTTCGGGTGGTCCACCTGCTGGATATGCGGGTAACAATGGAGTGTATTGCACAAGCTGCCACAGCAGCTTTGGCTTGAATTCAGGCGATGGTTCGCTGGAGCTGTCTGCGATTACGGAGTATACACCGGGCGAAACCTACTCAATACAGGTAAGTCTGAGTGATCCGGGTCAGCAGCGATGGGGTTTCCAGATCACTGCGGTTGATGTGACAGGCGGATTTGCTGGTACATTTTCGATTACTGATCCGGTAAACACACAGTTGAATTCTGGAACCTATGTCAACCATACATCTGCTGGGACAAACTTCGGCGATCCGAATGGAAACAGCTGGACGTTCGACTGGACGGCACCGGCAGCTGGGAGTGGTGATGTAACTTTTTACCTGGCTGGGAACGCCGCGAACGGCAATTTCAGCAACCAGGGCGATTATATCTACTCGTATGAGCAGGTTGCGGGTGAAGCGGCACCGGAGCTATATGGTTTGACGACTACCCCGATCAACGACACGGTTCCGGCCGAGGGTGGAAACATCACCTATAGCATCGACTTCTTCACAAACATTCCGCAAGCGTACAACAACGTGAACTACTGGACGTCGGCAACGTTGCCAGACAATACCAACAGTGGTGTCTTGTTCAGTACGACGACAAACATTCCGGCATTTGCTAATGTTCACATTCCTATGATGGTACAGAACATTCCGTCTTTCGCTCCGGCTGGAGTTTACACACACCACGCGATGATGGGCTTCTTCCCGAACGCGGTCCTTATGGATTCGTTTGAGTTCTTTAAGGAAGGTGGCGGATCGGCGGACTCTGTGCCAGTTAATAACTGGGATGCTTCAGGTGAGTGGCCTGCCTTGACTGGTGACGGTGAAGGGGTTGATAATCTGGCGTCAGAATACGTGCTTAACGCGGCTTATCCAAATCCGTTCAACGCGATGACGAACGTGTCGGTGACTCTTCCGGAAGCGTCAGACTTGAACCTGCGTGTGATAAACGTAGTGGGCGAGGAAGTCGCTTCCTTGAACAGCGGATTGGTTTCCGCAGGTAGCCACACGTTTACCTTTGATGCCGCGAACCTGAGCTCTGGTGTGTACTTCGTGCATGCAAGCGTTGCTGGTAAGATGAGTCAGGTTCAGCGAGTGACACTATTGAAGTAATCTCAAATCTTGATCGATAAAGCAATGCCACGGATTGATGTCCGTGGCATTTTTTCTTGCGAGTTCGTCAGCATGAGTTTGGTGAAGACAAAATAATTAAAGAGAAAATGATCTGGAAATATGTTAGTTGGCGCTAAAGGAGCTGACAGAACTGTGTTTAGCATCTTGTTAGACACTCCTAACTGAGGTAACGAGTTATAATATCATTGGTTATCTTAAAAGTTTGTGAATAAATAAATTAGCTAAATAGTGATTGCTTATTTGTATTCTTTGTCTTTTTGAGTAGTTTGGCATTGAAGTTTAACCCCCCAACCATTTTGAGAGGAGTGCAAAACATGAAAAAGGGTTTGTTGGTAGTTCTGATGTTGCTGGTGGCAGTATCTACTTATGCGTTTCCGGGTTCA
>CAZKGR010000014.1:0-83305 GCA_964552465.1 uncultured bacterium
GGTGGAGCATGTGGTTTAATTCGATGCAACGCGAAGAACCTTACCTGGGCTTGAACTGTGCCGGAAAACATCTGAAAGGGTGTCCTCCTTCGGGACCTGTACAGAGGTGCTGCATGGCTGTCGTCAGCTCGTGTCGTGAGATGTTAGGTTAAGTCCTGCAACGAGCGCAACCCCTATCGTCAGTTGCCATCAGGTTATGCTGGGCACTCTGGCGAGACTGCCCGCGTTAAGCGGGAGGAAGGTGGGGATGACGTCAAGTCCTCATGGCCCTTACGTCCAGGGCTACACACGTGCTACAATGGGTGGTACAAAGGGTTGCGATACCGCAAGGTGGAGCCAATCCCATAAAACCATCCTCAGTTCGGATTGCACTCTGCAACTCGAGTGCATGAAGCCGGAATCGCTAGTAAACGTGGATCAGCACGCCACGTTGAATACGTTCCCGGGCCTTGTACACACCGCCCGTCACACCATGGAAGTCGGGAGTACCCGAAGCCGGTCCAACAATAGGGCTGTCGAAGGTAAGCTCGATGACTAGGGTGAAGTCGTAACAAGGTAGCCGTACGGGAACGTGCGGCTGGATCACCTCCTTTCTAAGGAGCAGGCAGTCTTAGAGAAGCGGATCGGGATAAATCTGGAACGACACTGCCAGGTTTGCGAAGAAAAGCTATAATCTTTGAGACATTTACTGCCGAAGGTCGATAGCACATTTACGCGTGTACGTTAGTTTTTATTCCCACTAATCCCGCGCTCTGCGCGGGATTAGGCTGTGGGCCTGTAGCTCAGTTGGTTAGAGCGCACGCCTGATAAGCGTGAGGTCACAAGTTCGATTCTTGTCAGGCCCACGTGAGTGGGCTCAGGTTCGAACGATCTGAGACGAGGTACTGTCAGGCAGGTATTGACGGGGCGTTAGCTCAGTTTGGGAGAGCATCGGCTTTGCAAGCCGGGGGTCACCGGTTCGAGCCCGGTACGCTCCACAGCGGGCGTCGCGGGACGCGAGCCCGACCACATTTGATCTTTGACAATCGAGGCTGTAAAGAGGTCTTCCTAATTCATGTAACAAGACATGCATGAATTGGGTCGCGAAACGCATTTGAGGTAGTAAGTCAGTAAAAATTGAGGTAGAAGTCCGACCTCGTCCGTTTCCTGGATAAGGAAAGAAGGATTTCGGTCAAGTTAGTAAGGGCATGAGGTGGATGCCTAGGCTCTGGAAGGCGATGAAGGACGCGGTAAGCTGCGATAAGCGTCGGTGAGGTGCAAACAACCTTGGACCCGGCGATTTCCGAATGGGAGAACCCGGCGGAAGTCATGTTCCGTCGCATTGCGCGAACGGAGGGAACTGAAACATCTAAGTACCTCCAGGAAGAGAAAACAACAGTGATTCCCTAAGTAGCGGCGAGCGAACGGGGAACAGCCCAAACCGGTGGCGTGCCAAGGGTGCAGCCGTTGCGTTACCGGGGTTGCGGGATCATACAGGCCGACTGCAATAGGCCAGGGAGTTACAAAGCTGAGGATAGACGAACCGTTCTGGAAAGGCGGGCCATAGCGGGTGATAGCCCCGTAGTCGAAATCTGAAAGCCTCCCGTATGTCTCCCGAGTAGCACGGGACACGAGAAATCTTGTGTGAATCTGGCAGGACCATCTGCCAAGGCTAAATACTCTCCAGAGACCGATAGTGTACCAGTACCGTGAGGGAAAGGTGAAAAGCACCCCGGGAGGGGAGTGAAATAGTACCTGAAACCTCATGCCTACAAGCGGTCGGAGCCCGCAAGGGTGACGGCGTACCTTTTGCATAATGGGCCAGCGAGTTAGTCGTACGTAGCAAGGTTAAGGGGTTCAGCTCCCGAGCCGTAGCGAAAGCGAGTCTGAATAGGGCGATGGTTACGTGCGCTAGACGCGAAACCGAGTGATCTATCCATGGTCAGGTTGAAGCGTAGGTAAAACTACGTGGAGGACCGAACCACCAGACGTTGAAAAGTCTTTGGATGAACTGTGGATAGGGGTGAAAGGCCAATCAAACTCGGAGATAGCTCGTACTCCTCGAAATGTTTTTAGGAACAGCCTCGCAATAGTCTACCGGAGGTAGAGCACTGATAGGGTTAGGGGCCCCACAAGGTTACCGACCCCTGTCAAACTCCGAATGCCGGTAGTATGTTTTGCGGGAGTGAGCGTATGGGAGATAACTTTCATGCGCGAGAGGGAAACAACCCAGATCGACGGCTAAGGTCCCCAAGTGTGATTTAAGTGATGAAAGGATGTGAAGCAGCGCAGACAACCAGGAGGTTGGCTTAGAAGCAGCCATTCCTTTAAAGAGTGCGTAATAGCTCACTGGTCGAGTAGTTTTGCGCCAAAAATTCTCGGGACTAAAATCACCACCGAAGCCACGGGATCGTAAGATCGGTAGAGGAGCATTCCGTTCACCTGCGAAGGCGTGTTGTGAGACATGCTGGAGGACACGGAAAAGACTATGCTGGCATGAGTAACGATAAAACAGGTGAGAATCCTGTTCACCGAAAGCCTAAGGTTTCCTGAGTAAAGTTCGTCTGCTCAGGGTTAGTCGGCCCCTAAGGTGTAGCCGAAAGGCGTAGCCGATGGGAAACGGGTTAATATTCCCGTACCGGCGAAATTCGTTGACTATGGAGTGACGCAGGAGTGAAAGACCAGCCACGGATTGGATTGCGTGGTCTAAGGTTGTAGGCGGTTCCAGTAGGCAAATCCGCTGGAACTTAACGCTGAATTCCGAATGGGAGCCGCAAGGCGCAAACTGGTCCTAATCCTACTGCCAAGAAAAGCTTCTAAGGAGAATTAGCCGACCGTACCGCAAACCGACACAGGTAGGCGGGGAGAGAATCCTCAGGTGCGCGAGATAACCGTGGTCAAGGAACTCGGCAAATTGGCTCCGTAACTTCGGGAGAAGGAGCGCCGATTCTGGTTAAAAAGAATAGGTCGCAGAGAAATGGCCCAGGCGACTGTTTACCAAAAACACAGGACTCTGCAAAGTCGCAAGACGACGTATAGGGTCTGACACCTGCCCGGTGCTGGAAGGTTAAGGGGATCTGTTAGCGCAAGCGAAGCAGTGAACCGAAGCCCCAGTAAACGGCGGCCGTAACTATAACGGTCCTAAGGTAGCGAAATTCCTTGTCGGGTAAGTTCCGACCTGCACGAATGGTGTAACGATCTGGGCACTGTCTCGACCACGGACTCGGTGAAATTGGAATGTCGGTGATGATACCGGCTACCCGCGGCTGGACGGAAAGACCCCGTGGACCTTTACTACAGCCTGATATTGGAACTTAGCTTTACATGTGTAGGATAGGTGGGAGACTTTGAAGCTTGCGCGCTAGCGTAGGTGGAGTCACCCTTGAAATACCACCCTTGTACTGTTGGGTTTCTAACCGATAGGGACAGTGTCAGGTGGGTAGTTTGACTGGGGCGGTCGCCTCCCAAAGAGTAACGGAGGCGCCCAAAGGTTCCCTCAGCACGGTCGGTAATCGTGCGTAGAGTGTAAAGGCACAAGGGAGCTTAACTGCGAGTCAGACAAGACGAGCAGGTGCGAAAGCAGGGCTTAGTGATCCGGTGGTTGTGAATGGAAATGCCATCGCTCAACGGATAAAAGGTACCCCGGGGATAACAGGCTTATCTCCCCCAAGAGTTCACATCGACGGGGAGGTTTGGCACCTCGATGTCGGCTCGGCGCATCCTGGGGCTGGAGAAGGTCCCAAGGGTTTGGCTGTTCGCCAATTAAAGCGCCACGCGAGCTGGGTTCAGAACGTCGTGAGACAGTTCGGTCCCTATCCGCCGTGGGCGTACGTGTCTTGAGAAGATCTATTCCCAGTACGAGAGGACCGGAATGGACGAACCTCTGGTGTACCAGTTGTCGCGCCAGCGGCATTGCTGGGTAGCTATGTTCGGAAGGGATAAGCGCTGAAAGCATCTAAGTGCGAAACCCACTTCGAGAATAGGACACGCTTCGTAAGACTGAAGACCCGTCCGAGACTAGGACGTTGATAGGTGGCAGGTGTAAGCACAGAAATGTGTTCAGCCGAGCCATACTAATCGGTCGTGAGACTTGCCAATTCTTTTTTCTTTGCTTGGAAACGGGCGAAGTCGGATTTATCAAGTGCGTCAATCGTTGGTCGACCTCTTTACAGTTTCGTATTGTTCATCCGATTTTCCTTTCGGTGATCATTGCGTGGGGGCAACACCTCTTTCCATTCCGAACAGAGTCGTTAAGCCCCACTGCGCCGATGGTACTGCTTGGGTAACCTTGTGGGAGAGTAGGTCGTCACCGAGGGATTTTAAACGCCTGTCGCTTTTGCGACAGGCGTTCTTTGTTTGTACACCTGAACTCTTCTCTGTTTCCCCATGCATCTCACATAACTTCATAATAAACAGCTCTTATCGAGAATTTGTTTGGCTCTCAATATTATGGATAAGTATCGTGGATTACGCTTTCAGCTTGTACTGCAAGAATCTTCGATGTATCCTGAAGCAGGTTGCATTTGTGTGCGGAAATCTGGGAGGCTTTGAACATGATTCGATTACGATGGTTGGTACTGCTCGCTCTGCTTCCTGCGGTAGCATTCGCTCAGATCGAATTCTCACCGACAGCGGTATCATCGTTCTATGATGGCGCGTTGAATGTCACTTGTGGTGATCTTGACGGTGATGGCGACATGGAGCTTATCGGGGCAGCTGAGAGTGCCGACAACTTCGCGTGGTGGGATTTCGATGGTGCAAACTGGGTTGAGCACTTGTTGGAGCCGGTCATGTCTGGACCTACAAACGTGTCTGTTGCTGATCTGGACAACGATGGTGATCTCGAAATTCTCGGCGCTGCCTACCTCGACGAAGTCATCTTCTGGAACAATGATGGAGACGCTGGTTTTACACCCTACATCATTACCAGCCACACCGGGATAAAAGGGATCCAGGCATGGGATATCGATGAAGATGGCGACAAGGATCTTTTCATAGCAGATGAATCAAGTGGCGAAGGTGGTGGCCTGTATTGGCTGGAGAACATTGGCCGGGATGATGTGGATTGGCCAGTGCACATCATCTGGGATGAAGAAGGAATGAGCAACATAGACCTCGGTGACATCGATAATGACGGTGATGTAGATGTTGCATCATGCGGACGGTTTAACGGTGATGTCGGTTGGTGGGAATATCTTGGACTGGACTCATGGCAACGGCATTTGCTGATAGATGATTTTGGCGATTCCCGAAGTGTGAAGATTGCGGACATAAATGGCGATGGGCTTCTGGACTTGGCTGCTACATCAAGAAGTGGTTTTGTCAGTTGGTGGGAACAGACTGATGCTGTCTGGATTCGCCACGATGTTACTGAATCATTTAGTGGCGCAGACGATGTCGATGTCGCTGACATTGATGGCGACGGAGATATGGACTTGGCGGCTGTAGCGGTTACGGCTGATGAGGTTGCCTGGTTTGAACAGACGACTGATGGGTGGCAATATTACTCCATTGATGCGACCATGGACTATGCCAGCGGTGTACATGCGAGTGACATTGATGGCGATGGTGATGTTGACATTGTCGGGTGTGGATACTACAGCGATCAGGTTATCCTGTACGAGCAAATTGGAAATGTTGAACCGGACCCGGTCACTCTTACTCTTAATCCCGTCTTCACGGAAATTCCAGCCGGTGGTGGTACAGTGTTGTATGACGCATCACTCCTCAGCATCATCGGTAATACGTTTCAGGGTGTTTCGTATTGGGTGACCTTCATTCTTCCTGATCAAACACCAGTAGGTCCATTCGACCGGGTACTGTTCACAATCACTCCATTCATGGATATCACGCTTCCGTTAACCCAGGATGTTCCGGGTAACGCCAGTCCAGGTGACTATACGCTGACTGGGCACGTAGGATACTACAACAACCCAAACTTGCAGATCGAGGATAGTTTCACCTTCACCAAGGCGGGCGCTGCTATGGGAGGTTCAAGCATCGATCCTTCGGAATGGCAGATGACTGGTTTCTCACTTGATAATCAAAAGGTGGATGCTGGCGCTCTCAGTGGAACTGGTGATTTGCTCATGGTTTCACCGAATCCATTTAATGCCGTTTCAAAGGTTTCGTTGTATCTATCTGATGGGGAGGATGTTAGATTAAGAGTAGTGAATTTGCTGGGGCGTGAGGTGGCGGATGTGTACTCAGGCCGATTGCAAACTGGTCAACACGGCTTTACCATTGACGCGACCAATTTGTCCTCGGGCATCTACTTCCTGGTTGGGCAGATCGGTGATAATTTGGTCAGCAATAAACTGGTGGTCTTGAAGTAACATGAGAAAATGAACAGGAACGTGTAATGCTATTCCTACCCTGCAGCCAAGGGCAGCTCTGAGAGCAATTATTCGGTACTTTTTCCCAACTACGCCGGTTTTTCCTGAAACCGGCGTAGTCTGTTATTACTTTGGACTTACGAGTGAATTCTTGAGATTGAAGAGCTACGAGCGTGCGAAAAGCCGTGGCATCGTCGTCAGGACTGTTACTCGACCACGAAGCAGTCATTGCTGGTTCTCCGGGCACTCAAGGATTCACCATTAACAGGGGGAGAGACCATGCGAAAAGTATTGATTTGTTTTGTCATGCTGTTGCTTGCATCAACAGCGCCCGCCCAAGAGTGGTCGGTTCATACCATCGGCTACAATTATTACGGCGCCTCGAGTACTTTCGCTGCAGATATCGATAGTGATGGCGATCTCGATGTCCTTACGACTGGATCTTTGGTTGGAGGTGGTGTAGACTGGTGGTCCTTGGACGGAGATTATTGGACACGATATGTGTTAACAAGTGATCCTGGATATGCTTATGCGTTTGCAACGGATATCGACACAGATGGTGATCTCGACGTTGTAGCACTAAAATTCTTCTCAGCAAGTGTGGTACTATTTGAGCAGCAGGATGGGTTATGGTCGGAGACGGTTATTGCGAACGGTGGAGGTCCAGCGTATGGAGTGGCCAGCGATATTGACCAAGACGGCGACGTTGATCTCGTTATCAGTTACGCACTTGAGGGCGATCTCGTTCTCCTGAAGCAGGAAGGTGATTCTTGGATCCCCTCAGTCCTTTCAGCTTCAGGCGGACCGCAACAAACAGCAGTTGCTGATTTTGACGGCGACGGTGATCTTGACGTTGCTTGCAGCGAACTGGCCAACTCGAACGTTTATTGGCTGGAAAACCTCGGAGGAGCAAATTCCTGGCTGAATCACACGATTCTCGATGACTATATCTACGCTTTTGGAATGCTGGCTACCGATCATGATGGTGATGGTGACATCGATCTTTTTGCTGGCTCGCAAGGACAGACGTTTGATGGCGGGATGGTCAGTTACCTGGCGAACGATGGGACAGGATCTTTTACAATTTCAGGAACTGTGCAGGTTCCATACGTACGCGATATCGCTCATGGTGACATTGACAATGGCGGCGTCGCCGATTTGATTTGTGCAACAGAAACCGGAGCAGTGCGCTGGTACTGTGCAGAAAATGGATGGGAAGAGCATGAATTACCCGGATCGAACCACGGTTCGGATGTTACCCTCACAGATCTGGATGGAGACGGCGACTTAGATGTCGTAACCGCGGAGCAGGACAACAATCCATATCCATATGGTGCAATCCGTTGGTGGGAACAGGTCGGAACACCGTATCCAGTGCAACTGGCATTATTGCCTCATGACACACCAGTAATCATCCCGGTATCTGGTGGTACCATCATATACGATGTACATCTTGTGAGCATGCTACCGAATGCAGTTCCTGGATTGCGGTATTGGACCACAATTATGACACCAGACAATCAAACTGTGGGACCGTTTACTTCAATACCATTCACAATGCAGCCATTCATGGATATTACGGTTACGGATTTCGAGCAAAATGTTCCGGCAGATGCAACCGCTGGAACCTACATGTTTATCGGCCACGCGGGATTCTATAACAATCCGATGTTTCAGCTTAGTGACCACTTCACCTTTACCAAACTGGGCGCTTTGGGAATCACAAACAATGATTTTGATCCAGACCAGTGGCGTGCTTCCGGCGAATTCCTTTCCTCAATTAGTGAAGAACAAAATCTGCCACAGCAGTTCCGTATCAGTAATGTACATCCTAACCCATTCAACACGAGCGCGACGGTGACAGTTTCACTACCGCAGACAGAGAAGGCAACACTAAGTGTCGTCAATCTGCTAGGACAGCGCGTGGCAGTTCTGTTCTCAGGACAATTGACTGGCGGGCATCACGGTTTCACCATTGACGCATCTGAACTCTCATCTGGGATTTACTTCCTGGTTGGGCAGATCGGTGATAATTTGGTCAGCAATAAACTGGTAATCTTGAAGTAGCAGGCTCGATCTCGTTTTAAGGTAGAACTCAGGGCGGACCGCAGCGGTTCGCCCTTTTGCTTGTTACCTTTGTCGATCTTCACATGGCAGGATTGGAGGTATCAGGTGGCAGTCGTTGACAATGAAGCCATTCGTTTCATGGCAGAGCTGTGGGATAACAACAGCAAGGACTGGTTCGATGCTAACCGTGACCGGTATATCGCTGTGCTTCGCGAACCGTTCAAGCGTTTGAAGGATGAACTGGGTGCACCGATGTCTATGATGCTGCCGGATCTCCCACTAGCCAAAATCTCGCGGATCAACTCTGACATTCGCTTCCACAAGGACAAGCCGCCGTACAAGGAACATGTCTGGATCAGTTGGCCGGTGACACCCGCAGAGTTGACGGCTGCAATCAGTCGTCATGGCTGGTCGGCCGGAATATCCATTGGAGGAGATAAGAATGAGCTTGAGTGTTGGCGAACAAACCTGCTGAAGCATTATGACATCTGGTCCAATTACGCAAATGCTCTTAAGCTGCGAGATGTTGTCAAGGTTCACATCGGTGACAGTTACAAAAAGCCACTGTATGAGACGATCCCGGAGGATGTTTTCGATATAGTTCAAGCGAAGCAAATTTACATTTTCCCGGAGGCTACGCCGCAGTTTGGCAAGTCTTCGATCGCTGGATATCTGACTCAGTTGGCGATGATCTTGCCTGCCTTTTTCTTCGCTACAGTTCCGCCTCAGTATCTGCCGGATGAACTGTCGAAATTCTGCGAGTCAGTTGTGCCGCCGAACGATAAGGTAGCGAGAGTTTGGGAATCGGTACGGGGTGAATGATGATTGGTGTACGTCTGGACAAAGTTGGAGCGGTTTGGCGGAAAGAGCTTCTGGATATCATCCGTGATAAACGCACGTTGATATCGATGATCGTCGTGCCGATTCTGCTGATGCCGGTGTTGATGATCGGTGGTGGCTTAATTGCGGCTTCGGCGATGAAATCGCTTGAAGAACAAGCGTTGTTGGTTGCGACGGTTTTTTCTGACTACTCGCCTCGAATGGAAGAAGCGCTGTTGGATGCGGATCAGGTAAATCTGGTTGATTTCTCGCACGTTCCAATAGACACAGTCCGAGCTCGCATCGAGAGCAACGAAATTCAAGCTGCGGTTATCTTCCCAGAGGAAGATCTTAACGATCCGAACTCCGAGCCTGAAGTGACTGTGATGTTCCGTGAGGACCGGGAGAAGTCGAACATCGCCGGTCGACGGATCAGCAATCGCTTGCGCGAGTTGAATGACGAACTGGTCGAGGAGCGGCTGATCGTTTTTAATGTCCCGGGATCGGTAGTTTCGCCGCTATCAATCGTTACGGAGAATCTGGCGACTGATGAGCAGATGATCCTGATGGCGCTGGCGTCGTTTCTTCCCTACATGCTGATTCTGATCACGTTCTCCGGTGCGTTGTATCCAGCAATTGACATGACCGCCGGCGAGAAGGAGCGAGGAACGCTGGAAACGTTGCTTGCCAGTCCGGCGGGACGGCTTGAGATTGTCTTCGGCAAATTCTTCGCTGTGTTCACAACCTCGGTGATCTCAGGAGTATTATCTATGTTATCACTGATGGTTGCCGTGGTTTACGGGGCGAGTTGGCTGGGAAATACGTTTGGCACGGAGCTAAACGTGCAGATGAATGCGGGATCGTTTGTCGCTGCATTGGCGATGATGCTTCCGCTGGCAGCATTGTTCTCGTCATTGCTTCTCACGGTCTGTGTGTTTGCCAAGAGTACCCGTGAGGCGCAGAGTTACGTTCAGCCGATGGTCATTTTGTTGATTGTCCCGGCGATGATGTCGATGATGCCGGGTTCGGAAAGCGATATGGGCAGCGCTTGGACGCCCGTGGTAAACGTGTCGCTGGCGGTTGAAAGCCTGCTCACCAGCCAGGCTGATCCGGTGTTCATCGCTAACACCTTGCTTTCGACCACTATCTACGCATTACTCGGCATCATGTTGACCGCACGAGTATTTCAGAAGGAAAGCGCCCTGTTCAGGGTTTAACTGGAACTAGTTCGTGAGCCCATTCCCCCATAAACTTGAAGTCCCGATTCCAGGCACGGTCTTCATTGAGACGTACGGCTGCCAGATGAATCTTGTAGATAGCGAGATCGTGCTCGCGCTGCTGGAAGAGCATGGGTATAGTCGTGTTGAGGACGCTGATCAGGCAGAGATCGTGCTGGTCAATACGTGTGCCGTGCGTGAACACGCTGAAGTGAAGGCGATTTCAAATATCGGTCACTTCGGCAAGCTGAAGGATGGTGGGCGGAAAACGCGTGTAGGAGTGCTGGGTTGCTTGTCGCAGCATGCGGCGGAAGAGATCAAGCAGCAGTTGCCATTCTTGGATTGGATTCTCGGGCCGGATGTCTATCGGTTACTTCCATCTCTTCTCACCCAGAATGATGAGTGTGGGCCGCGCATTATCACCGAAGCGCCGAAGGATGAACTTTACGATGAAGTCCTGCCCAGCCGTCGCGAGGGTATCAATGCGTGGATCACGATCTCGCGCGGCTGCAACAATTATTGCGCTTATTGTGTAGTCCCGAAGGCGCGCGGGCGTGAACGTCACCGTCCGGTGGAATCCATCCTCCACGAAGCGCGTGAAGCAGTTGATGGTGGATTCGTTCAGCTCACTTTGCTTGGGCAGAATGTCAACAGCTATACGCACAATGATGCTGCATTCCCAGAATTACTGGCTCAAGTAGCTGAAGTGCCGGGATTACGTCGGCTGCGCTACATGACTTCTCATCCGAAGGACTGCTCGGAAGCGCTGCTGCGAACGATGGCCGAACATGACACGATCTGCCCGGAGTTGCACCTCCCGGTGCAGGCTGGCAGTGACGAAGTTCTCAAACGGATGGGGCGTAAGTATACCTCAGATCATTACCTGCGACTGGTGGATATGGCACGTGAACTCGTGCCGGATCTGCTGCTGAGTACAGACATCATCGTCGGCTTCCCGGGTGAAACGGATGCCGACTATCTGGCGACGGAACGGCTGGTGCGTGAGGTCGGCTATGACGATTCGTTCGTATACAGGTATTCAGTTCGTCCGGGTACACGCGCCGCGCTCAAGTACGAAGACGATGTCCCGCTCGATGTGAAGACGGATCGCCTGATGCGGATCAATGAGATCGTGCGTGAATCGGGCAAGCAGAGTCGACTGAGACAGATAGGGCGAAAGGTTAAAGTGTTGGTTGAAGGTCCGAGCCCACGCGATCCTCTGGAAAGCCTGGGACGCACTCATCCCGGCCACATGGTGGTTGTTCCGGGTGTGATCGAGCCGGGTAGTATTGTTAAAGTAGAACTGAATGACCTGAGTGGATTCACGTTGAGGAGTACAGAAGTTCTGAGTACATAGAACTTTCGACTTTGTACTGGTCTTTACGCACACAAACACACCGCATCTATTTTCTTCCACCCGGCTTTGCGTGCCGCACGGGCGAGTTGTCCGATTGTACGACCCGAGTGGACGACATCATCGACCAGTACCAGACGAACATTTTCAGCTTGATCCTCGGATTCATTAACCCGGAACACGTCTTTCAGTCCGGCTTTCCGCGCGCTGTCCGGCAGGGATGATTGGTGCGGACTGTGTCTCACGCGTTTCGCGATATTCGGTTGAAAGGGCAGCTCAAGTAACGCCGCCAGCTCTTTTGCCAACAGTTCGGCGGGATTGTAGCCTCGTTCACGCAGACGTGCAGGGTGCGCTGGTGCTGGCACTATAACCGAGTCGAAGAAGACAAATCCCATCCCATCGAGACGGTCGCGGAAGTGTTCAGCGAGCGGTTTCGCCAATGCAGGAGTCTGGTTGAATTTGAACTCGTGGATCAGGGCACGGAGCGTGTCATCGTACGCGAACGCGACCGCCATGCGATCAATCGGCTTAGGCATTTCAACTGCTGGCGCTGGAAGCAGCTTCCCCCAGCAAGCGTTACATATGCCGCCTTCCAGATCTGAGTGTCCGTCGTTACAAACCAAGCACGACATCGGCCACAGCAGGCTTGCGATCCCGTGTCCGAAACGTTGCAGCAATGTGGGCGGTTGGCTCATTTCTACGCGTCTGTTGTTTTGATCAATCGGCGAATGTCGCCATCACGGACGGTAACGCCCTGTTTGTCGAAATAGCCGAGTAATGGCGCCCCGACTTTCCGCGATGTTCCCACGGCAGCGTTGAATTCCGCAAGTTTGAACTCTTCGGGTAGCGTTGAGAGTTGAGCGCGTGCATGATTCACCGCCTCGACTGCCAGCACCAGCTTGTCCTCGAGAATGACCACCCGTCGGACGTTCTTCAGGGCTTTCAACAGTTCACGCACTCGATTCTCAGCCAGTTTCAGTTCTTCAGCGATCACCGATGGCACCGGCGGGATCAAATCTGCGTTGACTAGAAACGCATGAACTCGTTCCGCGTCAGCCATGTCCTTATTCGAGATGGATGCAGCGTGATCGCAGAGCCGGACCAGTCCGCTATCTTCGCTGATACTCCCGGAATCAGAAAGTGCCTTTAGAATGGCGTCACCGATATCAGCGCGTTGGTATTCACCGAGCACGGTTTGCAGCACCGCGTTGGCTGGCATGCCGGGATCATTAGGTTGTTCGGCGTGATACTGCTTCAACGTGGTTGGAATTGCTGCAAGCCAATCGTCCCATGCGGATGTGGGCACCAACGATCCGGTTTCACGCAGATGTATGAGCTGCTGCTGTTCAACATGCTGATCGATGATGGATGCGAGTTCATCATGCGATACCGGGATCATTTGCAGGAGTTCAGATACCGTCATCACAGTGCGCGAGCGGACGAAACTCAGAACAGCGTCGTTCGGTTTGCCGTGCATGTCGCGTAGTCGATCCAACAGGCCATGAGCAGTTCGTTTACGGTCCGGCGGATTCGGATCGAGCACACGGATTCCGCCAAGCGTGTCGGTGGGGGAGTAGAAGCGGAGTACTCCGAGGTCACCATGCATCGTGACTATCGGCGCTTCCAGGGCGATGCGCACGTCCGCCTGTTCGCCCGGTTGCATGAATTCGCGGTCGATCAATAGCAAACGTCCAAGGACTTCTGCAGTGCCAAGGTGGACACGGATTCGTGCTCGTTGCTTGAGTCCGCGGGCATCGGGCGCGAGGCTTAGTGATATATCGAGGAAGTCGGTGACGATGCCACGGTCACGTGAGATCAGGACGTCGCCGCGTTCCGGTTCGGCTTCGGTGGTCAGGTTCAACGCGGCACGGTCCCCGGAGGATACACTGTCAACGCTCTCCTCGTGCGCTTGCAAGCTGCGCACACGTGCATCATGCCCGCTTGGTAACAGTCGAATTTTCTGACCGTTCTGCGCTGTCCCATTCCATACAGTTCCAGTTACGACGCGTCCATGACCTTTAATCGTAAATGAACGGTCGATCGGCAGACGGAAGAAGTCTTCGTCACCGGGGATAGGGGTTGTTTTGACCAGTGAATCAAGCGTTGCGCGAAGTTCGTCAATACCGCGTCCACTCAGGTTGTCAACCGCGAGGACATCGCTGCCAGCCAGCGACGTTCCTTCCAGTAGTTCACGCGCTTCCTCGACGACGAGATCGAGCCAGTCGTTATCAACCAGATCAGCTTTGCTTACGACCACGATTCCCCGTTTCACCCCAAGCGAATCGAGTACGGTCAGGTGTTCACGTGTCTGCGGCATTACACCATCATCCGCCGCGATCACCAGCATCGCTGCGGACATCGCCGATGCGCCCGCGATCATCGTCTTGACCAGCTTCTCATGGCCGGGGACATCGACGAACGCGGCATGGTCGCCGTAAAACGCGAATCCGAGTTCGATGGTGATCCCACGCCGTTTTTCTTCGTCGAGTTTATCGAGGTCACGTCCGGTCAGTGCTTTAATCAGAGAGGTTTTTCCATGATCAATGTGACCGGCGGTTCCGATGACGACATGACGTTTTGGTGAATGCTCGTTCATGAACGTGAAAGTAGGCTCCCGTCTCCCGGAGGGAAAGGGAATGTTCTCATTCTTCCTTGATCTCTCGGTTCGTACTGTAGAGCATCGCACATGTGGAGGATTAATCGTGGCAACCACGACTATTGTAGAAGCGAAACTCGAGGATCTGGACATCATAATCGAGTTATGGTCTGAGTTGATGCAGTTCCACGCTGATCGTGACGAACGGTTCGAAACTCGTGAAACCGCACCAGCTCTGTTCCGCGAGCATGCCAAACAGTACATCGAGCAGGATGATGGCATGTTGTTGCTGGCCTATGTGGATGATCAAGCTGCTGGATACGTAACCGCTCGTTGTGCGGAATCACCACCGGTGTTTACAGGTAGCGAGGCTGTAATCCTCGAGGATATGTTGATCGCCAAACCCTTCCGTCGTTTGGGGATCGGGAGGATGATGACGAAGCGCGTGATTGACTGGGCGCAGGAGCAGGGCCGGGATAACGTTCAGTTGCAAGTCGCTGAATGCAATCCAGAGGGAATCGAATTCTGGCGAGAGATGGGCTTCCGGGAGATCACGCGGCACATGCGCTACGAACTCGGTCTGCACAAAGGGTGGGATGGAAAATGAAGAAGTTGCTGGTGGAAATAAAGGCAAAGTGCATTGATCATGATCCGATTCGCGCAGAGTTGCAGGCGTTGAAAGCGCGGTTTGTCGGACTTGATCATCAGATTGATACCTATTTCAACGTGCCGGAGAACCGGCTGAAACTGCGTGAAGGCACGATTGAGAATAATCTCATCTACTATGATCGTCCGAACCAGGCCGGGCCGAAACGCAGTGATGTTTTGCTGCACAAACCATCAGAGACTGAATCACTGAAAGCGATCCTGACCCGTGTGCACGGGATACTGATCGTGGTTGACAAGCAGCGCGAGATCTGGTTCGTTGATAACGTAAAAGTGCATCTCGATGAGGTTCGTGGTCTAGGACGTTTCGTCGAAATTGAAGCGATTGATACGGATGAAATCAGCACTGAGGATGCGCTTCGTCAACAATGCGAAAGTTTGATGCAGCGGTTTAACATTAAAGAGGATGATTTACTGACCTCGTCTTATAGCGACATGCTGCTCGCCAGCAGCAAATAATCAAGCCGATTATCGACCATTTCAGTGCCCATGAGGGCGCCTCTACCCTTATGGATAGTGCTTGCGGGCAAGTCCTGACAGAAGTACATTTTATGTATGCCAAAATGACAGTCCATCCTCGGCAATCTCCCGGAATACACACGAAAATGAGGGTTTGATGGGAAAGTCGTTTGAATTAACCAGCACATATCAGCCGCGTGGTGATCAGGGAGACGCCATTGATGCACTGGTAAGAGCCTACCAAGCTGGCTCGGATTCGCAGTGCCTGCTGGGAATCACCGGGTCGGGAAAGACGTTCACCGTGGCCAATGTCATCCAGCAGCTCGGCAAACCCGCGTTGATCATGAGCCACAACAAAACCCTCGCAGCCCAGTTATACGGCGAATTCCGTCAGTTCTTCCCGAACAATGCCGTCGAGTTCTTCGTCAGCTACTATGACTACTACATGCCTGAATCCTACATCCCGACCACCGACACGTATGTCGAGAAAGAGACGGACGTGAATGCTGAGATCGACCGGCTCCGTCTTCGTGCGACATCGTCCCTGTTTGAACGGGAAGATGTGATCGTGGTCGCCAGCGTCAGCTCGATTTATGGCCTGGGCAATCCTGAAGACTACAAACGTATGTGCCTGTACCTCGAACCGGGGATGACGATCTCACGCGATGAGATTCTCAGCCGCCTGGTTGAGATACAGTACAACCGCACAAACGCTGACCTCGACTATGGTAATTTCCGAGCGCGTGGCGATACGGTCGAGATCATGCCGAAGTATGAGGATGAAGTCATCCGCATCGAGATGTGGGGCGATGAGATCGAGCGGATCAGCAAATTGCATCAGGTCACATTCGAGCTGCGCAGCGAGCTGAAGGGTGTTGCGATTTATCCAAACAGCCAGTATGTGGCGACGGTTCCGCGCATCGAGCAGGCGATGAAGACGATCCGTGTTGAGTTGGATGAAAACCTGGAACGTATGCGCAGCCAGGGGAAATTGCTCGAGGCGCAACGTCTGGAACAACGCACTCGCTTTGACCTCGAAATGCTTGGCGAAGTCGGGTTTTGCCAAGGAATTGAGAACTATAGTCGTCATTTCACAGGCAAGAATGTAGGTGATCCGCCATTTACACTGTATGACTACTTCCCGGACGATTTTCTCGTGGTCATCGACGAATCTCATGCCAGTGTGCCACAGATCGGAGCGATGTATCTGGGGGATCGTTCGCGGAAAGAGACACTGGTCGATTACGGCTTCCGGCTGCCGTCTGCATTGGACAACCGTCCGCTCAAGTTCCCGGAATGGGAGCAGCGCGCAAAACAGTTGCTGTTCGTCAGCGCCACACCGTCAAAATATGAATTGACGCGAACCGGTGGTGAAGTCGTCGAACAGATCATCCGTCCAACCGGTTTGCTCGATCCGCACATTGAGATTCGGCCCACCGAAGGGCAGGTGGACGATCTGATGGAGGAAGTGCGTTCAGCGGCGGAGCAGGGGGAACGGGTGCTCGTAACCACGTTGACCAAGCGTATGTCGGAGAACCTGACTGACTATCTGAGACGGCTGGACGTGCGTGTGCGTTACCTGCACAGCGAGATTAACACGCTGGAGCGGACGGAAATCTTGCGTGACCTGCGTCTCGGCCAGTTCGATGTGCTGGTCGGGATTAACCTCTTGCGTGAGGGATTAGATCTGCCGGAAGTGGGATTGGTAGCCATTCTCGATGCTGACAAGGAAGGTTTCCTGCGTTCGGAAACGTCGTTAATGCAAACATCTGGACGTGCAGCGCGTAACGCGGCTGGACGTGTCATCTTTTACGCCGACTCGATTACCAAGAGCATGCAGAAGGTGATTGACGAGACGAACCGTCGTCGTGAGTTGCAGCACAAGTACAACGAAGAACACGGCATCGAGCCGAAAACGATCCGCAAAACGGTGGACGAAATCCTCGCCCAGACTCGCGCTGCCCATGAGCGTAAGACTGAAGAGGTTGAGATTCCGGGCAGTGATGGTGTAGAGCTTACCGAAGAAGAGAAGGATGCTTTGATTGCTCGCATGGAAGAGCAGATGTTTAAGGCGGCTGACGCAATGGAATTTGAAAAGGCTGCGGTTTTACGCGATCAGATTGACAGGTTGAAGGGCAATAATGTTCCGCAGGAGTTTCAGAAAAGATAGTTGCGAGTGATGAGTTGTGAGTTATGAGTGAAGAAAACACGTTCTTTAATCACTGAGGGTAGGATGCGCGATCATAGAACTTACAAAGCATTTCAACTTGCTGATGACCTTTGTGTTGCGATCTATGCTGCTACCCGAGATTTTCCAAGAGAAGAAATATACGGATTGACTTCTCAATTACGTCGAGCTGCTGTTTCAGTTGTGTCAAATTTCGTTGAGGGTTGTGGACGAAACACAGATTCGGATTTTTTGCGTTTCTGTGACATATCATTTGGCTCATTAAGAGAGGTAGAATATCAAATCTCACTGGCCAAACGGCTTGGGTATTTGACTGATCCCCTTCTATCAACAATCGAAATGAAATCCGATGAAACAATAAAGGTTCTGCGCGGACTTATACTTTCCATGCGAGCCTGATGAACGATAGGGTTGTTTGTGTTGTGTTACTCACTACTCATCACTCACAACTCATAACTGGAGTTTACATGAAAGTCCTTGTCATCGGTAGTGGTGGACGCGAGCACGCATTGGCGTGGCGAATCCGCAAAAGTTCTCATGTAACCTGGGTTGGATGCGCACCAGGTAATGGTGGCACGGTGTCGGTCGCCGAAAACGTGGATTTGGATGCTTCGAATCCTGAAGCTGTGATCAAATACGTGACTGAAAATGAGATCGGATTGACGGTCATCGGTCCGGAAGCGCCTTTGGCGGATGGAATCGTGGATGCTTTCCCGAAGGACGGTCAACATTTTGTTTTTGGCCCGTCGAAGGCCGCGGCTCGGCTGGAATCGTCCAAACGCTGGTCAAAGGAAGTGATGGCCTCCGCCGGTGTGCCAACAGCGGGCTGGCGTGGCTTTTCAAATGCTGAGGATGCGCTCACATATGTGAGTAACCGTCCCGGCGGATCGGTGGTGAAAGCGTCTGGTCTGGCGGCGGGGAAGGGTGTCTACGTCTGCGGAACTCCAGCGGAAGCGGAAGCTGCGGTCAAGTCGATCATGGTTGATGGCGCACACGGCGCATCGGGAAACGAGATCATCGTCGAGGAATTGTTAGAGGGAACCGAGGCGAGTCTTCTGGCGATCTGTGATGGCAAGGATTTTCTAGTCCTCGTACCAGCGCGCGATCACAAGCGTGTCGGCGAAGGTGACACCGGTCCGAATACGGGCGGTATGGGCGCTATTGCACCGAATCCGGCGATGACGGATGAACTGGTTAAGCACTGCTGTGACACCATATTTCAGCCGATGCTAGACGCGTTGAACGCGGACGGAACTCCATACAAAGGCGTGCTTTACGCTGGTGTAATGCTGACCGATGATGGTCCGAAGGTTTTGGAGTTCAACGTACGCTTCGGCGATCCGGAAACGCAGGTCGTACTGCCATTGATGAACGTTGATCTGGTCGATATGATGCTGCTCGCGGCTAACGAACGACTCGGCGAATTCATGCAGAAGATCGGGCTCGAAAGCCACCAGTGGCAGCGGCTTCACAAACCGGATCATTGTGCATCCGTTGTCCTTGCATCTGACGGCTATCCCGGATCATACGAGAAAGGTAAGCCCATCAGCGGGCTGCCAGATGACACTGACGAACTGGTCGTCTTTCACGCAGGTACAACCCGTGTTGATAGCGGTGTTGTGACTAGTGGCGGACGTGTACTGAACGTGACCGGTCTTGCGGGAACGCTGGATGAAGCGTTAACGCGTGCATATGCCGGCTGCGACCAGATCCAGTTCGTGGGCAAGATGCTTCGTCGTGATATAGGCAAGGTATAAGAGGTGACAGGCCCGTGTTTGCTTGCAAACGCAGATGAACAGGTCAGAAGTTTATGACAAGAGTCCGTTTTCTAGGAACCAGTGCGGGCAATCCGCATCCTGAGCGGTTAACAAGTTCGATCCTGATTGAGGGGCCGAAGGGTGCGCTATTGCTGGACGCGGGAGAAGGTTGTTCGCATCGGATAGCCCAACCAGCGGAGTGGGCGCAGGAGGTGCGGTCGATCCTGATCACGCACCGTCATACCGACCATCTGGCCGGTTTGCCGATGCTGCTCAGTGGCTACAAGGGAGCAAAACGCACGAACCCGTTGGAAATTCATGTCCACCGTGACCTGATGAAACCACTTCGCGAGTGGATTGAAACGTTGAAACTCGGGGATGAGCACCAGAAATGTGATATCGGCTGGGTTGATCTCGAACAGGGCAGTTTTACACCAGCTAGCGGACATGACGGTTTCATCTGGCAGAACGATCATCTGTCACCTTTGGATACGGGCGGATGTCACAGCCTGGCGTTGAATCTCGATGGAGATCGTTGGGTGTTCAGCGGCGATCTGGAAAAGTTCAGCGTGGTAGAGCGATATTTGGACGAAACGCGTGTTCTGGTGCTTGAATCGTGTCACGTTGACGTGGAAAATGCAGTAAAAGCAGCGTTGAAAAAAGGCGTGGAACGAGTAATTCTGACCCACGTTGCGGCTGATTTGGAACCGTGGTCGATCAATGGCGCGGTCTGGGCGCATGACAACTGGGTTGTTGATACGAAGAGCTTCCCAAGAGAAGGTGAGTGAGGATGGCTCAACAGACAGATACATTGGCAGTACGTGACCGACTGATCGGTGTTAGCGATGCGATCGGCGAGATCCGTCAGCTTGCTCGCCGTGTCGCGGGCACGAAGATCTCTGTGTTGATCACGGGTGAGAGTGGGACAGGGAAAGACGTCGTCGCACGTCTGATCCATGACCTCTCACCTCGTCGCGAAGAGCCGTTTGTTCCGGTGAACTGCGGAGCGATCCCGGAGACGTTGTTCGAAAGCGAAATGTTCGGGCATGAACGGGGATCATTCACAGGGGCCGAGAAACAACGCAAGGGTTACTTCGAGCAGGCGGATCACGGCACTTTGTTCCTTGATGAAATCGGCGAGATGCCGCTCGAAATGCAGGCTAAGATTCTGCGTGCGCTTGAGACAGGGACATATTTCCGGGTTGGTGGGAGCAAGGCCGTAAAGACGGATGTCCGCATGCTTGCAGCAACCAACCGTGATCTGCGTCTGGCGGTGGAGAAGGGTGAGTTTCGCGAGGATCTTTATTATCGGATTCGCGCCGTGGAGATGCATTTGCCGCCACTGCGGGATCGTGTTGAAGATATTCCGGCCCTGGTCGATCGTTTTGCGGATGAATTCTTCCGTGAGAACAAGATCGACCGCCAGCGTATTCTGCCACGTGCGATGCGTGTCATCGAAAATCACGATTGGCAGGGGAATGTGCGTGAGCTGAAGCATTTCATTGGAACGTTACTTACTTTGGAATACGACGGTCCTGTCGATGAGGAAGCCGTTCGGCGTCATTTACCACAGCCAGCCTTCTCGCCAAAAAACCTCCCGGTCCTCGCAACTCCGGAGCGCGGGTCGTTGGATGCTGACCTGATTTTGCAGCAACTTCTGGATCTGCGCAGAGACGTTGGACAAATTCGCGACATGCTCGCTCAAATGGTGATGCTGGGCAGACTGCCGGGTCAGCTTCCGGAGAGTATCGCTTATCATTCTGTTGATGAGGAAGCTGCTACGCGCCCGACATTGGACGAAATTGAGCGTGAACAGATCTTGCTGGTGTTGGATGAGAACAACGGCAACCGTCGCAAGGCAGCGAAAGCGCTTGGTATTGGTGAACGAACTTTGTATCGGAAGATTAAGGAGTACGGGCTGTGAGCCGATGGAAAGATATTAGCCGTGCAACGGTAATCCTGACGCTGCTGATAGTGATCGCAGGGTGTGGTGTCTACACTTTCAGTGGTGCGGTTCCTGGTCACCTCAAGTCCATTGCCATCCCGCCATTTGAAAATCAAACGGCTGAATTTGGTCTGGCGGAAGATCTGTCAGCCGCGTTGATCGATGAGTTCATTGATGACAATTCATTCAAGGTGCTCGAGCTTCGTCAGGCGGACTCGGCGATTCATGGGACGATTATCCGAGTGACAGACGCACCAAATACGTTCACATCGGGTGAAACCGTGCAGGAATACAAGGTCACAATTACCGCACGGGTACGTTATGAAGACCTGGTTAAGGGCAAAGTAATCTGGGATGAAACTCTGACAGCATTTGGCACATTTCCCGCTGGTGGTGGCTTGGCGGAACGAGCTGATGGTCTGGAAGAAGCCATGGATAAGTTAACTGAAGATATTCTGAACAAAACGGTGTCGGGATGGTAATCGCTCAGGTCAAGGAAGGCGAAGCCCCTCCAAAAGTTGTGATGGACATAGTCCGCCGTTTGGAAGCAGGCGAGGTTTTGCTGCTTCCAACAGATACGGTGTATGGGTTGCATGCTCTGGCTCGCAACGCGGCTGCCATTGAACGAATCCGACGTATCAAGCAATTGGACGACAAGCGGCCGTTCGTCAACCTCTATTCGAACGCAGTTGGGTTGGCTCGGTTTGTCCGTTTGCCCGAGGGTAGTGCGAAGCGCCGAATTCTCGACAGTTGGCCGGGTTCGATCACTTGGGTGTTGCCTGCGGCTGAGGGTATTTCGTCGCATATGATGGGTGAAGACAATACGGTGGGGATCCGTATCCCCGATAATCAGTTGATCAGGTCGATATGTTCGGCGATGGATGATCTGATCGTTTCCACCTCGGCGAATCGGCATGGCAAGCCGCCCGCCGCACTCCGCAACGAGCTCGATCCTGAGTTGGTCGCGGAGGTAGACGGAGTTGTTTATCAGATCGAACCGCTACCCGGTAAACCTTCTGAAGTAAAGCGTTGGACTCCTGCAGGTCCGGAAATCATACGTTCTCGTGAAGGCAGTTCAGCCACCGCTCATCGCACCAAGATCTTGATGGTTTGCTCGGGTAATATCTGTCGCTCTCCGATGGCTGAAGCGATGCTTCGCGAGAAGTTGAGTCAAGCGGGTGGTGAGAACTTCGTGATCCGCAGCGCCGGTACAATGGCTATTGTGGACCATCCACCACAGCTCCGTGCGCTTCAGGCGATGGAGAAGCGCGGCATTGACATTCGCAACCACCGCAGTCGGCCACTGAGTCACGAACTGGTTGACTGGGCGGATATTGTGCTGGTAATGACGTCTGATCATCTGGCTGACATGCATGATAGATTCCCGGAATCAACGCAAAAGTTTTTCCTGCTGACGGCGTATCCGGAGATGGATCTTGAGGGTCAGTTTGGAGTTGAAGATCCATACGGATTCGGACTCGATGTTTATGATCGTGTCGCTGGCGTTATTGAGCAGGAATTGGATCGGATAGTCAAATTTCTGATGATTCCTCCAACTTCCGGAAACGAGCCCGAGGGGGCTTAGTTGAAGACATACGACAGGATTTTGATTTTACAGACCGCCTTCCTCGGAGATGTTGTTCTCACATTACCGCTGGTCGAGGCGGTTCACTCTCTGTGGCCGAAGGCTGAGATTGATTTCGTTGTCAAGTCGTCCTATGTCGATTTCCTCAGTGAACATAAGCGTCTCACCCGTGCAATTCCGTTTGACAAACGTGGGCAGCAGGGAGGGATGAAGGGCCTGATCACGTTGGCAACGTCGTTGCGCACACGAAAATACGAGCTCGCCTTGATCCCACACCGCTCGTTTCGGAGTGGTCTGCTATCAAAAGCTGCGGGAATTCCAGAACGGATCGGTTTCAAACGTGTGGCCGGATCGATGTGGTACACTACGACTGTAACGCGTGATCTTGAATTACACGAAAGTAGTCGGAATCTGGCTTTGCTCAAACCATTTATCGACGGGGAAGACGTGGATTGGGACGTTCGCCCCAATCTCGATCTCGACGGAACGAACGCAGTCGTTGAGGTAGAAGAATGGATGGACATGGTTGGTTTTCCGCGTGGGAAACGAATAGTCGCGTTGGCACCGGGAAGTGTTTGGGCAACGAAACGTTGGCCAAAATCACATTGGTCCGACTTGTTAGCCAAGTTGGTGGCAGATTCAACGGTGGTTCCTGTTCTGATAGGTGGTCCTGAAGACCGTGAACTGTGCCTGAATGCTCGCGATGTGTTTAGCGGCAGCACCTACGTATCTGCCGGCGACCTTTCGGTGCAGGGAAGTGCAGCGTTGATTGATCGTGCAGAGTTGTTGGTAACGGGTGACACTGCTCCATTACACCTGGCACAAGCGGTCCGTACTCCAACCCTGGCAATCTTTGGCCCGACAGTTCCCGAATTTGGTTTTGCCCCTACGGGTGAAATTGACCGCATTGTCGGTATGGAGCTTGACTGCCGCCCTTGCGCAATTCACGGTAGTCACAAATGCCCGCTCGGACATCATGATTGTATGAGATTGTTAGGTGCGGATCGTGTATTTGCAGTGGTTCAAGAAATGCTGTCCGAATCTGAATCATAGGCTCATACATCGCTTCCTGATTTGAATAGATGCGCAGTCCTGCTCCTTCGGTTACTATCTTTGCAGTATTCCGTAACGTGCACTTTGGGGATAATCTGTTGCACGAGAAATCTGATATCACAGAACCCGCAGCCACTCTCGAGCTGAAGACCGGTCAACTCGCGACAGATGCAGACGTGATCAGCGCTCTAGTAACGAGAATGGTCGCCAAGACGATCGACCGGCATCAGCGATTTGATCGCCGTGGAATCGTCGATCCGGACTATAACCGGACAAGATTTATCAATCCGCGTTGGCAGGAAAGTTGTTTGCTTCTGGCACTTGCAGGCACCAATCGAGTCTGCCTTCCGGAAGGTGTCCGCGCGCCTGAGCTGCTTACGGTCGCAGTTCGCATTGTTGATATCTGGTTACGTTCGCAGCAGCGCAATGGATCGGTTTGCACATCTCCCAACGGCTCGTCTGATCCTCAGGCAACAGCGTATGGATTGTACGCTGTTTCGCGCACGTTACAATTGGTCAGCAACCAGATCCCTACCATCATGCGCACCCGTGCGATCAAGGGCTTGAAGCGCGCTGCACGGTATCTGCAACATTCACCGGTACCACCAGGCCCAGACACACGTCCCTTGCGTGCAGCCGCTATCAAGGCGGCAGCTGAATACCTGGGTTCCAGCACGATTGAATCTGTCGCGAACGCAGTAAAGAAAGATGCTGATCGAGTGTTGAGGGATCAGCTTAGCCGTACGCTCCTTCCAAACGACGCAGGAGCATTCGCGCTGGCTCTGTCATACTTAAACCTGTTCACATCCAACCCAACATCAAGTGATCTGGAACTCTGGGAGGAGATCGTCAATCGCTGCCGTATGTCGACCACGCCTTCCGGAATAATGGGTGGCGGCGCGGAAACATCGATTGCTTGCCTGCCAGTCATAGCGGGTTTTGGATTAGCGGCCAAGTCTGTACCAAGCGCCGATCAGCAGGCGGAACTGCTTGAGCGTGCGTGGGCAATGCACTGGTATGATGGTCTAGTTGATGCGAATTCGCCGTGGCTCACGCCGATGGGTTACTTGATGTTCGAGTATCGGCTGGCAAGACCATACCGGCCATTATCGGACAACCCGTTCCCTCTGGATCGGGATCGGCTACTCGCTGAAAATGGATCAGGAATCTGGAAGGTTGGCGATTGGTTGATTCGATTGGGTGCTGGGGGAACACTCGGTTGGTTGCATCACCTGCCAAGCGATTCCACTCGTTTGTTTGGATCGCCTGTGGGTTCAGCGCTTCGGGAAGGTCCGTGGCAGATGGAAGGTACTCGGATGCGTCACCCGGCGATGACGGGTCGTTTTCATGTCATCCAAGATGATTCGTTAACCGTACTCGGCGAACTGCTTTCCACGAACATTCCTGGTGTGTATCGTCTGCCAGCTCGCAGGGGATTGACACGTACCCAAGGGCGATACAAACGAGACATTATCCGTCTTGCACCACCCCAGCTCAGCACAACCATGAAGATGAGTAATCCGTTGGACTATCGGCGGAAGATTGAGCTGAAGGATGGGGCATTAACAATTGAAACGACGATTCCCGGTCGGATTACGCACCGCCTTCCGATGATCTGGATCGGTGGACCCTACGGCGAATTGTATATCGGGAAGGTCAAAGCACGTGTGGGTAACATGCTGCAGGAACGGCGGGTGCGAGAGTTGACGTTCAAGGGTGGATTGTGGCCGGATTGGATTGTGCGCTTTGACCGTCCGGTGGATATCCTGTATGAACCTGTAAACGTCGGCTTGGCCAACAGTCCCATGCGCTACCTGAGCGCTGCCTGCGGTGCAGTAGACATCATCACAGATGACCGTCTACACATGGCGTGGCGAGTGGAGTAATATGATCAGACGATGCGAAGCACGTCATTCTGAGTCCGCCAGACGCCGGACTCAGAAGGTCGAACTACGAGCCGATGACTCAGCTCATGTAGCATACTGTTCTTACCTGGATCTTCTTCACTTCACTACGTTTCGTTCAGAATGACCTGCTGTGCATCAGGATTTGTATACCAAGTACAAAACGCCCCATACAGGGCGTTTTGTATCATACAATCTGTGCAGATGAAATCACTCTTCTTCTTGTTCTTCCTCTGCTGGAGGGGCGTACTTACTGGCATTATCCGCCTGCTCGCGGGCTTCGTCGAGACGATCCCGTAGCAGGTCAATGTCCTGCCGCAGCCGTTCTTTCTCGGATTCGTTATGCTCGCTGTCCTCGCGCAGGCTCTCCACTTCTTCACGCAGAGTTGTGAGTTCCGCCTCAGCCTTTTTCTTCAGACGTTTCATGCGGTTTAGCTCACTCAGCGTCTGAAGTTGCTGAAATACTGCGATCAGCAGGAAACTGATCATACCGAGCGCGAATGCAACAAACAGAGCGACATACAACGGTATCGGTCCGGAGTGCCAGTTCAGCAGGGTGATGCCGCTGATTTGGTCCTGATTCTGTAGCGAGAAGCCGAGCACGGCAACGATGATGACAACCAGCACGATCCAGCGAATGATCCACATAAGCTAATCTCCAACGGGATGAATTACTGATCCCAATCTAACGAGTCAATGACCCCGACTTCTACCGAGGCTCAATGTCCACCCATTCCCATGCCTGGTGGCATCCCACTCGGCATCTGAACATCACCCTCGGGGATTCCATAAACGGTGACAACACCTTCCGCGTTGCTGAACAGCTCGAGCGCTGCTTGCTTAACCTCATCGAGCGTGGTATTACCCAGTTGTTCGTAGAGTAGCCATGTCTGGTTAGGATCATCATACATGACAACGTCTGTGCTCAATGCCATCGCGAGGTTAATCCGGCTGGAATAGCGGCGGAGCATTGAACCGCGCATGTCATTTCTCGCGATCTCGAGTCGATCTTCGTCAAATCCACCTTGTGCTACGGCAGATAGATGTTGGTAGACGATAGCTTGTCCCTCTTCAAGATGTTCTTCAGGAAGTGCAATCAATGCTGTCCAAGCTCCCCATCCATCACGCATCTTTAGACGCGATCCGGCACTGTATGCCCAGCCCTTTTTCTCGCCGAGGTCACGGTAAATGCGATCTGAAACCATAACATTTGCGAGTAACGCGGCAGCGTGTTTCTCGAGTGGTAAGTTATCAATCAGGAATCCGGTTGCGAGGAAGCCCTGACGTCCTGACGCGGTCACAGTGTCCACTCCAGGCGAGCTCATTGGTGTATCCTGGAGCGGGAAACGGGAAGCTGTCGCGGTCAAGCCGTTGAACGCCAGCTCTGCAACTTCGATAATCTGCGAAGCCGGAGCGGGTGCGATCACACTGATCACGATATTTTCAGCCGCGAACGCATCTTCTCGAAATTCAGCCAACGCAGTCAGGTCAACATCCGTCAAGCTGGTCTCATCGCCATAGATCGGTTGGCTGCTGAGGTGATCACCGTAGAGCAGGCTGGTAAACGTCGATGTTGTTTGAGATCTTAGAGATCCGCGTTGACGTTGGGCAATTCTCAACTGTTCATCTGCAGCTTCCTTAACCTCGGATTCGTCGAGGTCACTGTGCTTGAACCTTTCAGCTACGAATTGCAGCGCTTCTGCCCAATTATCTGACACAGCTTGAACGCGAACGAAGCTATACTCAGGCACAGTGCGATAGTCATCCATCGGTACGCGAGCATCATCGACGGTGCTCATATCCATACCGATGTCGCCCATACGATCGTCAAGATCATCACCTTCTTGCAGCAGACGATGCAGCAGATCAACCCAGCCTCGTGTGTTCTCATTTTCCCACGCAGATCGGCCGCTGACAGCGACATGAATCCCAGCGACTGGAGCTCCCTGGAGCTCACGTGCGACCACTCGCACACCATTGCTCAATCTCTCGTCAACGATTGGGCCCATTGTCAGGCCGGAGTTGCTGCTCTCATCTTCGGTAATGAGATACGCGCTGGCGATCCATGATGGATCTTCATACCAGAATCGGTATGCAGATTCCAGGTCTGCGAGCTGTACATTCTTCCGCTCAAGTTCAAAAGTTTTCCAGAATCCCCAAGGTGCAACGGCCAATTTTGGAACCAGCATGAATGCACCGTACTGAACTTGTTCGGCAAAGAACAATTCACTGCGAGTTCCGTCGCGGATGGCATTCCTGATAAGCTCAAGCGACGATTCGGCAGGTTTCACTGATTGAATCGCAGCTATCATTGAATCAACAACTGCCTGCGGATCGCTACCCGGCATCAGGCCTGCGTTTATATCTATCACACTGAAATCTGGATCCTGATCCATCATCGAATAGACGTAGGTTACCATCGGCATTTCGCCGCCGGTAAGCTTCTCATCGAGGGCATCGTCGAGCAACAAGCTCAGCGCGTTATACGCAGGCATGTCGCCCGCATCAAACCGCGGGCCGGGGATGGTTAATGTCAGCGATCCACTACGGGTGGCTCCGTAGGCGACATGGAGCTGGTTGTAACGCCAGTCGTCAAAGCCAGATGGCCAAGCTTCAGTTCTATCCGGTAGATCTTGCGGTACCAGGTCACCGTAAGTCTGGATGGCCAGTTGTTCCATTTCCGCGAATGTCAGGTCACCCTTGAGTACAAGGGTCATATTATTGACAGCATACCATGTGTCATGGAAATGCGCGACGTTTTCCGCCGGGATTGCACGAATGCCCTGTACCGTTCCAAGTGTGGAAAAGCCGTAGCTGGTTGGGCTATACACGTTGTGTACGTGTATGTTCTCCGCCCGAGTCGAAGATCGTTCCAACCCCTGGTTGATCTCGTTGATCACACGTCCCTTTTCAATCTCCAGCGTATCCGGATCAATGACCGAATTGAGGATCATGTCCGCCTGGATTTCCATTGACAGGCTGGCGTGTTCAACCGGTGTAACGAGAATGAAATTGGTGTATGTCTTCGATGTTTGAGCGTTGTAGTACGCGCCCATGCGGTCGAACGAATCGTAGATCTCGTCTTGCGAACGCGTATCGGTACCACGGAAGATCATGTGCTCCAGCAGATGTGTCGCTCCAGCAGTTGCGAGCGTCTCATTGCCTGATCCAGCGCGTACGATCAGCAGGCTGGAAAGCAGGGGTGTGCTGCCATCAGGCATCATCACCAGGTCGAGCCCGTTCGGCATGGTCATGCTCCGAACAGTCTGTTCAGCGAGCGCTGGGTTTGATACAAACATCATGATGATGAGAGAAAGCGCAGCCGTTTTTTTCACAGTTTACCTCCCTGAAAATCTGCTTCACGTACAGTGAAACCCGAGCCTGGTGAGCTGGTTTCAATTACCTGATATTCTGTTTTAAACTTCTCGATCTGAGTTAGAGAACCGAATACCAGCAAGCGGTCGAAGTCGCGTATGTGTTCATCACCGTTCGGGTGAACGACCAATGTGCCATCCTTGTGGAAGATTGCCATAATCGCGAGACCACCAGTATTGTTGAGAAAATCCATCTCGCGGAGTGATTCATCCCCAAAGTTGCTATTCTCTGGAACATCGAGTTGGGTAAGCATCAGGTCGTCACCAAACATGCGGCTATAAATATCGATAAAATCTACGATGCCCGGACGTGTCATCAATGATGATATTCGCCGTCCGCTGATTTTGAACGGTAGTTCCACACGGTCAGCTCCTGCACGCCGCAACTTCGCTTTGCTGTGGTCATCGATGCCCCGCGCGACAATGTGCAGTTTTGGGTTCATTTCTCGGGCTGTGATGGTGACCATCACATTTGCTGAGTCACCCGTCAATGCTGCGATCAGCCCATATGCGTTGTAGACACCGGCCTCTTCCAGTGTGTCATCTCTAGAAGCATCGCCTTCAATTACCAGGTATCCAGCTTCTCGTGCATCGTGCGCGTGACCTGCATCCATTTCCAGAATGCAGAAACTCGCCTTCATTCTCTGCAATTCTTCAGCGACTTCACGCCCCAGCTTACCATATCCGGCAACAATAATGTGGTCTTTCATCTGCCTGATCTTTCTGTACATCCTACGATGTTTGATCCCGGCCATTACCTGCCCGCTCACGATGTAGCTGGTAATTGTGGTTATCGCATACCCACCAACCGAGATGGACATGATGATGAGTCCGATGGTGAGCAAGCGACCACCGTAGGTGAGTGTTTGTACCTCACCGAATCCAACGGTACTCATGGTGATGAACGTCATGTACATGGAGTCAAGGATCGGCCATCCTTCAATGAAGGTGTAGCCGATGGTACCAGCTATGATCACGAAAAAGATGGAAATAATGCTAAAGGTGAATTTGGTTTTCAAGCCCATGTGATCTGCTCTTCCTCAACCCGAAGTTCTGCCCGACTGAAGATACATCAGGCAGACGCCCGGTGGGAGCTGGTATAAAAGTAAAAGCCCCTGAAAGGGGCTTCAGAACTACGCGTATGATCAAGGAAATCAGGTATAGTTCAGCCTGCATATTGCTTCATTTTTTCGCACACGATTCGTGAATCGATCCGTCCACGCAGCACGTCCATCGCGTGTCCCATCGCCATGCGGAACAGGTTGTCTTCACGGCGCGGATTCTCACTTTTTGCCAATTCAACAGCTTCTTCAATAACGCGCATCATCTCGGCTTCATCCACCGAGTCCCATTCGAGCCGCTCGAGCAGTCTGTCGAGTGACCGTTCGGGTTTTTCCGTCCACGCCTGCAGCAGGTCGAACAGGCCTTCACGGTACACCCGGCCTTCACCCATCGCAATCAGCAAGTCTTCCATCTGGGCAACGCTTAGCGAATCCACCGGATACTCACGCCGTTGCAGTGCCGTCATCATTCGTGCAAGCAATTCGCCGCTGCGCATTGGATCAACTGTTCCGTTTCCAGCCAGTTTGTCGTGCAATTGTGCAAACCGAGTTATCGGCAGCAATTCGACGATGTCTTCTGGAAGATTCTGTTCGCGATAAGTCTGTTCACGTAACCACGGTGCGACAGGGACGTTCAATCGCGCAGCCTCGACACGTTCTTCGGTGATCTCATGCGGTGGCGAATCAGTATCCGGGTACATCCGGTCTGGGCCGGGCAGAACACGTTCGAAATCGTTGCGGTTGTTGTTTAAGGCTTGCCGTGTTTCGTTGGGAATCGCGACGATAGCCTGTGCGAACCGGTCACGGATTTCCTCAGCGGCCGTGTTGGTATCATCTTCTGGTCCCCACACCAGCACCGCAACATCATCATCATTCATATCGAGCTGCGATATGACAAGCTCACGGTCCTTCTCAATCAGCCCACCAGCTTCACCATCCGTGTGCAGCATGTTCGGAAGCTGATCGAGGCAGGCGACTACGCGTATTTGTCCGGAAATATCATCTGCAAAAGTTCGGCCTTCCAGTGGCCAGGTTAGGATGCCTTTCGCATTCGGGAACACGACTGCGCGGATTGGATCACGTACTTGCACCGCTGCGGCCAGATCTCGATGTGCCGGGTGTGCGGAATCGAGTCGCAGACTAGAGATAGTTCCAGGACGATCACCCGGGTTGAATCCTCGCTTGTGCAGTTCGTCGCGCAACGCAAGCAGAGCCTGCTGCCGTTTTGCTTCGTAGCTGGTCAACGCAGCGATACGTGATATCGCTGGAACGCCCTTGATCTCGACACGTGTGGTACCGCTAATCGAAACGTTAACATCCTGTCGTCCAGCGCCAGCTCCGCGACGAACCATCTGCGTAGCCCGCAGCATGCGTGCGATACGCATTGCAGCCTCTTGGGCTTCTTCTGGAGTCTCGAGGGTTTTATCAGTAACGACTTCGATCAATGGCATGGACAGACGATCAGCCATGAATACGATCCGGTGACCGGTATCAGAGATTTCACGGCACGAGTCTTCTTCGAGTCCGAGCTGAATGACACGGACTACTTTTCCGTTGGAGAGGGGAAGCTCGCCGTCAACGCCGACGATAGCCGTACGTTGGAAACCGGCCGGGATGGAGCCGTCAAGATATTGCTTGCGCAGGATGTGCAGCTCGCCGACGATCTTACAGCCAAACGCGAGCGCTATTGTCAGTGCGATGTCAATAGCTTCTTCGTTGATCAGGAAGGGGGGAGTGTCGTCCATCTCATAGGTGCAGACTGTCTCACGGTTGAGCCTGTAGATGATTTCCTTCTTCGTCTTGAATTCCATCAGCGCGGTGCCGTCATATTCGCCGAGCTCACTGAGGGTGGGGCGCATGTGTCTCAGAACTTCCGCGTGCCAGGCATCGCTGTACTTCCCGGCAGGGCAGTTGCAGAACAGTT
The DNA here is from genome assembly GCA_964552465.1 of uncultured bacterium. Taxonomy (GTDB): domain Bacteria; phylum Electryoneota; class Electryoneia; order Electryoneales; family Electryoneaceae; genus BMS3BBIN04. Next base: position 32,284 of record CAZKGR010000014.1, read on the forward strand.
TTTTCTCTGTCATGATCTGGTGATGAATCTCCAGACCGCAAGAGAAACCCAACTGTTTCCACTGATTCCCGTTGCTCATACCTACAACTCCTGAATCCACGCTGGACAGTTCTACTGGAGGATACCACGATTCAACCAGAGTGATGAAGTATAGTGTGTGTGTGGAATTCCTGCAACGATATCCTCGCGAGACTACAGCGTGTTGGTGCGAGTTCTCATTCGATGAGTGGTGGACTTGCTCGTAACGGTCCTCTGCGCTACTTTGGCATGGCACTTGGCAACAAGAAGTTGCGTCCTGCCGCAGCCCAATCTCACAATGGAAGTTGTGTCATGCGAATATTGCGTCTTCTCCCAGTTCTTACTCTGCTGCTCACGTTTTTACTACTCAGTAGTTCTTGCTCTTCCGGTGAAAATAACGAGCCCCGCGAATTCACAATTGTCATGTCTGGCTATTTAATGGGTCAGGTAGATCCGTGCAAATGTCCTGGGAATCCGATTGGTGGGCATGCTCGCCGGGCGACGGCCATGAACAACGAAGCGAAGCCGGGAAGCGGACTTCTCACTGTAGACGCAGGCAAATGGGTATCGCTCGATCAGGATAATGGTGAGCTTGATTCACGGATCACGGCTGCTGTTCTTTCTGAGATTGGCGTGCAGGCAGTGAATGTGACAATGCGTGACGCTCGCCTTGGTAAGCAGACGCTGCTCGAATTGCGCAAGGAGTATGACCTCCCGTTCTTATCCGCGAATTTGGTCGATACGACGAATCAGAAGCCGCTTTTCCCAGCCTATGAGATAGTTAAAGTGAAATTCCGGGATGGTGGGTCGTTGGAAGTTGCAGTAATCGGCGTCTGTCGCTCGGGCAGTAGCAACTACATGCCGCCAGAGACAGGTCTGGAATTTGTCAACTCGGATGAAGTGCTACTTAAGGCTTATAAGAAGGTGATGGACAAGCCGTGCGTGATCATTATTTCAGACGCCGACCGTTCTGTTGCCGCAAATTGGCTCGGTATGCTTGAGGAAGAGACTGGCAGTCGTCCAGACATGATCCTTTCCAGTAACATGCACCCTGTCCGTACAAACCGTATTCTCATTGGAAAAACTCCGATGACAACGGCTGGACGTCAGGGTAAATATCTCGATTTATTGCACGCTTTCCCATTGGATCAGGGTGGGTGGGATGTGCGCAAGACCGGCATTGAGTTGAATGATGGCATTGCTGATGATCCCCGGATCGTTGACATAATCGCTGAGTTGACATCTCAGGGTGGCGAGTAGACCACTGAGGAACTGATGAGTGTGCGTATTCGCAGTGCTGAAGACATGCCTGAAGACGTGATGGAGATTGTCCGTCCAGCACGCCGGGCGCGTAGAAATGCAGTCACTCCGCTCACCCATCATTCAGTAGGTGCGGCCCTTGAGGATGAAGAAGGTAACATATGGATCGGCTGCAACATTGAATCTCATTATCCCGGGCACGGGATCACTGCTGAGCGAGTAGCACTTTATTCAGCGTTGGCAAATGGAATACGTAGTTTTCGCCGCATCGCAGTTGTTGGTTCAGGTGGTGAATTGCTGCCTCGCCCGTGTGGTGCGTCATTAGAGGCGTTGGGCGAACATGCCCCGCGTTTGATTGTTATCCTGTTCAATCCGGACACCAGCGAATGGGCTCAGTATACCTTATCGGAGTTGTTACCCGTACCTGAGAGCATTCAGACAGGGAATACGTGAGATGAAGCCCGTCGCGCTCGTCGGCATTGCCGGCGGAACATGTAGCGGTAAAAGCCTGGTCGCCAAACGTCTAGCGGCGGAAGTGGGGGAGGAGTACGTCCTTCGCATCAATCAGGACAGTTATTACCGGGACTTGCGTGATCTGACTCTCGAGGAACGTGCGCGGATCAATTTCGACCATCCAGATGCATTCGCTATGGAAGAAATGGTCGAGGCGGTTGATAAACTGCGCAACGGCGAGACGATTCTCGAACCGGTGTATAATTACTCCGAGCATATCCGTGAGCCGGAGCCGGTTGAACGAGAACCACGGCCAGTGGTGATTTTCGAAGGTATTCTCGTTCTGGAGAACAGTCGGCTGCGTGACAAAATGGACTACAAAGTGTACGTTGACGAGGATTCGGACATCCGTCTCGCTCGTCGCATACGCCGGGATGAGATCGAGCGCGGACGCAGCGCACAAAGTATTCTGCTGCAATATGAGGAGAGTGTTCGTCCGATGCATTTGCAATTTGTCGCCCCAAGCAGACGTTACGCAGACATCATCATTCCGCGTGGCGGTGAGAATAACGCTGCGATTGAAATGCTATCCAACCACATCCGCGCCTTGGTTGAGCGCGGGTCCAAGAAGACGAGTTCCTGACTTATGATGAATGTTGTCCCTAAAGGAACCGGCTGGATTGAAGTCATCTGCGGGTGCATGTTCTCCGGCAAGACGGAGGAGCTGATCCGTCGATTGCGACGGGCACGGATCGCTCGTCAGGAAGTCATAATCTTCAAGCCCAAGATCGACGAACGTTACGCATCGGACGAAGTCGTCAGCCACAGCGATCAGAAACTTCCCTCGATCCAAGTCAAAACCGCCCGTGAGATAGAAGAACTGGTTGGAACAGCACATGTAGTTGGAGTTGATGAAGCTCAGTTTATCAGCGGGGATGTAACCGCTGTTGTTCGACGTTTGGCCAATCAGGGCAAGAGAGTAGTTGTCACCGGGCTGGACACCGACTATCGTGGTGTGCCATTTGAACCGGTGCCAGCGTTGATGTGCGAAGCAGAAATCGTAACCAAGCTGATGGCTGTCTGCCATCGTTGCGGCGCACCTGCCCATCGGACTCAACGCATCAGCGGCGGTACTGATCGTGTGCAGGTCGGTGGACAGGGCGAGTATGAAGCCCGTTGCCGGACCTGTTTCGAGCGTCCTGACGAATCGGGGGAAATTACAGGCCAGGCGCGGTTGTTTAATGGTGAGTAATAACAGGGAGTGTGCACGTGGAACGATTCATCGGCGTGCTTGGGGTGTTTGTATTAATGGGGATTGCGTGGCTTCTGTCAACGAATCGGCGCGCGATCAATTGGCGTACGGTCAGTGTGGGAGTTGGATTACAGGTCGCCTTTGCATTGTTGATTTTGCGAACCGGTCCAGGCGAGCTGGTCTTTGAGGCGGCGCGTGCTTTCATCTCCAACATTCTGAGTTATACGGATCAGGGTGCCTATTTCATCTTCGGCAACTTATACCTCTCAGGAACCAACATCGCTGAATCCATCCCCGGCGCAATGCTTGGCAAGGGTTTCGAGGTATTTGATCCCGCGTCGGGTGGTATGGTCGGCCTCGGGACGATCTTCGCGTTTCACGTGCTTCCCACCATCATTTTCTTTGCCTCATTGATGGCACTGCTGTATCACCTCGGAATCATGCAGCAGATCGTGCGCGGATTCGCGTGGCTGATGAAGCGGACGATGAAAACCAGCGGTTCGGAGTCGTTGTCGGCAGCGTCGAACATCTTTGTCGGTCAGACGGAAGCGCCGTTCGTGGTCAAACCGTTCCTCGCGAAGATGACGAACAGCGAGATAATGGCGATCATGTCGGCCGGATTCGCGACGGTAGCCGGTGGTGTGCTGGCGGCGTATGTACGCTTTGGGGTTGACGCTGGTCACCTGATGGCGGCATCGCTGATGAGTGCGCCTGCAGCGTTGGTCATGGCCAAGATCATGGTTCCGGAGACGGAGAAAAGTGAAACCGCCGACTCGATGAAGATGCACGTCGAAAAGACTTACAGCAATCCGATTGACGCTGCGGCTGGTGGAGCAACTGACGGTCTCAAGCTGGCGGTTAATGTCGCCGCGATGTTGATCGCCTTCATCGCGCTGGTCGCGTTGATCAACGGTCTGCTCGGTTGGATCGGAGGCTTCTTCGGCGTGAGCGACCTTTCGTTACGGATGATCCTCGGTTACGCGTTCAGCCCGCTGGCATTCGTGATGGGTGTGGATTGGGCGGATGCCCTGGACGTTGGCTCGCTGCTCGGCGCGAAGATCACTATCAACGAGTTCCTTGCGTTCATTGACTTGGCAGCGCTGGAAGGCGTGATCAGCGAACGTAGCTTCATCATCTCAACGTATGCGCTGACCGGATTTGCGAACTTCTCATCCATCGCGATCCAAATCGGCGGGATTTCGGTGCTGGTTCCGGAACGTCGCGCGACGCTCGCCCGTTACGGCCTTCGTGCTATGATCGCCGGTGCATTGGCTTCCTGGCAGACAGCTGCGATTGCAGGGATTTTGTTGTGATGGATTTGCCCCAGGTGTCATCCTGAACGTAGTGCCTGTCAGCCGTAGCCTCGGCGTAGGTTGAAAGGATCTCTCGTTTGATAGTGTGACCCGGTCCGGCAGCTGCCGGACCGGGTTTTTACTCATTCCTCAGCATATATTAATATAGATCTATATCCCAATATCTATGGGGGACAATGCCATGCGTACCCTGATGATCTTGATTATCGTCCTTCTTCTACCCATTGTTGTAATCGCCCAAGACAGCTTGAACGTCAGCATGGTAGCCACGATGTTTGAATCATGGCATATCGGCGAGGAAATAGATGTCGCAGGCAATTACGCCTATGTCCTCACCGAAGCAACTGGGCTTCGTATTGTAGATATTAGCGATTCATACTCGCCGGTTGAGATAGGATATCTTCCCTTAAATTGGTTGCCGTATTCAATAAGCGTAGAAGGTGACTATGCTTACAGAGGTGGATTGTTGACGTTAGTGAGGCGGCTAATCCTATAGAGATTTCATCCTATGAGGTTATTGGTCCGGCGGGTGGTTTAAAGGTAGTAGGCGATTATGCCTACGTAGCTGACGGTAATGCCGGTCTACGTGTGTTCGACGTGAGTGATCCATACAATCCCGATCATATAAGTATTTGCAACACCGGAGGTATCTCTCACGATGTAGATGTTGCAGGTAATTACGCGTACGTAGGTGATGGGGGATATCTTCGAGTAATTGACATCAGCAATCCACATGCGATTATCGAGGTTGGTTCATGCCAAACATCGGGATTTGCCGAGAAAGTGTCAGTAGCAGACGGATATGTTTACGTAACTGACGATGAATGGACTGGATACCTGAGTGTCGTTGACGTTAGCGATCCACTGGAACCAACAGAGGTAGGTGCAACTGCTATTGGCCAATATGGATTAAAAGACGCTGTTGCATTGAATGGTTACGTTTATCTCGCATATGGTGGCGACTTACTTGTCTTTGATGTAAATGATCCGACCAACCCTACTCAAGTGGCCTCCTGTCAGGTAGAAGAAAATGCTTGGGGTGTAGCGATCTCTGGAGATCAGGTAAGTGTAGTATGTCGGTTCAGTGCCATGAGCGTGATTGATGTCAGCAACCCTCTGGTGCCAACAGTAACGGGTTCCTATTTCGCTCCGGGGCGACTCTATAACGTGGCCATTTCTGATGGATATGCATACTTGGCTGACGTAGAAGAAGGCTTACTGGTGGCAGAAATCAACTCTCCAAATGGACCGGTAGAAATTGGTAGTTTTGAAACACTAGGTGAGCCATATGATGTCGCTGTAGCAGATGGCTTTGTTTACTTGACAGATTCTTTGGAAGGATTACAAGTATTTGATGTCAACAATCCATATTATCCTTTCATAATAACTACAATTGATACTTATAGTTCTTTCGTTGCAATTGCAGGTCAACATCTTTATGTGGCAAGTCCATCTCTCTACATATTTGACATTAGCAATCCGTATGTTCCAATACAAATTGGATATCTTGGGGTAGGTTTTCTTAGCGATATGATTGTTGAAGGAAATCATGCGTACTTAGTGGATTATAATGCTGGCCTACGTGTTGTTGATATAAGTGATCCCACCTCACCGATTGTTGTTGGATCCCTGCCCATGCAAGCACTATCTGTTGATGTGTCTGGGGATTATGCTTATCTAGCAGCCGAATTCGATGGTTTAGTAATAGTTGATATAAGTGATCCCGCCGATCCAATCCAAATCGCCTCATATAATTTGCAATCCTATCGAACAGAAGAAGTAAAGGTCGTAGATGGATACGCTTACGTAGGATACGAACAGTCCCCTGGCTTTCCACGCACCAGATATATGCGTGTAATCAATGTGACTAATCCTGCTACTCCGATAGAGGTCGGCTACTATGAAACTCCAGGTGAACTGAAGGACATTGCGGCAGAGAACGGATTCGTGTATGTCGCTGACAAGTTCTACTTCCACATCCTCGACTGTACTCAGGCGCTCCCTGTCGACGAGAAAATGATTGACCTGACGCCTGTATCCTTCAGTCTGGGCGCAGCCTATCCGAATCCCTTTAACCCGTTAACGACCTTGAGGATAGACCTTCCGCATCCGTCAAACCTGCAATCAGTGGTTTACAACATGCTCGGCCAACCGGTTGCGATGCTCGCAGATGGTCGGTTCCTCGCTGGTCAACACATGCTGACCTTCGACGGGACCGCCTTGGCGACAGGACAATATTTCATTCGTGTGCAAGTTGTCGGACACTTGGATGAGACCCGCAAAGTGGTGTTGCTGAAATAAATTGTTGACAGGTTTAGTTTCGTTGGTGGTAAACCATGGATTAGAAAATGAGCAAGTTGGTATTACTAACTGAATGACACCCGGTTTGGAACCAAACCGGGCCACCCGTCGAAGTCGAGTTTTGCCAAGTGGAAGATTCCGGGCAATGTCTCGTATCTTTGGTTATATTAATACAATCAATAACGTATGATGGCTGGTTGGTACCAACTTCTATAAATGCTGACATCTGACTTTGGAGGATGAAATGAATCCTACACGTTCAACCATTGCCCCTGTTTACCTTCGGTTGTCACTCCTGATTTTCCTGTTTCTTCCAGCTGTCCCGGCAACTGCTCAAGTAACATTCAGCAACGAAATCCAGATTACCGGTTTTGAGACTGGGATCAATTCCGTCTATAGCATAGATTTGGATGGTGATGGCGATTTCGATATTCTCTCGTCATCAGAGACTGATGACAAAATATCGTGGTATGAAAACCTGGATGGATTTGGCAGTTTCGGGTATAAACAGGAAATATCAAATGAAGCAGATTATGCCTCAGATGTGATCGGGGCCGACATAGACGGAGATGGAGACTATGACGTCATCTCTGCTTCACGGCTCGATTATAAAATTGCCTGGTACGAAAATCTAGATGGCCTTGGCAATTTCGGGCAACAGCACGTCATTTCATCCAACGCTGCCTGGGCGACATCTGTTTGTAGTGCAGACCTCGATGGCGATGGTGATGTCGATATCCTCTCCTCATCCTGGACGGACAACAAAATCGCCTGGTATGAAAACCTGGATGGGTGGGGGAACTTCAGTCCTGAGATCATAATCACTACCTCCTGCTCCGGCGCAAATGATGTCATCTGCAAAGATCTGGATGGTGATGGAGATCTGGATGTTCTTTCTGCTTCAGATCATGACCCCAATATTGCGTGGTATGAGAACACAGATGGATTGGGAACATTCGGTGCACAACAAACAATTTCGAACTACGCTGATGGGGCGAAAACCGTATTCAGCACAGATTTAGACGGGGATGGGGACAACGACGTAGTCTCTGCATCAGAAACGATTGGCGAAATATCCTGGCAGGAGAATCTTGACGGTCTCGGCAGCTTCAGCGTCGAGCAAGTCATCGGAACCAGCACGTGGGACGTCCGTTCGCTATACGGTGACGATATGGATGGAGATGGGGATTGTGATTTGCTCTCTGCACACGGTAGTTCCAGAGTTTCTTGGTTTCAGAACACAGATGGATTAGGAAACTTCGGTTGGCAAAGGTATTTGTCGGAGAGGTCGCGAGGTGTGGCGGATGTCATCACAGCAGACCTGGATGGCGATGGGGATAAGGAGGTTATATCAGCTGCAGACGAGTATGATTATATCGAATGGTTTGAAAACCTGGATGATTCAGATTATTTCGGCCAAACGAATATTATTACTGTTACTACAGTAGGACCGAGATGTGTCTATTCAGCTGATCTTGATGGTGATGGGGATAATGATCTACTCTCAGGCTCTGAGTACGATGACAGAATAGCGTGGTATGAGAATCTGGATGGAGAAGGAACATTTGGTCTCCAACGGACAATTGCGATAGGTGCTCATTCTGGTATGAAAATTACATGCGGAGACTTGGATGGCGATGGTGACCTGGATGTCCTTTCCACTTCAAATTCTTATTTGTATTCAGATCGGTTGGCTTGGTACGAGAACCTGGATGGGTTAGGGAACTTCGGACCACAATACGTAATTAGACAAGGTAATGGTTCACCCATAGCATCATGCGCAGATTTGGATGGCGATGGTGATCTTGACGTCATTTCTGGTTCACATAGTGGATGGTTGACTTGGTATGAAAATCTGGATGGATTAGGGGATTTCGGGCTGGGTAGCCCGATCCCTCCCGATCTTGACGGCGCACAAGCTGTTTGTTGCGCGGATATGGACGGTGATGGTGACATCGATGTAGTCGCCAGCGATGGTGAGTTTTGGGGGGAAATTGTCTGGTATGAGAACCTGGAAGGATCAGGTGTATTTGGTGACCGGCAATTAGTGTCAGGTGCAAATGATAGCAGAACAAGTATTTTCTGTACCGATATCGACAACGATGGCGATATCGATGTAATCTCAGGAACCTACTCTGGTGGTGAACTCTATTGGTTTGAAAACCAGGATGGACTCGGCTCTTTCGCTGCTGGAACTCACCATGTATCACTCTATGCGTCGGGAACAACTTCGGTGTTCAGCGTCGATCTTGATAATGACGGTGATAATGATTTCCTCGCAAGTTCTATCTATATGCCGAATATAACCTGGTATGAGAATACGGACGGTGCCGGCACTTTCGGCCCTCTTCAAGTTGTGTTCAACAATGCGATAGGATCTGAATCCATATTCAGTGCAGATTTCGATAACGATGGCGACTATGATGTGGTCTCGGCATCACTTAATGAACATAAGATCTCGTGGTTCCGCAACGAGTTGATAACTGGAGTAGGCGAAGAAGTCATAGCTTCAGCTAATCCGAAAGGTTACCGGATACGATCAGTGTTCCCCAATCCTTTCAATCCAGTTACTACTATAGAAATTGAACTCCCAACTGTTTCTGGTCTGCGGCTGAGTGTTTTCGATGTCCAGGGACGGCGAGTGGCGATTCTTAATTCTCGTCGTCTTCCTGCTGGTTCACATTGCTTTTCGTTCGACGGTACGGACAGTGCGAGCGGAGTCTATTTTATCAGGGCTTTTGTGCCAGGTAAAATGAATGAGATACGAAAAATTATCCTGATGAAGTAGGTGCATGTCAGAAAAACGAGACGCGTTATGATGAGCCGAATTGAGACGCTTCCTGTACTTCCTGATCACTCACTTCTCAGTGAGTGTTTTTTTCTCATTATCGATTGAAGACTATGTATTCTGCCTCGTTACCGATTAGCTTCTTCATGTTGATGAGGATTCCACATGGAGACCGAAGTCATGAGATCTATTCTTCTCGTTGTCTGTTTGCTGGCAGTGTCATCTGCCCTCGCGAGCCCAGTTTCTCTGGAAGAAGCGACGATAGCTGCCCATCGATTTGTCGAGTTCAGAACCGCATTAGATCAATGGGATGGTCAAACGCCTGCAGAGATTCGTTTGGAACGCGTGATTGAGCATGAAGCGCAAATGTTGGCGTACTACTTCGAAGTTGATCCCGCCGGTTGTGTGCTGATATCCGGATTCCGCGAACTGCCACCGGTCAAGATGTACTCAGAACATCACCGCCTGACCTTTGAACAACCTGAATCCGCAGGGGTGATGATCACTCAAGTGTTGCAGCAAAAGGCAGCGACCATCCGCAAGTATCCAGACCTCCCGGCAATGGCAGCTGCAGGCGTAGATGTCACGGCTGTGCAAGAGTGTTACGACTTGTGGCAAGTATTCACCCAACCGTCACACGAGGCGTTTGTCGAAGAAGCGGTTGCTCGAGAACTTGATGAATACATCCCCGGCACCATCCTGATCGATTCCATCTGGCATCAGGAAGCACCGTACAACAATTTCTGTCCGATCGAGAACACGGAGAACTGCAAAGTCGGCTGTGTCGCGACCGCTACCGCACAAATCATGTATTACTGGCAGTGGCCAGAAGCAGGGCAGGGATCACATGGTTATACGTGGAATGGGCAACTTGTCTCCGCGAATTTCAGCGATCCGTACGATTGGAACGACATTCTGCCGGAATACGGGCAACCATGGGAACACACCGAAGACGAACTCAACGCGATCGCTGAATTGTGCTTTGAAGTCGGCGTAGCATATGAAATGAACTATGGGGTGGATGGCTCCGGTGCGTTCACTTCAGACGTGATCACGATTCTACCACAGTATTTCCGTTACCTCGATGGCATAGCTGAAGAGTCCAGAGTCGCGTATCCGGATGATCAGGCATGGTTCGACATGCTTTGCACTGAGCTTGATCTGGAACGTCCGATGATGTACACCATCCGAAACGCTGATTGGGGTCACGCTATTGTAGTTGATGGATATCGCGTCGAGTTGGATGTCAACGAGCTACACATAAACTATGGCGGGTGGGAGGATATATTCCTCGGGTGGTACGCGTTGGATGCCATTCCTTATGCCGACTGGCCCGATACCGAAACAGCGTATCGCTACATCCAGCCAGATACCCAGGCCGGCGATCCCGATGCTGTAGTGATCACGCTTACCCCGGAACAATACCCATACATGATAGTCCCGCAAGGCGGATCCTTCACCTATGACCTGACACTCGAAACTAACTTGGATCAACCTGTTTACGGATGTCCAAAAGATCCTCTTCGTCCAGTAGAGACGAAAAGCCTCATCCAGGTAGAAAGGGCGGCCCTGTTTGCTTGTCAAACAGGGTTTCATTTGTTAGGTAGTAGTCGATGGATAAGTGTATGAGCAGGTTGGTATCATTCACTGAATGACACCCGGTTTGGAACCAAACCGAGCCACCCGCCCGGGGGACATAACCATCTGTAGACTCTCTTGATGCGGGATGTAGAGCTTTAGAAGGGATTGAGGCATGCTTAAGAACAGGACGAGAAAATACCAGACGGGTCTACTCTGGCAAATTGTGTTGTTGTTATTGATATGTCCTGAGATTCTATCTGCGAAAACTCCTGAGTTCTCCTTCTCATTAAACTATAAACCAAATGTGCAGCCGAGTCTGAATTCATTCCATACACAGCATTCTACCTTCGTGTCACCAAGGTCCAGCGATTCTTTTCCTGATTCTGGCATTCTGATGGGCAAATATCAAAATGATCTATTTAAAGATTACCCATCAGGTTTCTCTCCATTTATCATATCAACCGAATCAGGCAGCTCGTCTGAATCAGAATCTGGAAGCTCAACTTTGGAAGAAATTGGATACATATTGGCGATGGAAACCGTGTTTACTGGAATGAGTTATCTCGCAAGCCGAGAGGAGGGTTCAGGTCCTGCTATCGCAGGAGGATTCGATGTCCTTATAGGATTGGCCGGTATACCAAATGCGACCATACAAGACTCAAATGCGAAAAAGGCTGGCTACTTCCTGATCTCTGCCGGGTTTATCGCAAAGTCGCTCTATAATTTTCATTATGGTGAAAACCATGATACGAAAACCCGATTTTTAACGAATTTCATTGGATTCAATGTACTTGTGTTTACTGGATATTATCTGGACACGTTGTAGGAATTCTCTGACTGAAAGACGGTGACTGTATGTCGAGAGGAACAAAGCTCAAACCACTGAAAATGGCGCAATTCCAGGCATTTCTATTCTCACTCTTGGGTTTGATCGCTGGCATCATCTATTCAATTGGTGGGGTGATAGTTGATCTGTTCACGATTGGTTTGAACTGGGGAACTGCCATGGCATTCATGGCGTTAGTGGGTATGCCAGTTAGTTTTGCAGCAATCGGATTTATGCTGGGACTTGTTGAGGCTGTGCTTTATAATTTGTTCGCGAAGTGGTTTGGTGGATTTAAAATGGATCTCTTTAAAGACTAGGGACTAACGTATTATAGACCTGCTCATCTCATAAAGACGAAACGCCTCATCCAGGGAGGGAGAATGAGGCGTTTTGCACTGCATATGGTTAACAGGCGGTGAGTGGCAAGTCACCGTCAGGCAAAGCCTGGGGATTTCGGTGCTTGTCCCCAAACGGAGGAAGAATCTGGCCCGCTATGGTCGGCGCGCGAAGATCGTCGGCACCCTGGCATCTTGTCAGACCGTCGCGATTACAGGGGTTTTGTCTTGATTGACTAATACTCCTTGACTTAGACGCTCACATTCATGTGAGTATTTCTCTTTTTTTGTTCATTAATACGCTATTTCTTGCGCCAATCTCTTGAATTAGTTAGCTTCTTGTTAGCCGTACAAACATAGCAGGGAGGGGAAATCATGCGAACCATGATGCTTGTTTGCTGTATTGTGCTGGTAATTTCCACTGCACTGGCTGACACTGTTACTCTTGAGGATGCGACAACCGCCGCACAACGATTTGTTGAGTACCGCACCGCGTTGGATTCATGGGATGAAAACACACCGACTGATATTCGTCTTGAAAGAATCATCGAACAGGATGGAATGCCAATCGCGTACTACTTCGAGGTTGAACCTGCGGGTTGTGCGCTAATCTCGGGTTACCGTGAACTACCCCCGGTCAAGATGTACTCCGAACAGTATCGCCTTGAATTTGATCATGCTCAATCCGCCGGGATGATGATCACCCAGGAATTGCAACAGAAGGCGGCGACTCTCGCTCGACATAACGATCTGGCCTCCATGTCAGCCGCTGGCATTGACGTATCCGCAGTGCAGGAGTGCTATCAACTCTGGCAGGTGTTCACGCAGCCATCACTAGACTCGTTTATGGAAGAAGCCGCCAGCCGTGAACTGGACGAATATGTGCCCGGAACCTATCTGGTCGACGCGATCTGGCACGAATTTACGCCTTACAATGCTTACTGTCCTGTTTATGATAATGAACACGCCCAGGTCGGTTGTGTGGCGTTGTCGTCAGCTCAGATAATGTACTACTGGCAGTGGCCACCGGCTGGACAATCATCACATCAATACCTGTGGAATGGGGAATGGATTTCTGCGAATTTCAGCGATCCCTATGATTGGAACAACATCTTGCCAGAATACGGTCAACCGTGGGAACACACAGTGGCCGAGCTGAACGCGATCGCGGAATTGTGTTTTGAAGTTGGCGTAGCATATGAAACGATGTACAGCGTATTTGGATCAGGAGCCGATCCAACAGACATTCCGCTCGTTCTCCCTCAGTATTTCTTCTACCAACTTGGTATTTCAGAAGAATGGAAGATCAATTACCCGGATGATCAAGCCTGGTTCGATGTATTGTGTGCAGAGTTGGACTTGGAACGTCCGATGATGTACATCGTCGAAAACGACTTATGGGGGCACGCATTCGTCGTTGATGGTTATCGCGTCGAGTTGAATGTCAATGAGCTCCATATCAACTATGGGGGGTGGGAGAATATCTTCCTCGGTTGGTATGCAATTGACTCTATACCCTACTCCGATTGGCCTGATGCTGAAAGAGCATATTTGAATTTCCAGCCGGATTTCGACGGCTATGATCCAATTCCATTATCTATCAATGTTATTCCAGAAGAACAGCAATACCTGCTTGTTCCCCAAGGTGGGTCCTTCGCTTACGATGTAACCCTGGAAACAAACATAGATCAACCTCAATTCGGTTGGGTCTGGATTGAACCCATCCTGCCTTCAGGGCAACCGTACGGTCCCATCCAAAGCTTGCGTATGCTTTTCCTGCCCGGGATGTCGCTTTCTATCTCAAACATAGTGCAGGATGTTCCGCTTGATGCACCGCTTGGCTATTACCAGTACTGGATTCATGTGGGATCGACGATGGGTGTTCCTGTATCATCCGACTTTTTCCCGTTCTCTGTTTACGCACCGGAACCAGACAACGTGGCGGGTAATCATGAATGGGAATCGCACGGCCTCGAACGTCTTGTAGCAGGATCATCCAGCGAACCATCGGGATTGCAGCCACAAGTATGCACCGTCGCCCCGATCTATCCAAATCCATTCAACGGTTCGACAACGATTACAATGTCGCTTGCAGAAACGGCTATGGTCCAAATTGATGTTGTGAATACGCTTGGGCAGACAGTGTTGCAAATCACGAAAGGAGTCCATTCTCATGGGCAACATCGGTTCCAGTTTAATGCCGAGGCGCTGACAAGCGGTGTGTATTTCGTGACTACAAGTGCAGCGGGGCAAAACGTTAATGTTCAAAAGATCCTTCTACTGCAATAACAACGAAACGCCTCATCCAGGGAGGGGAATGAGGCGTTTTGCACTGCATATGGTTAACAGGCGGTGAGTGGCAATTCACCGGCTGGTACAACCGATTGAAACCGAGATCCTTCTCGTGCCTGCGGCACGTCAGGACGACTTCGTGGGACACTTTGGGGACAAAGTGTCCCGTATTTGCATGCTTTCTATAGCCTGCAGCCTACAGCCCGTCAATTCTGCATGCCGTTGATCTCGATCTTGCGCGGCTTGGACTCTTCCGGTTTCGGCAAGCGGATGGTCAGGACGCCGTTATCGAAATTCGCATGGATCGAGTCACTCTTGATCGAGTCGCGAACGTTGAACCGACGCTTGAACTGGCCGGTCATACGTTCGCTGCGATATACAGTCTCGCCTTCCTTTGATTCCATCGCCGGACGCTCACCGCTCAGGACGAGAACGCCGTCCTCGAGGGTGATTTCGATACTGTCCTTGGTGACGCCGGGCAGATCCGCGTGAATGCGGAACTCGTGCTCATCCTCAACAATGTCGACTCGTGGACGCCAACGCTGTTCGGGTTGTTCTTCGTTGTTGCGAACTTCGTTGATCAGGTTCATCCAACGTGTCATCTCAGTTGTCGGGCCGCAATATCTGTGCTGATGCCTGTGCATGTGTACTTCCTTTCGTGTATTCGATTGTTGATGAATGCGTTTTGCATCTCGCCGATCATTAAGCAACCGTTGTGCCAGAATCTATGGTATCCATGTAACTCGTGATATATAGCCAAATATATGGATCGCTCGATGCGGAGAGCAATTGGCTTCATCTATAATCTGGCAGTGGCATGTCTGATTGACAGGTGCTGTTCTGCAATTACGGCAGGAGTACTCATTCAAGGTCTCAGACTTGGGAGAGGGTTGAGCAAAACTGTTGGGAACGCAGTCCATCAGAGCCGCGTGTGTGAGCCGATAGACAACCAACAGTCATTCAGGAGAACATTATGAGTATGAGGTACTTGCGTTCCAGTGTCGTTGCAGTGTGGGTGCTGATCATTGTTGCTGGATTCATGGCATTCCCGACCACATCGTTCAGCCAGACAGTGGACTTGCAGGACTCACGATACATCACGTCAACGTTTGAGAGTCCGTTTGTCGCGGTGGCGGAGCAATTGAAGCCGAGCGTGGTATTTATCAGCGCCATGCGTGAACGTGAAGTTCAGATTCCGAGATTCTTCGAGAACCATCCATTTTTCCGCGATCAGTTCCCTGATCAGGATGGCGAGCCGCGTGTGCAGCGTATTCCGTCAAGCGGATCAGGATTCATCATTGATGAGGCGGGCTACATCATCACCAACAATCATGTTGTGCAGGGTGCGAGCGAGATCACGGTGACCTTGTCGGATGGATCTGAAGAGGAAGCAGAGATTGTCGGCACCGATCCTGAGACGGACCTGGCGTTGTTAAAAATAGACGGCGTTGATCCAGATCATGTTGCCAGGTTGGGAAATAGTGATGACATCCGGATAGGTGACTGGGCAATTGCGATGGGTAATCCGCTCGGGTTGGACTGGACGCTGACAGTTGGCGTGATCAGCGCCAAGGGCCGCAGCAATCTGAATATCTCCGGTGGTGGACCTATCTTCCAAGATTTCATCCAGACGGACGCTTCGATCAATTTCGGCAACTCTGGCGGTCCGTTGACAAACATCCAGGGTGAGGTCATAGGCATCAATGCAGCGGTGAACGCATCCGCTGATGGTATTGGATTCGCGATCCCGATCAACCTTGCCAAGGATGTTGTCGATCAGTTGCGCGATGGTGGTCGTATTGCACGAGGTTATCTCGGCATGATGCCGGATGCATTAACCGATTTGTATCGCGAGGCGCTGGACATTGATGAGGATGTGGACGGAGTATTTGTTCAATCAGTGGAATCCAACACTCCAGCATCGGAAGGCGGTCTGCTTGAGTCGGACGTGGTCATCGAAGTCGACGGTGTGCCTGTGGATAACGTGAACGATTTCCGTTTCCGGATTGCGCGCCACGCACCGGGCGACAGAATGGAGTTGAAGGTCTTGCGTGATGGTCGCGAAAAGAACTTGGATTTTGTTTTGGGCGATCGCGCGGAATACATGGGCATCGTTGCAGAGCCAGAGCTGGAAGTAAAAGAGGACTGGATGGGTTTGGACGTTGAGAATTTGAATAGTCCACGGGTACGTCGCAACACGGAGTTGCAGGTGAGTTCCGGGGTTATAGTGGTTGGTGTTGAAGCTGACAGCCCAGCACAGGGTGTATTGCGTCCTGGGGATGTGATTGTCCAAGTCGCCCAGCAGCGTGTTGAGACTGTGAATGACTGGCGAAGTGTGACCATGGAGCTGGGGGATACAACGAAGGCGGTGTTGGTCAAGTATCATCCACAAGGGCAAGCTGCTACGAGGTTCACTGCTCTGAAAGCCAATGGTTAGTTGGTGAGTTGAACAAGCTGACAATTGCATGATGATACAACGAAATCGCCGCGGTTATTGAACCCGCGGCGATTTCGCTCTTCCAGAGGGCTCACGAGCAAAATGGGCTTGTGAAGTTGCTAAAATTGAACGTTTTCATTGCGCATTGGCTGGTCGGACGGTAAGTTTTGCAATCCCGAGGTTTTACTGGCATAACACGAGGAAAGAATGCCTGATTCTTCCCTTCTTCATACCAGCGTGATATCCTCCGAATCACATGATCCCTGGCATAATCTCGCTCTTGAAGAGGCGTTGCTGGAGGATGTGTCACCGAACGGAATCGTGTTGTATTTATGGCAGAACGAGAACACGGTTGTCATCGGTCGCAACCAGAACGCCTGGCGTGAATGTCGTTGGAAGGAACTGGAGGAGAGTGGTGGAAAGCTGGCGCGTCGTTTAAGCGGCGGCGGTGCAGTTTACCATGACCTCGGAAACCTGAACTTCACGTTTGTGATGGACAAGACCCTGGTGGATTTGCACCGTCAGCTCCGTGTTCTTCTTAATGCGATAAAGGCATTGGGAGTGGAAGCGGAGTTTTCTGGTCGCAATGATATAGTGGCGGACGGTCGAAAGTTCTCGGGAAACGCGTTTCATGCTCGTGACGGCTCGTATTACCATCACGGGACATTGCTGGTTGATGTTGATTTTGAAAAACTCAGCAATATTCTGACCGTTGATGACGCAAAGATGAAGGCGAAGGGTGTCACCTCGGTCAAGTCTCGTGTCGTAAACCTCAAGACCTTAAGTGACAGGATTACCGTTGACGCGCTAAAGGTTGAGTTGCGAAAAGCGTTTCGCGAAGAATACGGTGGTGAGTGCACAGAGTTGAGCCCCGCTGATGTGACAGACGATCTGTCAGCGTTGTACGAAAAATACGCCGCATGGTCTTGGCGGTATGGACGCACACCCATCTTTGATGTTGAAGTCAGTCGCCGTTTTGATTGGGGGATCGTTGATCTCGGATTCAGTACCGACCAGGGACAGATCGAATCATGCACGGTGTATTCGGACGCGATGGACGCTCGTTTGATCCAGGAACTGTCAGCTCGTCTCGAGCAGATACCGTATCGCTTTGAAAGCATTTCAACCAAGCTCGATGAACTTGCGAACACAGATGAGCGCAAGGCTATGGTAGACGACATGAAGGGCTGGTTGCAGACCGAACAGTTATAGAATATTTTTGTACATCAATAGTCAGACTCACCTTAACGGCTACTCTGATCCAGGAGTACTTGCCACTCGAAACCGTGTCATTTCTACGCTATCATAGGAGCGTCACCTCACAGGCACGGAAACCAATCATGCTCGAGACACCCAGCAAGCTTGCTGACCGATTGAACGAATGGACGCCATACGCTGAAAAGGATGAATCCAACAGCGAACTTGCAGTCATCATTCTTGACGATATAACTGCATTGCTGGCGGAAAAGTCCGAGGCGGATCTTGCTGCACATCACGATTCTTTCCATCAATTCCTTGAACTAACCGGTCGTCCCACCTACCTGGAATCGTTACCGGATGATGATGCACGTCTGCGGTGGTCTGATGTTGCACTGGAAATTGTGCAGCGAGTGAACTACACACTCGAGGACATGCTGAACGCTCGTATCAGCGAGATTCCCGACACAACATATTTCGAAGAGCTGATGGCGGGTGAATCCATCCGCTGGAGCTATGCACAGGTACAAAGACGTATTCGAGCGATCGCAGCAGTCTTCTGGCGTGATGCTGGAGAAGACGAACCTCGAATCGCGTTACTCGTTGACAATTCATTGGATGGTGCTTGTTGTGATCTGGCATGCCTGCTCCACGACATCCTGATCACACCGCTGAACGTGCATTTTGATTCTGAAGAGCTGGCTTGGATCATCGAACGGTTGCAAATCAATGCCGTCGTCGTCGATCGGGAGGATCGACTTCGCAGGATGCAGGAGGTTCGGAAACTCACGAAATGCGATTTCCGCATCTATGCGATTCATCTGGAACGCGACAGGGTGGAGGGGAAGGCGATTCCACTTGTCGAAGCGTTTTCCCGTTTGTCAGCCGATGATGTGAATGATCAATTGGACGCTCGTCCGCGTTTTGATCTGCATGAGATCTGCACGGTGATGTTCACATCCGGAAGTACCGGTCGTCCAAAAGGTGTTTGTTTTTCCCAATTCAATCTAGTCTCAAAACGATTTGCACGTGCTGCTGCGCTGCCTTCTGTTGGGCGAGATGAAGTGCTGCTGTGTTACTTACCGCTATTTCACACGTTTGGCCGTTATCTCGAAATGCTGGGCATGCTCTACTGGCGGGGAAGATACGTGTTCGTCGGAAATCCGTCCACGGAAGCCCTGATTGCCAGCATGAAACGTATTCGTCCCACCGGGTTAATCAGCATTCCGCTCCGTTGGTTACAGATACGTGACAGGTCGCTCTCAGTGATGGAATCACTGCCGACCAGCGAGGAGAAGCAGGAAGCTTTCAGCGAGATCACAGGTGGGCGGTTACGCTGGGGATTGAGTGCGGCTGGTTATCTCGAGCCCAAAGCATTTCGATTCTTCCAGATGCATGGTGTTGCACTGTGTTCCGGTTTTGGGATGACAGAGGCTACAGGCGGAATCACGATGAGCCCGCCGGGAGATTATGTCGATAACACAGTTGGTCGAGCGCTGCCAGGCATAGAGATCCGGCTATCTGAAAACGGTGAAATGTTGATCACGGGAGCGTATGTCGCTCGCTATTTGAAGGAGGATGGTGAGGGGCTGGAAGTCGAATCCGGAGATGAGCTGGATGGTGATGATTGGCTACACACTGGTGACATTTTCCGTGAGATTAAGCCAGGTCATCTGACCATTGTTGACCGGATCAAAGACATATACAAGAACATTCGCGGGCAAACCGTTGCGCCGCTGCGTGTGGAACGTAAATTCGCCACAGTTCCGGGGATCAAGCGGACGTTTCTCGTTGGCGATCACCGAGCGTTTAACGTATTGATGATCGTTCCTGACCTTGATGATCCAGTGTTGGCGGATGCACCCGACACGGAGAGTCGCCGCGATTATTTCCGTCAAATAGTTACAACAGCCAACCAGGACCTGGCACCTTACGAACGTGTCGTCAATTACACTCTGCTCGATCGTGACTTTGACATTGACAAGGAGGAGTTGACGTCTAAGGGCACAATGCGCCGCAAGGTGATCGAGGAGAATTTTGCCGAGGTTATCTCTTCACTTTATGAAAGTAGCTATGTAGAGCTTGAAGCAGCTGGAATTCAGGTACGAATACCACGCTGGATTTTCCGTGATCTGGGCATTCTGGAGAGCGACTTCGTCGCAAAGGTCGATGAACCAACATCAGAGCACAATGGCAGTGTATACCTGACAGACAATGAGCATGACCGGACACTGCCGATTCGCCGTGATACTCGGAACGGATATGTCATTATCGGCGACTTGTCGTACCATATCCTGGGTGATGTCATTGATTTGGGTATGTTTGCTCGCCAACCACGATTGTGGGCTGCGAATCCATCTTTGATGAACTTTGTCCCCTGTCGCGAGGGGTGGGATGTCCCGTTCAATAAGCACGTAATGCCTCACGCAGCACTTCCCACCAACGACAATGAACGGACACTTGAACTCGTCCAGTCAGTTGAACCGTCGCATCTTTCAGATTCACAATTGCGGGAGTTGAACCGTGATTTGCAGATCGCCCTTTTTGATACAGTCGAGAATTCGATTCAAGTGTTGGAGAAGCTTAGCGAATCGTTGATCTCGTTCGATGATCGCCTGGGTGGAGTTGCACGCTTACGTTTGACAGCATTAGCCACGCATCCAGACGAACAGGTCCGCAGCACGGCTTATCGTATTCTGCTTCTTGACGAACCGATGCAGGATTATAGTGTTTCGTTTCCGGCGTTTGTGCAATCCGGTTTGTCATTCCTCAACGAAGAATCGATCAAGCTCATATCGCGTGAAGGCTTTGAAAAGCGTCGTCTGGCCGCACTTCGGCAACGCTTGTACTCCTACCGGATTCACCTTGACTGGCCTGCAAAACCTATGGTGCAACGGCAATTCAAGAATGTGTTCCGTTTGCTGATCAATTTTGTTCGTTTCAATCCGGCGTACTACAAGAGTGTCCGCGCAGAGTTGGCAAGTTGGTTGCTGCATCGAGTTGATCCGCAAATATCACGGTTTGCGGAGATGATGCTGGATCATATGGTATCGTGGTTCGAAGGCCGGCTGGTCGAAAACGCTGTCTCTATTCCTGAATCACTGCTGGAAGAGATGATAGTTTTCGATGAAGATCTGGATGAGGAACAGCGAATCACCCTCCAGGACATGTTGCTGTACACGACCTTCCTCAAGCAGTCTGTGATGCTAACGTTCAATGAGGAAGATTTCGACATTGACCAGGTACCGGCGGGCGGGATCTGGGTTTCTCGAACTAAGGCGAGTGGCGATTACAATTTCTATCGTGTCAGCGTGAACACAATCTCTGGCCGTCATTTCGATCTGCTCCTGGTTCAACGTGAAGATATGAATGCCCGCGTGGTCATGGACACGAATCATTGGATGATCGCCATTGGTGGACATCCATACGAACAGCGTACCCTCCCTCGTTTTGGTTGTATCCGTCCTGAGTTGGCAACGATGTCCCTGGAGTATGTGAACGAGCTTACTGCGTGGGAGAAGATCCGTGAATACGGTGGTAGTTCGTCTCAGGCTAGTCATGTCGTGCATGAGGCGGATTGGCACCGGTTGCTGGTAACTGGTATGGCAACCTTCTTCCGGGCTTGGAAATATTCAGGAAAGCGAATTATCCCTGGAGTGATGTCGCCTTCAAACGTGGTTGTTCCCGACTTGGATTTTCGCGAAGAAGCACTAATCCTGTCGTTAAGCGGATGGGAAGAATACAGCACTCCAATCACGCTGATGCGTCCGTTGTGGTCCAATTTCTTCCGCAAAACGATTTCACTGTACCCGCTAACTGATCGCGTGTTGGATGAACGATGGTTGTTCGATGCTGTTATCGAGGGTCTGGGATCAGTGGAAGGGGAAGAATTCCTCAAGGACTTCTCATATGAAATTGAAACAATTGAGAATAATCCTTTCTCAGCCAAATTCGTCGAGGACTTGCACGACTACATCGAAAAAATCAGCACGCAATGGTATGTGCCTCAGCCTGTCCGAAACGCAATCCACCGCTATCACGCGTGGCAAAAGATCAATCCGAACGTCACCAGCCAGGCATGCGCTGAACTGTTGGAAGGATTGACCTCGATGTACCACATGCACCGGTACGGTGAAATTGCTCGGTACTATCTGTATTCAAGGACGTATTTCGACCTGGCATCAAATGATGTCAAGCGAACGTTCTCGATTCTGTTGGATGAATTGTGGGCGGAACCGTCCTTACATGCAACTCAACGAGTTGAATTATCTGAGCTTCAGGCGGCTCTGGAATCGCAAGCTGATCGGGATGTGTTCAGCCGGTTGGTGTTCCCCCGCGCGCATAAACCGCAGACGGTGGAAGTGCTGACCTTTGGCGAACGTGGACGGAAAACTGTGGTCGTACGTACAAACATGGTCGACAACCACGGTGAGGGTTATGACATCCGCGAACCCATCGAACCGGAAGAGGTTGGGTCGTTGTACAGGCTCTTCTACCAGGAAAGATTTCCCAAGTCGGTCAGCGAACAGGATCGCCATCTCGTTGTTACGGACGCTACTGACCGCGTGATCGGCGGCTTGACATTCAAGGATCAGGACAAAGAGGTTGTTCACATGGATGGGCTGGTAACATCCGGCCCGTTGATGGGGAGGGGGATTGCAACTGCCTTACTGGAAGATTTTGTGACCCGTATGGCCAGCCGTGGGGTGAAGGTGCTGAAGACCGATTTCATCATGCGTGATTTCTGCGAACGGCGGGGTTTCAACGTGAACAAGAACTGGGGTGGACTGGTGCGGTTCATCTCTCAGGACGAGCCCGAACTCGACCGCGGCGAACTTCCACCCAAGGAATAGACGACAGGCTCTCGAGTGACACTCGAAATCAAGATCTGAAGATGCCAGGCACGTCATTCAGAGTCCGGCAGCCGCCGGACGAAGAAGGTCGAACTTCAGCACAAGTAGCAACCAGTTTCTTAGCTGGATCTTCTTCACTTCACTGTGTTCAGTTCAGAATGACCTGCCGCTCATTTCTGTTTGTCATTAACCAGAAACTGCCACGGACATTCGCCCGTGGCAGTTTGTTGTCTTGCAGTTACTCCAGAATTTAGCCTCCAGCCTCGATACTTATCTGACCAGCATCACCTTTTGTACCTGGTCAAGGTATCCTGGAACGGTTGCCCGGACGAAATACAATCCGCTGGACAATCCTGAAGCGTCAAAGACCAAGCTGTGCGAACCAGCGTTCGCAATTCCCTGGTGCAGAGTAGCTACCTGCTGTCCGTTGACGTTGTACACGGCAACAGTCAGGTCAGCCGCATCGGGAAGCGCAATATCGACCGTCGTTGATGGGTTGAACGGGTTCGGATACGCAGCGTTCATCGCATACGCATTCGGTAGCTGATTATTTGAACCAGCGCCAGTGATAGTAAAGTCGCTGTTCGTCCAGTCCGACGGGTCAAACACATAATCGCCGTCTGTCGCGACACCGGTCTTGATAAATGGGAAGCTGTCCTGAACCATCAGACCAGGGTTGTTCGGAACGCCGACGGTACCGATGAACTCATACTCACCCATTGGTGCACCCGCGGGAACTACCTGAGTCTGGCCGGTAACGCTGACATCCATGAATGCCATCATGTTGAATGCAATGTTGGCCAGTGGTCCAACGGTAGATCCATCTGGAAGGGTGACAAAGGTCCGGTAACGGACGCCGTTCGCCTGGAGGAAGGTGTTGTTGATGAATTGAGCATCGTAGACAACATCGCCACCACCGGCGGGTATGGTCGTATTTGTCGGCGTCAGGATCAGTTGCACGGATTCTGGTTCTGCGCCTACAACCGCCATGTTCGATTGGATGACTTCGTGCGTGTTGTCATTCTGCACATACACGACAACCGAGATGTTGTCATCCATGATCAGGTCGCCATTCAGTGTGATCGGCCAGTCGAACGAGACGTCGAAATTGACAGTTTCGTTAGTGCCGATGGAGAACGGCAGTCCGTCATCATCTGGAGCCATGTCGAGCATGTCATAATGCCACTCACTCTGACCGTTCCAACCCGTGAAACCGTTGTAATAATTGTTCATGAGCCCGAAACGGATCTTGTAGTTGCCAGACACAGCAACATCGGCCGATGTAACCTGGACCGACATATCGACAGAATTGTCTGAAGCAGATGCGCTACAATCAAGTGCAATCGGACTTTCGATAGCGAGACGGTTATCAACAGCAGTCTGCAGCAGTTGCGGCGTGATTGGCCAGCGGTCGAGCAGACCGTCCACCATCAATGTGGGGAGTAAGTTAATCGGATAGTAGTCGAACCGACCGGTATGTTCAGCCCCGTTTATTTCCTGCCAAGGGTCGCCAGCATACCAGTTGGCGTGGAATACAATTATGCTGACATCCTCACCTCCGTTGCCTTCGAAGAAAGTCTGGATCGTCTGCGCCGCAGACGGACAGGTGCCTCAACCATGACCTGTGAATTCTTCGAACATCACTTTTCGAGGGAATGCGTGGGCTGATGCGGCCAGCAGGCCAATCACCATTATGCCCAGGGTAAGACGACGTGCAAACATCACTGCCTCCCGTGTTTTCGGTGTCTGATCTACATGCAACTTTAGGGTATCTTATAGTCTAGGGTTGAAATCAGAGACATACAAGCTTCAGGTGTTAGTTTTCAGAGAATATCCAATAAAAACGCCCGGTGGATTTAACCACCGGGCTTGTAATTCCGAATACATAAACTCCAATATCTAGCGAACCAGCATCACCTTTTGCATCTGATCCATGTGACCCGGAACTGTTGCACGGACAAAGTACAGGCCGCTGGCTAAGCCTGAAGCATCAAACGTCAAGTTGTGTAATCCAGCGTTTGCAATTCCCTGGTGCAACGTTGCGACCTGCTGTCCGCTGACGTTGAAGACTGCAACTGTCAAGTCAGCCGCTTCCGGCAACGCGACCTCAAGCGTTGTGGTCGGGTTGAACGGGTTCGGATACGCAGCATCCATGGCGAATTCGGACGGCAGCGTAATTACGGCATCGCTACCTTCACTCGAGGTTTCGAACCAGTTGCTGTTTGGGAACTCAAAATTGCCGCCATCAGGAGCATTACCCAGTTTCAAGAATTGGAAACTGTCTTCCGCGACCAGGGTCCACGGTGTCGGTCCGGCTTGCGCGACAAATGTGTAAGTTCCAACTGGTGCCATGCCAGGAACTGCTTGAACTACATCAGTACGAACAATGTCAACACCTGGAATGTAGGTGATGTTGTAGGTGTTGATCGGGTAGTTATTACCGTTCGGAAGAATCGCGAGCGTGCGCACCTGGCCCGGTGTTGCCACATCATAGTTGTTGGTGATCAAGGCATCAAAGACCAGGTTTCCGCCGTTGCCGGGAATGTAGATCGGATCATACATCGGCATCAGATCGAGCGTGATGTCTGGAGGTGTCCAACCAACCGCAGCCATTTCCGACTGGAGGACTTCACGACCACTGTCATTCTGCACATAGGCAATGACTGTGACGTTATCCTCGGTGATCGGATCACCGTTCAGCGTAATCGGCCAAGGGAACGAGACATCGAAGTTGATCGTTTCGTTGGCATTGATGGAGAATGGTAGACCGTTATGATCCGGCGCCATATAGAGCATGTCGTAATGCCAAACGCTCTGACCATTCAACCCGGTGAAACCAGAGTATTCGTTCTGCATCAGTCCGAAACGAATCTTGTAGTTCCCAGACACAGGTACATTTGCTGAGGTGACTTCAACAGACATGTCAACCGCATTGCCGACAATATTTGCCGTGCATTGAATCGCAATCGGGCTGTCTACCGCGAGGCGCGTGTTCATCGCCGTTGTCAATGTTGCATCACTGATCGGCCACTGGTCAATAACACCATCCACCATCAGCGTAGGTAGAGCCATTATGTTGTAGTAGCCACAACGACCGTTATGATCAGCGGCGTTCAAGAGTTGCCATGGGTCACCGGCATACCAGTCTTCGTGGAACACGATCATGGTGGTATTGTCAGCGTTGTTTACATGAAAGTTGTAGATCGTCTGCGCCGCAGACGCGCAGCCACCTCAACCATGACCCGTGAATTCTTCGAAGATCACCTTGCGTGGGAATGCGTGGGCTGATGCGGCCAGCAGACCGATCATCATGATGCCCAAGGTTAGACGACGTGCAAACATCTCTGCCCCCTTGTCTTTGTTGTCTGATCTACATACAACTTTTTGTGTATCGTGTAGTCTAGGAAGGAAAACTTAGGGATTCAAGCCTCGGACACAAAGAAATCAAAAAACTCTTTCGCTCCACTTCCTGATTCCGTTGCTGAGGTTAAAGCGTGAACGGGGACACTTTGTCCTCAAAGTGTCCCCGGATCATCCAATTATTTCAGTAGTACGGCCTTCTGAATGATCGAGTCTGCTCCA
Source organism: uncultured bacterium (assembly GCA_964552465.1). Lineage (GTDB taxonomy): Bacteria > Electryoneota > Electryoneia > Electryoneales > Electryoneaceae > BMS3BBIN04. The sequence goes on from CAZKGR010000014.1 coordinate 58,772, forward strand.
TTTTGAACTCGCACTATGTACACACCGCTCGCGAGCCCAAGCCTACCAGCATCGAACTGCCAGACAGTGCGTCCTGCCTGAGCATGCACGGTTTCAGCGGCGACCTGCCGTCCGAGGATGTCGTAGACTGCGATCTTGACTGTCGCCGCCTGAGGCAGGTGCAGCGGCATCGTGAATGACGGATTGAACGGGTTCGGTGTCAAAGCCCCAACGTGAAACTCGCTGGGCAGGATTTCTGCATCAGCGCTGACACTGATTGACGTGATCGGCGTCTCAGCGAATGTCGGTATTTGACCGTCAACCTGGTTCGCCAACTGCCTGCCGGAACTATCCAGCACGCGCACACGCATTGCATTTCCAGCTGTGAAACCGGGGATATTGTGGTCAGCGTCACCTTCCCACGCGATCACCACGGCGTCACCCTGCTCAGGACGAACCCGCGCGCTACCGACAACCGTTGCACCATCGAGAATCTCGATGATGTCTGCACCGTTTTCGAGTAACGCGTCATCCAGCAACACCCGCACCGGCCAGCCAATTCCTGACACCGGTGGGGCGGAGGGCAGGTCGGGAAGTGAGGTGTTCGCTGAATTGTTGCGACCACGTCCGAGCTGGTTGAATTGGAAACTGACAGGTTCACTAACTCGTACACGGTATGCTTTACCCGGTTCGAGAAGTGGAAGTGTCTGCATGATTCCCGGCAGCCAGAATCGGCCTTCATCGTCGATGACTGCGATGATCTGATCTTGAATGTCTGCCAGCGCAACAGTCGGATCGAGTGGTTCCTGCAATGTGTACGGCATGTAGTTCCACATGCCACTACCCAGACGCAGTGTCAAGTCGGCAGGAAGCTGAGTCCCATACATGTGAATTCTACTTGCGGCAGAACTGTAAACACGGTAGCCTTCACGTGGATCGACGATTTGAAGAGTCGGGTTACCTACTGGTCTCCAGAACCGGTCGCGGTCATTCCATGCAATCTGAAATGGTGCTGTCGCTCCAAACACGTTTTCAGGGTGTGGCCATGCCGGGCGTAGGTTGAACGAGATCAATTGCCAACGATCACCATCGAGATAGACCGTCTGTTCATCTGCATCCCATCCGGAAAGCGAGGTGAGATTCGCCCCGGGTCCTGTGCCGAAGTAACCATTTCCCATATCATAGGTTGCATCCGCCGGATTCTCTTCTTCGGTAGCTATTTGCCACACTCGGAACTGGATTGGATTGTCAGGTATGAAACCTGGCAAGTCGTATTCGGGATCGCCTTCCCAGGCAGTCATAATCAGTGGCCATTCGCCGGTTACCCGAGCAGCGCCAACACACAGGTTCCGATCAAAGATCCCAATCTCGTCATATGAACTGAGAAGGCCACCTTCGAAGTCTGCTTGTTGGATAACGATTGGGTAGGGCTGCCCGGTGGGCTCAACGGGAATGAAATTAAATGTATCAGGCTGAAGTAATGCCTGCATCGCATCTAATATTGTCACTGAATCCGAATACCAAGATGTACAATAAACATAGTTGCTATTTAACGCCGCTACAGTCGATTGAGATGAGTAAAAATTGTTTATCTGATAGTATCCAGAAATCAGATGATTCTCATGAGAACTTAAATCCATGGTAAACAGAGAATTTGATGTTCTAAAGAATAATGTATTGTTTAGAGTACCGATGGTCCGAATATCGCTTGTGAATTGATGTCTACTCATAAGTATCAGATTATCAATATCAGAATAATCTAATAAATTCAGCCTGTAAATATCTGTATTGTCAAAAAAGTCCGTAACAAATACATAATTATCATCAACATACACATCCATCATGTAATAGTAATTATTACTATCTTCAGCTTCATAAATCACATTAACGACAGGATTATATGGATTAGTAACGTTAATAATTGATAATTCGTAGTTTGTGCATACAAACAAGAATGGATAACTATAGTCTATATCTCTTATCACGCCATTACACTCATTTGTTGCAATCAAGGTTGGTTCAAGAGGATCATCCCACAAGTATATATAGTAATAAGACCAAGTACTATTAATATCACGTTCATATGCATATAAGTAGGGTGAATCATAAATCATTTTATGTCCGCCACCTCCTAAAAAAGATCCAATATGCACAGGACTGCTTGGAACACCAATATCATACACTACAATATCGTTCCATGAATTCTCGTAAACGTACAAGTAATTATCAACAACAGAAAGGTAATAGCAGGCTATGGGACAGTCTGAAATGGATCCAATCAGAACTGGATCATCAGGATTAGCAGTAGAGAAAAGCTGTATTTGATTGCTGTTCCAGGCAATAAGGAGGTCATTCTGAACCTGCACATGGTTCTGTTGCCCTCCCAATTCAAGTGTCCCAATCATATCAATATTCCATGCTTCTTGTGCTTGAGATGGTTGACTCAAACTCACGAGAATGAGCAAAGCGAAAACACTAATCAGAATGCGGGCTTTCATTTTCTTCTCCCTGGATGGTGATAATCGAGTGCGCGTGGCCGATCCACAGCTGGTTTTCATGACGATACACTTTAATATCAACTTCGCGTGGTGAAACGTCAAGCGAAATGGGCGGGTTTGTCAGAAATATTTGGCGATTATGGAGATTGGAAAGGAGAAGCAGTGAGTCGCTAGATATGGTTTGAGCACGAAAACGGGAAGCCCAAAGGCTCCCCGTTTTGTTCTATCATCCATGCGATGTGCGCGCCGCCGAGCACGCGTCATCGCAAATCAGATTATTGCATCTTAGTTCTTGACCTGCTCGACGATCTGGGCGAACGCTTCCGGATCGTGGAAGGCGACATGCGCCAACGCTTTGCGGTCGAGCTCGATGTTGTGTTCCTTGAGCTGATGCATGAACACGGAGTAGGTCATACCGTTTTCGCGGACGGCAGCATTGATACGTTGAATCCACAGTTTGCGGAATTCGCGGCGACGTACGCGACGGTGCGCGTAGCTGTATTGTCCGGCTTTTTCGGTCAAGCGTGTTGCGGCGCGGATGGTCGATTTTCCGCGACCGAAGAAGCCCTTGGCTTTCTTCAGAACCTTTTTACGACGTTGCTTCGACGCCGGGTTGTTGGTTGCGCGTGGCATATCTGAACTCCTTCTCTACGGTAAGTCTTAGTGGCACGGTCCGATCATACGGGATACGCGCTTGACATCAACGGCAGCGACGAGACCAGCCTTAGCCAGTTTGCGCTTACGGTCACGTGACTTCTTGGTCAGCATGTGACTTGCGAAGCTCTTATGACGGCGAATCTTGCCTGTACCTGTGCGCCGGAAGCGCTTTGCTGCGGCACGATTGGTTCTCATCTTCGGCATCGTACTATCCTTGTGTCTTGCAAATAAAAAACCGGTTTCGGATTCTTCTGCCCGCGACCGGTTTAGATTATCCGTCAAGTTCGGGCTTACTTTTTCTGGAAGGTCATCACCATGTTTCGGTGGCCTTCCATTCCTATCGGTCCTTCGAGCTTCGCGATGTCCTCAACTGATGTAACGAAGCGGTTCATGACTTCGACACCCAGCTCTTTATGGGTGATCATGCGTCCCTTGAACATCAACGTCACCTTGACCTTATCTCCAGCTTCAATGAAGGAGCGGATCGACCGAACTTTGGTCTGGAAGTCGTGATCGTCAATTTTCGGTGAAACGCGAATCTTTTTAATTTGAACGCTATGTCCCCGCCTTCGACTGTCTTTTTCCTTCTTCTGCAGTTCGTAGCGGAACTTGCCATAGTCCATAACGCGACAGACAGGTGGTTTTGCCTGTGGGGCAACTTCGACCAGGTCCAGTTCGCTGGCCTCAGCCATCTCCAGGGCCTTTTCGACTGGAACTATACCGACCTGTTCGCCGTCCGGGCCGATCAATCGAACTTCCGGCACTCGGACTTGTTCATTTACCCGGTGTGTTGGAGCTGTTGGCTCAGGTTTCCGGGAATTACCACGTCCGTAAGCGATAGTTGATAATCCTCTTAGTGAACCCGTTGCTGCTTGTAAGGGTTGTGGGCGTTACTGGAGTCGAACCAGTGACCTCTGCCATGTCAAGACAGCGCTCTAACCAACTGAGCTAAACGCCCGACCTCAAAATCACTGCCAATGATTTCTCATTGTTCAGCGGACATGTTGAACATGTGCAGGTTCAGTGTCTTCGTTCACTCCAGTCACTATTCCCGCGTTAGTACCGGGAGCCGGACTCGAACCGGCACAGGGAATTCCCCGGGAGATTTTAAGTCTCCTGCGTCTACCATTCCGCCACCCCGGCATATTCGAATGGGTCCGGAATCGGTGGAGCCGAATCGTCTGGCCCATCCCTGGTAGTCAAAGAACCTTCCGGCGTACGCCTCGCCATCCTCACCATCTTGAGGCGGCGGCCGGATTCGAACCGGCGAATAAAGGTTTTGCAGACCTTCGCCTTAGCCACTTGGCCACGCCGCCGTGTTACTGCTGAAACATTTGTTTCGCACGACCCGTTTCGGCGAGGCGTAAAACCCCGAACCAGGCGTCCTGAGGACCCTCACCCGGGGGCTGGAGCGAGAGACGGGACTCGAACCCGCGACAACCACGTTGGCAACGTGGAGCTCTACCAACTGAGCTACTCTCGCCTGTCCAACATTGGCGAAACCACTACTGATTTCGCCCTCATTCAAGCGACCGGAAAATGTACGTTCCGGCCTCATAGAATGCAAGATTCCCAAGGGGACGTGGAGCCTAGCGGGATCGAACCGCTGACCTCCTGAATGCCATTCAGGCGCTCTCCCAGCTGAGCTAAGGCCCCAAGCTGCTCACGACGCACTAATCCCATCTCACTTCGTGAGCGGCTGAGAATATACGGGGGGTGATTCGACCTGTCAAGCGGAGCTTCGGAGGCGATTGCCCTATACATGCACTACCAGAACAGGTACCGGCGAATGACGGACGACACGTTCAGCTACTGAACCCAGCAACTTGGCGCCGACGTTACCCATTCCACGTGTGGCCATAATAACCAGATCACCTTCCAGCTCACCACACACTTCGCACAGTTTATGGCGGGGATTGCCTTCCCGCAAAATAATCTCAACTGGTACATCAATGGAGAATTGTTCGAGCGCGTCCGAAATCGCTTGACGCGACCGAGCAGCACGTTCTTTGATCATCTCTTGAAAGTGATCCTGGGAAACGCGCAGAAATTGTCTTTCTTCATGGCTGATAAACTCCGGGTGCATATTGATGATTGTGATCTTGCCGTCATAGGTCTGAGCGAGGTTCAGTGCGACCGGGAATGCAGCGAACGATGAATCTGAACCATCCGTCGGAAAAAGTATGTGCTTAAACATATGAAACCCCCTTCTATATCCAGTAGTTGCTAGCGGAAGAAGACGAATGTGACGATTAGGAACAGTGGAACCAGGATCGCAATTGACCACGCCATGAAACCAAAGAAGCTCGGCATCTTGATCTTGGATTCTTCCGCAATCGACCGAACCATGAAGTTCGGCGCATTGCCGATGTAAGTCATCGCTCCGAAGAACACCGCACCCGCTGAGATCGCTTTCAGTATCGGAACAAACTCTGCCAATGCTGGGTGGGGAGTACCAGTCAGCATGGCGTTCACCGTCGCATCGTCAATTCCCAGCCTTCCTTCAGCCAGATTAAAGAAGGTTAAGTAGGTTGGCGCGTTATCGAGGAACGAAGACAATGTACCTGTGATCCAGAAGAACTGGACCGGTTCCTTCGTCGCTTCGATAATGAATCCCAGCGCACCTGCGGTACCCGCCTTCAGCATCGCGAGCATCGGGATGATGCACATGAAGATGCCGGCAAACAAGTACGCCACCTCCTTGATCGGGAACCAGTTGAACTCGTTACCTTGGCGGATCTCGGTCTTGGTTGTCTTCAACGAGAGGAAGATCATCAGCAGGATGAACACGTCGCGGGTGATCGCAGCCCATGCGATGTGCAGCCCAGCAAATTCGACTTCACCGATTTTGGCTGTGCCGCTGAACAGCACTGCGCCCATGATGCCGAGCAAAAAGATGATGTTATGCAAGCCAGCCAGGCTGAGCGGGACTTTTTCGTCATGCTCGTGCTTCGTTTCCTCTAGAGCAAACTGTTTCTTTTCGCGTCCATAGAGGATGGTGTCGAGGACGAAGTAGACGACCAGCAGCATCGCCGCGATCAGCGCGAAGTGCGGGAAGATGTTGAACGTCCAGAAGAACGGGACACCGTGCAGGAATCCGAGGAACAGCGGGGGGTCGCCGAGCGGCGTAAGACTGCCACCGATATTTGCAACCAGGAAGATGAAGAAGACTACGGAATGGACTTTATAGTGACGGTGTTTGTTCGCTCTGATCAATGGTCGGATCAGTACCATCGCGGCACCGGTTGTTCCCATCCACGAGGCGAGGATAGTTCCGATTAGCAGGAGCACGAAGTTCGTTGACGGTTTTCCAACCAGCGATCCCTTGAGCAGAATCCCGCCGGACACCGTAAACAATCCCCAGAGAAGAATGATAAAGGGTATGTAGTCCGTTATGTAAATGTGCAGGATCTCATGCCATGCCTCTGTGCCGTATGCAAATAGAAATGGCACTGCGAAGACCAACGCCCAGAACGCTGATATCTTTGGGAAATGATGATGCCACCACATCGGTGCGAAGAGTGGGAACAGGGCAATCGAAAGCAAAATACCGAGGAACGGTATTGCACTCCACAGGGGGAGCGATGCACCCAGCGATCCGTGACCGCCGTGTTCGTCACCATGCCCTTCAGCATGATCCTCCTCATGATGCGCCTCTCCGGCAGCTACTTCTGCCTGAGTATCATGGGCAGGAGTACCACCTTCTGCAACAACTTCCGCGTGGCTATCGCCTTCCGCGTGAACGTCGCTGCCCACATGACCATTTTCCAGATGGTTGTCATGATCTTGCGCGACGGCTAGAGGGGCCAGAGTACAAAGGAACAGCACAACGCCAAGTGACAACAGCCTGCTCATGGCATTCTCCCTGATGCTGCTGAAATCGTTGGTAGGCTGACCAGTATGGTCAGATGAATGGTATGTTCGCGAAGATAGGCGTTCCGTTTGAGCGCGGCAAGCATGATATTCCCGGACTCCTGCAGTTTGATACCGAGTTCATCGAATCGTGCGCAGGATGTCTGATATTGGCAGTGTCATCAATCGGTAGATAGAACCATGAATGTTTACTGAGGAATTGCATGGACGAGTTGATGTGGACACCGGATCCAGAACGAGTGATCAAAAGTAACCTGACTGCATTCATGAAATACGTGAATGAACGGCTGGAGCTGAGTTTGTCGCGATACGACGAGCTCTATGACTGGTCGGTGAGTGATCCGGAATCATTCTGGGAATGCGTAGCGCGATTTACGGGTATTGTATTCCGTAAGCCTGCAGATGAATTGTATACGGCAGGTGAAACGATGGTGGATTCACGTTTCTTTAGCGGTGCAACGCTCAACTTCGCTGAAAATCTGCTCAAACGCCGGGATGATCACCTCGCTTTCATATATCACAATGAATCAGGTTTTCGCATCGAATGGAGTTATCAGCGCGTATATGCAGAGGTGTCGCGGTTATCACGTGGGTTGAAAGAACTCGGTGTACAGCCAGGCGATCGAGTTGTCGGTTTCATGCCCAACATGCCGCAGACCGTGATCGCGATGCTCGCCGCGGCTTCGATTGGTGCAGTCTGGTCGTCATGTTCGCCGGATTTCGGTGTGAAAGGTGTGCTGGATCGTTTTGGACAAATCGCGCCCAAGGTTCTGTTCACTGCCGATGGCTACTTCTACAACGGTAAGATCGTTGACAGCCTGCAGCGGGTGCACGATTTCCTCGAAACGTTACCAAGTGTGACCAAGGTCGTCGTGGTGCCGCATGTCAACCGCGAACCTGATTTGAGTGAGGTGCACGGTGCGGTGACCTGGGCGGAGTTTGTCCAGCCATATCGCGCAACTGAGATCGAGTTTACCGAACTACCGTTCGACCACCCGCTATACATCATGTACAGCTCGGGGACAACCGGCTTACCAAAGAGCATTGTCCATGGTGCGGGGGGGACGTTGATCCAGCACCTGAAAGAACTGGTGCTGCACACGGACCTGAAGCCGAGCGACCGCATCTTTTATTTCACCACATGCGGGTGGATGATGTGGAACTGGCTGGTCAGCTCGCTGGCGGTAGGTGCGACGGTCGTGTTGTACGACGGATCGCCGACATATCCCAGTGCTGACGCTTTGTGGACACTGGCGGAACAGGAACAGGTTAATATCTTCGGAACCAGCGCAAAGTACTTGTCAGCAGTCGAAAAGGCGGGCGTGAATCCGGGTACCCATCATGATCTGTCATCGCTTCGTACCATCCTCTCGACGGGTAGCCCCCTGATGCCCGAGCAGTACGACTGGGTGTACAAGTCGATCAAGGCGGATCTGCAACTGTCCTCGATCTCCGGCGGGACAGACATCGTCTCGTGTTTCGCGCTCGGCAATCCGATGGGTGCGGTGTATCGCGGCGAGCTGCAGACTCGCGGACTTGGGATGGCGGTTGAGGTGTTTGACGAAGACGGCAATCCGGTGGGTGAGGAAAGAGGTGAGCTGGTTTGCACGAAACCGTTCCCCTCAATGCCGATCTACTTCTGGAATGATGAGGACGGGCAACGCTACCATGATGCTTACTTTGGTCGTTTCCCGAACATTTGGACGCACGGCGACTTCGCGCTCATCACTGAACACGACGGTATGGTGATACTTGGTCGCAGCGATGCAGTGTTGAATCCGGGCGGTGTGCGTATCGGAACAGCGGAGATATATCGCATCGTCGAGAATATGGACGAAGTGATCGAGTCGATATGCGTTGGACAGGAGTGGGATGGGGATGTACGGGTTGTGTTGTTCGTTGTGCTGCGGCAGGGCTATGAGCTGGATGACGAGCTGCGGAATCAGATCCGCAAAAATGTCCGGGCTGGCGCAACTCCGCGTCATGTACCTGCGATGATCGTTCAGGTCGCCGACATCCCGCGCACGATCAGCGGCAAGATCACGGAACTGGCGGTTCGCGACATCATTCATGGCCGCGAGGTCAAGAATCAGGACGCGTTGAAGAACCCGGAAGCACTGAAGCTGTTCGCGGATTTGCAGGAGTTGACGTAGCCCGGTCAGTTCTTGCCCGTGTTGGCTTCGCCAACGCGGGCTATCTACTCGTCGTTAACAAGTGGGTCAGCCGCGTTGGCGAAGCCAACACGGGCAATACAGCAACTTACGTTCCGGAACTTATTTGGATCGTGAGCGGTAGTCATCGTGAAGAGTGAGCAGCCGTTCGCGTAGGCGTTCGACATAGGCGGGCAGATCGTCCGCCGAAGTGACTCGCAGCCCATCCAATAGGATTGGGCTGTTTTCGTATGCCACTCGCTCCGGCAGGTTGGTCTTCAGGTCAACAACGAGAGTGTGCAATTCGGCCAGATTATTGCTCTGCGCAATCTGATCGATTTGTGAAATTGCCACTTTTAGTTGTTTTGCTGTTCGTTGGTAGTGGGCGCGCATGCCGCAAGATCGGTGTAGAAACAGTCTGAATGCATCAGGTTTCCTCCGATTGAGGAGGCACGTGCAGCGGTTTCTCACGTAAAGAACAGAATACGAAACGAGGTGTTGTGCGCGAAATCACAAGAGTTGCGCGGCATCTTCCGTAACCTGTCCAATGGCGGCATCTAAGGATGCGCAGCCCAAACCCGTCGATCACGTTACCCTCCTCCACGTACGACGGGTTTTTATTGTCTTGTCAGTTCAAACCACCGTTTAGTCGTCATCTAAACATCCAATTATTATCCAGTATCAATTTGTGAATTGGATCTCATGCGGCACCTGTTCTCTTGCAGCGATTGTGCAGCCGGGCTATATTGGCGCATTGTTTTCAAGGAGGTTTTCGATGGCGGAGCTGCGAGCCTGGATTCGTGCTCAACGGGAACAAGGGTACGGCACTCTCCACTTGTACCGAGCTTTGGCACTGGCTGAGGCTGGAGTGAAAGAGGGGATTGACAAGCTCACGGTTGTAACGGACAGCGATGGCGCGGATTTTCTACGTGACCAGTTGCCGGAAGGTGTTGAGCTCACTGTAATCTCTGGTGGGTTGACTCAGGAACAGGAATCGGCTCGTCTCATTGAGATGATGCAGGAGTTTATTCCCGCACGAGTTGATTCTCGAACTCCTCGACCTCTTGTCTATTTGTGTGGACATCGTTATGAAGCTGAGTATCAGCGGCGGCTGTGGAAGGCAGGAATTGAAGTCGTCGTGATCGCTGACGAGTCGCAGGATACATTTGCAGACTGGTACGTCATTCCTAAGCCGTATGGCGGAGAGATGGGTGTCAAGTCGATTAGTGGATACACTCGTTTCCTGCGCGGCGCCCATTATGCCCCGCTGCCCATTCGTTCGATGAAAGCGATCTTCCAGAATCGTGATCATGGTACTTTCGCTCAGAATTTCGCCATCGCTACAGAAAACCTTGATATTGACAAATGGCTACCTGTGATTGGGGAAGCCGTCAGTCATTTGGGTGTTCCTGAGGGTATTGAGCGAGAATTCGCACCAACTTTGACGATTCTTCCCGGTGTTGATTGCCCGTCAGATGAAGAGTTGCAGCAGAAGTTGGGAAGTGTAGGTTCTGTGAAGGTATCTGTTTCGGCTGGACGCCGTGATGTCGCAAAGGAACTCGTGAATACTGATGTGTTGTTTGCAGCGGACGGAATCGTGCTGCAGCAGGCGTTAGCAATTGGTACGGTTCGTATAGCGTTGCCTCGTCGCGGTGAAGAGACCGACTTGATGCAGGATCATATGATCCGTCGCGAAGCGTCCCCCGCCATGCCAGACCCGATCAGCAATGACTTCAAGGATCGGATGACTGAGTTGATGAACCGTGTGTGTTTTGATGCATCCTGGCGTCGTGGCCAGTTCCGTATCGGGCAATACTTGTGTGACGGCATCGGTAGCATTCGGATCATTCGTCAAACTGCATTCAAGATCTATGCTGCTCCACAGAACCTGGCACGTTATTTTGATGTTGGCGACCCAGTGATTCCTAATCTTTAGTCTCATCAGACTCTGATTTTTCCGCCCGTGTCCTACTGACGCGGGCGTTTCTCGTTTCGTATGTTGCGCGGACACGATGTTTGGCAAACTGTAGGAGTTGGTTGATGAAGAACATGTGGTTGATTATCATCGTAATCACGATGCTTGGTATTCCGGCTGGTGATTCCTGGTCTCAGGATGAGAGTCATGAGTACAAGATCAAGTCGATGGACGAAAACGGCAAGTGGGTGATGATCGAAAAGCGGGAACGTGTTGGCGCTGGAACAACGGTCTATTACCTGAACAAGGCCAAAGTCATTTCCATCGTGCTCGATTATCCAAACAATGTGACGATCAAGCTGAACGAACACACTGAGTACAAACTGAACTTCATCAGCAACCAGACAGCAACACAGTTTGTTCGTGATTTGATAGCGAATTTGTAGTGGGTTTTCGATGAGCGATCTGCATTCCGGGAACAAGGTGATCCGAGACGAGGAGCCGGTCGTCGATGCGGGGACGTTGTATGTCGTTTCAACTCCGATTGGAAACTTGGCGGATATTACCGAGCGTGGGCTTCAGGTTTTGCGTGTGGTTGATCGTATCGCGGCAGAAGACACCCGGCACACAGGTCGTCTGCTTGCCCGTTTCGGCATAGACACACCGATGACCTCGTACCACGAGCACAACGAGCATAAGGCTGCGCCCGGTTTGGTCAAGGCGCTCAAGGATGGTATGTCGTTGGCGATGGTCACAGATGCTGGGACACCTGGCGTGTCTGATCCGGGTTATCGTCTGCTCAGTCTGGCGGCAGAAGAGGGTGTTCCGATTATTCCAGTACCGGGCGCGAGTGCAGTATTAGCAGCATTGGTCGCATCCGGATTACCGATTGAACGCTTTGTCTTTGAAGGATTCTTACCAAAGAAAAAGGGTCGCCAGACGCGTCTGAAGGAGTTGGCGGAAGAATCGCGTACCTTCGTGCTTTATGAGTCACCGCAACGGTTGGCGCGCACGCTGAAGGACCTTTCGGAACATATGGGCGGAGCGCGTCGTGTGGTCATATGTCGTGAATTGACCAAACTGCATGAGGAGTTTGTGCGGGGTACGCTGGCTGAGTTGGCTGAATCTTACACAGATCAGACTGTCAAAGGTGAAATAACCATTGTCGTTGAGGGCAAGTCACGACGTGTGCGGAAAGGGACTGTTGAACGTGAAGAGTGGTAACATGATTAAAGATCATCGGATGGCTTCTCTAAAAGGTCTGGCGCGGATAACTGCCAGTGTCTTGATGCTGCTAATGGCCCTGCAAATCATGGGTTGCGGGCAGCAAACCCGTGAAGGATTGAGTCCGCAGGTGGAATTTCTCTGGCGGCAGCATCCTAATCCTCACGTAGAAGCTGGAGCACGTCGTGCGGCGACAGAAGCTAAGTCACTGCTGGTAGATCACGACGATGACATCGAGTTACACATTTACTATATCGACCGACTCGGTGGAATAGAGAGCGATTCGTTGGAGCGGGAATATCAACGACGGCTTGATCGTGATCCGAACAACGCAGTCAACATAGTACTGGAAGCGTATGTAAGACGCAGCGGTCCGTATCTGGCTCAGGTGATGCCCGCAGCGCTGGAACGTGATTCTACGACGGCTGAAGTATTGGCGTTCGGCAGTATCGCGATGCTCGGCTCGTCACCGCCGGATTCGATGGAAGGCCTGCGATTGGCTGTGCATGCGCTCGAGCTGCATCCGGGAAGCTATCAGGCGCATGTTTCGATGGCTACGTGGGAGAATAAGTACGGGCGTTTTGAAAATGCGCTCAAATACGCCCGTTCGGCGCAGGAGCTCAATCCATGGCGCTGGGAACCCGTATCTCTTGAATATAGCGTACTCGCGGCGAATGGTCGGGAAGAAGAAGCTGTCGCGATGATGGAGGAATTCTACGCCAGCCAACCGACTAACAGCTTCGCATACAAACTCCTAAGTCGATACTATAAGCACAATAAGTTGTGGAAAAAGCTGTATGATCTGGAAATGATCATTGATTCAGCGTATCCCGAGGACGGGTACGCCTTCCAGCATGCCGCTAATGCTGCGTATCAGCTACAGGATATTGAGCTGGTTTTCGCTGCGTGGGAGAAGGCCGCAGAGTACGGTTTCTTCGATATGGATTACGTACTGCAAATGTTTGACGATGAGGAGCGTCAGGCGTTCGTGGCTCTCCCGCGGTACCAGACGTTGACGGACGCTTTCGCAGCCGCACACGAGGAAGCTCAACCTCAACGCAAGGCTGATGCTCTTGACCGTCCGTTGAACGTAAAAGTCCGCGAATTCACCGCGCGGAGTTTGGACCAGCAGCCGGTTCGTTTGAGTCGTTATCAAGGCCAGATCGTGGTGTTGGATTTCTGGTCCAGCTCGGAGCGAAACCACCCGTTGACTGTCGAGCGGCTTAAAGTGTTCCGTGAGAAATATCCTGAAGTACAGGTAGTTAGTGTGAATGTGATGGAGCGCTTGCCAGAAGATCAGCTCTTTGAACACGTCCAAAAAAGGGCCGAGCAGCACGGGATTGAGTGGCCGGTGTGGATTGGAAACCATTCACTGGCTGAACGAATGCGGATCAAGATAGTTCCGGTTTTCGCCGTAATCGATGAGCAAGGCTACGCTCGTTACCGTACTCAGGGGTATCAACCTTATATCGATGAGATTCTCGGCTGGATGGTGGACGCTGTTCGTGAAGGTGAAGCAGAAACTGTCGCTGAAGTGGATTAGAGAAGCTAATTCTTGACTTGGTTAACCGCGCTTGCGAAGCAAGCACGGGCCTGATGTCAATGGGTCCGGAATTCCTTAGTCTGACTTAGCGGCCTCATCGCGTTTGATCTGATCACGGTGGACAAATAGTAAAGCACTTAGCGGAGGAACAGTTTCGACTCCGACATGAGCTCGTCCCTGAGTGATGTTCTCCCGCACGTTATTCCCTGTAGCCAGCACGACCCACGGTCCGTCTGGCAGCAGGGCTTTCTTTTCCTTCTTTTCGTTCAGGTTTACCAGCGCAACGAGCTTGTCGCCCGGCACGAGTATAGCAAATGCCAGCAATCCATCGCCGTGATCGTCCAGCGTGTGAAAATTCGCATATCTTGCCAAACGCAGGGCGGGATGATCCTTACGCAGGTGCGCGAACCGCCGAACATAAGTCACCATATCCTGCATCGAGCCGGTTGTTGGTTCATCCCAGTCGAGCCAGTTGGTGGCATCATCACGATTGTAGCTGTCACGGTCGAGCTGACCATTTCGTTTACGTGAAGTGACATTTTTCTGCTTCGTGGTGTTTGGTTCACCGGTGACGATTTTTGCATTTAACCACTCGTCACCCTGATGCAGCATGATCATCCCACGGCTGATGAACAGCAGGAAGAAACCCAGTTTGGCGCGATTGATTAATTCTGGTGTTAGCTCGGGCTCCTTATCCTTCAAAACCTGGTCAGGTTTTATCTGCGCGAGTGCGATACGCAGGAAATCGCCATAGTTGTAATAGTCGTGACTTGCCAGATAGTTAACTGACTGCCATTCTTCGTCAAATGAACCGCCAAGTTGAGTTGTGTGTCCGCGTAATTGAGCCAGGATATCGTGGGTTTCGGCAGTGAGCAAGGTTCCGTGTTGGTTTACGGCATCGTGCCCACGTACTCCATCCCTGAACTTGTCATTCCATGACGACCAACCTCGCACGGCGAAACGCCGCTTGTCATACAACCCACCCCACGGTTCAGCAATCAAGTGGACATGTGGATTGTCTTCGCGCAGTTTATTGGTGATGGTGTCCAGAGTGACGTTGTCGATCAACCCGGCAAGGTCGAAACGAAATCCGTCTATGCCATAAATCTGTGACCAGTGCAAGAGTGAATCGACAATCATCCGCCGAGCCATCGGACGTTCGGTCATGAAGTCGTTGCCGCACCCGGAGTCGGATTTAAGTTGACCATTACCGTGGTGACGCAGCCAGTACATCGGGTCCAGCCTCCGCAACGGGCTCATTCCATAGTTTCCGACATGGTTGTAAACGACATCGAGGATGACCGCCAATCCCTTAGAATGCACGTGTTCCACCATCTTGCGCACGTTGAGCATTATCCGTGGATCAGACCCGAACCAGTTCTGATCAGTTGGCGATTTGCAATAGCGCGGTTCCGGAGCGAAATACTGCACGCTCATGTAGCCCCAGTGGTTGCGCGCAGTTTCATTCCATTGGTTGACGGGTGTACCAAAGGGCGGTTCACGGTCGTCGTAAACGTGTAACGGAAGCCATTCGATAGAGTTGAAGCCAAGGTTTTTAACATAATCCGGGAAAGACCCAGCCGTAATTCCGCGGTAGGTCCCGCGCTGGTCGTCCTGCACATCCGTTGCAAGCTTGGTTGCATCCTTGATGTGCGTTTCATAGATCATCAAGTCACGTGGGGGGATGTTCACATGACTCATGTGTCTCAGATGTCCCCAGAGGGGTTCAGGGACGATTGACAGCATTCGTACCGGCCAGCCGGGAGATTTTGTTACCAGCCAGCTATAAGGATCACAGAACACAACGTCGCTGCTGTCATCCAGATCGTCCGGCCCCTCGACCCTGAATCCATAGAATTGACCCGGTTGAACGCGATTTATCTCCTTTGACCAGCATCCAGTTCGATCATCCAAGTCCAGTTCGATATCCTCTACCGGTTCGTGATCCGGTCGGTCGAATAGCAAGAAACGAACAGATCGTGCACGTGGGTGGAATACTCGTGCGATGGCAATGTCGTCAGCCCAGATCAGGCCGAGCGGTTCATCTGTGTAGTATCTGTTGAGAATCTCATCCGGCAACACTGGAACAGAGTGCTTCCCATCGACAATCAGGTCTGTAACACTGCGCATATCGAACGGGCCGCCGTGCAATACAAACCGCCGTCTCCCTTCACGAACAACTCGTTCGATCCGGTACTCAGGATCGAAGGAAAACCTGTCTATGGAAGGAGTAAAAGCAGGTGGTTCACTGAACATCAGGATGACTTTTTGCTCATCGAGCAGACTCGCGCGGTAGGGCACAGGGAGCGATTGCGTTCTCAATTTCTTTGATTTCTTCATGGGTCACATGACCACGGATGATGATGGACAGGCTCTTTGCTGAGGGCAAGCGAGGTGTCAAAATCCCTTGCTTCTCAAGACAGTTAGCGGATATTACCCTTGAACGAGGGACAACACTCCGCTACATTGCAAACCGCGCAGAGAAGATGTGCGGAAACCGCTTCCGATAACAAGAATCGTTTGGTGATTTCCTCTCATTGGCAGACACATCAACTCAGCTGATCTAGTCAATCGATAACGCATGATTTAGCACATTGAAACGGTTCATATACATGAAGATCTGGGTCATACTGCTGGTATTGCTGTTTACCACACTCGCTGTCCAGTCACAGTCGCTTCCCGGAGAACGTCGGAGCTACGCTGAAAAGGCAGAGGTGGCACTGGTTTCAGGCGATTACGAGAATGCCGTTGAATTATATCGTCTGTGGCTTGAAGCCGACCCTGACGATTTCCGCAGTTGGTACAATTACTCGTGTGCACTCAGCCTTGCGAACGATACAACCACTGCCCTGGTTGCGCTGGAGACTGCGGTGAACCTGGGTTGGCGTGATTCTACCTGGACAATGCGTGATCCGGACCTCGAACGACTACACGACAACCCAACTTTTGATCTGATCTTGACACGTATGAGCCAGCTCTGGCGTGACAATCAGGCTCATTCGGCAACATCATCTACACGATACGCCCGTCAGGTTCGATATGCTCCGTATCTGTTGGATCTACCTAATTCGTACGTGCGCGAACCTGCACGATCATTTCCACTCATCGTATTGCTTCATGGGCGAGGGTCGTCCATGGAAGCTATGACTGATCTACGTCAACGTTTGGCCTTGCCAAATGTTATTATTGCCCAACCGCAGGCGCCATTTGCCGTGCAGGAAAGCAGTGGCGGTTATGAGTACTGGCCCTCCACGATGCAGAACGAGTTTGGTGATACTTTACTGCACGGAATCCGTCGGGATGCCGGGCAATGGGTGTTGAATGTAATTAACGATATCGCATCTGAAGTTCGAGTTGACACAGATCAGGTCTACCTGGTCGGATTTAGTCAAGGCGCGGCTGTTGCATGCATCACGGCGCTCGAGTACGCCAATTCCCTTGCCGGAATTGTCATGGTCGGCGGTTACTTGCCGGAGACGCAAAGAGACAGCACGGCATTTGGACGAATGAGTGATGCTGACGTTCAAGTGATGATCGCTCACGGCCGCCGGGACCAGATAATCGAGCCGTCTACTGCCGAGCAGTTGCAGGCAGACATGCAACAAGCAGGTGTAAATGTAACTTTCAAACTGTTCCCTGCCGGGCATGAGTTCACGGATGAAATGATCGTTGATGTCGCCGATTGGCTTGGCGATCAACAACGACGTGATCGAGCGGCGAGCGAACAATCTACCCAAGTAGAGCGTGATTAGAATGACAGTTGATTTCGTTAAGCACAAGTCTTGACTAATCTTGTCTAACCAAACCGAACGGGCCGATGAATTTCTGGAAACGTTTCAAGAGCGATTGGTATATCCGTGTGTACATGATCCTGCTCGCTGTCCTGCTCTGGGTTGTAGTGGTGATGACTCAGGTTTATGAGACTACGGTTAATGTGCCGGTGCGAGCGTTGAATATCGGACCCGACAAGATCCTCGTTTCCAACCTGCCCGAAACAATTCCCGCTCGCTTCTCAGGGCAGGGGAAAGACCTCTTTGTTCTCAACTATTTCAGACCTGCTCACTTGGAACTGGATCTCCGTGTTGTTGACCAGGATTTCGATTATCCACTGCACACAGGCCTGATTGAAGTTCCCGCTGGTCTTGCGGTAGAACCACTGGTTCTGCCAGGACAGGATGTAATCCCTGTCAGCGTTGACGACCGCCTGATAGTTCGACTCCCGATAGCTCCAGATGTTGAGGTTCGAACACGTGCAGGGTATATCGCTGGCGAAATTGTGTTGGTAAATCCTGATTCAGTTACTGTTTCCGGACCTAATACAATTGTCAGCCGTATGCGTGAAGTGTTGACGCAGGAGCGGATATACGTAGGTCTCGCAGATTCTCTTACAGAAGAGGTTGAGCTGCTCGCGCCGGAACGGGTGGACCTGTACCCAACCACAGTTCAACTCAATATCGTTGTTAACCGGCTGGGGGAACGCAATCTCGAACGAATTCCGCTGCTCATTGTCGGTGAGCCGCGCGGACGTCAGATCATTCTCGAACCGTCTGTAATTGATGTTCGAGTGAAGGGACCATCACACCGTCTCGCCCAACTAACATCGGATTCGGTGCGAGTGTGGATAGACCTGACTCGCTGGGATCGTGAGCGCCGTGATTACACACCTGTGATCGATTTGCCTGATGATCTTGAGCTACTCGACACCAATCCGGCGACCATAAGAGTGCGGTTGGAGGTTGATTCATGGGAGTGACCGTCCTTGCGGTTGAAACTTCCTGCGACGAAACCGCTACAGCCGTAATACGGGACAATGAACTGCTCGCCAGCCTCGTCGCTACCCAGGAAGTGCATTCCCTGTGGGGGGGAGTTGTCCCCGAACTCGCCAGTCGTCTGCATCAGCGCACACTCACCTCGTTGACTCATGAAGCCATCTCGCGTGCCGGGATTCAATTGTCCGAGCTCGACGCTGTTGCCTCAACCGTCGGACCGGGCCTGATTGGCGCGCTGCTGGTCGGCGCCAGCTACGCAAAAGGCTTGGCAGCGGGATTGGGCAAGCCATTCGTTGGCGTAAATCATCTGGAAGGGCATTTGTGGTCAGCGGCGGTGACCGATGACGATCTGGAGCTACCGGCGTTGGCGTTGCTAGTCAGTGGAGGGCATACTGAGCTGATCGAGATCCGTGGCTTCGGCGATTACAACCTGCTCGGTGCAACCCTTGACGATGCCGCAGGTGAAGCGTTCGACAAAGTCGGTGGCTTGCTCGGGATTTCGTATCCGGCAGGTGCGGAGCTATCCCGGTTGGCTTCCGAGGGAAACGATCGCGCGTACCCGTTCGCTGTTGCCCGTACCCAAAGCCCCTACGATTTCAGCTATTCCGGGTTGAAAAGCGCGGCACTGCGTCAGGTAGAGAAGCTGAAACGTGAACACGATGACGATTCCTGGCATGCGGACCTGGCGGCTTCATTCCAACGGTCGGTCGTGCGGCAGCTGAAGCAACGTGTCGATGCGGCGTTAACGGCTGGCGAATACAAAACTCTGACCCTCGGTGGCGGTGTAGCGGCGAACCAGAAGCTGCGCGATGTGCTGACCGGGCTAGCGCAGAAACATCAGGTCGCGTTGCGCGTTCCACCGATGGCGTATTGCACCGACAACGCCGCGATGATCGCGTGGGTGGCGGCGCGCAAGGTCGAACACGGCCAGCTCGATCCGTTGAACAGCCCAGCAAACCCGAACATGACACTCGTCCCGGAATCCTGATGCATCCATATCCAGCCGCCATCACCCTGCACACCTCATTTGGACTCGGCTGGACCATCCTCGCCGCTGTATTACTGATCGCGCTCGCAGCCTGGAGTTATCGCTGGACACGTCCACCATTGCCTGTCTGGGCACGGGCTGGATTGGCCGTTTTCCGGGCGCTGGCACTTATTGCAGTACTTCTGCTCGCCGCTGAGTTTGAGGTACGATGGGTGAACGATGAAGAGGTCAAACCGCGTGTCGGATTGTTGCTGGATGCGTCCGAGTCGATGTCGTTCACTGATGCTTCCGGCGTTCGCGCCGACTCGATTAGCGCAGTCTTGGATTCCGAAGTGTGGCCGGAGTTGCGGCGCGACATCGATCTCGAGCCCGCCGCGTTTTCTGCGTCACTTGATTCATGGAAAGGTCGCAGCTTACCCGATCTCGACGGTGCGGTCACTGACATGGAAGCGGTGCTGAACGAGTACGCCGGACGTGCTGAAGGTCCGCCGGACGCGTTGGTCCTGATCAGCGACGGCGCGTTCAATCACGGTGGTGCGTACACCGCCGCTGCACGCCGACTCAATGTTCCGATCCACGCCATTGCCATAGGTGATTCGTTGCCGACGAAAGATCTGGTGATATCATCGTTGGTCGCTCCACGTCTGGGATACGCTGGCGAACCGTTCCCGCTGGATATCACCGTGCGAGCGACAGGTGCGGACGGTGAATCTGCACGTATTCGTGTGATTGGTGAAGACGGTCAGATCCTGTCTACGCAAGACATAACCATCGATGGCACGTGGTCGGAGCAGACAGTCACCGTCGACCTCACTCCGCAAACCGCCGGTATCAACTCGTGGACTGTCGAAGTGGATTTAAGAGATGATGCCCGCGCAGAAATAGGTGCCCCTGCGGGCTCTGCCAGCAGGGATAATCCAGAGGTCGATCTGACTAACAACAGCCGCCGAGCCGTGATCCGGGCTGCGGAACGGCGCCGGACGGTGCTGGTCTTCGCACCCGTGCCAAATTCCGATGCTGGCGCGGTTGCACGTGCGCTGGAGGATGATCCCGACACCGATGCGATCATCGTCATCGGTGGTGGCAAGATGACTCGTCCGGTGCGCGGCTCTTGGGACGATGTTGATCCGTCGAACCTCGACGCTGCGTTCGTGTTCTTGCAGGGGCCGTGGACTGCTAATTCGCTCGATGCGGTGCGTATTCTAGCTGAATCAAACCTGCCGGTTGCCTGGATCGCTGGCGATGAACACTTGCCGAACAACTTGCTCGAGCTGATCCGAACGCAACTCGGTGGGCCGCAGCTGTGGATGGAAACGCGTGAAGCGCTGCTCCGTCCGGTGGCGGCGCACGCGCTGTTCACCGACGCTGGCCTGTTCTTCGACGAAGGCGTGACGCCGCCGATGCCGCGCGGCCCGTATCGCCCGAACGAGGGTCGTGTTCTCGCTGTCGTTGACACGGATGAGGAAGAGGTTCCGACCGTCGTCGTAACCAGCGAACAACCTCGCACATTGGCGTGGCACGCAGGCGGTCTGGCGGCGTGGGACCGGGTGCGTCGCGCGAACGATCCGGGCGGCGAAGGCTTCAACGCGCTGCTCGACCGTACCCTTCGCTGGCTGACCGGCGGCGGCGAGCAGGAACGGATCACTGTCCGTCCCGAGCAGGAACTGTACGCCGGTGGGGAAGAGGTGCGGCTGGTCGCATCGGTGACTGATCCTGGCCTGAACGCAGTCGAGGATGCGCGTGTGACCGCGACCGTCACCCGCCGCGCGGTCGGTGGTACTGGAAGTACACGTGCTGGTGATGATGCCCGCGGAAGCTCCGCTACCGCGGATCATCCAGAAGCTGACGGAGACCAATCTCGCACGGTTGAATTTCAGTCCCTCGGCGGCGGACGCTATCTGTCCACATTCCTCGCGTGGGGCGAGGGGCGGTACTCGTATGAGGCGACGGTCGAGTCCGACCAGGAAATGGTAGTTCGCAGCGGTGAATTCGTTGTTGACCGTTTCGAGTTGGAAACGGCGGAACGGCGGATGCGTCCCGACCGTCTGCGCGCGCTTGCTGAGGCGACCGGCGGGTCGGTAATCTGGTCCTCGTCCGAGCTGGACACTCTTTTGCATCTTCTACCCCGCACGGGCGAGATTGTCGATGTGCGTGGCTCGTGGCGTCCGTTCGGTCTATGGCTTACCTTGCTGCTCGTTGTCGGCGTGCTGGCTGTCGAGTGGATTGTCCGCACACGGACGGGGATGGTGTAGTAGAGCGTTGTTCATACCCCTGTTGGCTTGTCCAACAGGGGAATATTGGGTTAGCAAGGTTTTTCATCAATCCTGAATACAACATAACCCTGTTGAACAAGCCAACACAGGCATGTCCAGCTTTCAAGATCTCATCTATGACCAGGAAACCGATTCAAATCCCGGATTCAACCGTAGCACATTTCATCACCTTCTCGTGCTATCAACAACGCCGTCTGTTTCGAACACCTGATCAGTACAGGATCTTTCTCAACGATTTCGAATCAGCAAGGAAGAAACAGGATTTCAAGGTCTTCGCCTATGTGATCATGCCAAGTCATGTCCATATGTTTGCTCAGTTTCATGACGGAATTTCGCCATCCAAGGCACTGCGCGGATTGAAGCGGATTTCCAGCTATCATTTGCTTGAGTCGTACAAACAGCACTTTCCTGGTGTCTATCCCTATCTTGTGACGCACGAGGGTGGTCGGAATAGCCGACGATTCTGGCAGGCTGGAATCGGTTATGACCAGCATCAGACTGGCGATGATGATGCGCTGCGTGAGATCATTGAGTACATTCATGGCAATCCAGTCAGGGCTGGTCTGACCGGGGCACCAGAAGAGTGGGAGTGGTCCAGCGCACGTGATTGGCTTGGGAAGCAAACAGGACTGGTGGGGATATCGTCGCCCTGGGCAGAGTAAAACACGAACCTTCATGGCCCTGTTGGCTTGTCCAACAGGGGGATATTGGGTTCATGTTGTGTCATCGATCACTGAAAAAACAACAAAACCCTGTTGGACAAGCCAACAGGGGCATGTAGCTGCTCGTTGTCGGCGTGCTGGCAGTCGAGTGGATCGTCCGCACACGGACTGGGATGGCTTGATTTTTTGTCCGGGTTCAGCGAACCCGGGCTACATATAGGAATATTGAGGGGATCATGGCGAAGAGCAAGATGGAGCAGTTGCGGGAGCTGAAGAACGAAGCGTTGCTAGGCGGCGGACAGAAGCGGATCGATTCGCAGCACAAGAAGGGCAAGCTGACCGCGCGTGAACGGTTGGACCTGTTGCTCGACCCGGGCACATTCGAAGAAGTCGACATGCTGGTCAAAGCGCGAACACCTGAGTCTGGTTTCAAGATGGAAAACTATCTCGGCGACGGCGTGATCACCGGCTACGGCCGCATTGACGGTCGTGTGGTCTTTGTCTTCAGCCAGGACTTCACCGTGATCGGCGGCACGTTGTCCGAGGCGCACGGCCGCAAGATCTGCAAGATCATGGACATGGCGATGAAGGTCGGCGCTCCGGTGATCGGTTTGAACGACTCCGGCGGCGCACGTGTGCAGGAAGGCGTGGTCAGCCTCGGCGCGTACGCTGACATCTTCCTCCGCAATACGCTCGCCTCCGGCGTGATCCCGCAAATCTCCGCGATCCTCGGGCCCAGCGCGGGCGGCGCGGTGTATTCCCCGGCGATCACTGACTTTGTTGCGATGACACGTGGCACCAGCTACATGTTCGTCACCGGTCCGAAGGTGGTCAAGACGGTCACGCATGAAGACGTCACCAGCGAGGACCTCGGCGGTGCGGACACGCACGCGTCCCGATCCGGCGTTGCCCACTTCGCCTGCGACGACGAGATGCAGACGTTGCAAACGCTCCGCAAGCTGGTAAGCTACATGCCGCAGAACAACCTCGAGGATCCGCCGCTCAAGGCTACTGACGACGATCCGCACCGCATGGACCCCGAGCTCGACACGATCATCCCCGAGAATCCGAACAAGCCGTACGATATGAAGGAAGTCATCCGCAAGATCGTTGACGACGCCGAATTGTTCGAGGTACACGAGAATTGGGCGGAGAATATCATCGTCGGATTCGCACGTTTGGGCGGACGGTCTGTCGGCTTGATCGCGAACCAGCCTAGCGTGCTGGCGGGCGTGCTCGACATCAATTCCAGCCGCAAGGGCGCGCGGTTCATCCGTTTCTGTGACGCGTTCAACATCCCGATCATCACCTTCGAAGATGTCCCCGGCTTCCTGCCCGGCACGGACCAGGAATGGAACGGCATCATCTCCAACGGCGCGAAGTTGCTGTACGCGTACAGCGAAGCGACGGTGCCGAAAATCACTGTGATCACGCGGAAAGCGTACGGTGGCGCGTACGACGTCATGAACAGCAAGCACGTACGTGGGGATCTGAACTACGCATGGCCATCTGCAGAGATCGCCGTCATGGGCGCAGAAGGCGCCGTCGAGATTGTGTTCCGCAAGGAAATCAGCAAGATCGAGGACGCCGACGAACAACAGAAGGCAATCGCTGCGTACATCGAGGAATACCGCGACAAGTTCGCCAATCCTTATATTGCTGCCGCGCGGGGTTATGTGGACGAAGTGATCGAACCGAGCCAGACCCGTCCGAAACTGATCAACGCGCTGGCGATGCTCGATTCCAAAGTTGACCCCAACCCGAAGAAAAAGCACGGGAATATTCCGTTGTAAAGGAGTGCTGTCCATGTCCATTCTTACGAAATTTGGCAAGGTCAGGGTGAAATTTAAACCAGCAATCTACTTTGATGCTAATGTACTAATAGAGTACTACCTTTCTGAAGGTTTTGAAGATGATAGTTGGAAGGATGATATTTTTTCTAAGAATCAGAAGAGGACCCCGAAATTAGGACAGTTGTTTAAGTGATGGATTCGCCCTTCGGA
>CAZKGR010000015.1:0-80992 GCA_964552465.1 uncultured bacterium
TGTGACAACGTATCCCCCCTGTGGATCACGTTTGATATGAAACGGGTGTGTGTATTGACCGAGTTCATCTTCGGGCCAGTCCATCACCAGTTGCCATTCGCCATACAGCAGAGTGCCGTTCGCCAAGATGCGTTCTACATAAATATGTCGTGGTGTCTCCCAGCCATCAGCATAGTCGCCTTTCATCACGACTACACCACCCTCGCCATCTTTCGTGAACTGTACTGATTGGTGTGTGTTGTAGGCAGTAATCCCTAGTCCGAGATTGAGATCTTCCTCTAGTTTGAGAGTCCCGTCTGCGTTCACACCACAGAGATAGATATTTGTATAGCTTATGGTGCTGGACACCCAAAATCCCCACAATCCCCCAGCATCGTCTGACTCCGTAGAACTACCAAAATCCCAACTGAGAGGCATCTTCAAATACAAGTCTCGAGGACTGATATTGACACCTTCGTCACCCCACAGCAGTTCACCTTGTTGGGTGACGCGTTGCGCATACAGGTTGAAGTCATCCTCATACATGACGATGCAATCGCCATTGGGCCCTGGTTCGATCCCACACAGATAGCTGTTGCGAGTCGGCGCAACATCCAGCCCATCATCGACGGAAAAAGCCAGGTAGCCTTCGCTGTCAATGTGCTGGACAATAACATGTATTTCTGACAAGTCTGGAATGACCGTCTGCGCTAACCATGCGCCACCCATACCGTCAGGGCAACTATCAGCTGCTGAGGCACCGTCAGCAATCATCTGAACGCCATCCATCGACCATTGGGCGGAAGTCTTGTGAACAGGGATGAGTACAAGAAAAGCAATGAGTAGAAGCAAGTGGAACAGCTTGGGTAGGAGTTTCTGAACCGACCTCAGATGTGAAATGCTCATGATCAACCTCATGGTGGATCGTTTTTCATTACTTATAACTTATACGCGTGTCCTAGTAAAAGCAAACATGAGGCAAGATGGCCGAAAAAACAGAAGTAGGACTGACGCCAGTTTCTTTTCAGACAGCGCAGTCCCTTTAATATCATATCACATTTTCAACGCTACAACGTAATCTTCTCGCCTTCCGTCGCGATGAAGAGCTTAAGCGGGATACCGTTGTAGTTCGAGTGGCGATAGGTCTTCGCCTTCATCAACAGGTTGTGGATGAAGCTGTCCGGGTAGGACGGTTCGTGATGGAACAGTGCCAACTGCTTAACGTTCGCCCGAGCCGCCAGATCCACACCGACAATCGCCGACGAATGCCCCCAGTCTTCCTTGATAATGCTCTCTTCCAACGTGTACTGGCTGTCGAAGATCAACAAGTCAGCGTCACGGAAGAACTCGACAACATCCTGATTGTTATCCGTTTCCGTCGGTTTGTGTTCGCTGTCGGTCGCAAACACCACGGATTTACCATCATGTTCGATGCGATACCCGTAGCAGTCACCGGGATGATTGAGTTTATGCGCGATGAAACGTCCACCGTTTGGCAATTCAATCGGCGCGCCCGGTTCGCATTGATGGAACTTCAGATCAGCGACGAAACTGTCGAGTGAGATGGGGAAGTAATCAGTGTTTTGCTGGTAACGAAGACGTTCTTCTATGTTCGGGTGGCAGCCGTAGATATGAAGCGTGTTCTTTTGGAATAGCGGCGCGAAAAATGGCAAGCCCTGGATATGATCCCAGTGGGTGTGCGAAAACAACAGGTGAATATCCTGACCACCGTTACCGCACGGACCATCCATCATGCATTCGCCGAGCAGACGGATACCGCTGCCGGCATCGAGGATGATTGTCGCACCCGGCCAGCTAACGCTCACACAGGTCGTGTTCCCACCCACCGTACTGCGCTGAAGCATACTGAAATTGTGACGGAGATAGCCTGCGACGTCGTCCGGATCAGTAATGCCCGCACGAACGACCTGTTCAGCCATCGAGATAACCTTACTCTCGACCTCAGCTGGACGTAATGGTGTCGGAATGCTGCCCCGCACTCCCCAGAATGTTACCTGCATATCCTGCCCTTGAGCCAGTTGGTAATTCGCAGTCTAAGCCTTCACAACCCCGAAATCTGTGCTCCCGATCACAAACAAAGTATCCGAAAAACGACTGGCTGCAACTTGCAAATCTCAACCCGTTCAAATCATTGAAAGTAGGCTGATATTCCGACGAAAATGTCTTTTCCCAAGAGTCGCTCTGAATATGAAGTATCAAGTCCACGTGACATAATCTAACTTATAATTGTTAAAATACAAAACGGCTGATGGTGTGGATTTCGTCCTCCACAACCACCAGCCGTGTATGATCAGGATTCAACGCTCAACTATGCGCCGTTCTGCTCCTGCGCCTCGAGATGCGGCACGACGAGCTTGTTGAAGAACAGCAGTGCTACCGCTGTCATGAAACCAACACCGCCGAAGATCATCCACATCAGGAATGGATTATTCCATTCCTTGGCAACCACCTGGTAGCCCCAGCCGGACAGAATGCCACCGAACAGGTTGCCCAACGCCACAGACACGAAATAGTAGCCCATGTAAAGCGCTGTTTTCGATCTCGGTGCGATCTTCGCCACATACTCCTGGCTCTTTGGCGAGGCAATCATCTCACCGAACGCGAAGATGACAATCGCCATGATAGTTAGCGCACCAGACACTGCGATCGAGTTTAACGCGATACCAGTACCCGCGACAATCGTACCCACGATCAGTACCGGGAACGGCTTCCAACGCTGGATCACAAAGCTGACCAGAATCTGGAAGAACACGATAGACAGTGCGTCCAGGTTGACGATATACTCCGGATTCACCTGTCTATACTTGTCCGCCCACTCATTTGCAAGCGCGGTTGCGGTTGTGGAATCAACTGTGCCGGCGAAACCGTTGAACACGGCAACCAATTCATCCATCGGCACACGAATCTTGTAGTGCACCAGCTCGTAGAACAATGCCTGCGCCTGGTCGCTACCTGGAACCACAGCGGGATAGTGGCTGGCCAAACGCTGTATTTCAGTAGCAGTCTGCTCGATGTTTACGCTGGCGATGAAGTTGACAAAACCCTGACCGAATATGCCGCATGCTGCGACGAGACTGCCCGTGTCTACGAAGTCACGGATATACTCCGGAAGGGTGATGAATATCTGGTTGAAACTGGCCCAGAAACCGGACAGGATCAGCAAGTAGAAGACGAATGGCCAGTTGCCAATCTTCGCTTTCTGCCCGAACCACGGGGCAGATGCACTGGCGTTCTTGACACCATAATTCCAGAGCAGGTTGATAATGATCCAGGCAAGGGAACCGTATAACGTAATGCCCCAGCTCATCCAGCCACCACCGGAGATCATCACCAAAACCAGGATCGGAACAACGATCAACGCGAAACGACCGTTACCCAACACTTCCTGCGCACCAACCAATACCTCCTTGATGCTCTTCTTCTCTTCCGAACCACCTGGTGGTTCCTTGTAGAAGAACAAGGTTGGGATGAAGTTGACCGCTATCCAGATTGCCGACATGATGAAGACCAGATCCCACGAAATGGCACGCACATAGCCAGCGACCAGCGGTCCAATGAACCCACCAACATTTACGATGGTATAGAAAATGCCGAAGCCCATTCCACGATTGGAGTCGTCGGTCAAGCGACCAACTGTTCCGACCACAACCGGTTTGAACGTCGCCGCACCAACTGCCACCAACGTGAAAGCCCCGAAAAACATCCAAAAGCTGTGGAGCTGTCCGAGCAGATAGTATGCCGGGGTCATAATCGCAAAGGCAACGAGGAACGTATTTCTATAACCGTACCTGTCTGCCATTGCGCCGGTAATCACCGGGAACAGATACAACAGGAAGGGAATGACTCCCTGCAATATCCCGCGCTGGATACTGTCAAATCCTAGCCCGCCCTGTGCTATCGGGCTGGTCATGTACAGTGAGCTGACGGCGAAGAATCCATACCACGCCATCCGCTCAAAGATCTCCATCACGTTCGCCACGTAAAACGTCCGTGGGAACGGGGTCATCTTCTGTTTTGCGGTCATAGGTGCCCTGCCTGTTCGCTTGTTTTCCACGCCCTGAAACGGGTTTCCCCGTTTTTGATTGAAGCTTGAAGGTAGTGTGCAACCCTAACCTTCACCAAACCAAGAGAGCGACAAATAACATAATCCCGTACCCTCGCTCCCCTTGCTCAAAGCGAGTTGAGTGTTACCTTTCCTGCTGCTGAAAGTCAACCATTGTCTGATTTCGAACTGCTAGATGCGCAAACCCTTTATCAACATATTGATCGTACTGATCCTCACCGGCTTGACCGCCGCATGGTGGGCGTTCGCCGTTGCAATGACTGAGTTGCTCGGCGATGCCGGACGTCTGCTCGCAGACGCGATCATTGTCTTTGTCGGCCTCATGCTACTCATCGAACTGCTGCTAAGATCGGTTGAACATAGAAGACGAACCGTTTACGATGAGCGTCAGCTCCAGGCTTTGCTCGGACTATACAGCACGCTAAAGCCGGAAGCTCCGATCCCTATGCTGCGTACCGCAGCCCTCGGTGCTGACACTGCCCTAGAGTATGTTCGACTAATCCGGCAGCTCAAACCAACTGTAGTGATGGAGCTCGGAAGCGGTGTCTCAACAGTGCTCGCCGCACTTCAGCTTCGCGAGAATGGTGCCGGGAAGGTTATCGCGCTGGACGACGACGAGGCTTGGACTGCAAAAACGAAGGATGATTTGCTCGAACATCATGTGCAAGACTGGGCAGATGTCCGTTACGCAAAGTTGCAACCCCACACCGTCGAGAACGAAAAAATCTCGTGGTATGACACCAGTCTGATTGAAGACGTTGAACGTATTGATGTGCTGCTCATCGATGGTCCTCGTGACCTGCATGATCAGGGCAACCGCCGACCGGGGCTCGTTCACCTGCTGCCGCTATTCAGTGAAGATGTCGTGATTATCGTTGATGACGGTGACCGTCCACGTTGGAATGCGTGGGTGCAACAGTGGGCGTTGGAAAATAAGTTCTTCGTGGAAGAACCGTTCCTGAATGAGAAACGATCGTTGATTCTCTACCGCAAGGAGAGTGTTCTCGGCGCGCAACGTGCTGGCGTTGCCCAACATCTGATCCCAGATCCACCAAGCACATGGAAACGTGCCCGAGATAAAATCTCGTTCTGATTACTCTTGAGTGTCGCGCTCGAGGAATGGCAACAGGTAGAGTATTTCCTCGGAATCTACTTCATGAATCTCCAGCACGGGACCAGGCAATAATCCCCGCCTCATAACTTCATGCTGAAATCCCTTGTACACCTTCCACGCACCGAGCCGTGCGGAAAACTGGCCGCGATTCGGGAACTGAGCTATCAGATACGTGTCGCGTGGTAAATGGACGAATGTGCTTGCAGTATCAGCCAACCCTGAACGAGTACCGCTGAATTCGAAAGCGTATCCGAACTGAACCGTATCTCCGGCAGTAATCATCCGTTCGTTCAACACAACTGGTGACCAACCGGCTTCAATTGTTGTATCCTGTGTGCCGAGATCGTACGCCCGAAAGTACGCGGATTGATCGTCCATCATCTCAAGATCTCTGAGTACGAACGGTCCGCGCAATTCTTGTTCAAGCTTAGGTTTGGTTAATAGACCCTGCGGTGCCAGGTAAACGAGCGCCAAGGTGACAATCAGGATCAATGTCGTGATGATGCGTGCAGCCATGATTTGGTTCTCGCTTGTTACTGGGAAACGCGGAAATTTCCCTGCCCCCAGTTCAAAGTCCTATATTCTCGTGATGGCTGATTCGTCAGCCTGATGAAAGATGGACTGAACCATTACCGATCACAAACCCACCTGCGGCGTTCATGGGACTGAACCGAGAACTGATTGATCGTCAAATCGATCTGGCAAAAGATCGGCTGACGAACACTGAAAATGAGATGGCTGATCCGATGAATGTGTCGGACACACGTAAAATGAGCCGTCTCGGAAGAGAGTACCGACGCCTCAAAGAGGTTATTGATGCTGCCAACCATTTCGCCAAGATCGAAGCTGATCTGAATGGTGCACGGCAACTGCACGCCGAATCGTCTGAAGAGGACGAAATGCACGCGCTTGCAATTGCCGAGATCGAGGAGCTCGAACCCGAAATGGAACGTGCGGAAACCCGCCTCCAGCTCGCGTTAGTCCCGCCAGACCAATCTGACGAAAAAACAGCCATCCTGGAAATACGTGCCGGAACAGGTGGCGAAGAAGCCGGATTGTTCGCCGGAGATTTGCTGCGCATGTATTTGCGGTTCTGCGAACGTAAGGGCTGGAAAATGGAGGATATTTCCGGCAGCGGTAGCGATATGGGTGGGTTTAAGGAAGTTGTCGTTTCGGTTAAGGGCGATGGCGCGTACGGCTTGCTGAAGTTTGAATCCGGAGTACACCGGGTGCAACGTGTTCCAGCAACGGAATCCCAGGGACGCGTTCATACCTCCGCTGCCTCAGTGGCGGTTCTGCCGGAAGCAGAGAAAGTGGATGTTGAGATCAATGATGGTGATTTACGGATTGACACATTCCGCGCATCTGGCGCTGGAGGGCAACACGTAAATAAAACTGAGTCTGCAATCCGCATCACTCATATGCCCAGCGGACTGGTTGTCTCGTGTCAAGATGAAAAAAGCCAGCACAAGAATAAAGCACAGGCGATGCGGGTACTGCGATCACGGTTGTACGAACAAGCGCTGGAGCAAGAGCGGGCGAAGCGATCTGAAAGCCGGAAACTGCTCGTCGGATCTGGCGACCGTAGCGCGAAAATCAGGACCTACAATTTTTCCCAGGGACGTGTTACCGACCACCGCATTAACCTGACCTTGTATCGTCTCAACGATGTTTTGGACGGTGACCTGGGAGAACTCATCGACGCGTTGCGATTACGTGATTCCGAAGATCGCTTGCGAGATGGGATGCAGTGATGCTGGGAACTGACAAATGACCCGAGCCGAATTGCTACAGCAATCTACCGCTGACCTGAAAAATGCCGGTTGGGATGATGCGCGAGAACTTGCCGAGCAATTAATGATGGTCGCGCTCGAAGTTGAACGCTACCGCCTCTACCTGCACGCTGATATGCCAATCGGTGGAAAGAAACGAGAACGTTTTGACAAAATGTTTTCCCGTTCGCTGAAAGGTGAACCTCTTCAGTACATCATTGGCCAAGTTGAGTTCCACGGTATGGAACTCGAAATCCAACCCGGTGTGTTGATCCCCAGACCTGAAACAGAACAACTGGTTGATCACGTAATAAACATCTCGGGTGATGGTATCCACCGAGCAATGGATGTCGGCTGCGGGTCAGGCGCAATCACTTTTGCGCTGTTTGAGCAACAAATTGCGCACGAGGTCGTTGCGGTGGATATCTCCCGCGCAGCCATCAGAACGACTATCAGCAATGCTTCCCGTCTCGGATTCATGCTTGCTGATCACACAAAAGCAGACGATAATGGAAATCTACCCGAAAATACCATCCTGCTCCAGCGTACATCGCTTGACCCAAACACCAGGAAACAACACCACGACAATCTCTGGTTAACATTGGGGGACGCATTCAGTGAAAAATATCTTCCACCAGTTCAGCCTTTCCCCCTGATCGTATCGAATCCACCCTATGTGTCTTCGGAAGAATGGAAAGAGCTGCCAGTTCATGTTCGTGACCATGAACCCAAAGAAGCGCTGGAATCAGGAACCGATGGTCTGGATGCTCACCGCCACCTGGCACGATGTCTACCAAACTGGTTGTCGCCTGGCGGAGCGTTCGTTGGAGAAATCGGAGCTAAACAAGGCAAGGGAGCGATTAAGATCCATTCTGAGTGGGCGAAACGAACTAAACTGTTCCAAGATTACGCAAGGCTTGATCGGTTTCTTATCGCTTATAAATAAAAAATGCCACCTGGCAGCAGATGGCATTTGATATTTCAATGACCTTTTCGTCAATCCTCTTCTATCCAATCCACATTGCACGTCCCACCAACATTCTCATATAAAACAACCATGTTTCCGTTCAAGTCAACTTTCGCTATGTCATAATTTCCATCGCTGTCACGAGCACTGAACGCAAGCTCATCTCCAGTACTGTTCCACGCAGGTTGAGCCCATAATTTGTCCGTACCAATTGGGAATTCGTAGGTTCCATCAAACAGGATTTGTTGGAGAGTTTCGTCGCCCAGAGTGTAGACGCACAACTTCCCCGTTGTACTGTTTGATCCAGCAAAGAACGCAATTCTGCTGTTGTCAGGCGACCAGGAAAGAGCAACCGCTCCAAAACCATATGTGCTGAAGTCAACCCGATGTTCTTCTTCAGTCAAGCCAGCGTTGTAGATTACCAAATCACGCTGGTTGCCAGCATCCACCCATGCGAAATGGTTGCCGTTCGGCGAGTATGTCAACGCCTGCACAGGTGTAGTCAGGGAAGCATCCACATTGCCACCAAGATCGTAGGAAATGATGCGCTTGTTTCCCGCATCATTCACCATCATGCAGATATGAGTTCCACCCTGAGTAACCACCGGACGACCATAGAAAGTTTGCGATGCGTCAAGCGTGATCACAGACTCAAGCACATTTGGAACACTGACGCCCGCGTAAATCAACTCCTGGTTCGTCTGAGTGCCGCGAACATAGACCATTCGCGTGCCTGCAGCTGAAAATGCATACATGCCCTCCAGCGCTTCGTCACCATCGAAATATGTTCCGGTTTCGCTACCGTTACTGTCGATTACATACAGCATTCCAGTCTCTTTATTGTATACAGCAAATTCGGCGTCACTCAAGGATGATTTCGGACTTACCTGGTAGCCATAGGCCAGATCGGAAACGATACCGTCTCCGCCGATGCCTTTCACATACTGAGGATCTGATGTCAAGGCCACCGAACTCACCGTCGCCAGATACCCTTCACCATCATCGAACACAATAGGTTGAAAGTCAGGGCCATAGGCCCGATTATTCGGAATGATCGGCCCGGAAGGTGTGCTACTGTCACACCCTGAGAGTATGACCAACGATAACATCAACAGTATGGCTGAAATGAAAAAGTGCGTGCGTCCCATTCTCGTTCACTCCTCACGGTTTCCACTCATGGCATGCTGAAATGCGAATGTTAACGCAAAATCAAGCCCGGACAACAACGTCCGGGCTACTAATATAGCGTTCAACACAACCGATTGCCTATTTCAACAGAACAGCTTTTTGAACCTGGTGCACACCGCCAGCTCTCCAGTCCATGAAATACAAGCCACTAGCCCACTTGCTCGCATCCAACACTACTTCATGACGTCCCGCTGGGGTTGACTGCATAACCTGACGGGTCACTTCCTGTCCGAGGAGGTTGTAAACGACTAGCTGCACATCAGCTGTCTGCGGAAGAGCATAACTGAGCACGACATTAGCGTTGAACGGATTCGGATACACACGCTCCAGTGCATATGTAACCGGCAGGGGGGCTTCGGCTAAACCACCGATGCCTGAGTCGAAAATATCCGCCTGCCAGGTCAACTCAGATGTCCCGCCCTGACCATCCTGAGCCAACACTCGAATTGTGGTCAGTCCAAACTCCTCAAACAAAACAGTTACGCTCGTTCCCGTGCCGATCAATGCTCCATCATGGTACCATTCAAGATCGACAGCGTCTTCCTCAGGATCGGAAACTGACACGCTGAACGTGATCTCAGAACCCGAACCAACCTCTCCTAACGCGTCCGGACTGGCGGTATCGAAGCGCGGTCCGTCGTTGTTGTTCTCCGTGTCAAAGGTTACCGACACACTCTCATAATTCAAATTAGGATCGTTCACACGGAAACTCACCGTCTGAGGTCCTACCCATCCCGGCGGAGCGGAAATGGTCGCGATGTGGTTTTCATTGATCGCAACATTGAGCTCATCGGTTCCATACACCAACCATGACAGCTCAGAATCCGGATGATCCCAATCTTCCACGTACGGATCGAGTGAGATCGGTGCAAAATTCCCCATGGGATCAATAGATTCGCCCGGCAATTCATCGAGCATCGGAGTGTAACCGAGCTCGTCATCGGTCACCAGAAAGTCGATTGGGAGCATGTATGATTCGTCACTCAGGTGACTGAGCAACAGGATACGTCCAGTGTGCATCCCCGCATTCAATCCTTCACTGGCACCCGTGAGTTGAACCGAAACTGTTTCGCCCGGTCCGAGACTGTGGCTGGTCGGTGACACGGTTAACCACGGTAAACCCGGCGAGAAACGAACTGTTAACTCATCCATCATGAATGAGGGTACTCCAGTGTTGTACGCCGTCAGCAGGCCTTCATCGCCCGACTCATCATTGATACCGATGGTTGCACTGTCAACGTCACCCATCATCGCGAGATACTGGGTGTGTATCGCACCATCGCGGGTCAATACCATCTGGAACGTGTACGGGCCGTCATCAGTGGTCCATGTCAGATGATTCAATTCCGCCCACGTCACGATGAAATAATCACCCATCAGACTTGCGTATACTGAGCCACCTTCGTCCGTGCCGATGTTATCCCAGTATGGGAAAATGGCCGGCTTCGGTGCGTAGGGTCGTGGCAGAGCTGTGTTTGAACTTTCGCCATAATCAACTTGAGGTTCAGCGAAGGTCACATAGCCCGATTCCGAAATCCAAAGGCTGGTATATTCCTGATCATAAAACGGGAAAGACCACGGCAGGTTTATTTCACCGGAAATAGATCCGTATCCGTTATCATCGCCTTCATTCAAAGCGATTTCGTTGACAGCCTGAGTGTTGTCCGCCCACGTGAAAACCGGACCGAAACTCTCCCGTGAATCATACCAGCGATACCCACGTCCATCCGGATCACCGAAATCGTCTATCTCGGACAATCCCCAACTCTGGTCAATGCCTTCCGGCCATATATCAACCGTCGCAGCTCGTCCACCATCATTAGTGATGATAATTTCACCAACAGCTATGGAACCAGTTTCAGCGTTCATCTGCAACACGGGTGGAGTATAACTCAAGTGGGCTGGTGACAATGCGTACGCTGACGCGACAATCAGCTGACGATCATTTTCCAATCCGCCTGCTGTCTCGGCATGGACATTGGCAAACTCATATTGCAGCCCCTCACGACCATCTGGACTGTTGATACCCATTGTCAAGTAGTTTTCCGCCCCATCCGAATTTACCACATTGTCGTAGAGAATCCCGATCATCCCAAGATCGCCCGGCGCACCATGCACAGAAGGATCGAAGAAACGAACTTGGAAGTCCATTCGATTCCATTCTTGCTGCAGGTTATAGTGGAATACACGATACCATTCAATGGTGAACCAGCCGTTTGCGACATCGTGATAGGCATAGACACCTGAGTTGTTCCAGTCTACTACGAGGTCGTCCCACACAGCCATGATCGCAGCGTTCGGTGTTAACGGACCTGGCACCGGACGGTTACGGAAGAAATAGAATTCGGAGGCTCCGAACGATAACCAACCGTTCGAACACACCGAAATCTCATCATATGTCTGATCCCAATACGGGAAGGAGAATGGCAGGTCGATGGTGACTACATCGTCCTCATTGTTACCGGTATCGTCAATTCCAATGTCCCAACCACCGTTGCCATGGATGGATGACCACGTCATGTCGGGCGTGAAATCATAGCCGACATCAATGTCTTCAAAAATGTAGTAACCCGGGCCGGTCGGACCCGTTGGCGCATCTGGACCCGCACCCATCACCTCAAATTCGACATCAATTGTCTGCTCGAAGCCACGATCTGTCATAAGTGCGACAGTTCCTTGTGCGATGTGCCCCGGGTATGCCGTTTCCGACACCATCAGCTCAAACGTGTCATTCATTTGAATGCCAGTATCGCCGCCACCAATTGCGGGCCACGCACCGTCTGCATCAACAACAGTTGCGAAATTGTCATCCAGGGTTAATGTCCCTGTCACCGAACTCGCGCCAACCAGCGCTTCAACATTGTCCAGCACAATGTTTACCGACGCCTGATCGCCGGGATACCAATCCGCCAGGTAATCAATTGTGCTTACCTGAAGTTTTGGTGCTTTTACCAGCGGCAAGTTCGCTAGATGAGTCTGATCGCCGCCATCTGAATTCACGGAAAATGTGACTGGAATTCGGACATCATTTCCAACATTTGGACGGACACGAATCCGCAATTCATCAGTCTGGAATGTGTTTCCTTGTTCCTGTGTTCCGAAGGATTGGAACGAAGTCTGAATAGTGGCATATTCGCTGGGCACACTGATCGAAACCAGCACGTCATTCAGGCCACCCTCTTCCGCAACCTGCAACGCTGCGTTCGGATTGATCAGTTCTCCCGGATTGACATATCCATCGTCGTTTGTGTCTGCGTCAGACGCGTCTTCAATACCGTCCGCGCCGATCATGTTGACAATGCCCATACCACCATCGTTGAAGATGTAGGTATAGGGTTCAACGTCTGGACGGGTAACCGTCAACTCAATTAACGCTTCTTCCTGCGGAGATTCGACGAGCAACACATCCGCGACACCACTGCTGTGCGTCCGTGCCTGACCGATGATTTCCATACCATCGCTGGTAACCACAACCATCGCATTGTCGATCGGCATCCCGAATTCGTCCAGCACTAACACTTCAACGTGGGTATCGTTCTGTTGTAACTCCAGTGGGTGATCGACCTCGAGGACCTTGGGAATTTCAGCGCGCAATTGCAAAGCCGGATCGCCAAGGATGTTATAGCTGTGGAAGTAGAACCAGACGCTGTCTTCGTTGCTGCCGCCATAATTCCAGAGCAACGGATAGTTGTTATAAAGCAGGATTTTTGATGAAATCATGCACTGACCGAGTGTACGCAAACCCTG
This sequence comes from uncultured bacterium, assembly GCA_964552465.1. GTDB lineage: Bacteria > Electryoneota > Electryoneia > Electryoneales > Electryoneaceae > BMS3BBIN04. The sequence goes on from CAZKGR010000015.1 coordinate 12,852, forward strand.
GTCGAACATGGCCGAGTACCATCCACCCAGGATCATGTTGTTCCAACGAGTGTGGGTGTCAATCTCGGAAGGTGCAATGAACGCCACCGCGCCCTTCAAGTCATTCGGTGAGCCATGTCGGATCCACTTTTCACCAAAACATGGATCAGAAAGTAGTTCATCGAAGGCACCTCCGCCACACACCATGGACGTAATGACCGGTACATTGTCCGTGTTAAATATGCGCGAACTTACGTCCGAATTGTAGAAATATGGACCAGCCCATGAGGTGTGCGAACCATAGCCGCGGTAAGTAACCCAGCTGACATTGTCGTTAATCGCGTTTGCCGTTGCCCACGGCTGGACTTGATTGAACCAGTCATGGACAAGCTGGGTTACATCAGTGAAACTATTGACTTCCATCTTCCATTTTACCCAATCCTGGGTTAGTGCAGTGCTAATAGCACCGGATGAGTTGGCCATCGTTACCGCACGCAACCAGCGGTCTGGATTGCCGTCGAACGGGGTTATTTCATACTGTTTTATTTTGTTGATCACTGTTAGCAGCTCAGTCTGTGTATCAACAGATATTCGCCCAATCAGATATTCTGGGAGAACGTCTTCGTAGTTAATTGCACCAACGATATCGTATGTGTATTTCTGATCGGTAGCGATCTGAGGGTCATACGGGTTGGGAACACCAGGGTCAATGTATTCACACGCTATGTTTGGATCGTCGTCCATATCGCCAGCCAGAACCACATACTCAAGTGGTGGATCAGCAGACGCATACACATCCCGGATATATGCATACAGCGAATTGAATGAGTTTCCCGTTACCGATGTCGGTGCGAGGATCACATTAAAACCAGTCTTCGTACGCCACTCGGCCAATTCTTCAACTTCTAGTTGCCAAGGATCGGGATAGATGATCAAATAGCTTCCGCGAACAATCTCCTCATAATCGATGTAGTCCAACGCATTGACCACATATTCTTCATACAGAGGAAGCAACGCTTCGCTAACCCCAGGAGGATCGTAGGAATCGTCATAAGTATCAGTCGGCTCGTAACCCAGCTCGATTTCCAGATCTTCGGCGATGAATACATGGCCTGTTCCGACAACAACCTTCATCGGGCGGATTGACACCGTTGCAATCCGCAAGTCACGCCAACGTCCAGTTGTTCCAACGATGACCGTCTCTATGGATTCTTCAGCAATGCGGTTGTAGAGCAATACGTCACGCGACGTCTCAAATTCCTGACCAGTGTCATGCGCCAGGTTTCTCACACCAAGATCACGCCAATGCACATCCACATTTCGCAGCACCAGCTTCATCCCATCCGGAACCGCCAGCAATTCGCTGTACACCGGTAACTGTGGTCCGCCAGCAACACCCACTTCACCCGCACCAGCGATGACAGGAATTTCGCTCCCATCTTCTAGCAATTCCCAGCTTACGTTCAAATCGTCGAACTCAATCGTGATTCCGGAAGGATCAGAAACAACCTCGTAGGGGCGGACGCTCGCATCCGCCGGAGCATCATCGCGAGCAAAAGTGAAACCAGCTAATAACATCAGGGAGAAGAACAGAACTGTGAGTCGTGCCATGGAAACAACCTCCTCGGATCTATCAAGATGTAAATAGAAATTAAGACTTAGGATCACCGGATGGAACTGGCCATCTTCCAGGTTGGGTGTACGAAGGGGTAGCCGCTGGACCCGTGCGGTGAACCGTTGCAATAAACTAGGGTTTTCACAGCCCGGTTGAAAGGACATATGTTTGGAGACACTAATAAAATCGGAGACAACTCGTGTGGCTGTTCACTCTCGAGAGAAAGAGATATTCTGCCGATAATACGAATAGAGAGAGTCGGCCAAGTTCATTCGGATAACCTGTATGCGTAATAATACCATATACTTACTGTTGTTGGTCGCACTGATTATGGTGTTAATGGGCGTTGCGTATGCCCACATTGATGCCGGAGAAGCCTCCGGACGGGCAAATCAACTGTTCGCCGAGGCCCGTGCGTTGGAGACTGAAGGTGAACTCGAACGTGCATACATAGATTACCGTGATGCGTTCGAACTCGACCCGACCCATTTCCGCGCTGTGTACCGCGCTGGACGCATTCTCCACCACCTGGGACGACTGCCAGACGCTATCGCCGCCATGCAAACAACGCTGACTATTGCGCCCGACTTTTACCCCGCACACAATACTCTTGGTTTACTGCTCACCGATACCGGTTTCCTGAATGCTGCCGTTGAAGCTTATCGAAAAGGCATAGATGCAGCACCGGACATGGCCCCAGCATGGCGCAACTACGCTCGTGCCCTCGCGGAAACCGGAAGCTTCCAAGAAGCCTCAATTGCATATGAACGAGCGGTTGAGCTCGATCCGATGCACGAATCGTCAATCATTGCGCTCGGAGTGCTGCAAGGACGTTTGGGACAACGTGAGGATGCCGTTGCCTCGTTGCAGAAAGCACTCGAAATCAACCCCCACAATCTGGCAGCAGTGGAAGCTCTGGCATGGGTGGTAAATCAGGATGCTGCGCTGCTCGATGTTGTCCCCGAAAACCTTGTCCCCATGGGGGATGCCGCCATCATTCCTTTGGAGGGAGGATCATACACCACATCCGGATTGTATCGTCCGCCATCCATGTTGCTCGATAGCCCGGTGAGACTTCGTGATCAAGGAGTGCGGCTGGTGCATCAGGGACACTACCGGCTCGGAATGCAAGCGTTGGAGCAGGCGAGACGTTACGGAGAACACGATCCCATCCTGTTCAGCGAGCTCGGATTCGCCCATTTCCAGCTTGGATTGTATGAGGGTGCCGCGTGGGCATACGGAATGGCGGCGGAGGAATCGAACGAGCCAGCCGGTTGGCATCGGCTCAACCAATCAATCGCCCTGCGTGAAGCGGGTGACCTGCCAGGTTCTGAGATAGCTGTCGAACGTGCTATAGAAATCGATCCCGGCTTCGCGCACGCATACTACCTGCAAGGCCTGATTCAGCTTGAACAGAAGGATGTAGTAACTGCCAGCCGTTCCTTCCGTGAGGCTGCCAAGCTCGACCCGCAGAATGTGTCTGTCCACCTCGCGCTCGCGGCAACATTGGCGACCAACAAGCAGGTGGATGACGCGATCAAAACATACCGCAACGCGCTCCGTGTCGATTCAGGCAACCCCGAAGCTCTTTACCAGTTAGCCGCCCTGCTCGTGCAGGAAGGCAAGATCAGCGAGGCGCTGGAAGCGTACGAAGCCCTCGAACTCGCCACCGCTAATGATCCGGACTACGAAGCATGGCATGCGCTCGCCAACCAGAAGGTGCAGGAACTCGCGTACGCCATCTCGCAGGAATCGTTAGATGTCGCTGAATCGAGCATTTGGGATCGGCTGAAATTCTGGCGCTAGTGAGCGCTTTCTTGTCGCTGGGCTTCGCTTCAGCGACTTACGCGTAGTAGCAGAGGTCGTCATCCTGAGCGAAGCGAAGGATCTGGTTGTCACGAAGACGAGGATTACAACGTCGAATATCGATTCAGCGAGAATTTGACTGGAAGAACTTCTGTCACGCGGAAACAACTACTTTAGCCCCGCATCTACTCCGATCATCGGCGACTAGATTCTTCACTTCGTTCAGAATGACCCCATCACCTCATCACCAGTGATCACCCCTGCCCATCCAACCAAGCCGCTACACTTTCCTCACGCCCACCAGCTTTGATCGCTTGAGTTGCAACACGTTCGGCATCAGCACGGCTCAACGACTTCATCTGATCGGGTCCTCCAGCCAGTAAAACCGTCTGCGCAACAGCGTCCAGCATCTTCATACGCGCGAGCGCTTCAAATGGCGACGTACCCACCGTAATCGCACCGTGACGGTCGAGCAGCATTACATCGCGTTTCCCAGCCCATTGCGCGACAACATTTCCGCCCTCGTCACTCCCCGGCACCGCAAACTCACACGTCGGCACACTCCCCAACGCATACGCCGCCTCCGGAATCGGGACCGCTTCGAGTGACCAGTTTCGCAACGTAATCGCCATGCACGAGACGGGGTGTGCGTGGACAATCGCTTTTATTGAATCATCCGCACGGTACAACTCAAGGTGAGCACCCAGCTCAGATGTCGGCGGTCCGGAGCGGTCTAACACAAGACCATCCGACAATCTCACCCGCACGAAGTCCCTTTGTCGAAGCAGCCCGAGCATGCACCCGGACCGGGTGACCAGGACGGTGTCCTTATTCAGACGTGCGGACAGATTCCCCTCCGTGCCAGACGTCAACTGACGCGTATCCAAACGTTTCCCGATGTCAATCAACTCATCGCGCAAACGGATGAGATCTACTCCGTCCATCCAAACCACTCCGGGGTGTTGGCTATCCAGCTCGAATGCGTATCTTGCGCTGCAATGTACGACAGTTAAACCGGAACGGCAGCACATGCGTGTCCTGCAAATCAACACGGAAAGAACCTGGCGTGGCGGAGAACGTCAGACCGTCTACACCATCGAGGGCCTGATTGACGCGGGAGTCGAGGTGGGTCTGATCTGTCGGGACGGCTATCCGTTGCACAAGGCAGTACGTGATCTGCCAGTTACCATTCACCCGGTCCGATCAACGGTGCAGGCGTTCCTCACCTGCGCGAGGGCAGCCCGTGGATACGACATCGTGCACGCTCAGTCAGCAAAAGGTCACTCGATAGCTGTTTACACCAAGCCGCTGCATCGCAAGCCTGTACTCTACACCCGTCGTGTCAACTTTGCGCTGAGTGGACCCGAGTCTCGGCTCAAATATCAATTGACGGATCGCTGCGTTGCGATCAGCACAGCTATCAGGGATACACTGAATGCCTTCAGTGTGGAGCACGTTGATGTGATTTCGTCCACTGTCAGGCAGCGTAATCTGGACCCTGCCCGTGCCCACGAAGTACTCAATTCCATGAGTGTGCCTCAGAACACATTAATTATTGGCTGGATTGGCGATCTTGTTCCCCAGAAAGATCCGGATCTGCTGGTGGAAACTGTACGCGAATTGGCTGGGAGGCGACAGGACTTTGTGGTTCTACAGTGCGGTAACAACCAGATGGGTCAACGAGTCCGGGAGCGTATAAAACGATACGAGCTCGAGGACCGGTTAAAGTTACTCGGACACATTGACGACGTCGAAGACCTTTACTCGCTGTTCGATGTCTTCCTTGTCACAGGCAACGAAACCGAAGGCTTAAACAGCAGTGTATACGATGCATTCGTTTACAATGTCCCTGTCGTATCCACGTTGACTGGCGGGATGCGGGACAGCGTCGCCGACCGTGGCCTGACCTGCGAGCATGGTGATGCAGTATGCCTCGCCGACCAGATCGAACGCATCTTTGCTTCGCAGGAGTTGGCTGAGTCAATGACTGGCCGTGCAAAGCAGTGGGCGCTGGATAACGTATCCATCCCCGCGATCACCGGGCGTTACCTTGACGTTTACCACGAGATGTTGAACCGGAGTAGTTCATGACCGATTCGCCAGCGAACAAAGTGCCGACACCGAGCGTGTCCGTAGTCATTATGGCCCGGGACGAAGCAATCAACATCGTTGATTGCCTGAAATCGGTCGAGTTCGCGGACGAACGCATCGTCGTCGATACCGGCTCGAATGATCAGACCCGTGAACTCGCGCAGCAGCAAGGCGCAACCGTAGTCGAAATGGCATGGGAAGGATTCGGTCCGACGAAGGCAAAGGCACTTGAACTGGCAACTTCAGAATGGGTGATCTCACTCGATGCGGACGAACGCATCACCCCGGCACTCGCCAACGAAATCCTTAAACAAATCCAGAATACCAATGCCGATGGTTATGAAATCCCGCGCCGCTCATTCCTGCTCGGACATGAGATGCGTTACAGCGGCTGGGGACAGGACTGGGTTCTGCGCCTGATGAAACGGGGTTCTTTTCGTGTAACTGGCGACTCAGTTCACGAGCGGATTCTGGTAGACGGAGCCGTGCGACGGCTGCATCACCCACTAGACCATCACACTAACCCGACATTCGCCAGCTACCTGGCGAAAATAGATCTGTACAGCACGCTGGCTGCTGAGAAGATCGCTGCCGATCCAAACCGAACCGTCGGACCACTTGTCGGAATCGGTCACGCGCTGACTGCCTTCGGCAAGAAGTACTTCTTGCAACAAGGTTTCCGGGACGGTGTCTACGGGACCATTCTCGCGGTTTCAACCGCCTATGAGAAATTCCTCCGCTACACCAAGGCTGGCCTCATCCGCAAAGGACTTGACAGCCGGATTGTAAACGCTCGACTGAATGTTGTCGAAACCGACACTCAGGACTAAGATCGAGATTTCAATCTTGATGATTTGGCATGAAAAAGCCGCATCCATCAGGACGCGGCTTTATATCTCAATAAATTCCTATTCCCTTACACAGCCGCAGGCTCAGCCTCTTTTTCGGGCTCAGCGTCATCCATCGCAGCGACAGGTTCTGCAACAGGTTCCGGCGTGATTACGACCGAACCAAAAGCCTCAACCTTGCCGAATTCACGACCGTTCTGACGCGCCCAGACTAACGCCAGTCCACGATACAACATGTGCGCGAACTTGCTGTATGGCATGTACCACAGCAGGAAGAACACAACCACGATGTGGATGTAATACATCGGATACGCGACCGTTGGCATACCTGCCCAACGCAGCAGCCAACTCAGCATACCGGTCGTACCCACCCAGAACACCATCCACATGAACAGCTTGTCAGCGTATCCATTGGCACCAGTGCCGTCCGGGTCCGTGTTGTGACGAACCGCCAACATGATTCCACCAATGAACAGGCCCAATCCACCAAACATACCGACAAACTTGATCGGGTTCGGCAGGTCGGACGGGCCATGACCATACATGAACCACTCACCCTCTATGATGCCAACATGGGTGTTGATCACACGTATCAGTGCCAATCCCGCCGCTGCTGCAGCCAGGAAGAAACCGTACATCACGAACATGTGCGCGAGTCGGCGGGGACGGTTCTGCCCGCATTCGCCAAAACGCTTGTGGGTTAGAATATCGACGACCGTCTGTATCAAGGCTGGGACAAACGCCGGTCCACCGCCAGGCGCAGCCGAATGTGACAACTGCTTCCAGAAGCGCATCAATCCGACCGCGGCAAACATGAAGATTATCAGGTTGCCCGCAATGAACAACATCTCCGTATATCCCGCCGGGACAAACGAGGTCAAATGCACCTCCGGCGTGCTGAAGAATGTGGAGAGCGTCACCTGCTCATGAATACCGAACTCGTGCTGCAAAGCTTCCTGGTTGAACTCAAGGTTCGCAAAAATCAAACCCGCCACGATCAACATCGGAATGAGGAACAGGATCGGTAACGCTGCTGGTGAGGCCAACGCCTTACCCATGAAGCGTGGGAAGGAGAACGTCTCGTAGATGTACGCCCGGATCGCCGCCAGCACATCGCCCGGCTTCGCCTCACGTGGGCAACGGGTCGAACAATCATTGCACTGGTGACACAGCCAGATGTCCGGGTCGGAGATCAGCTTGTCCTTCATCCCCCACTGCGCCCACAACATCTCCTTGCGCGGGAACGGTTTGTCCGCAGGGGACAGATCGCAGACTGTGCTGCACGTCGCGCACTGATAGCACTTCTTCAACGTGCCGCCGCCAGCAGCCTGCACACTCTTGATGAACTCAACATCCGGGGACATCGTTAAACGCTCACCCATCATCCTTCTCCTCATAGGGTTCGCTACATATCAGTCTATTGTTGTCCATGCAGTCCGCTTGTGAAAGAGGAGTACATGTGGAGATAAAAGATAGAGAAAATTATCCCGTACTGCCAACAGATAGGAGTGTCTAACCACAAGTCGTTACCCCCGTTGCGATGTCAGACCATGCCTGAGGCCCGGCTAGTCCATCTGTACGCTCGATTTTACCGAACCGGGTAAATCACTGGCATTTCCATACAGACGCACGTATCTTATGTGTAATCTGAATTATCCTTTATCAAGAATCCTCACTTGAGGTGTCCAATGAATCGCATGATCCACTTGTTCCTGCTGTCACTCTTCCTGCTTCCGCTCGCTCTGTTTCCCCTTTCCCTCCACGCCCAAACCATCTGGGAACCGGAAACTGGTGTCTCGATTCGGCCACATCTTGAACCGCACCCATCAATCGTGCTGCCGGGAAATAATCCTGGTGAGGGGCTTGTCATCTGGGCTCATCCAAACACCACGGACTGGGACTTCCATGCTCAACTCCTGGATGAAAACGCGGCTCCTCTATGGGAGGACGAGGGACGACCGCTGATCACTGGATCTGGCCATCAGTACAGAGCTTTCGGGTTTGAGACGGGAGACGGTTGGTTCCTGATTTGGATGAACGAGGACAAGCCGCGGCACAACTATGCTGAAGGACCATTATACTACCAGCGATTTGATGAAAACGGTACCCCACTTTGGTCACATCCGCCTGATCCCGCGACGCACGGTGTTCCCTTTCATTCCGACAACCGAATCGTCAAGAACTTCGATTACCTGCTGAGTGAAGACAACCTGTTGTATGTCGTGGCCGCAGATAGCGAACCCATTGACTACGATTATGAACTTCGGCTTTACCGCTTACTGTTTGATACCGGCGAGCGTGATCCATCCTGGCCGGAAGACGGATTGTTACTGACCCAATATCCTGAAACATTGTATGACTATCACGGTCCGCTGAAACTGTTTCCTGATGGCGATGGTGGGGTGATCGTCATGTGGGACAACACACATGAACTGCTGGCCAAGCGTGTAAATGCCAACGGAGTGTTGGTCTGGGATCACCCTGCGGTGCGTGACATATATTCCGTGGATGAGGGCGGCTTGATAAGTGATGGCGAAGGCGGAGTGATTGTTGCGTGGGATCGCAGGAGGCGTTATCAGGATGATTGGTTTTTGCAAGCAATGGTCAACAGGCTGTATCCAGACGGCTCCTGGGCGGTTGCTGGGCCGGGCGTTCCGATTATTCCTGGATTCAGGGAACATAATAAGGTCGTAGCCGCCGTCCCTTCAGATTCGAACTCTTTCATCGTAGTTCTGGATCAGTACGTTGTCCGAGGCAATGATAATGATGTTTTTGTGCAGCGCGTGACCATCAACGGCGATGATGTTGCCTACGCATGGGATGAGCGCGTGCACATCCAAGATCTCGGAAGATATCAGGACGATTTCGCTATTTCAACAGACGGTTTCGGCGGAATCGCAATGCTTTTGCATGACAACGATTACAACACATTTTACCTCCATATTTCAAGTGATGGCGTGTTGTCTTCTGATTATGATCCGTTTTCGCTGATCTATTACGAAGATTTGATGGTTGGGTATACAAACCAACATGTCAACGTGGTCGGCATTACCTACCAGGGCCCCTATCTGGAAACACGTTACAGGCTGTACGACCCCGTGAGCGGACTGATGCTGACCCCTGATGCTGGGAACACCGTTGTTCGTGGGTTTATCGGAACCATGTCTGAATACAGCGACGCACTGCTCTCGCTTTGGAACGGAGAAGTGCGCGTATCATGGGATGATGTTCGGTACTACCAAGCCAGCCTGCCTTTCCTGCAGAAGATCACGCTTGACGATGGAGAACTCCTGTTTCAAGACAATGGCATCTGCATAATACCTGGCCTCGAAGTTGACACAAACACGTTGAGTCTTGTCGATATGGTGCAGAAAGCTGACCATCAGGGTAATCTCTACTATGGGATCATTGCCCGACCGGACAGGGAAACATGGCCGGATTACATTTGCCAGAAGCTGGATGCAAATGGAAACGCGCTGTGGGGTGATGCCGGGATGTTGTTTGGGGAAAATGTTCAGGTGCGTCCGACAACCACCGGACTGAGAACTGCTCTGGATGAGCAGGGCGGGTTGTTCGCAGCATTCCATTATGCTGATTATGACTTGGATTACGAGAGTATCGGCATGGTGTATGTCGCCGCCGATGGAACATCACAATGGGAAAGCGCCGGGTATGACTTCCTTCGTTTGGAAGGAATAGGCGAAGATCCTAATCCGAAAGGTCTGCGATATGACTCAGAACATCAATTGTTGACCTTACTCTACAGAGAAAACGATGAGCTTCACGCAATTGGAATGAACATTTCTGGCGAAATCCTGTGGGACACGCTAATTGAACCAGACATGTATCCACACTATTTCGAGATCCACACTTCATCATGGAGTGGATTCTCGTTTATCATCTGGTACGATCACGAATTGAACATTCGCGCCCAACTATTAGGTCATCAAGGGATCAAACAATGGGAAGAGGATGGTAGGGTTCTGCATACCACCGAAAATTCTGACATTCGTGAATTTCATGCCTCCACGCTAGATACAGGTTCGCCGAGCTTCTGGATCGGATTTTCAGATGACGACGCCCGCCAATACATGGTCCAACGATTCGACAGTGAAGGAAGCCCCATCTTCGATCCTCCGCTCTATTTCCAGAACGCCAATGACGGATTGATCCAAACCTTTCCAGATGGTAGTGCGAACGTCGCTTTGCGAATGCGGTATGAAATATTGGGTGTTTTCTGCGCGCATGTCGGCCCGAACGGTGAGTACGATGGCAACATCCTGCGTCTCGGATCGGGCGTCAATCACTTTATACCCGCGCTGTACGATCACATCTGGGATGGAGAAGACGGATCAATTGTCTTGTGGGCTGAAAACCGCTTGTACGAAGGCTGGGACAGCCCGGGGGCGTTGTTCACTCAGCGGATTTCGTTCCCAAATACAGGCATAGATGAACATGAAACAAACGCTCTTCCCGACGAATTCTCCATCGATCCGATCTACCCCAACCCGTTCAACGCCACTGCGACGATATTGCTATCGTTGCCAGCGCCCGGCGAGCTGAATGTTGCTCTGTTCAACGTACTCGGGCAGGAGGTTATGACGGTCGCGCACGGTCCGCACATCGCCGGGACACACACACTAACCGTAGACGCGTCCACCCTCGCCAGCGGGATCTATTTCGTACGCGCTGAGATGCCGGATGTCGGACACATCGCAACACGGAAGATCGTGTTGATGAAGTGACTCAAAAGCAGGTATGAGTTCTGAGGTGTGAGGAAAAGAAAAATCAAAACCCTAAACACTCATGTCTGGAGTCTGCCGGAGGAAGCCTGGAGCAACAAACGCAAAACAGATTAACTGCGGATGATCCGCGGTAACCGTCTGCGACGGATTACCACGGGCACCATACGCTTGTTCACCGGCATGCGGAGATGCCGGGCTACCTACGACATGAAACCCGGGGTTCCGCCTTCGCTGAAGCTACGGCGGACAGGTCAGCCCCGGGCCACTCGACGGATCTATGTTAACTACTGCATGTGGCCTGTCTTGCTACGCAAGGCAGGTTTCCCATACCTACCAGCATGTACCGGACACCCGACTTGACGTAGCAAATCGGGCCAAATGACATTCTCCAATTTGCTGAACAAATGTATAGCATTCACTCTGTTTCTATCCTACCTTCTGCACACCAGATCATGAACCGTGAGAGACACGATGCCACACCGTTACCGCGAAGACCTGCTCGAATTGTGTGAGGACAAGCTTAAGAGAGAACCGTCCATCGAACGCGCCCAGATGATGGGCCACCCAGGCTGGCGAATCGTAGCCAACAACAAGTTCTTCCTGATGGTCGGGTCGGACGGTCTGATCATGAAAATGCCGCCCACACTTTACGACAAAGCAATGGCGCGGGACGATGTCGAAGCGTTCAACCCGATGAATGGCAAGAAGCCAATGGCGACGTGGATCGAATGGATCAAGGGAGATGCGCCAGAATACCATGACGACTGGGCGTGGTTTGTCAACGCAGCCATGGAGATGGTCGCATCCGAACCGCCGAACAAGAAGAAGAAATTATAACCACGGAATACACGGAATAATCGGAAAAACAAGGGGACACTTTGTCCTCAAAGTGTCCCGTATAAAGAGAGATCCTTCGCTATGCTCAGGATGACAAGTATTACCAATTCACCGTCAATGCCGGGCCACGCGTATACTCGTTGAATCCGACACCAAAGCTGAAGCTCGCTTCTTTCGCACGCAGATCCTTCTGACGTTTGCTCAGACCCCGAGTCGCGTCAATCGACGCCGCGATCCGGTTTAGAACCAACCCGCCGACAAAATAATAAATCCGCCGCTTCGACTCATCCGCCGAAATGCGAATGTCTTTGAACAATTCACGATTTGCTGTCGTATCCCATTCCCAGTAATCCGCACGGTTGCGATACTGGTCAGCATATTGGCGTTGTTGACGTTGGGCGTCGTTGAACTCGTCCATCGTGTTGTAATTGCCAATGTCGACATAGTACTGGTGGTCTGGACTTCCACTAACGCCTGCATGCTGACGGGCAAACGTCATGTAATCATCCTCACCTTCAATCCAATCCTGACGACTAAGCAGCAACGCCGTCCACAATCCAACCTCGACACCGGAGAAGATCGCACCTCGGATATTCCGTTCGCCGTACCGTTGTCCCCAGCCAGGCAGCACCGCTGAGCGTAAAAATGCTTCCGATGGTTTCTTACGCAGGTAAGCCTTCTCGTCCACCGTCAACCCGACCTGGTAGACCGGACCCTCTTCGTCATCGAAGCTGCGTTCTGGTGGTTTCTGACCGTCCGCGAGAAATTCCGAAATCCGATCCGCGGAGCTTACGTCTGCGCTGGTGAGTTGAGCCTGCACGTAGTTATCCGACGACACCGCCGGGTCGCGCCACGGAACAGGTGTGTCACTCGCGAACGTCGCGGAAACAGAGACAAACAACAGAATCGATGTGAGAGCTAATCGGAGCATCAGGCGTCCGGTTACTTGTGTTTGCCCCGACTTGCTCGCAAGTCGGGATCTCGAAAGTCGAATCCTTGGGGTAACCCCTGCTGACGAAGCCCGCAGGGGCACCATTCCTTTAAACACTTCAGCACTTCTTCATCCCGACTTGCGAGCAAGTCGGGGCAAAACAATCTTAGAACCTGAACCGCAGGCCGGCGGTTGTGACACGTTCGTCATTGTGCCAGATGTTGCCCATTTCCGGTGAAACTTCCAAATCTTTGTTCATCGCACGGACGGTGAAACCTGCGTGTAACGCTGACGCAACGTGGTTGACCATGATCACCGAGAAGAACACCGCGCTGCGGTCAAGCAACTGGTTCGACTCATCACGCATGTCGATGTACAAATTGGCTCGCTGGCTTGTTCCATCCCACTCGTAGCCGACACCAGATGCGTACGAGGCCGCTGCAGGACCCCAAGTACTTGGTTCTTCCGGATTTATGCCCTGTCCAAGCAACCAGTCATACCACCCATAACCGAACTGGGTCATGTACTTACCGATGTTCTCGTAGTATTGCTGAGTGCGTTCGTCCGGCAGCTCATGAGTAAAGTTGTCCGGGAGATACGCCAGCTTCGACTGCCAGTCATAATTTTCCCATTCACCCTGTCCACCAGTAAACGGAACTTTGATGTTAGGATCCTGTGCCGCAGCATATTCAACTGCGCGGTAGACATTTTTGTGATACCATTTATCGGCGTACTTTTCGTAGAAGGTTTCCTTGTCCTCACCCTCCTGCGCGTAGTAGATGGCACCAACCCAACTCGCGATTTCCAGCGCGAAGAAACCGGCTGCACGCCAGGTTTTGCCCGCGTACATTTCGCCCGCGCCCGGCATGATCGCACTGAGCAACAACGCGCGGCCCGGATTCTTCTTGTTCGCCTCCATCAACGCAACATCTTCATCACCGGCGGTCACAGTTTCGACTTCGCCATCGTCCGGATCCTGGTCCAGACCCATCGCGAGACGGCGGTTCATATCGAATTGGCTGTATGATGAGTTCATGGTCGCATCGTTCCATGCGTCCAGATCCATCTCAGCGTCCAACGCTGGCAGCTCGGACTGAACAAAAACCGGTGACAATTCAGCCGTTTCCGCCACGTTGCTCGTAGCGAAGCTCGGGGCCGCGATCAGCGCCATCAGTATCCCCAACAGCGCAAGGTTTCCGTACTTCATCGGTGGTCTCCTCGTGTTCCCCCTAAGGGAAATATCGTTTCAAAGTTGAAAAGTACAGTGAAGTAGAACTTCCACTCTGGATCGTAGACGGTCGTATTGTTGTTCTCGGTGACGCTCACCGTGTCCAGTCCACGCGCTGCTGCGAAGGTCACTGCGGTCGGATAGCCGTACCACGAATAGAACTTCGCGCGCAACTCGAGCCCGATATCCGTCTTGATCTGATCCACATCGAAATCACGTTCACGCCAGGCATCGCCGACATCACCAAAAACACCCGCATACAACCCATCCCAGTGCAGCCAGCCTGTCCGGGGACGATTCGGTTCCCACAATGGATGGCGCACCGCCACCGATCCGATCACCTTGCGTGTCCCGCCCATGCTGTAGAAGCTGTAGCCACGCATCCCGTGCAAACCACCAGCGTACAGGTGCATGAACGGATCGACCTGCTTGTCAAGGTAACCGGCCCGCAGACGCGGCTGAACGGTTAATCGTCCCAGCGGATTGTACCAATGGGTCGCATCACCCTCGACACGGAAGTATTTGTAATTCGTGTACACTTCCTGCAACGTTAACGCCGACGCGTTGACCTCGAAGCCGTCGATGAACTGGTTGTCCTCGAAGGCGACTGTGAGTTGAGCGCGTGTTCCCGCGCGCGGGTGCACATTGCCCTTGATCATCGCCGGCATGGTGTTGTAGTCGAAACGCGCCTGATAGCTTTTCCCGATGAAATACGTGTAATGGAAGGTGAATCCATCCTCGTACTTCAGATTCGCCTCATATCGACTGATTGATGCGCGCAACTCGCCATCCAGGTACTCAGCGAGGTTCATCCGCGCCCCGATGTCGAACAGCATCAGGTTGAAAGTGTAATCCACCCCATACTTGTCATAGATCGGGATAAGTACGTCATTCTCATCTTCGACTTCATCCACGATTACGAACGGGTCTTCGAACCGTTCGCTGTCCTTACGTGTCAGGTAATATCCGAGCGTAAAAAATGTTGGCCGGAAGGCGGTGAAATCGAGCATCCCAATGGCATCAAACTCACCCTCTGTGTTGATGTCGAACCCGCCGAAGAAGTTCAGCTTCTCGAGGAAATCGCTGCTGAACATGTAAACGCCCGGCTTGAACGATCCATAATCCCATGCGATCCGCGGAACGAAAAACACCTGCTCAAACATCGGCTTGTAATGCTTGCTCGCCAGCGTATCGACATCTGAATCGTCATACAACGCGATGGGGATGTGATCCGTGTATTCCCTGCCGTATTCGGCCGTGCGCGGGTGCAATGGTAACGGTCGGTCAAGACGTGACAGCTTGTACCCATCAACCTGCCAGTCGCTGAAGACCATCGTCATCGCGTATGGCGATAGCGTCGGCGAAACCGCTCCGCCAATTGTGTTCGTCAGCAGATCAGTTTGCCCGGTTGCCAAGTTGTGACGGTAGATGTTGAAAATGCCGGTCTGATCAGACGCGTAGTACACAATCCGACCGCTTGGACCCCAGATCGCGTCACGCTGGTCGCCCTTTTCGTCTACGGCGGCGCGCAGGTTCGAGCCATCGGCGTCAATCATCATGATGTCGCGACCGATATCGCGGCTCATCGCGAACAGAATTGAACCGTCTTTCGGGTTGAACTCCGGACGATAGGCTCGCCTTCCATCCCGCCAGTCAGTCAGCTTGTGGATAGAATCCGCCGGGACCGGATCGAAGTCGTCCCAGTGGTCACGTTCCGGCAAGTCCAGCGTTGCGATGTCGAGGGTGCCGTCACGATTGACGACAAAGACCAGCTTGTTCTCGTCCGGGTGGAAAGATGGTTCCCACGCCCGCCCGGCTTTCGTCAGCCGATGTTCCTTCTCTTCTTCAAGATCATACAGGTAGAGATCGCTGTAGTTCGATTCGTTGCGCTGCAACGTGTGCTTCGCGTAGACCAGCCAACGACCGTCAGCGGTGATGTCGAAACCGTGTGTCACAGCTTTCGCGATCAGCTCGGGTTCATGATCGAAATCCGAATCTTCATCAAAGCTGCTGCCAGGATTGTCTACTACCCTGCGGTCTAGTGCGTACAGATTCCTCTGCCCGAAGTAGTCCGCGCCACGGTTGCTGACGTAGTACAACGTCTCGCCGTCCGGACTGAAACGCGAGTACAGATTTGCGCTACCAACGGTGTCGATAACCTCGCCCGCAACCTGATGTGCACGAATACTGTCCGTCGCATTCGTGTAATAATCAGTCAGGTAAGTGACCCAATCGTCGTGCAACTCGTACGCGCTGATGCCAAGCACCGCGCGGCAGGAAGAGTTAAAGCTTACACGGGTCAAACGTTTCTGCTCTTCGGTCAGCTCACGCAGCTTTTCAACACCATACTTCTCAGCTATGTACTTAACAAGGCTGTAGCCGTGGTTATACACGCCTTCGTTGCCAACACTGTTCTTGCCGAACACTTCCATGTTGTCGAGATTGAGAATCTCGCCGTTCAGTGCGCGAGTTCGGAGCTGCATGTCGCGATGGCTGTCCCAGAAGTCGAAACGATAGGACGGATCGTTATACTGCGCCGTGCCCTCCGCGAACCACATCGGCATCACCGTCATCGCGAACGGGTAGCTGGTCAGCACATTCGGATAGCCGTAGAGAACATCCGGACGCTTCTCCTCCTCGTAGCCCATCACCTGCACGTACGCCGCCGGAACACTGCGCGGCAGCTTGCGCGCTGCGCCGAGCTGCAGCATGTGTGTCAGCTCATGGGTCAACACATCGCGCAGCCAGTTTTTGGTACCACGTAGCTCATAGTCGAGCGGTGTCGCCCAGATCCAGATCTTGTTGTTGTAGTAGTATGCGCCGCCATTCGCGTAATCGTCCGTGTCCTTGACGATCAAGTGAATCTTGGTGTCCGGCTCGTAGTCGTAGAGATCGGTCAAAGTCGGATAAATCTCTTCGCCGATCTTGGCCAGCACCATCGCGGTGCGGGCGGCGGTGGTGTCGTAATGGATGAAGAAATGGTCCGTCTCGGACGTCTGCCAGTTCAGCTCGGGATGGTTGGCCATGCCGTACTGACCGAACGCGATCCACGCGAACACAAGAATGCTCACAATGATCGCGAAGAAAGCAATCAGGGCGCGACGTAGCGACGTATCTAGTGCAGGAAAGCGCATCAATTAACCACCGCAAAACGTATCAATTTGACCTCACCCCCGACCTCGAGCCGGGCCACATACACGCCGGACGGCAACGCCGACACATCCACTTCAATCTCTGCCTGCTCAACTTCCAAACCGCCGCTCGATGATCCACTCTGCGTTAGATGTTCACGTCCGGCGATGTCATAGATCACGACTTCAGCATTCCCGTCTTTCGCCGGATAACGGAAGTGCGCGACATCCTCCTGCATCACCGGGTTGGGCCAGCAGTATGCGTCGTCCATCGTGAACGGTGCCCGCGTTGCGGTCTCACCCGGATCGTATGACACATATCGTGTGTTCGCCGGATTCCCACCCTCTTCGCTCCACAACACCTGCTTCTCACCCGAGAAACCGGGGAGGTTGTAAGCTGTGATGCGAAGTCCCCAAGGCATTCCAGACGTTGCAACGAATTCCAGATTGTCATCTGAATCAAGATCCGTTACGAACATTCGTGTTCTGTTCGTCTCCTGATCAGTCAGAATGCTGAGTGGAAAACCAGGAAGCACGCGACCATCGGATACATCGTAAGCAGCAATACTGACAGGTGGCCAGGAATCGCTCATACCTGTTGTCGAAGAAAACCACTCAAGATTACCATCACCATCTGAATCGATAACTAAGGAATTATACGGTAAAGGTGATCCACCTTTAGAACTTAGTGTCAGCGGAGATCCCTCTGATACAATGCCGTTCAACTCAATCCCGAATATGTCATATTCGTTCGAATTTCCTGTCAGACATGCAGGTTCAGGAATTCCATCATTATCCAGGTCCAGCACCCTAAGTTCGTAAGGGGACCAGTCCAATGGAATGGTCGTGACGTGTGGCGTCGGCCAGGAATCCGGACCGGATTCAGTGAATTGCAGAAGGATCATGTAACCATTGTCATCAACACCACCGTCGAAATTCATACCCACATATTCTGGCGATCTATCGCCATCGAAATCTGATGCGATCACATCGTGCAGGTTCCATTCCTGGAACTCCAGCTCCACATCGATATCCTGAGTATCAATGAGGTTCACCGTCCCGGCAGACAGATTCAGTTGCAGAACATCCATATTCGTCATCCAGATGATGGCATCGTGACCGTCAACTGGATCTTCCGGGATTATCGTGAATCCTGATCGTACAAAAAGACCACCCGTTGCAAACGTTGTATCGATCGAAGGCTCATCCACTGGATCGTCGTATTTGAGAGCAACGATGCGTAGATCTTCTTCCGGTATTTTCAAGCATTGGGCGATTGCATAAGGTGTTCCGTCAGCAGCTTTCGCAACTGATATTGAGCGATAGTTGTAAGTCTCATCAATGATGAATGATTTGGTCGAAAATTCATTGGTTCCCAGCTCAAAACTGGCGATCAGGATACCATTATCCGCGTACCCACCAGCGCCATTCAGCGTAATTACTAGATCATCATCGCCGTCAAGATCCATGTCGTCAATAGCCATATGAGATCCCAAGTTGTCTCGGGTATTGACTTCGCTAAGGTCATAGCGCTGAATTCCCACACTATCGATAATTGCGATTTGTGCCGGCCAGTCATCTGCGCCCAGAACGACGATTTCATCAATACCATCGCCATTGAAATCGCCGGCGCTGATGTCAAAAACATGATCCCAATCCAGTTGAACCGGGAACTCCTCTTCCACCCAGCTGTTGCTGATGCGGAAGCTCATCGTGTCGCCGATGCCGCTGAAACGGCTGAACGTCAGGTGCGTGTAGCCACCATCATTGGTTACTGAAGACGGGTGCGTGTTCGTCGAGAACTCAGGATTGAACAACGGGCGGTTCGACTCGCGCCAGAACTCGTTATCACGGTAGAACGCGTCTGCGAAGTAACCGTATTCGGTGCCGTCGCCAGCCGTCAGGAACGGGTATTCGTTGCCGATGTCCCACGTGCCGTCCGCTTCCTCGAGACGAATCCCACGCATGTCGAAATCGTTCTGGATGCGGTCGTCTGCGTAACGGTTACGGATCAGTCGGTCGTCAATATGCCAAACCAACACGCCGCTCGCCGGCATGTCGAAATCGTAATCTTCATATTCGACAGCTACGCCAAAACCTTCCTGAGCTTCCCAGGAATAATTATCGTGGAACCAAAGGGTATCGTTATCACGATCAACGGCGTAGGTCAGGCTGTCCTCATCAGGATCACGTAGCCGGGCTTCGACGAGGTAGTATTCTGTGTCCGTGATCGGGATGCGGAGCAGACGCACGACATCGTCAGGATCTTCGAGAGATGTGCTGAACACGTCATCCGGCAGATGCAAACCACCGACACGCACTGTATCCAACTCACTGAACGCGCTGGCTTCAACCGGTGTGTCCCAGCCCATGAATACTCGTGACCACGCGCTCGGTGGAAGTGGTATCGTGCCGAAATATCCACCGAAGCCGCGATCCATCAGGCCGAGCATCCCGATCCCAGCAGCGCCGGTCTCTGTATTGTACAGGTGCGGCAGGCCAATCGCGAAGCCTATCTGCGCGACAACGGTTCCGTGCATGCCGACATCGACACCCGGCTGACGTTGCGTCTCTGGCAGGATGATACCGTTCGGGACCACGCCTTCTTCAAGCTGAATACCGTTCGGCAGATTGCCGAACTCAGCGAGGTCGTTCTCAGAAATGAACACCGACGGTATGTCAAACGGTGTCATGTCATAACCGGTGTCGAATTCGTTACCGGCACCGGCGTGGAAGACGATGAACATGTCGTACTTGGAAACATCCACATCCGGGTCAGCGTCCGCCAGAGTCCACGCATCGGCGAACAACTGTACCAGCTTCTCGTTGAGACGCTGGTGGTCGTCATTACCGTAGTTGATGTGCCAGATCGGGTACGGAAGCTCATACGATGCCTGACTATCCAGCGGGTACACATCACCGCCTTCGCCCGAGCTATCAACGCCTGCCAGCGTCAGCTTGCCATAGCTGTATTTGTCGAAATAATTCCTTGCAGCGAGCAGATGATCCTGGAAGAACTGCCGGTCATGCGGCGGCGGATCGAGCAGCCAACCAGCCTGATTGACCGTGTCCGGAAAATCATACATGAAGTCGCCGTCGCCGAACGTAGTCGAGAGCGTATCCGGCTGGAAATGAACACGAATCGCGAGCACACGCAGGGTGTCCGGCAGATCGCCGGGAAACGTGAAGTAGTCACTGTCAATGTTGTTCGTGATCACCCGGGACGGTTGCAGTCCGGCAACAGATGGCACCGGATCAATAGCACGTGACACAGCTGCCGCCAGATTTGGCAGCAACAACGTGATCACAAGGATTAGCAATCCTGGAAGGGCGATGCGTGTGCGTGTGTGCATGTATTACTCGTATGCGCACTGGTCCTTGATGCGACCGTGCTAGCAACCTTTAGATGATTGAACTGACCGGCGAATCTCAAGATCAGGCTTCCGATCACGTCATTCTGAATCTGGCGAATGCCGGATGAAGAAGGTCCAGCTTAGCAAAATCAGCAGAAGTTGGATCTTCTTCACTTCACTACGTTCCGTTCAGAATGACGTGCTTTGTATTAGCTGTTTGCTCACAGCTCAAAGCTCACAGCTCATAGCCGTCTTTTAGAACCCGATCGACAGGCTGAAACGCATGGTGTCTTGAAGCGGATGACCCTCGCCCGCCTGGACATAACTGAAGTCGAAACGGTAGAGCGAATACTTCAGGCTGGCGCCGAAAGTGATCGGCTTAACCTTGCCCAATTCATCATTCCAGTAACCAACACGCAGTCCAACGAGATCTGTGTACCAGTATTCCATACCGGTGTGATAGATCAGCGTGCCGAAGAATGGGCCATCGCCCCAGGAACGTACCATCGCCAGGTAGAACGGATCAGATTCACCCTTGTCATCGAGATAGACCAGCTCCTTGTCCACGTCACCGACGATGGTCAGGGTGTTGTACGGGCTCTTTACGATGTGATACGCGAATCCGATCTTGAGGTTGGACGGTAGCGGGTCAGCCTGCGCGCGGTCGATGTACGCAACCTTCGGACCGAGGTTCGACAGGTTCGCACCGAGATTCAGGTTAGTAATCGGTGTGTGATACAGCCAGCCGATATCCACTCCCACGCTCGTTGCGGTACCAGTACCCTTTTCCGAACCCGCACCAACTGGTGACAAGTTGGAATAGATGAAGCGCATGTTTACACCAACAGCCATCTTTTCGTCGTTGGTGATCGGCGAACCGTACGAACCTGTTAACGCCATTTCGTACGAGTTAAACGTTCCCAGCTCACGACCGGTCTCGTCCGTACGAATGCTCTCACCCAGGCTGAGGAATACGAGGTTCGTCCCAAACGTTCCCCAATCTTCCACCTTGTGCACATAGCTGATGAAATCGTAGTACAAGTCGTTGAACTTGAACTGTGGCAGCCAGTTGGAATGCATCAGCGTCGCTTCGTTGTATGGTACATACGCCAGACCGGCCGGATTCCACCAGGTTGCAGTCGCATCGTCTGCCAACGCGACAAACGCTTCGCCCATACCGCCAGGACGCGCGCCCGGAGAGATTTTCAGGAACAATACACCCGCCTGGGAGACACTGGCAGCGTGCGCGGAACCAACTCCGCCAACCACAAGGGCGATCAGCACGACGGTCGAAATCCGCCGTACCCAACTCATCCTGCTCATGACTACTTCCTCGTTACTATGAGTTTATGCAAAGTTTGAATTTGCGAAGTTACCTTATCCGGAGCAGCTTGCCAACCTCTTCTGCCTTCTGACCTGTTGAAGCGGTGGCTTTGATTACGTACAAGTAAGCGCCATTTGCTACCGGATCCCCGTACTGATCAAGCCCGTCCCACTCCAATTCCTGGCTTGAACCACTTGCTGGATAGTTGAAACCCGCCTGGCACTGAATCGGGCCAATCTTATGTATTTCTCGGCCACTGGCGGTAAAAATCTTAATTGACACTTCTGCGTCGGTAGACAATTCGAAAGTGAAGCTGGTGCGGTGCTCAAATGGATTTGGCCAGTTGAGCACGTTGTTCAACGCCAACTCCTGATCAGCCTCGAGCACAACGAAATTTGTCTCTGAACGCGCAAAATTGTTTGCGTTGTCCCACGCCCACACTTCCATATGGTGCTCGCCCGGTTCGAGCTCAAACAACCGTTCTTCCGCAATACCTTGAGTGTAGCTATCACGGTCGTAGGTGAACGTCTCCGTCAGCAATATCTCCTCGGTTCCATCAATGACCGCACGAATGTCGTGACCAATCTCACCAGTGAGATTGATTCCGCTGGAATCATTCAATTCCACGAATAAAGTGGGCGATGATGAAGTCAAGTCACCATCACGCCAATTCGGATAGTCGAAGTAGACATTGACCTCTGGGGGAGTAGCATCGTTGCTGTTTGCTGATTCTGTCGAGATCTGAACGCCCCCTGTCGAACCGACACCGTCCGTTTCATCGTTGAAGACATACATGTGGACGGTACCGTTCTGGCTGCCATATTTCACATCACGCGGGACAATGAATTCCGCCCGCAATGATCCTGCCTCAGCAGTCACAAGGCCACGGAATAACGTTCCTCCCGCGACAAGGTAATCCAGCTCATCATCCGGATCGCCATTTGAATCGGTATAGATGTAAGTCAATGTATCCGCACTGTCGTATACCGTTACCAGTGCTTCGCCGTCAAAATCAGGTAGCGGCGTCCCGTCAGGCGCGAGAACTTCACCACTTATCTGAGCTGTACCCATTGCCAACAAGCTGTCGGGATTTATCTGGGTCATGCCGGCGTCGAGAACTGGTAACGCCAACATCATGTCTGGATCACCGAAGAAATGATAATATTGATTCGTCCCTTCAGGATGGTCAATCATCGCCATCTGCAGCGCTTCACCAGCGCTCAATCCTGCCGCGCGGTCGAACACACGTTCATAGAATGCCAACGCAAACCGGTTATTGCTGTACGCATTTGTTAACCGTGTCGCCCCAACCACACCAATTGCCCCGCCCGGTTGCACGAGCAGTTGTTCTGGATGTGCTTCATTCTGCGGGCGGTCGAAATGACCCCACGAACATGTCGCCGCGAGGTAGAAAGGTGTCCGGTGTCCGCTGTCGATCAACTGGTTGTCACGTGTGTCCAGCAGCACCGACTCATGGGTCCATACATGCGCGTTACCATGTCCGATGAAGCTGACCATCAACGCGCCACGATTGATCTCATTGAGCAGAGAGGAGGTGGCAGCAGGCTTTCGTCGACCACCAGTTGATGGATCAAACGTTGTTGGGTATGTACCGATGTAGATCTTCTTCACTGTGATAAAATCAGGAGCGGCTTCGGTTGCGAACTCTTCAGCCTGTTCCATGTGAATCTGGTCCTGAATCGTCGGACCAGTTTCAACATATTCATCATCCGCGACCATTACCAACCGGGATCGCCATGCGCCCAGGTCACTGTCATTCTCGTAGCGCTGCAACTTGTCGAGATATATCTCGAGCTCGGCATTAGACTGTACTGGCAGACGTCCCATTACCATCTGAATCTGGGTCACATCGTTCACTGCAAACTGTACGTACCAGTAGTCACGGCAGATGACACCATCCTCGTAAGGCGGCATCCAGTTATTATCAGCATCTGATGCGATATTGCGATAGTCGTAATCACCGTCGCCAACAAGCAGCACTGATTCTGGTGGGATCGAATAATTCTCATAAGCGTACTTCAGGTAGTCGCGAATTGCTACTGGATCATACAATCCCCACGCGAACTCCTTGAAGATATCATTGATGTCAACGCAGAGAACCTCGCGCTCATCTCGTTCCTCGACGTACGTTTCTAGCTGACGGACACCATCTTCGAAATCTGAGTGGTAGATGTATATCGTCTGTGGTGACAGGTTTGGATCTCGCAAACCATTTGGATATTCCGTCGCTCCGAATCCTTCCTCGCTGACCATCACTGGTGATAACAGTTTGTCATCCTGGACAGCCATAAGACGGCGTGGACTAGTTACCTGTGTCGAAATATTGACGATCTCACCACGTGTGTATCTCACATCTTCAAAATCCTGAATGTCGAACAACCACGGGTTGTCCATCCCGGTGAACTCAATGCGAGCTACACCATCATCTGGGAGTTGATCGAAATAAAGACGTCCGTCATCTGATTCGATCGTGCGCAGGTAATCCACCTCAAAATAGTTGAAAAACACCCGTCCGCCCAGCAGCCGGAAGTTGAACGTATTTGATCCATCATGCAGCACACCGTCCGGAATAGAAACTGTCTGTGATTCACTGTTCAGGTTGACCGTATCCACCGCTGTGCCATTGACAAATATGGCCGCCTGGTTAGTAAATCCACCCAAATTGCGCATGCTGAAACGCAGGCTTGCGTCGGAAGCTGCAATCGGATAATCCAGATCAAAAGTGGTCGAATACTGTTCGCCGGTGAGCAGTTCTTTGGCGTACCAGTTCAAGCCCGATTCCGGGTGAGAATTGCTGTGGAAGATTGTAATATCGTTATCGACATAGATCCGGGAACGTGCAACTTCGGCATCATAGGTAATAGCATCAATCGCCTGAGCATCCATCATGCGCTTGCCGTCTGGCCCGTCATTCGTGACCTGTAGCCAGTACACATTGCGACGCGTGAATGGATTGTTGGTGTGCGTATATGAGCCAACCGTCAACCCGGGTAGCCATGTATTCACCGAACGACCGTAAAACAGAATTCGGTCGCCACTGTCAAAACTGCCGTCCGCTTCGCCTTCGATCAGGATTGCATTCTCGATCAGTGAGTCCGGACGCTCGGTGGCTGGCGATGTCGGCAACCTCTGCCCGCCGTTGTTGTACAACTTGAACTTACGGGGATCGAATCCACTAGCATCTATACCGTGCGAGGCCAACGTACTGGCAGTAATCTGATATATCCCTTCCTGCTCGATCTCCATACGCACCATCAGCCCGTCAGGCCAATCCAGTGTCGCAATGCCGTGGCTTCGCTCACTCGTTCGCGGGATTCCCCACGCCTGAGCGGTTTCACCGTTCAACAAGCCGTTGCGCACGAGACGATCCGGGATAGTCCGCAGACCACTTTGCACGCCAGGATAGATGATCCGAACGCGAATGAATTCCAGAGGCAAAACGCCACCGTCCTGTTCGCGAACTGGGACGACGAACAAGTGGGACACATTACGATTGCGCCACACATGAGGATCGCTGAAAATCACCGTTCCCACATCATCCAGACGTGAAACCGGCATGTTGTCCGCAGGTGCATCACCTTGCGGAGCCAGACCTGAACGCCACTGCCCCCAACGCTGTTCTTCAATCACAATCTGTGGTTTTCGAGACGATGGCAAGGCAATCAAGCGGGAGAAATAAGGAGTAAGACGCATGCCCGCACGGCTGTCAATCCCCGAGCCCGCCGGGAGATGAAGCACACCATCCTCGAACTGCCGGGTTTCCCAGTCAGTAAGAGTCAGTTCGATCACAAGCTCATGCGCACTGTCTTCAACCACCGTGAAAGGACCGGCAACACCGGCTCCAACAACGGCGAGTACACCGAGCAAGCACGCTGTGCAGAGCAAGAGTAGTGATCGACTATGCAGTTTGATGCGTTTCATGAACGTCCTTGGTACACCCTGCGACGAGTCGGGAGACTCGACGGGGCACGTCCGCTATTCTGTTTCGAGCAGAGTTTCACTTCACCCTGCGCTGCTACTTCATACAATCTGATAGCGAAAACGTCCCTTAGCACCCCAAGTCTGTGAATTGGTGGGTTAACACGGATAAACTACACTCCCCGAAAACGGAGAGTCAACCTCTGCACAACACTTTTGACCCAATTACATCTATGCACGAGCCACAAAACCACTTGTTCCCTGATTGATGAGAAAATGTTTAGGTTTTTTCGGGATTTGACTCTCCAAGTCGTTTAAGCATCTCAAACAATGCATGAGGAATCCGTTTCGGACGTGCATTTTCATCAACCACCGCGTGAATCGAATATCCCTCATGCAGAATTGCATCTTCACCCGCCCGGCGTAACACATAGTCAAAACGGAATTTCGTCCGTCCCTCGCGTCTCGCAGCTGTGTATATCTCTACGAGATCGTCGTAGAAAATGCGGTTCCGGTAACGCACGTGCGCCTCGATCACTGGTACGAAGAAACCAAGCTCCTCGAACTGTCGGTACGTTATTCCGCCCGCCCGCATCCACTCGGTACGGCCCATCTCGTAATAGAGTAGCGCGTGGCCGTAATAGACGTGCCCCATCTGGTCGGTATGCCCATACGGCACGCGCTTCTGGCAGATCACCCACGGCTTCTCGTGACGAACTTCCACATCTCCTCCCGGTTCAACGTGGATGATAAGTTAGGACGAAATACCACCACTCGCGCGTTTCGCGATGCGAGAGATGAGGTGTGTGGTGTGGGAACGTCAGGAGGTGTCATCCTGAGCGAAGCGAAGGATCTCGCAGGCGATAATCGAGTATGGTGGGGCGTGGAAGTAAGTGCGGACGTGTTCTGTACCGACAAGAACGCGCTCAACCGTATTCCACGTCCCATACTCAGCGTACATGGGTAGTAGATTCTTCACTTCGTTCAGAATGACCTGTGTGGCCAGCGATATGTTGTGTGGTTAGCTCAGATATGTCCCCGATATTCATGTCGGGGATAAATCACATCCATGATCTTGTGGATTTTTTCGCCTTTGACCTTGGGATGATCCCAGACATATATGTCTGGGACATATTGATTCCCGACTTGCGAGCAAGCCGAGACAAACACCATTTTAATCAAGCGCGCTTCCGGATCATGCTCAGCTTCGAAGACGGGATTACCAGATGAAACAATCCACCCCCACTCCCCAGCAGAATTCGCGACAGATTTCAACATCATCCATCGATTTTGGCTCAATCCCTCGTGAACCTGAACGACCCGGAACCATCCTCGTCGTCGGCGCGACCGTGCTCGACCGCATCTTTTACGTTGAGAAATTGCCCCGTCCGGGCGAAACATCCATCGGACACCGAATGGAGATTCATCCCGGCGGCAAGGGAGCGAACCAGGCTCTTGCGGCGCGACGAATGGGTGCCGATGTCCTGTTCCTCAGCTGTGTCGGCGAAGATCATCCCGGCGAACTTGTGCTGCAACCGTTAATCGATGCTGGTGTGAACATAGAAGGTGTGATCACAATCCCGGACCAACCGACCGCCGAAGCGATCATCTCCGTGGACGCGCACGGCGAAAACCAGATCACGTCCTGCCCCGGCGCGTATCATCATTTACGTCCTGATCACCTTGACCGTAAAACACACCTTTTCCGGCGCGCAGACTGGATGCTGATCCAGAATGAGCTCCCGACTAAAACAATCGCTCACGCCATCTCGCTGGCGCATGAGTATGATCTGAAAATCATCTTCAATCCTGACCCATTCACACCAAAATCACCACCCCCGCCACGTGGCCTGCACGCCTTGATCCCTAGCGAACTGCAAGCCGCCGAAATCCTAAGCGTAGAGGATTATGAAATGGTCCCGGCAACCAAGCGACACACTGAATGGTCAGGGATTGGCGCGGAACATGTGATCGTAACTCTCGGACCGAAAGGCGTTGAATGGGTGTGTCGTGACGGTGACCGAACCACCATAGCACCGCCCCAGGTTGAGGTCGTGGACAGCGTGGGCGCAGGGGACGCGTTCTGTGGCGCGCTGGTCGCCTTCATCGCCGAAGGTATGCCTCATGAAACAGCCATCGCGCTCGCCACACATGCCGCAACACTGTCAGTGCAGCATCGCGGTGCGCAGGCAGGACTTCAAACGCGGTCGCAGCTCTTATCCTAGCTTCTAAAAGTACCGTGCCTTGTAGTTGTTTGTCTGCCCTCCAGACAACTCTGTGAGACTGCGACTTGTACCAGTTTTCACTATCTTCATGATATCGTACAACAGCAAATATTTCCCCGGAGAACTCGATGGACGTGCGCGATCTGGTCTACATGGACAATGCGGCCACATCATGGCCCAAGCCGGACGAAGTCTACTCGTTCATGGATGAGTTCTACCGATATAACGGTGTTAATCCCGGTCGCTCAGGTTTTGATGCCGCCATCTCTGCAGGCAACCTCGTCGAAGATACACGCAAGGTGCTGACGGAATTCTTCGGCGGCGATGTCCCGGAACGCACTGTTTTCTGCCATAACGCCACCGACGGCCTTAACCTGATCATTCAAGGGCTGATCAATCAAGGCGACCACGTGATCGGCACTTGTCTCGAACACAACAGTGTGCTGCGCCCGCTGAATACACTCGAGCGTGACGGTGTTATCGAAGTCACTTGGATTGCGGCCGATGAACACGGATTCATATCGCCCGAACATATCGGCAACGCGCTGCGACCCAACACCAGCCTCGTCGCTGTCAACCATGGGTCAAACGTCATTGGTACTTATCAGGATGTGGACGCTATCGGTCAGCTCGTCAAGGATCACAAGGCTGCCTTCGTGATTGACGCGTCCCAGACTGCCGGTGTCGTTCCGATCAACATGAAGAACTCCCACATTGATGCTTTAGTGGCCACCGGACATAAAGCGTTGATGGGCCCAACCGGAACCGGCGTGATCGTTGTTCGAGAACATCTCGAGATCAATCAAGTCAGATCTGGTGGGACAGGAGTCCGTTCAGCGTTTCCGTACCATTTATCTGAATATCCGTGGCGGCTGGAGTACGGCACCCCAAACCTGATGGGAATAGCCGGCTTGTGGGCAGGGCAGAAGTGGATTGAGAAACAAGGCGGACCGACCGCCATTCACGAACGTGAGATGGTGTTGATGCAGAAGTTCGTTGATGGGCTCAAGCCATTACCAAAGGTCACGCTCTACTGCGCTGAATCGCTGGATAATCACCTCGCGACACTGTCGACGAACGTGGAAGGTATAGACGCCATGAATGTCGGGATCATACTCGACGTTGATCATGATATCGCCACACGTACCGGCCTGCAATGTGCGCCGAAATGCCATGAATCAATTGGCAGTTTCGACCTGCACGGAACCGTCCGCTTCTCGTTCGGACCGTTCACCACAGCTGAAGAAGTGGACAGAGCAATTGAAGCGATGGTCGATATCGCTCAGTAGTAGTTTGTCATCTGTATCCGGCAACTACCGGACACAGGTCAGACCATTGAAGTATATACAAGAAAAGGGACACGCAGCATCCGCAGCGCGTCCCCTTTATTTTTTGGCATGAACAACCTACTTAATCAGCGTAAGCTTCTTCGTCTCATAAATCTGGCCATGCGCGACAGCCTGCACGAAGTACACGCCACTCGCCAAATCTGATCCGTCGAACTCGAAAGAATGATGTCCAGCAACCATTTCTTCATCCGCCAACGTTGCGACAAACTGCCCGATTCGGTTATAAACCTTCACCGCAAGATGTCCGGGCGCCGGCAATGCGACCTTGACCGTTGCCGATGGATTGAACGGATTCGGATACGAATGCAATTCCAACTCAACCGGTATTTCAGATGAACCACCGCCCTCATTTACACCTGTTGGAAGGTAGTTGAAGATAGCCCAACGGCATTCCTGAGAACGAATAATCGCATGTCCTTCATGATCAAAATCTTCCATCACCATTAAAGTGTGATTGACATCAATTGCCTCACCATAAAAATGGTGGAGATGCTCCCAATAGACCATGTGCCGGATGATGTTGTTCATCCCCTCCATGTTCATCGGCTTGTCGTCGGAATTTAGTCCCGTATCCCCCTCGCCAATGAAATAGAAGAAATGACGGTTGGGGTAGTTTTCGACGATATAGTCCGCGCCAGTGATCGTTGTGTACTCATTCAACTCATCGACACCATACGGATACTTGTCCCAACGCGGCACGAAACCCTGATTCACAGGACCGGGAATCGTGAAATGATCGTCCAGATCGTAACGATATGGGTCCATATAGAGCCAGTGGCCGTTGTTTACCGTCACGTTGATAATTGGCGGGAGCTGGTCGCCCATCTCCTCAAACAGTCTTGTAACCGCTGCCCAACGATGCACCAACTTTCCACCAGCTGATTCACCCATCCAGGTGATCGCTTCCAACTGTGGATTATTGGTGACAATATCAACCACTAATGAATCCATGAAGGTGAAACTGCTGACCAGGGCAGGTCTCGGCTCAGGAGGTAAAGACTGGCTTAGATGTCCGACGAACCACCACTGATGTTGCCAATAGCAAACTTCCTCTTCAAGTTCATGCTCCTGAATGTCATTCAGGTACAGGAACTGCAAGCCGACAAACATAGTGGTTTCAAGTACTCCTGACAGAACTGCAGCTTCCTGAAGAGTCTGACCGAGGGGTAGTATCTCACGTGTTCCATTCGAGGGAAACAGAACGGCCCGAGTAAATTCTGGATGCGGAACGTCTGGCTCATGCCCCTCAGCATGCAGCATAGGAACGGATAGCTGATAGCCGTCCACAGTAACATAGTATCGTCCATCCGGGACATAGGTTACTGCCTCAGCAACAGTCAGGTAGTTCATTAAGAGCAGTGCCAGCACCATCATTACCATCACAACACGTTTCATCTTTTATCCTCCGAAAACGAGCCGACTCTTCTCCTCAATACACTGGAGAGTGGTAAGATGTAGAGTAGAACAATTGAGATGCAACGTTTGATTCTCCAATTTCAGAATTCCAGGAACGAGAGTTGAACGAGAAAAGCCCAAACAATAGTTCGGGCTTCTAGTTACACGTCTATTTAGTAACAGATACGGGGTAAATATCGTCCCTGAAACACTATTTCATGAAAGTCATTTTGCGCACTTCGGAGAACTGACCCCGCGCTGTTACATGCACAAAATACACCCCGCTGCTCTGACCGGAGGGCGAAAAATCCAAGCTGTGATGCCCCGCCTGCGCCCATCCATTGTATAACGATTCCACTCGCTGCCCCGCAACATTAAAAATTTCAACCTTCAGCTTGCCGGAGAGAGGCAGAGAGACAGTCAACGTCGTACTCGAATTGAACGGATTAGGATAGATATTCAGCGCAGCGGTTGTGGGAAGTTCGTATAACGAGCCATCATTCGGAGTTTCATCCACATTCACTGCCGGAGGTACGAAATAGAACATCGGCTCCCAGGTCAAAGGATTAAGAAGTATCTCGTCCTCATGATGATCCGCACCTTCGATCACTATCAACTCATGATTCGTGTTACCGTTACCATACTCGTCCAACAAGTGTTCATAGAAGAAGGTGTTGCGCTGAATGTTGTTCCATCCTTGCAAACCCATCGGCTGATTATCTGAATTCGGACCATCATCCAACTCACCTATGACATAGAACACCCAGCGATCCTGAAATTGGCTGATGATGTTCTCAACGCTTGTGGTCAACATGTACTCATTAACCTCAATCATTCCATACGGATGATGGTTGAAACGGGGGATGAACCCCTGCAACACTTCGTCCGGCACGGCAAAATCACCATCCACACAGCGGCGGCGATCATTCAAATACACAAAAGAACCATTGTTCACGGTTACATAAATCATTGGTGGGAGGTCTTCGCTCGCCAACAACGACTCAATGCGTGTAGACGCTGCGTACCGTTGAGCATACTTCGCGCCAGCAGATGGACCCGTCACAACAATCGCATCGAAATGTGGATTGACCTGGGCAACGTGATAAATCAGGCTGTCCATAAAAGTGAAGCTGCTAGCCCGGACTAGACGCGGATTGTGTTCGCTGGAATCGCTGTCTTCACCCACATACCACGCCATGTGATCCCAGAACGCGACTTCATTTTCCAGCATATGCTCGTCAATATCCGTTTCCAACAAGAATTGTATGCCGACGAGCAACGTCGTTTCCAAAGATCCCGCCTGGTATGCACCCGCCTGCATCCACTCTGCAACTTGTTCGATGTCGCGTGATCCGCCTGGTAACGAGATCACACATCGGTCACGATCAAGCTGAGGTTCGTCAATTGAACGATTCGCCAGATAAGGCACACAGAGTTGCTCATCATCCACAGTGATGTAGAACCGATCCGGCGGAACTGTCTCTACCGGTTCAGCAAATGCGAAGCCAGAACAGATCAACAAAAGCAGGCAGCTAAAACTTCCGGTCAAGAAGAAACGCATGTCTATTCACCGATTAAACCGAGTTGCAGCCAAAACGTATCAATATAGCTGTTCATATCATTTTCTCATAGTGATTGCTGAGAATTAGAGAAAAAAATCCCGGCCCGGAAAATCTCCGAACCGGGAACTATTGTCTGCACGGCTGAATTACTTCATCAGCACGATCTTGCGAACCTCTGAACGATGACCAGATGCCAACACATGCACGAAGTATACACCACTGGACATCGCAGTACCGTCGATTGTCAAGGTATGCTGACCAGCCTGATATGTATCGTTCGACACAGTAGCGACTTCACGTCCGGCAATGTTGTAGATCGCCACGTTCAACTCAGCCGTCTGTGGCAGGCTAACCGCCAGTGACGTCGTCGGATTGAACGGATTCGGATATGCCTGGCTCACGGCAAATTCAGTCGGTATCATCGTTTCTGCAACATCTTCCGACGTCAATTCACCATTTGCTTCCTTGTCCCAGTCTTCCGTGGTCAACGGTTCGCCATCCGGGCTTGGTCCCAGCTTGGTTGCGATGAAGAAATCGAACACGTAGCTGTTGCCAACGAAGTCACCCATATGCTGGAAGAACACATAATCACCCGCCGGAGCGTTCGCCGGTACCATCTGACGACGTGTATCGAGAACCGGTGTGAAGTTTGGCGGCAGAATGAATTCACGCACGTAGAACGGCCCATACATCACGTTGTCAGGACCCAGCGCACTACGCCACGTTGTTATATTCCATGGAACCTGGTTGTACGATTGCAAGGTCACATCGAAATCGATGTAGCCACCATCTGCTGGAACAATCGCCAATACCGGAGTGACTGTCAAATCGATCTGCGGGAAAACTTCAAATACATCACCCTGCAACGACGGCTGCAATTGTGCTTCACCGAAATACACATCCATGGTACCCTGGAAACGCACGTTGTCACCAATCGCCAAACCACTCAGATCCAGACCGGCATCTGACCAGATACGAACCGTCGCATCCCCAGTACCATCGTTGATCAACAGATTATACGATGTCGCGGGATCGCCCGGAGTCGTCATCAATTCACCCGTCAACTCACACCAGGTGCCTTCAGAACTGATCGCAGTACCAAACTGGCCTGTCTGATGTAACAGTGGTTCCGGCATCGGTTCATTCGCACCGACAGTCTTGCCAACGAATTCAACCAATTCAGTAACGTCGAAGTATTCAGCTACTTCGGCGAATATGCCTAATCGCTCGCGACGCTGCAAATCAATGACATTCGGGTCAATATCGTACAACATGACACCGTAACCAGTTTCGTCCTGGATATATGCATCAACGTAGCCGTTATGGACCGTGTTCGTTCCCTGAGTGACCGTACCGATGGTCCAGATACGCGAACCAAGCCATACTGGATCAGTCTGAATTTGCTCAATGGTCACGATCGGGGCTAGCCCTGCTGCGTCAATAAATAGAGTAGCGTCACCGTCCCACGTCAACTGCCAGGGATAAACTTCAATGTCCATTTTCACCGTATGAGCTTCCAACGGCATCATAAATCCAATGAATAAATTCTGCCACTGGATTTGATTGTTCACCGTATTCGAGGATAACTCTGTCAACAGTTCCACGCCGTGAATATCGTAAACGGTGACATGTATTCGTACTGCGCCGGAAGCGTCACTGTCTAAGACTGCCGCTTCTGCACAGTGCTGCATACCCGGATGCATCACAAGAAATTCCTGAGAAATCGTGTGATAACCGACATCGCTGGTCAATGTTGCCATTGCGCTGTGGAATCCATGATAACTGAAATCGGAAGTCTGTTCCAGAAACAAATCTTCTGAGTTGTCAATCCAGAAATCCGCCATGGTCATACCCCAGTCCTCGAAAGACCAGTTGAGCAGTTCTTCATAGTACAGTGGTGGAATCTCGTTCTCGTATCCAGGTGAACCGTAATCTCCATCAGATCCTGGCCACATGAGCAGAGATTCAGCCCAATTCGCGCCAATATGATT
Organism: uncultured bacterium; assembly: GCA_964552465.1. Taxonomy (GTDB): domain Bacteria; phylum Electryoneota; class Electryoneia; order Electryoneales; family Electryoneaceae; genus BMS3BBIN04. The sequence continues at coordinate 47,201 of CAZKGR010000015.1, forward strand.
TTCCGTTTCACCCACTGTGAGATACATGGATGCACCATTCGGATCCGGCCATTCAATGCCGCCGTCATATTCGACGGAGTCAATCATCGCACCGAGATCGTCGTAGATATAGATCTCATCAGCGCCGTTCCCGAGGAAGAAACCCTCGTAAACGTAGTCAAGATGAATGTTTCCGTTTACCAAAGTATCTGGATTCAAACCCAGCAACACATATTCACCAGCTGGGACAAGCAAGGTATCGACAAAAAACGTATCGGTACCTGCGTCTAAAAACATCCAGTCGTACATCGTGACATCAGTCTCACCAGAATTGAATAACTCTATATACTCACCGTTGCTGTCTGATGACGCCAACGGATTCTGCATGATCTCTGTGATCATGATGTCGGCGTGAGCGACGCCAACCAGCAAAGCAAGAATCGCAACTATAGCGATTTCCATCCTTCTCATCACATCCTCCTTCACAACAGAGTCTGGCCCGTTAGTTTCTGCCGCAACTCTACGTTCAGCACTCAGAGGATTGTAAGATTTTTGCTCGAGAGTCGAAAAAGGACAAAAATCGTCAAGATAGCGAAATCAGCGATCCGTAGAAATAAAGTAGTGTTTCTTCATAACTTAGAAAAAAGCTAGAACCCGAAAATACGTTGAATCGAGATTTTCTATGAGTGTCTCTCCTCTGAGACTGAATTGGGAGAAAAGTACTGAGTCGGGCTGAATTCCCCAGTGATTGACCGTTTCTCTATCTGAAATCAATGCTAATCGGGAATGAAATAGAACAGCGCTTCCCACGCCAGCGGATGCTGTAGAATCAGATCAGCATCGTGTCCAACGTCAGGAATAACGACCAGCGCCTGATTGCCAATCTCTCCGTAGTTAAATCCTATATATTCATCATAGAACTGGTTCCGTTGCAGATTATTCCAACCCTGAAGCGCCATTGGCTGATTGTCCGAATTCGGTCCGGTGTCGAGCTCACCGATAATGTAGAAGAAATATTTCTCCGAATACTGGGCTATGATATTTGCCGCGCCGGTTTGTGCACAATACTCATTCAATTCTTCCAGCCCGTACGGATATCGATTGAACTGTGGAATGAAACCGCGCATCACTGCATCAGGAGCTGCGAATCCTCCGTCTACACGCCGGCGTTCTTCGCTCAGGTACACAAAAGAACCGTTGCAGATCGAAACATATACCATTGGGGGACCACCTGTCTGATTGAGTAAAGCTTCAACGCGATTTCCCGCCGCATAGCGATGCGTGTATTTGGCGCCGGCCGACCCGCCGCTGATTACAATTGCATCAACTTGCGGATTTACCTCTGACACGCGCGAGATTAAACTGTCCATGAAGGTGAAGCTGCTCACCGTAACCGGACGTGGGTGGTTAGCCGTCGACTCGCTCAACTCACCAAACTGCCAGCCGGAATGACTCCAGAAAGCAATTTCATCTTCCAGATCGTTCTGCTCAATATCTGATTCAAGCAGGAATTGTATACCTACAAGCATCGTACTTGGCAACACCTCCGCCTGATAAGCCCCCACACGATACCATTCCCACATCTGCACCACATCTCGTGATCCGCCAGGTAGAAGAACAACAATTCGATTCACTTCAGGCTGGTGAATGTCCAGGGGGCGGTTAGATACAAACGGTACACATACGGAATAACCATCGACTGTGATGTAGAATCGATCTTCCGCTACTATGTCTAGAGGTTGGGCTGTTACATGAGACACGCTCACGAACAGTAACAACAGTAAAATGATTCCGGGCGGCCACTTCATTTGGAACTCCCAACTCGACAACCCATGCCAGCAGTAATCTATAACCTAATCGAATTGAGCACGAAAACTGAAATCAGATACGTGGATTGTGCATAAAACGAGGAGCCACTCCGCACTCAATAATCAACTCATAATCGCGAATAGATGGAAGGCCTGATGCTTGAAAAGTGACTGATGGGTACAATCCCGAAATTCTGATAAAGGAGGAACGGTCTTGATTCTGATCTTATACTACCTGATCCAACCGAACCGTGGCACGCAAGACACTCTCCCGCCCGCGAAATGTGAACTGGAGCACGACTTATCATGTTTCCCTTGATTGAAAACTGAGTAATATGTAACTTATTGTAAGTGTGGCACGCAGTTTACCCTGACTTCACAATATCGCTGAGATCACTAAAATGAGACGATTCTTTGATGCTTTGCTGTAGAGATTGGAAACTAACTGTCAGAGATGAATGACAGCGATGTCTGTGGCTAAGGGGGCGATTCGGATCTACAGAAATGATTATCGGCAATCATCTACACAAGTCTTTGAGGAAAGGAAAAAAAATGCGCGGTCTAAACGACATCAAGATGAAACCCAAGCTGATCGGGACATTTTTGATTCTTGGCTTGGTACCGCTATTGTTGGTTGCTGCTATCTCCATCAACAGGGCAACAGATTCACTGATGGCAGAGTCGTTCAGTAAGCTGGAATCCGTTCAGGCAATTAAGAGCAACCAAATCAGTGATTTCTTTGACTCTCGATTGCTCGATGCCCAGATTTTGGCGGATCTTCCGCAGACGATTGATGCAGTTAAAGACTTGGATGGTGCAAACACGACTGCCAAGGAAAGACATGGTATTACAGGTCAGGCACTTCTCGATGATGTTGCATACAAGGCTACCTACAATAACTACAATCCAACCTTCACCAAGTTCATTGAAACTTATGGATACTATGACATCTTCCTGATCTGTCCGGAGGATGGCGATGTCTTCTATAGCGCGTGTCGCGAAGCTGATTTCGGGACTGAACTGGGCCGGGAAAACACAAATCTTGCATTCGCCTGGAAAAAAGCGCTGCAAACAGGTAGACCAGTGATGTCTGAGATGGAAGCTTACGCCCCTTCAGCAGGTGCGCCCGCTATGTTTGTTGCCGCGCCGGTCAGGGATCGGGGCGAAGTGATTGGTGTTCTGGCCATGCAAATCTCCAACGATGAGATCAACGCCGTCATGCAGGAACGTTCCGGGATGGGTGAAAGCGGAGAAACCTACCTGGTTGGTTCCGACAAGCTAATGCGTTCCGACTCTTTTCTTAATCCGTCCGGTCACTCTGTTGAAGCATCCTTCGCTGGAAACGTTGCCAAAAACGGTGTGGACACCGACGCCGTCAGAAATGCTATCGCAGGCAGAAGTGGTTCAGAAGTAATCACTGACTATAACGGCAACCTCGTGCTTTCCGTGTATTCTCCACTCACTATTAGCGATGATATTAGCTGGATTTGCATTGCGGAAATCGATCTTGCTGAAGTTCGGATTCCCATTAACTCCATGCGTAACAGCATCATCGTCATTGGTGTAATATTCGGTTTGATCATCGTTTTGATCGGGTTCTTAGTAGCGTCTGGCATCAGCAATCCGATTCAGAAGATAACTGAGGCTGCTCAACAGATCGAATTGGGAAATCTTAATGACGAAATTCCAATTGCGCAAAATGACGAGATAGGTATTCTGGCTGATGTTTTCCGCAACATGCAGGACGGTCTTCAAAACAAGGCTGATGCGGCGGAGGCAATTGCTGGCGGAAACCTGCAGATAGATATTCAGGTTGCTTCTAACGAGGATGTTCTTGGAAACTCAATGGCAAAAATGAGGGCAAGTCTTCAGGATATGCAGACAGACCTGCAAGAGACTATTGAGCAACAGAAAGCCGGGAACATCGATGACAGGTGTAATCCTGACAAGTTTAGCGGAGCCTACTCTGAGCTGTTGACGGGAGTGAACGATGTGCTCGAGTCAGTTATTTGTCCGCTGCTAAAGACATCGGATATCCTGCAACAATATGCGCAAGGTGACCTCTCCAACCAAATGCACCAACTACCCGGAAAGCAAGCCGTGCTGTCATCTGGGCTGAACAACATCCAGCAAAACCTGAGAGCCTTGATTGACGCCGGTGTCGGCCTCACCAAAGCAGCCAAAGAAGGTGATCTCGAAACACGGGGGGACACGAGTATGTTCTCCGGTGGCTATCTCGAAATTATCAGCGGGATGAACAGTACCCTTGACGCGGTAATTGAACCGATCAAAGAAGCTTCCGTAGTTCTTGGACAAATTGCAGACGGTGATTTCTCAACAAAGATGACCGGGAATTACAATGGCGATCACAACACCATGAAGAAAGCAATTAACGAAACCGTCGACTCCCTGAATAAAATCCTTGGGCAGGTTAATGCCAGTGTTGATCAAGTTTCAACCGGCGCGCAACAGGTTTCTGATTCCAGCCAGTCGCTGTCGCAGGGTGCTACCCAGCAGGCTGCATCAATGGAAGAGGTTTCGGCATCGGTCGAAGAAATCGGAGCACAAACTAAACAGAACGCTGACAGCGCTTCGGAAGCCAACCAACTTGTGACTCACGCTGGTGATTCTGCGTCGGTTGGAAGCGAACACATGCAGCAGATGCTTGTGGCAATGTCGGAGATCAGCGATTCGTCAACACAGGTTCAGAAGATCATCAAGGTGATTGATGAGATCGCATTCCAGACCAACCTGCTAGCCCTCAACGCTGCGGTCGAAGCAGCACGTGCCGGTGTCCACGGTAAGGGATTCGCCGTGGTCGCTGAAGAAGTGCGGAACCTTGCTCAAAGAAGTGCCAAGGCCGCTAGCGAAACAACTGAGCTGATTGAAGGGTCAGTCGCCAAGACAGAAAACGGCGGCCGTATCGCTCAAGACACTGCAAATGCACTGGCAGAAATTGTCGATGGCGTAACGAAAGTCAAAGACCTGATTGGCGAAATAGACAGTGCATCCCGCGAACAATCAACAGCCATCAGTCAGATAAGTGAAGTCCTTATCCAGATTGATCAAGTGACCCAGTCTAATTCGGCAACTTCTGAAGAAAGCGCAGCCACCTCAGAAGAGTTGGCTGGCCAGGCCAACCAGTTGTACAACATGGTTTCACGATTCAAGCTGGCACAAACCAGAGTAAGTTCGGGTTTGGACGACGTTTCTACACCGTTGGGTTTCAAAGACATCAGCCATGAGGTTGAGCAGGGTATGCAGAAACCCACTGAGTCAGGCAACCAAGGTGACACAACAAACGGCAATGAGGAAATCTCCATCGACCTGGCTGAGATGGACGACAACGAATTCGGCGACTTCTAACGGTTCCGACAGTGCAGGTTGTTCACACCGCCGATAGAAAAACGCCCCGGAAATCCGGGGCGTTTGATATGAACATAACGCTAATCCTGTAACCAAATGCTACTGCAATCGGAACTGGATCACCTGCTTCATGCGGACCTGTACAGCACGCTCTCGCTGCACTCCCGGTGAAAACTTCATGGCGGATATCGCTTCAATTGCCGCTTCTGCGAAACCCAAGCCCGCCGGGCGTTCGTCCAGAACAGTGAAATCCGTAGCGAATCCCTCGACAGTAACCAGAAACTCAACTTGCACAATCCCATCGTTACCGGAACGCCTGGCCATGGCAGGATACAAATTGTGATCCTTCAGATAGGTGTAAAGTGCACGTGTACCACCAATAATCTCCGGCTTTTTCTCAACAGCGAAGAAATCGTACTCAAAATCATCCTTGGGTTCATACGCTGGTAGATCCGGTTCCCATTTCCAATCCGCTGGTGTGATCAAGTCCATGTTGTCTTCGAGCGGAATATCCGGGTCCTCAACCGGCAAACTAGGTCGTTCAGGAGGTTGCGGTTTGTTCGGTGGCGGGATGTACGGGACGTCCGTTACCTCGATTTCCGTGATTTCCGGTTGGGCGATCACAGCAGTGTGTTGATAAGTCTTCGAGGACAGAAAAACAACTGTAACCAGCAGTAAAGCAATGATAACGCTGAGTTCCAGCACTTTCGGATACAGACGTTTCGCTAGATTCTGCTTTCCTGTCTTGATCATAATTACCCTCCATTTGCTGACCGTGTCTACTATTAACCTAGCCGCTGCGCAGGAGTAAAAAAAGTATTTCCGATCAAGTACGAAGATTTTTCACCGCGCGGAGAGACAAAAACGCCCCGGAAATCCGGGGCGTTCTGTTTACAATGACTTGCTCAGATGAGCTACTGCAACCTGAACCGGATCGGCTGCTGCATGCGCACCTGAACCGCACGGTCACGCTGCATGCCCGGCGTAAACTTCATCGCCGAAATCGCTTTCACACCAGCCTCGCCAAAACCAAGGCCCTGCGGACGTTCCTGCTTAACGATAACCTGAGTCGGAAAACCTTTCGTATCCACGATGAACTCGATGATCACATCGCCTTCAATCTGCGCCTTCTGCGCCATCTCAGGATACAGGTTGTTACGTTTCAGGTAATCGTACAACGCTTGCGTACCACCAACGATTTTTGGCGGCTCCTCAACGAGGAAGAACTCGACAATCTCATCATCCACACTAGGTGGTGGAGGGGGAGCGTCCATTGTCCAGTCGATTTCATCGATATCTTCAAATGCCAAATCAGCTTCGATGTCCATTTCCGGATCTTCAATCGGAATCGTTGGACGAGCTGGCGGCGGGGGACGTTTCACCTGCTTGGTAATCGGGATATCTTCCGTCTCAAGAACCACTTCCTCAGCGGTTCGAAGAGTTACCTCAGTATCCAGTTTTTTGGATGCGAGGAAGACCACAATCACAATCAGCAGGGAGATCACCAGCCCGAGCTCAACCACCTTCGGGTAGAGCAAACGCACTTCCCCTTCTGGTTGTTTATACGAAAGCATAGGCGGGTCCTCCTACAGTTATTTCAGCCGCGTGGCATAGCTGACACGCAACGTATAGGCATCTCGTAAACGTTCCTGAATGTCGGTTACGAGACCCATCTCGACATCCTGGTCGATCTTCATGCTAATTATTATACGCCTGTTGGCAGCAAATTTCTCCGCCATAATCGGCTCTATGTCATCCAAAGTGACGATCTTATCGTCAACGGAGACACGCCCGAGTTTGTCCGCCCACATATAAGCGACGTTACGCTTGGACTCGAGCTTCTCGGTCGTACGTGCGCTCGGAATCAGTACGGGCAGCCCGTTGAATTCCTTGAACACCGTAACCACCATGAAGAAAATCAGCAGCATGAAAATGATATCCGGCAGCGAGGCTGTGGGGATAGACGCCTCTGCCTTCGATTTCTTGGCAAATTGCATGACGACTCTCCCTATTTCTCCGGTTCTGCAATGGAGATCTTTGTTGCCCCCGCCGCCTTGGTCGCATCAAGCACCTGGATGAAGGAATCGTACCTCGTTTCCTTCTCCGTCTTGATCGACACAATCAGCTTCGGCTTGCCATCCGCATCCAGCCCACGCGACTCCACCTTGGTGCGCATCACTTCCTGCACCTGGGTGACGTCTGTGAGTTCATCATCAATCAAAATCTGACCCTGAGCGTTGATCAGCACATTGCTGATATTCTCAGGGTTGACCTTGAACTCACCACCACGGTCCGGTAACTGCATCGGAATGCCCATGTCCACATCAATGGTCGTTGTGACCAAAAAGAAGATCAGGAGCATGAACACGATGTCAGGCAACGAAGCGGTCGGAATATCTTCCTGGCTGCCAGATCTGCGTTTCAATAAGGCCATCATCGCCTCCGGGGTGGCTGGTTACGCGTTGTTGCCACCACGCTTCACGATGTCGGGATGCGCTTCCTCATATTCGAGTAGCGTATCTACAAATTCTACCGACACTTCCTGCATTTCGCCGACAATCTTGTCAATGCGTGATACAAAGAAGTTGTTGAAGAACTGAATCACCATCGCCACAATCAAACCGAACAACGTGGTCAGCAACGCTTTGGAAATACCGCCGGCCACAATCGCCGGGGAAATATCGTTAGCAGCAGCAATAGCGTCGAAGGCTCCAACCATACCGGAAACGGTTCCGGTAAAACCAAGCATCGGGGCCATCGCGATCACTGTGCTCAACCAGACGAGATTCTTCTCAAGGAAGGACATCTCAATCTGACCAGCGTTCATGATGTTCTTTTCTACAGCATCAACACCCATGCCAAGACGCTGCAAACCGGCGTGGAATACCGAAGCGATCGGACCACGGGTTTTCTCACACACGTCCTTGGCAGCTTCCGGGCCACCATCCTGCAGGGCCTGGTTCACATCTACCACGAATTTCTTCGTGTTCACCGTAGACATCGTCAAGCTGATAAAACGCTCGATAACGAACAACAACCCGACAATGAACACAGCGAGAATCGGCCACATGAACTCACCGCCTCGCAGAAATAGCTCAACCATTCCGGCCTCCCTCGTACGGACGCACGGCGCTCTTTGTCAGCAGCCGCGGGAAATCGCCCATTCCAATGTTGTCTAAAGTTCTGAAGTGAAGTTACTGGCAAACCCTAAGTTTACCGCTACACACGTTTCGAGTCAACCGCTCTCCGGGAGTGAGACACTCCGGGCAAGCACATCCGCCTCCGGTAATCTAACCAGAGCCGAATCTACAGTAGAATCTCCATTGATCAGGACTTGCCACAAATATTCACGCCCGTTGTACAAGCGCTGCGCAACCTCCGCCCTGATCTGATCAATCAGATAACTCTCATCCGTCAACCACCCGGCTTCATCATAAGTAACACCGTTCTCAGCCCCATACGCAAATAACTCACGCAATTGTGAACGGGTAGGTTGCCAGTCTGCGAGGAACTGATCGAACGGCATCGTCGGCTGACCCATCTGATCCGCCAAGTCACGGGACCAGTCAAACAGGATACGCTCACTGAGCAAATCAGCGCTGTAATCACTGAGCAGACCCGGATCGATCAACGCATCCGGCTGAATGCCACGCTCGGCATATACCTTCCGCCCGGTGCGCGTGAAGTATACCTCGCCCAAACTATCTGGTGTTGCCAATGCCAGGCTGTCCAGATCCGTGCCATCACGGTAAGCACCCATCAGGTACTCACCCATACCGTTATTCCACGGACGCTGTACGCAACGCCCTGTCGGTGTAAACCATCGGCTGATCGTGATCCGCACAACGCTGCCATCATCCAGTGCAAACGGATATTGCACCAGACCTTTGCCAAATGTCGGCTGCCCGAGAATCAAACCACGGTCATGATCCTGCACCGCACCAGCAACGATTTCACTCGCCGAGGCTGTCCCATTACTCACCAGGATGACCATCGGTACATACGGATGCGTGCCTGCGCCGGTCGACCATAACGTATCGGACGTGCCTTCCGCCCGTCCCTCTGTTGTCAAGATGACCTTGCCTTCTGACAGGAACTTGTCCGCGACCTCATGCGCCTGAACACGATACCCACCCGAATTTCCACGCAAGTCGAGAATTAACTGCTCCATCCCCTGCTGCTCAAGCGACATTAACGCCTGCTCAAGCTCGTCATCGGTCACCGCAGTGAACTGGCTGATCATGATGTAGCCCGTCTTGCCGTCCTGTAGCAGGAATGACGCTTCAACCGAATGGATCGGAATCTTGCCACGGGTCAACGTCAGCTCGATCAACTCCGTCTTGCCGGTACGCCTGACCCCAATATTGACCTGAGTACCGTCAGGCCCGCGCAACTGTTTGCGAACTTCATCGTTGGTGATACCGATCGCGTTAACGCTCTCGATCTCGACAATCTGGTCGCCAGCACGTAGTCCCATTCGATCTGCAGGCGTACCCGGAATCGGACTTACTACCGTGATCACACCTTCGCGGATCTCAAACTGGATGCCGATGCCGCTGAACTCGCCCTGCATGGTCTCATCAACCGCCTCCTGCTCCTCCGGCGGGATGTACACACTGTGCGGATCCAACTGCTCGAGCAGGCCACGGATCGCGCCCTCGTACATGACTGAATCATCCGGTTCATCCACATACGCGTGATCCACCAGACGGATCACATCATTGAACTTGCGTTCGTGATCCACAGATTTACTCGGGAAACCAACCGCAGAAGGGCCATCGCTGACAAACATGCCTGCTATAAAGGCAACTGTTATTGCGGCCAGAATCAACAGGTAGGGCGGACGGTTGCTGGTCCGCTCAGAAGTTTTTTGCGCCATCGGGTAATAATCTCGTGTAGGTCAGTTCGCTGCTCCATAGTAGGCAGGAAACAACTGCTCGCGCCAGCCTCGAAACCAAACTGAAGCATTTCCATCCGATTGGATTCACTTCGGCAATATTGGTACTACTACCCCCCACAACAACAACACCCCACTGTTCCGTGGGGTGTCTACATGGTGAATTCAACCAGCTACTGAATCAGGCCACTACTCCTGCACATTGTAAACCGCTGTCCAGGTTTCCGCGAACTGCTCAATGCTGGTCGGGGTCGTGTTCGCTTCCGAGCGAGGTTCCCGGAAAGCCGCGATTCCGCTCTTCATGCCATCGCTGAGCTCGACCATAGACTCTGCCACAGCCTTGCTCACACCCATCTGCATCATGCCCTCAATAGTCTGGGCAGGCTGGAAGTACGTGTATTGCAGGTCCGGCTTGCCAATCTTTGCGCCCAGAATTCTGGCGACTTCAGGAAACGCCAATTCCCGCTGTCCCTGTAGCTCCTGATGGCTGTGGCCGCTGAAATCGAGCGCAATCAGAGATTTGGCCGCAAAATCCGCGATATCCTGGGTTGCGATCATGTTGAACCTGACATCCGGCTCCAACGGTCCTCCAATGAAACCCATCTCCTTCACCATTCCTGCCATGCCAAGCGTGTTTTCCATGAAATAGCCCGCCCGCACATGCAACACATTCACATTCGTCAACTGGTTCAGACGCTGTTCCATGTCATACAATCCAGCAACCGGACCAGTGCCTTCCGACTTGTCCGCACCGTAACTGCTCAACGTTACGACATGATTCACATCGCTCCGCTCAACCGCGCTTGCCAGAGAATCCACTACCTGGTTCTGGTATGCCCGGACATTTTCAACGTCAGGCTTCAGCGGAATCATGATATACGCCGCTGATGCACCTGCGAACGCCTGCTCCATCGCCACCGAGTCATTCACCTCGCCGACGAAAACATCCGCGCCCTTGGCGGCGAATTCCTGCAAACGATCAGCGCTGCGTCCAATCACCCGAACCTGCTTGCCAGCATCCAATAACGCGTGTGAAATCCGCTTGCCAGTGTTTCCCGTTGCTCCCGTAATCACGTACATCGTCCTTCTCCTCTCGTTGTTTTGGCTTTGCAGCCGTCTATCCATGTTTTCTACATGACCGTCAATTATATTGACCGGTCTATTAGCGATGCGGCCGATTGTCCCGCTTCTTTCAGGCTATATAATCCCTGCTATATCACTGACTTTCGCTGATCATGGCTACTGAAGATCATACATCTTCCGGGCATCTGTAATCATTGTGTGCAACAGTGAGGCAATGTTTTCCAACGGACGTTTTGAACGTTGTGCCCGTGCCAGTGCCTGCGCGCCCTCGATTGATGAAAGCGTCAAGTCAGCCCACACTTCTGCGGCTGCTTCAGGAAAACCGTCAGCGACAAATCGTTCTACGTACAGTTTACGCCAGGCAGTGAATCCATTGTCCAATGCCTTCCTCAGCAACTTTTCCTCATCGCCAACTTCCTGCGATACCGCGAGTAAAGCACAACCCTTGTTGAAGTTGTTCTCCTCCTGCATACGGGCAAAGCTCATTGCAACTTCTGCAACCGCATCTGCGGCTGTATCCGCATTGCTCAGAATGCCTGAGATATGGCCGCAATTCCATTCCTCAGCCATACGCAGAGCCTCCGACGCGATCTCCTCTTTGCCCTGCGGAAAATGGAAGTACAACGATCCCTTCGGTGCGCCGCTCTCCCGCACGACCTGGTTCAAGCCAGTTGCGTGATAGCCTTGACGCATCAGCAGGTCAGCCGTGGCCATGATTATGCGTTGCCTGGTTTCTTCCGCTTTAGTCATGTCATATTATAACGACTGGTCTATTATAAGCGCAACAGCAGACTCCGCTCCTGGAGATCAGGCCTGCGGCAGCGCGAGAATCCCTTGACCATTAAACTGTGCCCATGTCTGAAGAGAAAGCCTACAACCAAGCATACTCGTCCACGCCAAACCTGTTCGGTGCCGAACCGGACATGGTTCTGGTGAACCACATACACCTGCTGGACAAATCAAAACCCGTCCTCGATATCGGCAGCGGTCAAGGTCGGCACGCGCTGTACCTCGCCCGACATGGCTTCGAGGCCGTCGCGCTCGATCCCTCCGGAGAAGCCACGCATCAGTTACAAACGACTGCTGATCACGAACAACTTCCCATCCTTTGTATCGAGGGGATGATTGAATCATTTGAAGCAGAATCGGGCAGATTTGGAACGGTGCTCGTTTTCGGCCTGATCCAGATCTTCACGTGGGAACAGACCCGCGATCTGATCGCCCGAATCAACGAGCTCATAGCGCCCGGTGGTCATGTCATCTTCACCGGCTGGACTGTCGAAGACAGTTCGCTGGAATCCGTGCGCAAACGCGGCGAACAGATCGGAGCCAATTCCTACCGTTTGCCTGACGGGAATGTCCGCACTTATCTCGAGCTCGGGCAGGTTCTTGAACTGTTCGCTGGATGGGAGATTGTCTACCACTGGGAAGGGTTGGGCGAGTGGCACCGTCACGGCGATTCCGAACCCGAACGTCACGCCCGTGTCGAAGCCGTATTCAAGAAGTCGTCCATGTAGCCCGGGTTCGTTGAACCCGGGGAGCTCCTACACCTCATCCTGAACGTAGGACATGTCAACCATAGCTTCAGCGAAGGCTGCGAAGGATCTCGGTTTGTAGTTGATCTCATCGCACCCACACCCCGGATTCAACGAATCCGGGCTACTTCAAAAACACCATCCGCCGCATCTGCATTTCATCTTCCGTCTCGGCGCGGAGGAAATACGTCCCACCCGGCAAACCGGATGCGTTCCACACAACACTGTGCGTCCCCGGCGAATAAGGCATGTCAGCCCCAAGCACCGTCACCTCACGCCCCAACAGATCAAACACCCGCAAATCCATCAACGACGGTCGCGCCAGATCAAAGCTGATCGTAGTCGATGAGTTGAATGGGTTGGGGTAAACCGAATGCAGTGCGAGCATCAACGCAATAGATTGAGCCTCTTGTTCCAGTCCGAGATCAAACGAGATGCGACCAATCCACAGATCATTGTCTTCACCCTTTGGTCCAGCTAGCAGCGCGCCGCCTGGCATCTCAATCAATGAAGGAATTCCGAGTCCCTCTTCCCAGAGTTCTGAATACCAATGATTACCCCATGAAGCTTCATCAACAAACACCAGATGAGCATTAACTGGCGACCACATCTCTACACCGGAAACCAAGTAGCCCTCTTCAATTTTGATTAGATTATATTTATTACTAAATGTGTGAATCTCATTTGTTGACACTATGTTACCATAACGATCAACTATAGCTGTATCATGATCACCTTCAAAGCCATTATCATACATCAAACAGATCCCAACTTCATCCACGATACATGCTACAACCTGAGTGGAATTTCCCCAATAATTGCCAGTCCAGCCCCAATCTGTTCTCCAGATTGACTGACCATACACATCAACACGGTGAACAAATGCCTTGAACTCATTATTAGCATCTTCCTCTCTCCCGATGATGTAAACCTCATCCGAATCCACAATCAATAGTTCATCTATCAGAAGTTCAGTCAGAGCGTCTGCTAAGTACTCGAATACAAGGGAACAGGTGGCATTGATTCCACTTACTTCATAGAGTTGATATCCCCAAGTGCTGGTAAATAGCTGACGCCAGGCTACAAGGAGTAATACGAGATCGTTATTCTCTGGGTGGGTGCATACATTTACAACTCCCTGCCAATTTGATTCATCAACTATTTCATGGATCCAAGTTGCCTCCCCATTCGTATCCAAGAAAGAAAACCACACATTCGATTCAACATGATATGTTGGATCAGACCATTTCGTTGCTGCCAAGAAGATAGATCCGTTGGGCAGGCATGTTATTTTAGGATTTACGGGGTAACTCGCTGTTACTTCTACTGTAATAACCGTATCGCCCAGCTCATTGAACCATGCTACCCAAATGGTCGAATCAGGAGCTGGATCTCCTGCGACAGCAAAGCTTTCATCGTCCCATGATGACTGAGTGATGGAGTGTAGATACCCTGTATCCAACTCATTTTCCCAAACAATATTGAATTCCTGTGCAGACACGAGGCAGGCGAACGGCAGGATTCCAAGCACTACGATTGAAAGCTTCCAGTACATGGCACCCCCACGAGTGAGTCGTAATTCACTGATCCCTTACTATTAACCTAGTCGACTGATTACCCTTGAGCAAGAAAAAGTGCGATGAGATCACTCATCGCACTTCTCTACCCTATCTCCAACACCGAGATCCTTGCAGAAACGCTCAGGATGACTTGCACGATGCCCGCGGTAGACCACGAAGCGGCTACCGCGGATTTCCTGAACATGCAATAATTGACCAGACAAACAGACTGCAGATAAACCGCGTTACCCGCCTGCGGCAGAGTAACACGGGCACCATATCTACCCCCTATACGCTTCCATCCCGGTCAGGTCCGCGCCGACGATAAGCGTGTGCATCGTGTCCGTACCCTCGTACGTGTACACAGATTCCAGGTTCAGCATGTGGCGCATGATCGGGTACTCATCCGTAATACCGTTCGCGCCGTGAATGTCACGTGCAACCCGTGCGACTTCCAACGCGATACGGCAGTTGTTCCCCTTGGCCATCGAAACATGACGGAATGTGTAGGTATCGTTCTCTTTCATCTGCCCCAGACGGTAGCACAGCAGCTGCGCCTTGGTGATCTCGGTCGCCATCCAGGCCAGCTTTTCCTGCACTGCCTGGAAACCGGCGATCGGCTTGCCCCACTGCGGACGGCTCAACGCATACTGCAACGCACTGTCAAAGCACGCCTGCGCTGCGCCGATCACGCCCCACGAGATCCCATACCGCGCCTGGTTGAGGCACATCAACGGAGCCTTTAACCCGGACGCGTCCGGCAGACGCATCGCATCTGGAACGAACACGTCCTGCATTACGATCTCGCCCGTCACCGACGCTCGCAAACTCCATTTACCCTTGATTTCCGGGCAAGTCAGCCCCTCCGCACCCTTTTCGACGAGGAAACCGTTGACCACACCATCAACCTTCGCCCAGACCATGAGGATGTCGGCGATGCTGCTGTTGGTGATCCACATCTTGGCGCCGTTCAATATCCAACCACCTTCAACTTTTTTAGCAGTGGTCAGCATCGAACCGGGGTCGGAACCGGCATCCGGCTCGGTCAGGCCGAACGCGCCGATGATTTCAGCGTTGGCCAGCTTGGGTAACAGCGCACGTTTCTGTTCTTCACTGCCCCATGTATAGATCGGATACATCACCAACGAGCTCTGCGTGGATGCGAAGCTGCGAACGCCCGAATCGCCACGTTCCAGCTCCTGCATCGCCAAACCGTAGGCGATGCTGCTAATCCCCGCACCGCCGTATTCTTCCGGTAATGTTGGCCCGAACAGCCCCAGCTCGGCCATCTCCGTAAACCATTCAGTCGGGAAGGTGTGATCACGGAAAGCGTGCTCGATGTTCGGAATCACACGGTTGCTGACCCAATCACGCACTGAGTCACGGATCATCCGCTCTTCATCAGTCAACAGGTCGTCAAGGCGGTAATAGTCCAATGCCTGGTATGCCATCGCTCAATCCTTTAATGGTTGTGTGTTGCGGAACGGGGAAGATAAGAAACGAGCTGCGGGGGAGTCACCCCGAGCAAGCACCAAAGAGAGGTATGCCTAACTGTTGCATTTTCAACTGGGTCATGCGAGTCAACGAAAATCCAAAAAGACCGATTCGTGTTTGCTGTCTTTCCTGACACATGCGTATGTTGCGGGTTCATATTTCCGCGCAACGGAAACACTCAAACATACGAGACGAGGTGAACTGTGAATATCATCCCGACTGTCGGAATACCCCGAGCGTCCATCGCCATGCTTCTTCTGGCACTTATGCTGATTCCTGCCGCACTCATCGCCGCACCCTCTATCTACGGCGAAGCGCTGGCACCGGTCATGCTAACCGCTGACGAGAATGAGCTGCTGCCTGTCGTGATCATGCTCTCCCCCGAACCCAGCCCACAGGAGATGGCGCAGTATCTGGAAGGTGTCCGCAACATGGAGCAGCGCCGCACCCTGCTTTGGGATGAACTCAGCGCCCGCGCCGAAGCCGCGCAGGACGAAATCCTCGACATCCTGTACGCTGAGGTACAGACCGGGGATGCAATTCGCATTCGTTCCCTGATCCTTGCGAATGCGGTAGCAGTCGACCTGAAACCAGCGACGATCCGCGAGCTTGCGCTACGTCCAGAAGTACGGATTATTGAATACACGCCAAGCGTAAATGCACTTGAACCAGTCGAAAGTTCGGGCAACGAGCTCGATCAGCTGACATGGCATGTTCAGCAAGTCAACGCCCCCGATGTATGGGACATGGGATATACCGGAGAAGGCATCATCGTTGCGGTGATGGACACTGGCGTCAACTACAACCACAACGACATTGTCAATCAACTGTGGGACGGTAGCCCGACGTATCCGAACCACGGCTACGATGTGTATCACAACGATGATGATCCGTGGGATTATCACGGGCATGGCACCCATGTGGCCGGGATTGTCGCCGGAGACGGAACCTCCGGCTGGGAAACTGGTGTCGCTCCAGACGCGATCATCATGTGCGTCAAGGTCTATAGCGATGGCGGTAGCAGCAGCCTTCCCGATGTCTGGGCCGGCATCGATTTCGCGCTCCAGAACGGTGCCCATCACACTACCGTCAGCTCGGGTTGGTACAACCAGTCTAACGCAATTCATCAGAGCAACCGTAACAATTATGAGCTGGCCCGTTTGGCTGGCATGACGAATACAAAATCAGCGGGTAACTCCGGTGGTTCAGGGTGGAATGTGATTCCCGAGCAAATCTCCGCGCCGGGCTGGGTTCCGTCACCGTGGCATAATCCTGACCAGACCGAACCAGGCGGCGTCGGCGGTCTGACTGTTGTCGGTTCAACAAACAGCAACGACAATATCTCGTCCTATTCCAGCCGTGGTCCGGTAACCTGGGAAAACATCAGCCCATGGTTTGATTACCAGTACAACGGCGGTGCATCGCAAGGCCTGATCAAGCCGGATGTTTCTGCTCCCGGTGAAGACGTCCTCTCACTGGACTATAACGGCAACTCTGGCTACACAACCATGTCCGGCACATCAATGGCGTCACCGTGCGCAGCCGGAGTGATCGCACTGATCAGGTCAGTCAATCCAGCTTTGTCCCCGGCAGAAATCGACGATATTCTTCAGACAACAGCCGTCGATCTCGGCACAGCCGGTAAGGACAATACTTTCGGCGCAGGACGTGTGGACGCTTTCGAGGCAGTACTGGCGGCTGGTGGCACACTCAACGGGCTGAACGTTACCCTCAATCCGCAATATGAGCCGTTTTACATCGACGGAAATGGTGGCACCGTGACCTTTGATGTCAACATCACCAACTACTTTGAAACACCTACACCTGGCGATGTATGGACCGAAGGTATCCTGCCAAATGGTAATCTGTACCCAATCCAAGTCTACAATGTAACCTTCCAACCGGGTACGCCGATCATTGTAAACGGAGCCCAGCAGTACGTTCCGGGAAATGCACCGGTTGGAACTTACCAGTACGTGCTCAAAGCCGGTACATACCCGAACGACGTTCTTGATTCGGACAGCTTCGAGATTATCAAGTTGGCCGCAGGCACCGATGGTGTCGGAGAATGGACGCAGAACGGATTCGAGCAGCTGATGGGCGAGGATGTCGCGACTGTCGAAACTGCGCAGCCGTCATCTTTCGAATTGCTGGCCGCGTATCCGAACCCGTTCAACCCGACGACGAACCTCAGTGTCGCGTTGCCGGATGCCGGAGCGCTTGACCTGCGTGTTTACAACGCCGTCGGTCAGGAAGTTGCTTCGCTCGCGAACGGTCAGTTCAACGCCGGGCAACACAGCTTCACATTTGATGGATCAGGATTGGCCAGCGGGCTGTATTTCGTCAGCGCCCAGTTTGACGGGTCCTCCGCACAGGTGCAGAAGCTGGTGTTGATGAAGTGATTCAGTGCGGTAGCACTGAATCATCCTGAGGCTTTCCGGTGGAAAGGCGAAGGATCTTAGACTGGAGACTGGAGTTCGAAGTCTGGAGAAAAAAATACGGGGACACTTTCTTCTGAAAGTGTCCCCGGTTTATCTCTATGTCGAGTGATAGAGTCCAAAGCAAGTCATTCTGAACGTTTCTGTAAGAATCTCTCTTTGAAATAAGCAAAGGACAGTAACTGATACAAGTCTTTGGTCTTACTTTCTTTTTCTTTCTATTACTATCAGTTTCTTTCTTTTGCTGGTAAAAAGAGATCCTTCGCTGCGCTCAGGATGACACCCTTTTCATTATACATGTTTCAGATTAACGCTTCACCCCTTCGGTTATACCGGTCAGGCTCATCAAACATGATCATCGCCTTGTACCCGGCGTGTACCAGTGCGCCGTGAGGTACACCCGGCGGGATGTAGAAGTTCTCACCAGCGGTATGGGTAATCGTCTCACCGCCCATCTTCAAATCCACTCGCCCTTCGAGCACAAACTCCCACTGCGAGGAATGGCTGTGTTCGGGAACATCAACCGTCTCGGCGAATTCGACAAACACTATCTGTTGCCCCTCGCTCTGAAGCATCGTTCCGCTTGCACCGGGAATCGGCAAATCGATATCAGGCATCTGCTTGACAAATTCCGGGAACGGTTTCGCCAGCTTCATGGTCACTCCCCCTTTGTTTCCAGCATCGGTGCCAGATCTTTTTCAAGTTGATAATGATAACTGAGCATGCAGCCATTGAGGGTCATGCCGTACACACCAAACGGTGACGGCGACTGCTGTTTCAGCTGATCGCTGCTGGTCAGTTCAACCACGTTGCAGGCTACTCCCGCCTTCGCCGCAACATCAACGCTGTTCTGAACCGCATCCACGATATACGGACATTGATCCGTGCGATAGACTGTCAATCCATCCGCATGACGCGCCGCCTTTTCTTCCCAAGCGCCGAGGAAGGATGGCGGACTGTCATCCGCGAAACGAATCACCATTAACGAGAACTTCGGGTCTGCCGTTTCAACACATTCCCAGCCCTGCTTGACGAGGAACTTCTTCCCCATCAACCAGTTGCCCTCGCTGGTAACCATCGCCACGCCCTTCATTCCGGACGCGCGCGCGTCATCCACGCACGCTTGCAGCAGTGCCTTGGCGTGGCCCTGCTTCTTGCTTTTGCCGATAACCCACAGACAGTGGATGACCATGTAGCCATCAGCGTTGACCCCACGCCACGCACGCTCACCCGGCATATACTCGATGAAACCGCGGTCCGGCAGCTTGAGCAGCTTGATACGCATGCCTTCCGCGAAACGCTCCTTCACCCACGCCAGCTTGCGCTGCCAGCCCTCCGACTTCCGCTTGCTCATGTAGCAGAAGAAGCCGAGTTCATCGACATTGTCAGCCGTGACGTCGAGGATTTGCACCATCTACCCTTTCATCGCCGCATCAAGATCGCCGCCGGATGCTTCCAAACGAGTCGCCGCATCCTCAAGCGATATACCCAATCGATCCATCAAAAGCTTGACCTGCCGCGCTTTCAGCTTTGTCGAGTTGGGCATCAAACGGACCATGCGGTTGCCCTCGACACGTCCGAGACGAACCATCGTCGCGGTCGAGATCATGGTCAACGCGAGCTTCGTCGCCAACCCGGCCTTCATCCGCGTCGAACCAGTGACCACTTCAGGGCCGACATCCAGCTCGAGCAGCTCGTCCAGTTCGGGCGTCTTCTCCATCCGGTTGCAGGTCAACAATCCAGTCCATGCGCCCCGCGCCTTCGCTTGACGCAAGAACTCGCGCACATACGGCGTCTTCCCACGTGCGGTGATGCCGAGGACTGCGTCATTGGCGTTGATGCTGTTTGCCTCGAGGTCACGCACCGCTTGCGCTTCGTCGTCCTCCGCGCCTTCGGCGGCAACCTTGAGCGCGCTGTCCCCACCGGCAATGATGCCGATGACCATCGTCGGCGGCACACCATAAGTCGGAGGGCATTCGGCGGCGTCGAGTACACCCAAACGTCCAGATGTTCCAGCCCCGACATAGACCAAACGTCCGCCGGATTCGATTGCCGCGACCGCTGCTTCGACGATCCTACTGATCACCGGTATCTGTTCCGCGACGATACCCGGAACGGTCTGGTCCTCTGCGTTGATCAGCTCGAGAATCTCGGACGCGTCCAGCTCGCTCAATCCTTCGCTGTTCGGATTGGACGATTCCGTCGTCAGCTGCGCCATCTCATCCAGAGTGGCGCGGATTTCGTTTGGGTTATAATTCATGTTTTGGATTCACAATCTCAAACACCATGAAACCCGACTTGACGTGACAAATCGGGCCACCCGTCGTGGATTCACACGGGCATATCAGATATCCTATCTACTCAAAATTGGGCTCCAGTCAGGTTGAAGCCCGTCGGAATCGAGCTGACGACGGCCCGTGCCGTCCGCACTCATCACCCAGATCCGGTCCTTGAACGAATATGTGATCTTCATCCCATCAGCTGACCAGCTCGGATCGAGGTGATCGCCGTATTCGTCGGTTAACGTCACATCCACATCGCCCATCGGGTCCATCGAATGGAGCTGGAAGCCCTTGTCGGTCCGGCGGCAATAGACAATCCGGTCACCGCTCGGCGACCAGCACGGGTCCGAATTATACTTGCCTTCATAGGTCAGACGACGCAAATTCGCGCCGTATTTATCCATCCGGTAGATGTGCGGGTTACCGTTCCGGTCGGACATGAACACGATCTCCTGCCCGGTCGGCGACCACGATGGCGACGTGTCGATCCCACGGACACTCGTCAGACGGCGAACATTGCTACCGTCCGAATTCACCAAATACAGGCTGGTCGTTTCACCGTTCGATCCGGCGAAGACAATCTCATCACCCGTTGGCGACCACGACGGTGCGGCGTCGGTGCCTTCACGTTGCGCCAAGCGACGAATCCGCCGTCCGGCTAGATCAGCGATGTACAGGTCAGCGTCCTCTCCACCCCGGAAGCTGCAAAAGACAATGCTCTTCGCATCCGGTGACCAACTCGGCGACAACGCGAGCGACTTGTCGTTGGTCAACTGCTGCTTGGTCGAACCGTCGTACTTGGCCAGCATCAGCTCTTTGACGTTGTTCCCCCGCGCTTCGACGAAGACTATCCGCGAACGAAAAGGCGGTGTCATCCCGGTCAGCTGCAACAAGATAGTTTCAGCGGCAGCGTCGGCGGATTCCATCGCGTAGGATGATTTGAACCCGATCCGCCCCGAGTAGAACGCGTCCCCGCCCGGATCAGCGAGGGTCAGGGTGGCGTAGACCAGGGCTATGTCTTCTTCAGCCGGATCGAATTCTACACGCAGTTCGGACTCAGCGTCGGGACGCTCGATCTCTGGGGGACCAACCACGCTCAACGAGTCCACCGGCTGTAAGTCTATATATCCAGACCAGTCGAGCGCGAAACGCAGACGTTCGTCGAACAGATCACTAGCATCCGCTTGCTGGGCGGTCAGGTCCGGCGACATCTGCACACCGTACATCAGACCTGGACGGTAGAAACCCAATCCATACGCTTCGAGAGTTACTTCGACCGCATCCTCTTCCTCATCCTGCGCAAAGACGTGCGGAATGAAGCCAGCGGTCAGTATGAAAATCAGAATCAAACAGGGCAACACAAAGCGGGATGAAATCATCGAGATCCATCTCCATGGAATTTGTATGTGATCCCCAATTTCTCGTGGGGAAAACTGGCTGGTAGTGGCGGCAGCTTGGCACGCAGGATCGCGCTCCGGGCTGCCAGATCAAGGCTTGGCACGCCGGAAGATTCCATCAGCACCAGGTCCTGCACCTTACCCTTTCGATCAAGCGCAAAATGGTACTCCGCAACCTTTCCGGACGCTTTCCCGCGGAAATTGAACCGACGTTGCACCTCGGCTTCGATGCGTGACAGGTACGCGTTCGATCCGGCGAACGATGCATCACTGACCGCGCCCAGACCCGCACCCTCCGGGCCAGGCTTCGCACCAACACCCGCGCCGGTTTCCGTTTCCTCAGCGGCTGGCTGAGTCTGTTCAGCTGCCGCGCTTTCGGCGTCACTTCCTGCATCTGAGACCGGTTCAGCAGGTGGAGGTTGCTCCTCCGCTTCCGGGGACGGTGGCGCGAGCTCTTCCAGTTCGGGCTGCGTTTCAACCGGCGGCGGCGGAGCTTCTTCAACGATCTGCTGCTCTTCGACAGGCTTCGGTTGTTCCTGCGGCTTGTTGTCAGGAACGGGCGCATCATCAGACGGAGTGGGCGTCGGCTTGATCCAGCCCGGAATTGTCTCACCGCCACCCTTCAGCCGCACAAACTCAACCTCGAACTCAGTCTTTGGTTCGGGGAAGAATCCCAGCGTGGGCAGCAACATCGCGAGGACAACGATCACCGCATGCCCGCCCAGAGATACCAGGTGGGTGCGGGGTGTTGCTTGTCCTGTCGCTACGCTGAGTACACGCATTGCTCGACCGCCGATTATTCCTTCTGCGTCAGCAGACCAAGATCTTCCACGCCTGCTGCACGCAGTTCATCAAGCACCGTAATCACATCACCATACGGCACCTCTTCACCCGCCGCCAAAAACACCGGCTGGAAATCTCCACCCGCACCCGTCTCTGAATAGATATCACGGAACCGGTCCGGGAACGCGCGAATCGACACCCGTTCATCGTCAATCCACACCGTACCGTCCGGCAGAATCTTGACCGTGATCCCCTGTGACGGGTCCGCAGTCGCGGTTTCAGCCTGCGGCAGGCCCATGTCGATCGCGGTCTTGATCACCGGCGCAGTGATCATGAAAATGACCAGCAGCACGAGGAACACGTCGATCAACGGTACCACGTTGATCTCAGGCATCTGCTGCAGGTCGTCGCCGCTGTGTGAGCTGCTGAATTGCATTAGAAACTCCCGCCCGCACGGATTGATATCACCAAGCGCCGTCCAAACTCTTCACTCCGTAACAACAGGTTTCGTTGTGCGGACGCGAACACGTTATACGCGACCACCGCCGGAATCGCGGCGAACAAACCCATCGCCGTTGCGATCAACGCTTCCGCGATACCCGGCCCGACGACTTCCAGCGCTGGCTGGCCCTGCATAGCGCCAAGCCGCAGGAACGCCACCATCACGCCCCAGACCGTACCGAGCAATCCGACGAATGGTGCCGTCGAAGCGATAATTGCCAACAATGGCAACCCGCGCTCACCATCGACACGTAACGCATTCCGTTCGATATCGAAGATTTCCGCCCATGACGAAGCGTCGTTCTTCCCCAACCGCAGCATTTCACGTTCAGACGCCAGATACACCTTCCCCGCTGGAGATTTGCGCTTGGCTTCCGCGATCCGGTGGACCTGCGTCGCGTCCAAACTGCCTCGCAGGGCTGTGAAAAAGTCGATGTCCGCGTTCTTAGCGGTGCGGAAGTAACGCCAACGTTCGAGAACAACACCCCAGCTCAACACTGACACGGCGATCAGCAAAAACAGGATCGATTGGTTAACCGGGCTGGAATCCCGGACAATGGTCCACATGTCCATGCGAAATGTCCTCAATCATGGTGGAGAGTTGAGTGGAAAGTAGCCCACTCACGAGAGCGGGGCAACGGGGAACCGGGACCAACCCCAGCACCCGAAGTTTTTTTGGTGCGTTCGTTTCACGCTTTCACCAGCGAACACGGGTGGGAGTTGCATGAAGCAAAATGAAAAGCCCCAGACATTTCTGCCTGGGGCTTGAATTTGTGTTGCTCACAACTCAGAGCTCACAGCTCTAAGCTGATCTCGCTCACACCCAGTAGCCGATCACGATACCGACTGTCAGCAGAATACCGAACTGGAAATGAAGCTGGGCGGTCATGACATCGACCATCGCCAGATGACTACGTTCATGCTTCAACGATTCCTGGATCACCTTGTTGACCTTCAACGCCGCCGGGATCGAAATAAACGGCAGCAGCGCCCAGATCGGCATCATCTTGAACACGACCAGTGCGACCAGCACCACGTACGCGCTATAGAGCATACCCGCATACACAATCCGTGCCTTCTTGCGTCCGACAAGGCTGGCCTGCGTGTGGTAACCCGACTCGTTATCGTCCTCGATGTCACGCAGGTTGTTCGCATACAGAATTGCTGCGACAAGGAAACCTACAGGTAAACTAATCAACAACGGCGCAATCGTCAGGTTGCCTACCTGTACCATCCACTGCAACTGCCCGACCTGCACAAAGTGCGCACCCCAAACCATTAACGGGCCCATCAGGGTAAACACGATAAACTCACCCAACGCATGGTACTTGTACCCCACCGGACCGGCAGTGTAGAAGTATCCGCCCGCAATGCCAGCGATACCAAACATGACTATCGGCCATCCGGTGGTCAACCACAGGTACACACCGATTATGAATGCGCCCGCAAACGCGATGATCCCGCCGGTCAGTACATCTTTCGGCAGCATCGTCTTTTCTACGAGGATGCGACTGCCGCCGAATGTCTCCTCACGGTCCACACCCTTGGTATAATCGAAATAATCGCTGATCAAGTTGGTCCCGGCATGAACCAGCACACCACCGATCAACGCGGCAACGAACAAGACTACGTTCACGTGACCAGTCTGATAAAACGCTAACGCAGTCCCCAGCAGAATCGGGGTTGCGGATGCTGTAAACGAGAACGGCCGTGCCGCTCTGAACCACAGGGAAAAGGGGTAGCGTGCCACTACTAACTCCTGAATTGATGAATCGAATCGTTGCCAAACCAGAAGATTCCAAACACGTTCAACTGCGTGGAATCACACGCAAATGTAAGCCGAGCAAACTGGGTAACAAACGGCTATTTACCCAAGAGAGACATATTTGAGATCGTTATTAGTCACCAGATAGAACACACCTGCAAGAATGCTACTCTGAAGCAAACTTCCTAGTTCCACTCGCCGCTTTTGACTTTGAGCAAAACAGTTTCCCATCAACCTCCCTAGCTTGTTGAATCCAACACATAAATCCGAGGGGGTCGTTGTGAAACGTCTGCTTTTCCACACCGTTATTGTGTTCAGCACGTTCGCGTTGCTTGCCGGAGTAGCCATCGCGCAGGATTGCGTCGAATGCCATGCTGAAGTCACACCCGGCGCTGTAACCGATTGGCAAATCAGTAAACACTCACAGGAAGGTGTCAGCTGTGACGCCTGCCACGGGGACGGACATACTTCAGCTGATGACGTTGCGAACGTCAGCTTGCCAACACCTGAAACCTGTGCCAACTGTCATGAAGATCGGGTTGACCAGTACATGGCCGGCAAGCATTCACTCGCTTGGGCGGCGATGAAGGCCATGCCGACGATTCACTGGAATCCGTCCGAGCTGATTGATGGTCAAAAAGGCTGCGGTGGTTGCCACAAAATCGGCGCTAAATCCGAAGAGCAGATAGCTGAGTTGAAGGCAGATGGTCACATCTACGGTAACGCGTCCTGCGACGCATGCCACACACGTCACACCTTCTCCGTGGAAGAAGCTCGTCAGCCGGAAGCGTGTAAAACCTGCCATATGGGATTCGACCACCCGCAGTGGGAGATGTATTCTTCCTCCAAGCACGGTGTGCGCAACGACCTGATTCAGAAGGGTATCCTTCCGGAGAATGCCTCGGCACCGACATGCCAGACATGCCACATGCCGGACGGTAACCACGAAGTCCGTACCGCGTGGGGATTCCTCGGTGTGCGTCTACCACTACCGGAAGAC
Organism: uncultured bacterium; assembly: GCA_964552465.1. GTDB lineage: Bacteria > Electryoneota > Electryoneia > Electryoneales > Electryoneaceae > BMS3BBIN04. The sequence goes on from CAZKGR010000015.1 coordinate 73,088, forward strand.
CCAGAATGGGCAGCTGACCAAGTCACCATCCTGCAAGCGCTGGGTGTACTCGACCTCGAAGGCAATCCGACCGCGTTGGTGGATGTCGTCGCGGCCGCTGATGTCGCACGTCTGACTCAGGAAGCGTTCGACGCCGAACGTAACAAGATGATCGCGGTATGCTCAGATTGTCACTCAGAAAACTTCGCCGTCGGTGAGCTGGAAAAAGGCGATCAGATGATCCGCCAGGCCGACCATTTGATGGCCCAGGCGATTCGCACCGTTGCTGGTTTGTACGAGGACGGCACCATCGTCAAGCACGATGCCTACCCGATGGACTTCCCGCTGCTGCTTACCTTCTACGATGCGCCTACTGCAATCGAACAGAAGCTGCATGTCATGTACCTCAAGCACCGCATGCGCACTTTCCAGGGCGCATTCCACCAGAGCCCGGACTACTCGCTGTGGTACGGCTGGGCAGAAATGAAGATGGATCTGGCCGAGATCACGGAGCTGGCTGAAAACATGCGCCACTAAGGCTGGCATGATTATTTGAGCTTAAAGAAAACCCCTGTGGTACATTGCCACAGGGGTTTGTTGTTCTCATCTGACTATTGTGCTTTCACGCGCCGCGAACCCGTAACCCTTCACGCGTAAGAACTTCACGCACCTTCGTGCGCTGATCACCCTGGATTTCGACGATCGTACCCTTGGTCGTGCCACCCACACCACACGCTGACTTCAGCTTTTTTCCCAGCTGTTTGGCATGATCAGGATTAACACCGCGAATTTCGACAATCGTCACCGTCTTCCCGCGGCGCCCCTTTTTCTCCAGACGCAACACAGCTTCGATGTTGCCGGATGGTTCGGACGAACTGTTATCATCCCGAGGTTCTGGTGTTACTGAACCTGTCGAGTATACCAAGCCGTCTGATCCTGACTTCTTCGACATAACGGAACTCGTGATCTTGATTAACTGGAAACTGGTTAACAGGATGTCGCAATGTGAGCAAACACCTCATCTACCGGTGATGGCAACAATCGCCTTCTGAGCTTCGGCACGAACCAGCGTGTCAGGATCATTCAACAATTTCTGCAAATCCGGCAAAGCTGCCCTCGCCGGTGGTCCGATTTCTGCGAGCACCCGTGCCGCGCCAGATTTACGATAGACATCGCTTGATCGTAACTGCTGGATCATCTCACCAACAACTTCTTCGCCGAGAACGGCCAGCGCCTGAACTACCGCCATCCGTACTTCCACACGCGTGTCGCTCAATCCCGTGATCAGGTTTGTCTTGGCTGTGAGTGCAAGCGACGAGAAAGTTCCGATCACACGGGCAGCGCCTTGTCGTGAACGCCATTTCTTGTCCGTTAGAGCGTTGATCAGTTCCTTACCACCGACCGGACCGATGCGAATCAACGCCTGCACTACTTCCTCATGAACCTGTTCGTCTGATTCCCGTAACGCATGCACCAGGTTCTGATACACTGGAATCGCCATCGATCCAGCAGCACCCAACGCCTTGGCCGCTTCAATCCGAACCCGGGGATCATCATCACGCAGTGCGGAACTGAGCGGATCAAGAGTCAAAGGAACCGTCTGATCATTAACTCCGGCCAGCACCTGGCAAGCCATAAGACGGTGACCAACATCCCCGTCCTCCAACCAAGGCATCATCGCACTCACCGCCGCCTCACCCATCTGGCTTAATGCGATTATCGCTTCCGAACGAGTTCGTTCTCGCTCCATCGCTTCCATGATCATTGGGATATGTTCTTCCGCAGTCGTGCCGATACTACCCAACGCATACAACAAATTGACCTGTGTGCTAAGGTCAGAAGCACGCATCAAATCGGCCAGTTTGTCCATCGCCGGCGCAGCTGCCAATCCGATCCCGCCCAGCGCGAATGCTGCCAAGGACACCCGTTCCTCATCAATCTCATCCAGCTCTTCGATCAGCAATGGAACCATGTCCGCTGCACCCGGACCGATCAATTCAATCGCTGTAGCCAAACGGTAATGCGAATCGGCATTCGGATTGTCCTTCCACGCTTCCTTTATCCACGGCACACCTGCCTCACCTGCCTCGACAACGGATGTCAAATGCTTGTCGAATACACGGTCATCCTCGGTCAGCAGCATCCGGTCGATATGGCTGCTAACACCCATATTATTAACAACCGGCTCCTGATCCACCGAACAGCCTGAAAGGAATGCGAACAGAAACATTGTCATGAAAAGAAAAGGAAGATGGGATGAACGCTTCATGGAACCCTCAGGTTGACGGATAAGCATTTTGAACGTGGGGAATCGCTCAAATGCCTACATCGTCTAGGCCAAATTGCATGATTATCAATACTGATAGAATAGGGATGTACTGCGTGCTCTCCCCCGCCAAGTGAAACTCAGGCTGTCCGCCCGGAACACGCATAACAAGTATACAACCCGCGCACCGAACGCTCCAATGCCTGACACCATCCATTTTACTACGGGATGAGATCCCCTGACCCGAACTCAGAATTGAATCCAATACAGGATTGCAAGCTGCCAACGGTTTTCCCTTACCTTCAGCCATGCGATCCTGGTACCTGAACCTGCAACAACCCTCCGACCAACTGAGACTGCGATTCATGCTCGCAACCTCATTGGCCGGCCCGACAATGGCAATCATCCGTTTCGGGGAAGTCATCGCACGCAAGTCCCTCGAAGCCGACCCCCTGATGGTCACCCTGATCACCATGGTTATGCCGGTCGCCAGCCTGGCTGCCTTGTGGACCGGTCAAATGCTCGCCGGACGTGACCAACGACCGTTCATCCTCATCGCCGGTATGATCAGCAGTCTCGCCTTGATGAGCGGCATCTTCCTGACCAACATCTACCATCTACTCTGGATGTTCGTCTTCTATTTCCTGCCGTTCACGGTTCAGCTCACCGGTCAAAATCGCATTCTGCAGCAGCATGTCGCACGTGACAAACAGGGCGGACTATTCGGATTATCAAACGGTCTACGCGAAGCGACAGGCGCCGTCGTCTCGCTCGCCGCCGGGTATTACATGGACCTGCACACCGGTGGCTTCAAGCACGTTTTCCTCTTCGCCGGAGTATTCAACCTCATCTCGACCTTCGTCTACGCCTCAATGCCGACTCGCGCCGAACGGTCTGGCCAGCTTGAGCGTATTCGGATCGACAGGATTCTGCAACCGCTGCGAGATGTGGTCGCCCTGCTCAAACGTCGGACCGATTTCTTCCGCTTCGAGATGGGATTCATGGTCTACGGAATCGCGTTTATGACCACCTTACCGGTCGTGCCGCTGTTCCTCGTTGATGAACTCGGTCTCGATTACACAACCATTGGTTTCGCGCGCGGGACACTGTTTCAGCTGGTAATCATCCCGTCGATCTGGCTGTTTGGACGCTGGTTCGACCGCCTTCCTGTCCACGGCCTAGCTGCGAGGGTGTTCACCCTACTCGCCGGATTCCCTGTGCTGCTGATCTGTGCGAAGCTGGTGCCGACACTAATGATACCGTTTGTCTACGCCGCGTTCATCGTCTTCGGAATCGCGATGGGCGGGGTTGTCCTGCTCTGGAATATCTCAAGCGTGCGCTTTGCTGCCGACGAGGACGCTGGCATATACCAGAGCGTGCATCTTGCAGCGATGGGTGTGCGCGGGATGTTTGCGCCGCTGCTCGCCTACCTGGTGATGAACCTTTTCGGCGCGATCACAGCCCTCGTTTTTGCCTCCGCGATGTGGGTCCTCTCCGGCCTGATCATGCAGCTCCTGCAGCGGTATGATGGTGAGAGAGACGGGATATGAGATGTAGCCCGGGTTCGTTGAACCCGGGGAGTGGGTTAAATCAGAGATGAGATCCGAGACTCGAGAACCGAGAGACGGAGAGGGTGTAATCCTGAGCGAAGCGAAGGATCTACTTCCCATGTACGCTGATTTTGCTGCGTGGAATAAGGTTGTGCATGCATTTGTTTGAGGTGATATCCTACGCGCGCCAACACATATTTCTATCTGCTATCCTGTTTGATAATCGCTGACCAGATCCTTCGCTACGCTCAGGATGACTGCATGACACCTGGGTAGCGGAGACTACCTGGGCCACCCAGCAGTCCACGAGTTGCCTGACTCCGAACCAAACCTCTACCTTTCCGCGACTTATATCCCGAACAGTCCGGAAACACGACACGATGCCCAACGACAACCGTCATCAAATAGGCCGTCTCGAACTGCCCGCTGATGAACTCCGTGACATCGCCAAGGATGTCCGGCGCGACATCCTGACCATGATCGCGAATGCCGGATCCGGGCACACGGGCGGATCATTGTCGGCATGCGATTTCCTGACCGCGATTGTCTTTCACGCGGCGAAGATCGACCCGCGCAACCCGTCTTGGGACGAACGCGATTTCTGGAACATTTCCAACGCGCACATCAGCCCACTGATCTACAGCGTGATGGCGGAACGCGGTTATTTCCCGCTGTCCGAGCTGCTCGGTTTCCGTCAGCTCAAGGGCAACTTGCAGGGGCATCCGTCCGCGCACGACACACCCGGCATCGAAGTGTCGGCTGGATCGTTGGGACAGGGACTGAGTGTCGCGGTCGGTGTGGCGATGGCGGCAAAGATGGATCAGCATCCGCGGCGAATATTCTGCTGCCTGGGTGACGGCGAACTTCAGGAAGGTCAGATCTGGGAAGCGGCGCTGGGCGCGGCGCACCATCACCTCGACAACCTGACTGCGATTGTTGACTATAACGGCGTACAGATTGACGGGCAGGTCGAGGACGTCGTCGGCATTGCACCTTTGGTAGACAAATGGCACGCGTTCAACTGGCATGTGCTCGAGATTTACGGGCACGATATGGATCAGATCGTCGCTGCATTGGCTGAGGCTGACAAGTTGACCGACCGACCGACTGTCATCCTCGCTGACACTGTAATGGGCAAGGGCTGGCGCGACATCGAGGACGATTACCGTTGGCATGGTCGACCGGTCACTGTCGACGAAGCCAACACAGCACTGATGCAGCTCGGCACCAACTACGAAGAGTGGCTGGAACGGTTGACTAGCAAGTCATCCTGAACGAAGTGAAGGATCTCGTAGTTAAACAATGCTGGTAATCCGCGTTGGCCAAGCCAACACCGGCAAGAATAGTAATCGTGTTTAAGTTGTTGCTCACAGCTCATCGCTCATAACTCATAACTGAAGTTCAAATGCGACAATTCGACCGTAAAAAGACACGCGAAGGCTGGGGACACGGCTTGATCGACCTCGGCGAAGCGCACGAAAACACCGTCGTGCTCGTCGGCGACAACGCGATTTCATGCAACGTTGACACCTTCGCCGAACGTTGGCCCGAGCGCTTCTTCGAGATGGGCATCGCCGAGCAGCACATGGTCAATGTGTCCGCCGGACTCGCGTTGATGGGCAAGGTTCCGTTCTATGTAACGTACAGCGCGTTTGGCGTGGGGCGGGTGTTCGATCAACTGCGCGTTACGGTCGGTTATTCGTCATCCAACGTCAAGATCGGCGGCGCGCATTCAGGACTCAGCGTCGGCCCAGATGGTGCCACGCACCAGATGATGGAAGACCTGGCATGCGTGCTGTCATTACCAAATTTCACCGTGCTGACACCGGCCGATTACTGGGAGACGCGCAAGGCGGTCAAGGCCGCGTACGACATCAACGGACCGGTCTACATCCGCTTCGGACGTGAATCAGTGCCAGTCGTCACGGAAGAATCGACGCCGTTTGAAGTCGGCAAAGCTCAGATCATGGCTGAAGGAAATGATGCAACCTGCATCGCCATCGGGACTATGGTCGCCGAAGCGTTGCACGCACATGATAAACTCGCCGATGAAGGCATCGGTCTGCGAGTAATCAACATGTCAACCTTGAAACCGGTCGATGAAATTGCTATCATCAACGCCGCGCGTGAAACGGGCGCGATTGTCCCCGCGGAAGAACACCAGATCCACGGCGGACTCGCATCGGTCGTCTCGCAAGTCGTCGCCAAGCAATCGCCAGTGCCAATGGATTACGTTGCCGTCATGGATCAGTACGGTCGTTCCGGCGACAGCGAGAAACTGCTGGACCTCTACGGCCTGCGCTGGTGGACGATTGTTGAGAAAGTCAAGGCTTTGCTGCAGCGGTGAGGCTGCTGACTATGATATTCCTCAGGCCCGTGCTTGCTTGCAAGCGCGGATTTGCCAAAACCTGAGAAACTGGGGCATCGAAACAGGTTGGTGACATCCACGACATAAATGTCGTGGGCATACATCGGTAGTAAAAGTGAAATCAATCTCTGCTGGCGAAGCCCGCAGGGGCACATGTGATAGATCATCCCAGACATAAATGTCTGGGGCATATAAAGTTTTGATATGGTTTTGTACGATGGGTTTGGTTTTGCTCACGGCTCATCGCTCATAACTGGTGAATTATGTTGTGTGTTGGGGTTTTGCTCACAACTCATCGCTCACAGCTCATAACTGTTTTTGCACGGAGGCCCGATGGAGGGCACAAAGACAGCATTGCACGAGAAGCACATAGCCGCCGGTGGCAAGATGGTCGAGTTCGCCGGCTATATCATGCCGATCCAGTACCATTCGATAACCGCCGAGCACAAGAAAGTGCGCGAATCAGTGGGTGTGTTTGACGTATCCCACATGGGCGAGATCTGGGTTCGTGGAGAGGGTGCACTCGATTTCATCAACAAGATAACTGTCAATAATCCAACCAAGCTGCAGGTTAACCAGGCCCAGTATTCGGCGATGTTGTTCGAAGACGGCGGCTTCATTGACGACCTGATCGTTTACCGATTCGAGAACAAGTATATGCTGGTCGTGAATGCTTCCAATCACGCGAAGGACCTGGCGTGGATCGAACAACATGCACCAGCAAACGTGACCATCGACGATGCGTCCCATCGCATGAGCCTGCTTGCCGTGCAGGGTCGGAATGCGCCCGCTGTCATCCAGAAACTGACCGACACCAACCTCGAAGAGATCAAGTTCTACTGGTTCCGGGAAGGCGAAATCGCAGGACATCCGGCGATTATCTCCGCAACCGGCTATACCGGCGAGGCGGGCTTCGAATTGTACGTTGATAACGAAAGCGCGCCCGAGATCTGGGACGCTGTCATGGAAGCCGGGCAGGAATTCGACATTGAACCGATTGGCCTCGGCGCACGTGACACCCTCCGTCTCGAAATGAAATTCTCGCTGTACGGCAACGACATTGACGAGAACCATCACCCGCTGGAAGCCGGACTCGGATGGATTACCAAGGTGAACAAAGGCGAGTTCATCGGACGCGACGCCGTCCTCGCAGCCAAGGAAAAAGGCCTGACCCGCAAACTGATCGGCTTCGAGGTCGAGGGGAAAGCTATCCCCCGTCACGGCTACGAGTGCTTCCAGGGCGACACCAAGATCGGCGACGTGACCAGCGGCGTGTGGTCACCGAGTCTCGACACTGGCATCGGCATGGCGTACCTGAACAAGGAGTTTACAGCGGTAGGTACGAAGTTCGAGCTCGACATCCGTGGCAAACGCAAACCCGCACGCGTCGTCGAAACACCCTTTTACAAAAGGCCATACTAGGAAGTATCCGGTCCTGTCTATATCGATTGTGTGAAGAGAGCAAAGGGTTGCCACACTAAGTGTAGCAACCCTTTATATTTATACGAACACAAATAATCCAATCATCCAGAACAAGGAACAGCTTCATGCACGGTCCGCCGAATGCCTTCAAAACTCTCCTTCCGGCATCAGTGTACAACGCGCTTCTCGATACATTCCACTCTTTAAGTTCTTTGCGATATGCTGGAAATCGCTTTCATTGCCAATTCTGTCACGGCAACTTCTCGGCCATGCTCCCGCAGGGTTACAACGCACCCGCATATAGAGAACATCAGGTAATC
>CAZKGR010000016.1:0-31902 GCA_964552465.1 uncultured bacterium
GAAGGGCGAATCCATCACTTAAAACACTGTCCTAAATTCGGGGTCCTCTTCTGTCGTGTACCGTAGGTACAGCAAAGATGCTGTTACTGGGAAAACAGGTTAAAGGAGGGTAGTAAGATGAGAAAGATCGCGTGGATGCTAGTTGGTGTTATGCTGATCCTCTGTTTTGGATCACCAGCGTATTCGTCGGACTTGTTTGCTTTCGCTGGGTATGACTCTGATCCTGATATTGAAGCTGGACCGTATAACAGCATAGCAGATTTCTTCACAGATACGAATGCAAGTAGAAATTTGCGCTGTGGTGCACTCGCCTATTTCATCGACGGCACAACTGATGATTTTCGAAGTAACGACGCAAATGATTTCCCATACACAACCACCGAATCTGACGTGTTAGTCTGGCCAGATCAATTTACTGGAAGTGAAGACGAATTCTACATGGTCATTGGTCATATGCGATATCCAACTTCTGGCGCGTATGATGACCCAGACAAGCGGCAGTTACATAAATGCTAATTTCGATCCTTTCCACTTCGGCGAAGGTGAGCTTGCTGGTGGATCAGGGCGTGTCTACCGTGCGAATGATGATGGCGATGAGGCAGCCGAGCCAGCAACCAAGTTCACACTCAGCGCGGCGTACCCGAATCCGTTCAATTCCTCCTCTTGGATTACATACGAGCTCCATGAGACGGCAGACATCCACATTGGACTTTACAATGTTAATGGGCAGATTGTCCGCGAGTTCGTGAACGGTGTCCGTCAATCGGGTGAATACCGGATACACTTCGTTGCTGATGATTTAGCCACCGGTATGTATTTCGTACGTGCCCAGAGCGCTGGCCAGTACAAGGTGCAGAAAATCATGCTATTGCGCTAGATTTGACGATACACTGACATCGATTGTTTTGTAGGTCAGGGATCGAGATTGATCCTGTCCACTGTAGATTTCAAGTGTTAGCCTTGTGGCGGAATATCAATGGTGGATGGCCCGGGTTTTGTCGTGTTGTTTATTCGCTTGTAGTTGGAAATACGAGCTATATGACACCCGAGTAACAAGATTACCCGGGCAACCAAACAACCGAGCCCCGAGAGCGGAGACCGGCAATGAGAACGGGTTCGCGTCCCCTAACACCTTGCATCATGGCGGCTGTGGATTATCTTCTAAGTTCATTGTGACAGATCGCGCAAGCGATCCCGCTCTATACACAGCTTCACCCCTGAAAACACTACAGTACACAACATAGACTAGAGCCTGAGGAGAACCCATGAGCGTCGGGATTGTCGGGTGGGGATGCAAACTCCCACGTAACCGGATCAAACTTGAGACAATCGCAGAAGTGTGGGGCGCGGATGCCCCGAGCTACAAAAAAGGTCTGCTGCTGTTTGAGAAAAGTGTGCCAGGGCCGGATGAAGATGTGATCACCCTCTCCGTCACCGCCGCCCGACGCGCGCTCGACCGCGCGGGCATCGACCCCACGAAAATCGGCGCGCTGTACATCGGGTCGGAATCGCACCCATACGCCGTCAAGCCATCAGGGACCACTGTTTCTGAAGCCATCGGCGCGGGCCATGACGTCCACTGCGCCGACTTCGAGTTCGCCTGCAAGGCGGGTTCGCAGGCGATGTACGTCGCCCACTCGCTGGTCAAGGCTGGCGAGATGGAATACGCAGTCGGCATCGGTGCGGACACCTCGCAGGGTGCCCCGGGCGACGCGCTCGAGTATTCAGCATCTGCCGGTGCAGCCGCTTTCATCATGGGCGACAAGAATGTCGTCGCGACTGTCGATTACACCCATTCGTGGATGAGCGACACGCCGGACTTCTGGCGTCGTGAGTACGAACACTACCCGCAGCACGCCGGACGTTTCACAGGTGAACCAGCATTCTTCCGCACCACGATGGGTTGCGCAAAAGCCCTGCTCGAAAAATCAGGCATGAAGGCGGAAGACTTCGACTTCTGCGTGTTCCATCAGCCGAACGGCAAGTTCCCGCAACGCGCGGCGAAAATGCTCGGCTTCGACACCGACAGTGACGGATTCAAGACCGGTTGGCTGACCCCGTGGCTCGGCAACACGTATTCCGGTGCGAGCCCGATTGGCCTGAGTGCGATTCTCGACGTCGCCAAACCAGGCGACAAGATCTTCATGGTCAGCTACGGGTCCGGCGCGGGTTCGGACGGATTCATCTTCACCGTCACCGACGCGATCACCGAGCTGCAGGACAAGGCGGAACACACCCGTCCGCAGCTGGACGAGGACAAGCGATATCTGAGCTACGGCCAGTACGCCAAGTACCGCCACAAGATCCTGCGGAACTCGTGACACTGACACCGACTGAGTGGTTGATCGGAATCGGCGGGCTGGTCGTGTTCATCGGCGTGATTGCTGGATTCCTTTGGCTGAATTCGATTGAGGATCGGGTGGAAAGGGCGCGGCCGTGGACATACTGGACCACGTTCGCGATTCTCGCCGTGATCAACCACCAGATTTGGGTGAAGACAGGGTGGGGACCTGTGAGTCTGATCTGGATGTTCGCCGTCGCCGCCGTTATTACCATCATCATTCCACATGCGATGCAATGGCTGTGGAAGATGGTAACAGGCAGATGAGGTGCTGATGACCCTGCACCCATTTATTGTAGTAGTGATTTTAGTTGCATTTGGAATCCATCGTTTGGTCACGGTTTCGTGGAGTGCGGATGATCCACGATCACCTGTCTCAACGATCATCTTTGTAATCGCTGGATCGGTCGGATACACGGTTCTTTACAATCTTGTTAGTGATAAAAGCGGGTGGGGAGATGTCCTGATACTGGCTACAGCTATTGGATTAGCCATCTATATGATCGCGGGAATCATCATGAACAGGAAACCGCAAGATGATTGAATTGTTGGTCATTGCAGTGATTGTGCTCATGCTGCTCTTCCTGTTTGCGGATATGTGGTGGCTGAATTGGCTGTCGGCAAGTAAGGTCACATATAGATCCAGCTTGATCATCGTTCTGATTTCAGCGCTGATCGGACTGATGCTGGCTGTAATCATGGATCTACCCCCTTACATCACCTACTCATTTGTAATTGGTGGGTTTGGAATCGCTGCCGCTGATCGAGCGGTAAGGAGAAGGACTTGAAAAAGTTTCTCGTCTTCGCATTGATTGGGATCGCTGTCTACATGATCGCGAAGAAGTGCAAGAAGTACTGTCCGTCATGCTGTGGCGATTGATGAATGTGGACCAGTCATGAATGCCCGACAATGGTGGTTCATCGCCATCGTCGCGATGGTGGTCATCAATGTCATCCTGTGGATGTGGCTCGGGCCACGTGGCGGATTCGGGCTGTTCCTGTTCCTGCCGTTAGTCTTTGGATGGCGACGCGCGGACAGGGATGACGTTACTGATAACAACTTTTGAAGCATACAACATAGACCAAGTCAAGGAGAATGACGATGCGGGATGTAGCAGTCATCGGCATCGGGATGACAAAGTTTGGCGAACTGTGGGAACGCAGTTACCGTGACCTGTTCGTGGAAGCAGCCGCTGGCGCGATGAAAGACGCTGGCGTCGATAACCTCGATAGCATGTACATTGGTTGCATGTCCGGCGGCCTGTTCGTCGGCCAGGAACACACCGGCAGCCTGATGGCTGACTACCTCGGCGTGGCACCAATCCCAGCGACACGCGTAGAATCAGCCTGCGCATCGGGCGGCGCAGCCTTCAGAACAGCGTGGATCGAAGTCGCGTCCGGACTCAGCGACATCGTGCTCGCGGGTGGCGTGGAAAAAATGACCGACGTTGACGGCGGCATGGCGACCTACGCCCTCGCCACCGCGGCGGACGCTGAGTACGAAGGTTTCCACGGCGCGACCTTCCCCGGCCTGTACGCGATGCTCGCGCACGCGCACATGGACAAGTACGGCACCACCTCGGAGATGCTCGCCCACATCGCAGTGAAGAACCACGAGAACGGTCACCTCAACCCGTACGCCCAGTTCCCGGGCAAGATCACGGTGGACGGCGTACTGGGCAGCACAATGGTCGCTGATCCCTTGCACATCCTCGACTGCAGCCCGGTCACGGATGGTGCGGCAGCAGTCATCCTCGCACCGCTCGACCTCGCGCAGAGCATGGGTCTGCCGATTGTCAAGGTGCTCAGTGTGGGCATGGCGTCCGACACCATCGCCTTGCACGCACGCGAAGAGATCACGCACCTCGGTTCGGTCGCGACTGCGACCAAACGTGCGCTCGACCTCGCAGGGCTGAGCATCGGCGACATCGACTTCTGCGAAGTGCACGACTGCTTCACCATCGCCGAAGTCTGTGTGCTCGAGGCGATGGGCGTGTACGGACCGGGCAAGGCCGGACCGGCGTCTATGGCGGGCGAAACCGCACGTGACGGCAAATTCCCGGTCAACCCGTCCGGCGGACTGAAGTCGAAGGGCCACCCCGTCGGCGCAACCGGCATCGCGCAGATCATCGAATTGGTCAAGCAGCTTCGCGGTACCGCCGAGAACGGCCGACAGCTTGCCAACGCCAACCGTGGCCTCGCACAGAACATGGGCGGCAGCGGTGGTTCGAGTGTCGTATCGATTCTTGAGGCCATGTAGCCCGGGTTCGCTGAACCTGGGGATGTCATCCAACTGGGTGTCATCCTGAACGCAGTGAAGGATCTCTCGTTTGACTTAGATTAAAAGGAGATAAAACGATGGCCCAGACATTAACCGGCCGCGTGTGGCGGGAACAGCCGCAACGATACAACATGATGGCCAACAAGGACACCGAAACCGGGAAGGTCTACTTCCCGCCGCGACGTGTCGCACCCGGCAACCTGGACGCGACCTTTGAGGACGTGCAACTGTCCGGCACCGGCAAGGTGCTGACGTACACGATCATCCGTGTCGCGCCGACACCGTACGGCGACCTCGCACCGTACGCGCTGGCTGTCGTCGAAGCGGACGGCGGCGGACGTCTGACCTGCCAACTGACCGACCTCGATGTCGAAGAGGTCAAGATCGGCATGGCGGTCAAGTTCGAATTCCGCAAGCTGTACGATGACAACGAAGCATCCGTCATCTACTACGGATACAAGGCGGTCACTGCCTGATCGTTCGATTCACAACGGCCCCGGATCACCGGGGCCGTTTTCGTTGGAAGCCCAATGAAGACAATCATTCTTTTCTTCGTCCTGATTATTCTTGCAACTGCTATTCCCTGTCATGCTGAACTGCCTGAATGGAAGACAGGTGGCCGGGCAGTCCTGCATGAAACTGAGAATTACTACATCCTTGAAGCCAGTTCATTTTACAAGGGGCTCTCCATTGTGCTTCTGAAACAACGATCGGATCAGAAGCAGATAGAGGCATTTTCGATTGAGGTCAGGGAGTATTTCGATCCCAAGGAGATTGAAGCCATTTGGTTTGACTACCCAGCCGTCGATTTCCCAACTGGTGACGCATACGCTTCTGCTAATTTTCAGAACGGTCTCGTCACAAAGATGATTGGTACATCTCCGCACAAAGAGCATCTGCTAACGTCTGAATCGTTTACGCCAGAAGGATCTGTACGTTCCTGGTTTGCCGATCGTTCATATACCTGGCGGTGCGATCTTGTGTGCGTGGATGGGAATTGGTCATTTCACCATATCCATTACCCCAGAGGAGGACGCGTTTGGCCGGTTGAGGCAGTGAATGACAGTGTTTATGCAGTCTCGGACCCAACAGTGGCACAGCTAACATTTTCAATCGTGGATGGTGGTAAGCGATTGATCCAGGAAGGTGGGGAAGGCGGTCGTATTTCCTATTCCGTCTTTCCGAATCGGAAAGGTTCAGCAGCTTCCGGCTACACAATTGCGGAAAACAGGATCGTCGAAAAGCCCGGACGGGTCCAATGGATACTGTATGTGAACTTGGCTGAACGCTTTGAGCTGGAGGAGCTGCGGCGCATTGCCGAGGTAATCATGTATTTCGAAGGCCGTCAGGTGTTCGTTAGTGCCGAACAACGTAGGCGCAGTTGGTATCTTTACTGGACTGATAACGAAAAAACCTTTGCTGACACGGTACTGACCGATCCGATGATCAAGTTCTATTATCCGGGATACAGTCCGGCGCTGGATGATCCGCCCTATGGAACCGCCAAGTATTCCCAGGTGAAAATTCCAATCAGGCGTACACTCGAGGTGAGTATTCAGGGGATGACGTGTTCAGAAATCGAACCGCTCAAAGCCGACAGCTTGAGAGCCGAAGGCGCTATCGATTCCTGGTTCAGCGATGCCACCCTCATCCGATACGAACTCGTACAGAAGGACACATCCTACACAATGGTAATCCGTTACGGTGACGGAAAAACTGTTGAAAGCAAACCGCTGAGGCAGATTGCGAGAAATGTCTGGCGTTGGGATAGTGAGTTCAACACGTATTCTGAATTCACAGTTTCACCTGACCGATCCACATTGCAAATCCGTGGTGCATGGAACGGGGTTGAACACGACAACGCCAAACGTTTGCTATGATAAACTCCTTATAGCGAACCATAAACTGGAAAACACTTTTTAACCATAACCTGAAGCAGGCTTTTTCTCAGTTACTGCTAGAGTAGGAACGCGGCGCCTGATCTTTCACTACAGAGAGATCCAGTGATAAATGCTGAGACGATTGCAGTACGAACCTGCCTCGCCGTACAATACGTCCATGATGAAATCTCTCCTGCTGAACATTATCCTGCTGTCGCTACTTGCCCTGCCTGCCTACGCACTGGATGGTCCGCGGATCTTCCCACGCCCGCACACCCCGATCTACGAAACCGAGGATTACCAGGTCTTCAAAGAAGCTGTTGATGGAAAACGCTCGATGCGGGTTGTGCACGTCGTCCTCATGTACCGAGCCAGCGAGGAGATGACCCGACAGTTCGCTGAAGAGATCATCGCGCAGGGCGACAGCACCATCTCCTGGACCAACATCCTCTTCTATTATCCACATTATGGCCCCACAGATACCTACTACGCGAATGCTCGCACTGGCGATAGCTTGGACTTCCGGTTCCACGGCCCCGATCAATCTGAGTTCGACAGTCTGAAATCAGACGAATTTCTCCCACCCGGAACGGTCAGTTCATGGATCAGCGATATCAGTGCCCGTCGCTACGATCTTGTTTATCACGACGGTGAGTGGGCCATACACCTGCACCGGGTCGCCGACACGAGCAAAGTCTGGCAAGTTGTGCAGGAAGAGACGAACAGCTACCGTTGGACCAACGATAACGGGATCAAGTCAATCCTCTTTCATGTCAGCGATGATCAACAAACCCTCGAGATCGACGGATATTGGTCCGGATTCTCATGGGACATCGCCGAGTCGTTTCGATAAGCAGTGATATCAAGTGGTTCACAGACTTGAGCAGTCTGATTCGACGATTTTCGGCTTCAGCATTACCTCTCCCATTCCCCCAGAGGCATGTAACCATTACCCCTGAGTGAGCGTCTTCTAAGTAAGGAACAGTGGGTGCTGCGTAACGTCAGATCTTGCCATCTAGGAGATAAGACGATGCGTACACAGACAATCGCAGTTTTAGCATGCCTCGTAGTGGTTTTCATGCTGGCCGCCCCATCCATGGCGAACCAGCCTATCCCAAACCAGAAGAACGAGTACATCATCGACGATCCGCCGTATGATATTTTCGTCGAAACCTACTTCAAAGCTTTTAGCCAACCCATCAATGCACCGTTCTACCCGTGGATCATGGTGCCGGTGAATGGTGTGCCGGTTTGCGATGAAGGCCAATTCCTCCCAACATCGCCGGAGTTCGGGCGCGAAGAGAAGCGTGTAGAGCAGACTAACTGAGCTCTCTCGAAGTCAGTAACCTGAGGAACCAATCCACCGTCAAAGGTGCGTGAGGGTGAACATGTCAGGGCGCAACCAAGACTTCCGCGAGTCCCTGATTGAGGAGAAGAAAGATGTTGAACAGAATTATTGTATTGACCTTAACACTGCTTGTCGGCGCACTAGGCGTCACCCAGGCAGAAGAAACTGCAACCGAAGCCCTCGCTGCTTTGGAAGTTACCGCAGCGCTTGATGCAACCGTGCCCATGCGCACCATAACCGTCACGAATGATCGTACTCCGCTGATGCAGGAGCTCGATCCATGCTTCCGTCTCCACCCGATGTCGGTCAACCTGCTGAACGGTGAAACAGAAGCGACCGTTGATGTGCCGAAACCGGGAAACGTGAGCATGGTCCTGTGCGACCGGCTGGGACGTGAAGTCATGACACTCAATGACGGTGAGCTCAGCGCCGGACGGCATGTGTTTGTCTTCCGTGAACATCGTCTACCCATCGAACGATTTTACCTTCGGGTCACGTATCAGTGTGAGAATCAAAGCATCGAAAGACGTGTATTCCTCTGATTCCCGACCCATCCCTACAACAAAACCCTCGGACAACAATCCGAGGGTTTTGTTCTCCCCCCTGATCACAGCTTACCTTGCGCGCACGAAATAACGAACCAGGATGCGCATGAAGGCCTACCGCACACTCAGTTCAAACTTCTCCTGGGCACTGAACGACATTCAGTGGCCAATCACCAGCGAAGTCGGGCCGGGATTGTCTGGCGTAATCGCGACCGGCACACGGGTCAGTTGGCTCGATCCATCCAGCGGTACCCTCGAATATCGAGGTGTACCCATCGAGCGATTGGCCGGAATGCACTCATTTGAAGAAATCGCTCACTTGCTGATTACCGGCAATCAAGCTCAGGACGATAGTGATGGGTTCGCCGCATTCCGCGATCAATTGCGCGGAAGCAGACGTCTACCAGAAGACGTTATCCGGCTGATCCGTTCGCTCGATCGAGAGATTCATCCAACCCGTATTCTGCGTGCTGGTGTTTCAGCACTCGGTTGTCACGAGATGACGCACGAGGATGACCTTTCCGGTGAACGGCATTGGCGAGAGCTGCGCATCATTGCCCAGGTTGCCGCGCTAGTCGCGCAGATTGCACGGCACCGTGCTGGATTGTCACCCGCGCTCTTCCATTCCGAACATGACCTCGCGTATGAGCTCCTGCACGCTATGCAGAACCGCGAACCGGACTCGGAAGACGTGTATTCATTGAACCTGTTGTGGGTCTTGTTCGCTGATCACGGTCTGGACGCGCCGACATTCACCTCGATGGTCGTCGCTAGTACGTTGGCCGACCCGTATTACAACGTCGTCGCCGGACTTTCAGCCCTGCGCGGATACAAGCTTGGCGGAGCGGGTGAAAACGTTCTGAAACAAATCCTTGCCCTCGATTCGCCGGAGGACGCACGCGTGTGGGTCGCGTCATCACTGGCTGCCGGCGAACGAATCGCAGGGTTCGGACATCGGTTGTATCACATCCAGGACCCCCGAGTAGTTCTGCTGCGAAAGGAAGTTGCCGCACAAGCGAGACGAAAAGGAAAGTCAGAACTGTTCGACATTGCCAGGGCAGTCGAGGACGAGGGCTTGCGCCATCTGGCGTCGCGCGGTGTGCATGTCAACATCAACTTTTACGCTGCCCTGCTCTTCCACCTGCTCGGTGTCGACGGACCGTTGCTGCCCTGCATGTATATGGTCGGACGGATGGCCGGGCTGATGGCACGAGTCCGTGAAGCGTTGGAAAACCCACGATTGTATCGTCCGTTGGATCGCTACGTCGGCCACCCCGAACGGCATGCTGCCAGGGAGGGTGAGTGATGTCATCGTTGCAAAACTACCAGATCCAGAGCTACAAGCGCGGTCTAGAAGACCTGGTGGTTACTGACACACGGGTCGGCTTCATCGACGGAATTAACAGTCAACTGCTGTATCGCGGCTATCCACTTCAGGAGCTGGCTGATGCGTGTTCGTTCGAAGATGTTGCGTGGCTGATACTGCACGGCGAGCTGCCCAACGAGACCGAGTCGCAGCAATGGTCGGACGAACTGAAGAAGTGGCGCAATCCACCGCAGGAAGCGTTTGATGCACTGAACTACATCCCATCGAACGCGCACCCATTGGCCCAGTACCGCAGCATGCTAACAATCGCAGCGTGCCACATCCCTGAAGCGGACCGTGACGACATGCAGGCGCAGTGGCGACGTCCGGCACGTATCCTCAGCTGGTCAGCCGTGCTCGCCGCTGGCGCGATCCGTCATCTAAATGGACAACCACCGCTACCAGCTCGTGATGACCTTGGATTCTCCGCAAACTTCCTCTGGCAAGCGTTGGGACGTGAAGTCACTCCCGAAAAGGAAAAAGCGTTTGACGTCAGCCTGATCGTGCAAGCCGAGCACGGATTGCACGCCGCAGCGTTCGCCGCATTGATCGTGATCAGCACCGGTGCAGACCTCGGATCGGCTGTGCTCGCCGGAATGGGAGCGCTGTCCGGAATCCGTCACGGCGGCGCAAACCAGCTCGCTTATGAAGATATGGCTGGGCTATCGACACCTGACGATGCTCGATCCTGGGTGAAACAGCAGCTCGCGGACAACTACCGTTTCCCTGGATACGGTCACCGTGTCTACAAATGTCCGGACCCACGTGTGCGCGTGCTCGAACCATACGCCAAGGCGATGCTCGAAACACACGGAATGAGTGATCGTTGGGAGGTCTACGCCGCTGTCCGTGACGAAGTCGAAGCTGCACTCGGTCCGAAAGGGATCTTTGCAAACGTTGACAGCATCACCGGGCTAGTATATGCACCGCTCGGTCTGCCCGTCAGCGCATTCCCGATCCCGTTCTGCCTGGCAATCGAAACCGGATGGATGGCACACTGCCTTGAATACCTTCCGCGGGGAGCTATGATCGAACCCGGAGCTGCATATCTGTTGAGGAAGACATGAATCCGTACGCCATACCAGCGTTTGTCGCCACCATTCTTCTCTATACGCTCGAGTTAGTCGGATGGCTGTTTCGGACACGGGAACGTGTCAATGTAGCGTTCGCCTTATTCACAGGCGCTTTTGGTACAGACGCCCTAATCAATTTCTTATTTCTTCAGTTCTACGATCATCCAAATGCTGATAATTGGGTTGGCCTGGCTGTTTTCTCCGGAACAGCTGCCATTGCCGGTACCATCTATTTCATCCTGGTTCTGACAGGCTATGACAAACGTATGGACGCTAGATTTTACGGACTCAAGCTCCGCTACCTGCTTGCCGTGATCTGTACGGGAATCTCTCTGATAGTTATTTTCTCATTAAGCACAGACTGGATAGTAACAGGAATCAGGCTTGAACGTACGGGTCTTCATGTCACTTATGGTGAATACAGTTGGCTATTCTCAGTTTTGTTAGCTCCCCTTCCACTCACTGTTATCGCATTGCTCAGCAAGGCTATTCGCGATGCTGAAGACAATGTTAATAAGCGCTTTCTTCATCTAAACGCTATTGGTCTGGCAGTTCTGATTATCGCTCAACCGTTGTTTGAGGTGCTTCTTGTCCATTTCGACTATACCGGACAATTCCTCAGTTATGTTGGCGCGGCGATTGGTGCGATTTTCTTCCTCATCGCAATTGTCCGTCATCAGTTCGACCGTATTGAGGAACTGAATCTGGGCCTCGAACAAAAGGTCGCTGACCGAACTCGTCACCTCCGCGACGCGCAGGCACGTCTGGTCCAATCAGAAAAAACAGCTTCGCTTGCGCACCTGGTCGCTGGTGTCGCACATGAGTTCAACACACCCTTGGGCGCGGTGATGTCCAGCGTACAAACGGCAAAAGACGGTATCACGAGACTTGATGAATTGATCGATGACCCAGATAGTGAAAGCAATCGGGATCGGGCTCGCAAGACAATCAAAAGTATCCAGACTGCGGGAAACGTTGTCGAAACTGGGGCGGACCGAATCTCGACGATGGTCAATCGACTTAAATCGTTCGCCCATTTGGATGAACCTGAACTCCAGACGTTTGATGTACATCGAGGTATCGATGACTCAATAGAAATGCTGCCACGAGGTTGGGAACTCCGTGTTACGATTGAAAGGCAGTACGGTGATCTTCCACTGATAATCGGCTACCCCGTACTTGTCAACCAAGTGATCTTCAATTCGCTGACGAATGCTATCGAGTCGATAAATGACGAAGGATTCATTCGTCTAGAGACGAAAGTAGAAAACGATCACGCGGTAATCACGATTGCTGATAATGGATCCGGCATCGCGGAAGAACACCTGGAACGTGTCTATGATCCCGGGTTCACAACCAAGGGTCCAGGCGTTGGAATGGGTTTGGGATTGGCTATCGCACACAATGTGATGGAACAACACCAAGGCGAAATTGAAGTGCATAGTCTTCGAGGAGAAGGAACCACGCTGGTTCTGCGTTTTCCGCTCAACCTGACCCCGGAGCAGCTCAACAGAAAACCCTTCTCCGCAGAACAGCATGAAGCAACCAATCGCGACCTACAGGAGTAGCCATGCCACGCCCCGCTGATGTGCGAGATCAAGGATTCAAACCGACAATTTTCAACCGCATCCGTGATGAGATCGAAGCTCGATCCGGCTCAGGTGAAGCGCCGATCGCACTCCATGTCGGCGATTCATGGCATGACCTGCCGCCTGAATTGAATCAGCCACTGCCAAATGAGCCGTGGAATGACCGAATGAGCCGCTACGGCGACACGCAGGGCGAACCTGAACTCCGCAACCGCCTGTTTCATAAGTTGACGACGCGTAACAGACTGCCGCTCAATTCAGAAAAAGACATCCAGATCACCTTCGGCGCAACCGGTGCGTTATTCCTCGCGATGACCCGATTGCTCGATCCGGGCGACGAGATCCTTACACTCTCACCTCACTGGACCATCCTGAAAGTCGTCGCTGCAACTGCCAAGGTGCGACTGGTCGAGGTCCCGTTCTTCCACCACATCAGCAACGATGCCAACGACACGGATCTCGCTTCCATCATCGCACCCCACCTGACGGATAAAACCCGCGCGCTGTACTTCAACAATCCGAACAACCCATCCGGCGTGTTCATGAACCGTGGGCACCTCGAGCAACTGGCTGAGTTCGCGAAGCAGCACGACCTGTGGGTGTTCAGCGACGAGGCCTACGAGGACTTCGTGTGGAACGGTGGTGAGTATGTCAGTATCGGATCGCTGTCCGAGATGCACGAACGCACGATATCAGTCTTCAGCGCATCCAAGTCCTACGCTGCCGCCGGACTGCGCCTCGGATATGTCGCAGCCGCGCCCGGTCCATTGGCAACAATGCACCCAGCTCATGTCGGAGTCGGATACGAACCAAACCGACCTGCTCAAGTACAGGGCATCCGTGCGCTGGACAGGCATGATGCCATTGTTTCCCGACTCCGTGCATCATATTTGGAAGGCCGAAAGGCTGCTATCGACAACATGAATAAACCGTACCTGTCACCCGATGGATCGTTCTACCTGTTCGTTGACATGGGTGAACCGTGGAATGCGCTTGACGACAACCAGCGACTGGACCGAATGCTGGATGCAGGAGTGGTCATCAGTCCCGGCGCACCGTTCGGAGCGGCATACGATAACTACGCTCGCTTCTGCTATACCGCCGAACCACCTGATGTAATCGCAGAAGCCGCACGCAGACTAAACAACGTTTAACCTGATTTGACTAGCTGGAGCGTGGCATGAAACTCGACACCGGTAATCTAACCCTTGAGCAAATAAACGCTTTGCTTCTTGCCATTCCGATGGATCTGACCTTTGTTGATGACGATGACATCATCAAATATTACTCTGGCCGCGAGAACCTCATCTTCTCGCGTGATCCAAAAATGTTGGGAACAGACGTGCGGTCTTGTCACCCCGATATGATCAGCCCTGAAGTCAGCCAGATTCTGGATGAGCTGAAAGCAGGAAAACGAGATTACTTCGAGGCGTGGCACACGAACGAGGATGGAAACATCATTCATACTCGCTACATTGCTGCACGTGACAAAGACGGAACTTACCACGGCTGTTTGGAAACTTCGCAGGATGTAACTAAGATTCGCGCATTGTCAGGAACCAAAAAGTCGCTGGAATAGACAGTACACGTGTTCTTGTCAATCCCGGAAGATTGAGCAGTCTCTCCCTCCATCAGTACTTTTTGCATCCGTCAATTCTTGGTTGTTAGGAATACCGTACTCTTCACTCAACCGTTTCATTTCACCCCATAACTGACGAGATATATGATGAGTATTCAACCTGGCGCCGAACTTATACTGACTGCGGAAACTCGCCTCCATGATCTGCTGCAAGATCGACCATACCTGATTGATCGTTTGATAGACATATCCAGCCACTATAAAGCGCTGAAAAATCCGGTGATGCGGAACACCATCGGACGGGTCGCCACACTTCGCCGTGCAGCGGCGATGGGTAGCATGTCCGTGGACGACCTGATGCACGCCTTGGCTGAAGCCATCAGGAAGGAAGAGGGTATCAGTGTCGAGGTCGAAACTGGAACCGAAGCCTCGGCCGAATCTCAACTCCAGGACGAGTTGAAAGCACTGATTCTGTCCTTGCACGCCGGCAACGAAACCCTGGAAACGGCCAAGGTCAAATTCGAAGAGAAGTTCGGATCATTGCCCGCAAAAGACATCGCGGTCATGGAACAGCAACTGATCAGCGAAGGTCTGCCAGTGGAAATGATCCAGGAGTTGTGCGATGTGCATGTCGGTATCATGGGAGGAGACGCTGCTGGAACATCGGTGGCAGAACAAATGCCAGGACATCCAGTTTACACGTTCGTCGCGGAGAACCTCGCACTAAAGCAGATTACCGAGAAATCTCGCATGATCTTTGATGCCATCAAAGACCAATCTTCCCCCGATATCAGTGAACTTGCAGAACACATCGCAATCGTCAGTACTGTTGAAAAGCACTACCTGCGCAAGGAGAACATGCTCTTCCCAAAGCTGGAACGTGAGGGTTTTGATGGACCGAGTAAAGTGATGTGGGCAATTCACGATGAGATACGGGCCGAATTGAAAGCTGTGAATGCCGCAATAGAAGCAAATGATATGGACAACCTGCACGATCAGCTACCAGCCGTGCTGACCAAGATCGATGATATGGTTACCAAGGAAGAAAGCATCCTCTTCCCCACTTCCATTGACTTGCTGAAACATGAAGACTGGGCGGACATCCACAAGCAGGAAGAGGAAATCGGGTTTACGATAGTCGAACGCAGCGACGACTGGTCGCCACGGATCAAGATGGTCGTGCCTGATCAGAAGCCCGCCACTGACCATTTCATGGAGCATCACCCTGCTCACACAGTCCCTGAAGATTCGACTGCCGCGCTTGTGGCTGATCAGAACGCTTCGCCTGATTTAGTCGCTGTCACCCACGGCATGCTGACGCAAAAACAGATCAACCGCATGCTGCTTGCCTTGCCAATTGAACTGTCATTCGTTGATGAA
Source organism: uncultured bacterium (assembly GCA_964552465.1). Lineage (GTDB taxonomy): Bacteria > Electryoneota > Electryoneia > Electryoneales > Electryoneaceae > BMS3BBIN04. Next base: position 15,383 of record CAZKGR010000016.1, read on the forward strand.
AATGATGAGGTCCGCTATTTCACTGGTGTTGAACATAAGGTTTTCCCGCGTGTACCGGCTGTAATCGGACGCAAGGTTCAGAATTGTCATCCACCAAAATCCCTGCACATGGTTAACCAGATCCTTGACGAGATGAAGGCTGGAACCCGTGAAACCGCCGAATTCTGGATGGATGATTTCGCGGGCAAGTTCATCCACATCAGCTATGATGCCGTCCGTGACGAAGATGGAACCTATCTCGGCTGCCTTGAAGTTGTACAGGATATTACCGCATTGAGAAATCTTAGTGGATCAAAACGGCTGTTGGATAACGAGTGAGTGGAGGCGGCTAACTCGCGGATATATACTAAGTACTAGTTTTTCGAGTAGCTTTGATGATGTAAAAAATTTGCTATTGGACTTCCCTTGTCGTATCCTCACGGATTCAGCGAGAGAATCTATCCCGCACGGATAACTGGATCTTTTGAATTTCAATGGGCTTACACAAAACTGTGTACTGCCTGAAACTTTTTAGATCCGAGTCTTGTGAAACCTGTTCCGATTCCTTCCTGAGGATTTTTGTCGCTTTGTTGCGCAGAAAGCTTTGTCGTGGTTGGTTCACACTCACGACATTCAGGTGATAACTTTTTGATTTACCTTAGCATAGATGGAGTCATCCATGAACAAGCCCGTTAAGGAACGGCGTGAGAAAACGGTCGGATATGTCCAGTTCAAGCCCGAATTCGGCGAAGTACAGAAGAATCTGGACACTGCAGAAGAGCTGCTCCGTTCGGCACCGGAAGCCGATCTGCTGGTACTCCCTGAATTGGCAACGACCGGCTACGAGTTCATGGATCGTGACGAAGTCGAGAAATATGCGGAACCTTTCAATAGCGGACCTACTGCCAAACGGATGGCCCGTCTCGCCCGTGAACTGAAAACCACCCTTGTGATAGGATTCCCGGAGAAAGACGTACGTCATCATCGAATCTTCAATACCGCCGTGCTGATTACACCTGATGGCATGGCGCATGCCTACCGCAAGATCCACCTGTTCGACCGTGAAAAAGAATTGTTCGACAAGGCGTATAACCAGCCACCGGTGATTGTCACACCAGCCGGCCGAATCGGCTTGATGGTATGCTTCGACTGGCTATTCCCGGAAACGGCACGTTTGCTCGCGCTCTCCGGAGCTGAGATAATCGCGCATCCATCAAACTTGATTCTGCGTTACTGCCAGAAGGCAATGTTCAGCCGAAGTGTCGAAAATGGCGTGTTCAGTGTAACAGCAAACCGTATCGGCCGTGAAGACCGCGTTGGTCGCTCTCTGACCTTCACGGGAGCCAGCCAGGTTATCAGCCCACGTGGCGATACACTGATTGCGGCACCTGAAGACCAAGATCATGTCGGCTTGGCGACGATTGATCTCAACATGGCCGATGAAAAGATGATTACGCCACACAACCATCGCTTGAATGATCGGCGTGTGGACCTGTATCGCCCATTGATCTCAACCTAGTCATCTATTGACTCCTGCTCTGATTCTTCACAATTGCAAGTGTCCTTTCTTAAAAAATCGCTTTTATCTTAGTGTTTCCTAATTCTCAGCCCGCAGAGACAATTGCCTCTGTGGGCGATCTGTGCTAAGGATTCGCACAGCATATTCGGAGCGAATCTTGCAAGTTTGTGCAAGAGCAGTATTATTGTTGAAATCACAGGTTTAATGTGCACATAACGAAACGTACAGGGGGTTCCCGTGGCGAGTGATAATCACTCCTCACCGAATCTGCTGAACCTCTCCGGTCTGGATCTGGCAAACGCTGAATACATAGACGTTCAGTTTCGCCGCTGGCAGCATGACCCGGATTCTGTTGATGCCTCCTGGCAGCTATTCTTCAAGGGGTTTCAACTCGCCCAGGAGATAAACCCTGAAAGCACTGGCTCTACTGATTATTCTGCCTCGGAAGCAGCCGCGCAATCACGGGTTGCAAGCCTGATCTTTGCCTATCGCAATCTCGGTCATGTAATCGCTGATACTAATCCGTTGCACGCTCCGGATTCATCAAGTGCAGACTTGGATATCAGCACATACGGATTCAACGACTCCGACCTCGACCGTGTGTTCGACACTGGCCACCTGCATGTTCCCGACCAGCTGACACTCCGTGAAATCATCGTCATGTTGCGCGAAACATATTGCGGGTCCATCGGTGTGCAGTACACCCATATCGAGGATGTGTCCGTCCGCCGCTGGCTGCAGGAACAGATGGAGCCGGGCAGGAACAAGACACAACTCGAACGTGATCAGAAATTCGAGATCCTCTCACATCTTTTTGATGCCGAGATGTTTGAGAGTTTCATCCAAACACGTTATCCCGGTCAGAAACGGTTCAGCCTCGAAGGTGCAGAGTCAACGATTCCCGCAGTTCACCACCTTGTAGAAATTGCCCCTGAACATGACATCGAAGAAATCGTCATTGGAATGGCCCACCGCGGGCGTTTGAACGTTCTCACGAACATCCTCGACAAATCATATGCGATGATCTTCTCCGAGTTTGAGGGGAAGATGATGTCGGAAGCATATGCGGGTGATGGTGACGTCAAGTATCACAAGGGTTACAGCAGCGAACACCGTAACCGTTGGGGACGCAGTGTTCACCTCAGCCTGACCTCAAACCCCAGCCACTTGGAAGCGGTCGATCCAGTCGCGCTTGGGAAGGTGCGTGCGAAGCAGCGACAACGCGGAGACCAGGATGCCCGCAAAAAGGTGCTTGGATTCCTGATTCACGGTGACGCCGCCTTTGCCGGGCAGGGCATGGTCGCTGAAGTGCTCAATATGTCCCAGCTCAAAGGTTACTGCACCGGTGGGACAGTGCATCTGATCATCAATAATCAGATCGGATTCACTACTGATCCATCCGATTCACGTTCGTCACCTTACTCGACCGATATCGCGAAGGTTATCGACGCACCGATCTTCCACGTGAATGCGGACGATCCAGAAGCGGTCGTGCACACGATGGATCTCGCCCTGCGTTACCGGCAGGAGTTCGGGCGGGATGTAGTCGTCGACATGCTGTGCTACCGTAAGCACGGTCACAACGAAGGCGATGAGCCAGCTTTTACACAGCCAAAACTGTATGACAAAATCAAAAAGCACCCGAGCACACGTGAGATCTATACAGGTCGATTGATCGAAGAAGGTCAGCTAAACAAAGAAGACGCCGACAAGATCGCAGACGATCTGCAAACGCAGCTTCAGCGCCAATTTGAATACGCACGCAGCGAGGTCAAGGAGCTGGAAGTCCAGTCCTATGATGATTACTGGGAAGGCTTGGAAGGGCGCTACACGCTTGCATCAACCGAAACTGGTGTCAAACGCAAAGATCTGCTGAAGGTTGCCAAAGCGCTGACCACCGTCCCGGACGGATTCAACATCAACCGGAAGATCATGCGCCAGCTTCCGAAACGATTGGAAGCGATCAAGAACAATGGGCCAATTGATTGGGGAACGGCCGAGTTGCTGGCCTGGGGTTCGCTACTGTTGGAGGGATCACCCGTCCGTTTATCCGGACAGGACAGCATCCGCGGAACATTCTCACATCGCCATGCTGGCTGGACCGATAGTGAAACCGGCGAGAGGTACTTCCCGCTCAATTCTATACAGGACGATCAGGGCCATTTCTGCGCCTACAACAGCCCGCTCGCAGAACAATCGGTACTAGGCTTCGAGTACGGTTACTCGCTGGCTGAACCACGCATGTTGATCCACTGGGAAGCCCAATTCGGTGACTTTACCAACGGCGCCCAAATGATCGTCGATCAGTTCATCACGTCGAGTGAATCCAAATGGCAACGGTCCAGCGGACTGGTGATGCTGCTACCTCATGGTTACGAAGGTCAGGGACCAGAACACTCAAACGCGTACCTCGAACGTTACCTCGCCGCCTGCGCTGAGGACAATATTCAAGTCTGCAACATCTCAACACCTGCCCAATATTTTCACGCGCTGCGCCGCCAGATTCATCAGCCGTTCCGCAAACCGTTGATCATCATGGCGCCGAAGAGCATGCTGCGTGATAAACGGGCGACGTCGACCGTTGATGAACTCACCACCGGTCATTTTCACGAGATCATGGACGATCTGACGGAACCGCGCAAAGCACGTCGGATAATCATGTGCAGCGGTAAGATCTATCACGATCTGCACGAAAAGCGCGAGGCGGATGACCTGCGCGATGCTGCGATCATCCGTGTTGAGCAGTTCTACCCGACACGTGATGACTTGCTTCACGAAATTGTCGGGCGTTACCCGAATGCCAAAGAGATCGTCTGGGTGCAGGAAGAGACGAAAAACCGTGGCGGTTGGACATTCATGTATCCGCTGCTGCGTCACCTCTTCCCCAAACTGAAGATCAGATACGTGGGGCGAGCGTACGCTGCCAGCCCGGCGACCGGTTCATTAACCCGTCACCGTCAGGAACAGGAACTGATCGTTGAAATGGCGTTGACATCTTCCGAACGAGTGATGGATGAAACTGTCCTGCCCGACAGTTTCAATCAGCTCCTGCATTCCCATGAAACGGATAGCGAGAGCCCCAGACCCGAGCGGAACAAAGCGAAAGCGTAAACAGTATATCTTGCCTATGTTGGTACAGGCCCGTGCTTGCTCGCAAGCGCGGATAAACAAACGATCTTGCCCGTCTTGGCTCGTCCAACACGGCTTACATAGACTTATAGCGATTCTTGAAAACGTTAATATCATTTCCTTCTGGCAATCCGCGCTTGCAAGCAAGCACGGGCCTGTCGGAACTTTTTCATTACAGCTGTAGAAACACACACGAGCGAGTGGATGGCGATAGAGATAAAGGTTCCGGAAGTCGGCGAATCGATCACGGAAGGCGTGATCGTTGAGTGGCATGTCGCGGACGGCGACAATGTCGAAGCCGAAGCGCCCCTTTTCGAACTTGAAACTGACAAGATCACGATGACCGTGCAGGCGGAGGTCGGTGGTGTCGTCAGCATCAAGGTTGGCGTCGATGAAACCGTCGAGATCGGGCAGGTGGTCGGTTCCATCGATCCCGATGCTGTGTCTTCTGTTTCCGCACCGAAAGTTGAGGCTCATGCTCCAACAGCCGAAGAGAAACCGACCGCCGAACCAGTCGCAGAAGTAGAAGAAGCAGCTGAAACTCAGGACGATGACCGCCTGATGCCTGCCGCACGCCGTCTGGTGGAACAGCACAAACTCGATCCGTCAAAGATCACCGGCACCGGCAAGGGTGGACGTGTTCTCAAACAAGACGTACAATCGTTCATCGACGACAAATTGGCTGCGCCAACCCCTGGCGATTCCGTTGCTCCCGAACCTGCACCAAAGCCTGGGTCCGAGCCGAAGCCAGATCGTGAACCATCTCGCGACCCGTCTGAACGGCAGACCCGTGTTCCGATGACGCAGATCCGTAAACGAATCGCCCAACGTCTACTCGAGGCCAAGAACGCGACCGCCATGCTCACCACCTTCAACGAGGTGGACATGGGCAACTTGATGGCGATGCGCGCCCAGTACAAGGAATCGTTCGAGAAGGAATACGGTATCAAACTCGGCGTGATGAGCTTCTTCGTCAAAGCCGTCGTTGATGCTCTGCAACGTTTCCCCGAAGTCAACCGTTTCATCGACGGTGACGATTTCGTCGAGAACCATTACTACGACATCGGGATCGCCGTCAGCACCGACCGTGGCCTGATGGTACCTGTCATCCGTGACGCCGACAAACTCAGCTTTGCCGACGTTGAACTGGCGATCATGGACCTGGCGACACGAGCACGTGAGAGCAAGATCGGCTTGGACGAGCTCACCGGCGGGACATTCACCATCACCAACGGCGGCGTGTTCGGATCATTACAGTCAACACCGATCCTGAATCCACCACAGAGTGCTATTCTCGGCATGCACGCGATCAAGAAACGTGCGATGGTCGACGAAGTAACTGACGGGATCGTGGTCAAACCGATGATGTACCTCGCGATGAGCTACGACCATCGTGTCATCGACGGACGCGAGTCGGTCACGTTCCTCAAACGCATCATCGAATGCCTTGAGAACCCGGAACGCATGATGTTTGGGATTTGAAAAGACAGTCCTGAGTCTTGAGTCCTCAGTCCCGAGCAAAAGACAAAACACACAGGGACAGGCCCGTGTCCGACGGTTGCCGGAAGCGGATAGCAAGACCTGAAATACAATTGAGAATTCACCATGCCTGACCAGAAATTCGACTACACAGTCATCGGCGCGGGACCGGCGGGATACGTAAGCGCCATCCGTGCCGCACAGCTCGGCTTCAAGGTTGCCCTGATCGAGAAGGGCGACACCCTCGGCGGAACCTGCCTGAACATCGGCTGCATACCGTCCAAGGCGCTGCTCGAGGCCAGCGAACACTACGCCGACCTGTTGCATAAGTTCGCCGACCAGGGCGTCATCGCGAAGGACGTCAAGGCCGACATCGGCAAGATGCAGGATAACAAACGCGGCATCGTTAAGCAGCTCACCGACGGCGTCGCGATGCTGATGAAGAAGAACAAGATCACGGTGCTGCAAGGCCGTGGACGCCTCAAAGCGGCGCACAAGATCGAACTCGAAGCTGCCGACGGAACGAAGTCCGATATCGAATCGAAGCACCTCGTGCTCGCTATGGGCAGCAAGGCGGTGGAACTGTCGTTCATGAAATTCGATGGCAAACGCATCATCAGCTCCACCGAAGCGCTCGAACTTAGCAAAGTTCCCAAGTCGATGATCGTGATCGGCGCTGGCGCGGTAGGGCTCGAGCTGGGATCGGTGTGGATGCGGCTGGGCGCTGATGTCACCGTTGTCGAGATGCTGCCGCAGATCACGCCGTTTGCCGACAAGTCCCTGTCCAAATCATTGCAACGTTCACTCGAAGCACAGGGCATGAAGTTCTTGCTCAACACGCAGGTCAAGGCTGCGGATGTCCAGAAGACTCAGGTCAAGCTCGACTGGGTGAACAATAAGGACGAGTCCGGTCAGATCAAGGCGGAAGTCGTGCTGGTGTCGGTGGGACGTGTACCATACACCGACGACTGCGGCCTCGAGGAAGCTGGCGTCGAGATGGACGGCCTCATGGTCAAGATCGACGACCATTTCCGCACCAACGTGGACGGTGTGTACGCCATCGGCGACATCGTACGCGGACCGATGCTCGCGCACAAAGGCGAAGAAGAAGGCATCGCGATCGCTGAAATCATCGCCGGTCAGCCTGGACACGTCAACTACGACGCGATCCCGAACATCGTTTACACATGGCCTGAAATGGCTCAGGTCGGCATGACCGAGGACGAAGCAAAGAAGCAGGGCATCAAGACCAAGTCCGGCAAGTTCCTGTTCCGTGGCAACGGTCGCGCGCTCACGATGAACGAGCCAGAGGGCCAGGCGAAGATCGTGTGCGACGCCGAAACCGACCGCATTATTGGAGCGGGGATTGTTGGCGCACGTGCGTCTGACATGATCGCCGAACTCGCTTTAGCCCTGGAGTTCAGTGCAACTTGGGAAGACGTTGCCTACACATCGCACGCGCACCCGACTCTCGCCGAAATCATCAAGGAAGCTGCGCTGGCAGTGGACAAACGACCGATTCACGGCTGAAAAGACAGGTATGAGGTGTGAGGCATGAGGTATGAGGAACACCTCAATCCGAAGTCCTGAGTCTTGAGTCCTCAGTCCTGAGCAAAACACAAACACCTTGACACACAGACCCGTGTTTCTCGGGTGCTGCGCGCACCTTGCAAACGCGGATTCGCAGATATATGCACCTCAAATTGAGTTTGAAGGAGTTGAGAATGCGTCACCTGATCGCAAGCCTTGTCATCGTTCTATTCACAGTGTCCGGGTTGTTTATGCAAACGCATGCCCAGGACATGGAACAGCTGATGAAGCAGCTCGAAGAACAAGGCATGACTGAAGAAGACTTGCAGAAGATGATGGAATCGATGGGTGCGATGATGCCTCAGATGATCGCTTCCGGCACATATTCCCACCCCGAACAAGGCTATTCAGTCGAGATTCCGGATGGTTGGACAGGAAGTATGATGGATCGAGCATTGATCGCATTCGAAGGTCAGATGATGCAGGAAGCGTTCGGGCCGGATGCGAAGGCATTCATCATCTTCGAGCAGACCGAGGAAGAAATCACCGAAGCGTTCAGGGGCAAGAAAATAGACGAGATCGACATTGACGAGTTCCAGGCCGAAGTGAAGAAGGCGATGCGTGAACAGGCTGGTTCGGACGATATCGAGATCAAAAAGATTGAGCGCACAACCATCAACGGTCACGACACTTTTCACGTGTTGCAGCGTTTTCGCGCTAACGATCCGAACGTGCAAATTGATGGTTGGATGATGGCTGAGATGTATGTGTTCCAGAAGGGCACTAACCACCTCAACATCGTCTACATGACACCCGAAGAAGAATGGACTGACTATCAGGAATTCACCAGCAAACACATCAGCACTTTCAAGTTCTAAGCCGATAAAGGGAGCGGAAGCATGGGACCACGCGGCGAAGGCTACGTTATCATCCAGATTCTGCTCTTAGCATTAATTGCATTCGCCCCGGATTGGGGACCGTTGAACGCGCTACCGTTCCTCCGGCCCATCGGGGCGGTTCTGTTTTCCATCGGCGCGATCCTGGGCCTGTGGAGTCTGCTCGCTCTGGGAGGTGGCAACCTTACACCTCTACCCCACCCTCGTAGCGAGAATAAACTCGTTAGAAAAGGACCGTATCGCATCGTGCGTCACCCGATATATGCTGCCGTGCTTTTCGCCGCCTTTGGCTGGAGCCTGTTTCAGCCCAGTCTGCTGGGGCTATTTCTTTCGGTAGTGCTACTCCGGCTATTTGATGTCAAAGCGCGACGAGAGGAAGCATGGTTGGTCGAACGCCATCCCGAGTATGCGGATTACCAGAAACAAGTCCGTAAGCTGATTCCCTGGGTGTACTGATCGTCTCTCGAATTTCGTGATTCGTCTCTCGAAAACACAAATCGGGAACATCTCAATCGATGTTCCCGGTATGGTCATCTCAAATCTCGTATCTCGAAGTCACTTCTCAACCACGTCGATCCTAATTCCACGCTCGCCCAATTGACGGATCAACTGATCCGCGTCGACAGCTTTTTCCTGGAAGAGCACGCCGCGTTCTTCAATGGTTCCGTCGAGTAGCATTTTGAGGATACGTGAGCCTGGCCATGCTGTTGTCCGCTGCATAGCGGTCAGCTGATTGTTCTCATCGTAGACATCCTTCATGTTGTAGATGATACGACGGTGCCCATCACCGACGACCGTCACCCGCATCAATACCTCATCCGGCGGATCATGTGGCAGGCTGAACTCGAGCATTTTCTCCAGCATCTCACGGGGAGAACAGCTCATACCATTGTTTAAAACATCTGTTTCATTGCCGAATCCCATCTCGAACAGAAAGCGCATTTTCGCAGCATGACCGGGATAACGGATCGTCTTGCAGTCTAGATGGCGCAGCACATTGCCGAAACTGCGAGGCAGCGTACTCACTCCACCCGAGGTATAAAACGCTTCAAACTGACGCCCGTCAACCGTTAAGCTTTCGGTGCCGGTAAGCGACGGTTTGGTGGTAACTTGTCCCTTCTCAATGACTGTACTCGGCTCTAGATATTCATTGGTTAAGCCGCGAACGCTGAAGACAAGCGCGTATTGCAACGGCCCTTCCGGCTTTAACGGCAATCCGCCAACTCGGATCTCCGCACGATGTGCGTTGTCCAGACGGTCGATTCCACCGGCAACCAGAACCCCAGCAAGGCCAGGTGTCAGTCCGCAATCGGGTACAATCGCAACGCCGGCAGCCTTCGCGTCATCATCCATCGCGTGCTGCTCATTCACGATGTCGTGATTTCCACCATAGTCAATGGCATGGCAGTTATTCGCGATAGCCGATTTTGTCAACTGTACGTTTAGCGCATAATCTGCGGCGAATACGGCGCCATCGGCAGCATCAAAGAACGGTGCAAGCTGTTCTGGATCACTTAGATCGGCAACATGCCCTCTATCCTGCGGCAAATTCAGGTATTCCAGCGCTTGTTCTACCTGCAAAGAATCACGATCAACGCAGGTGATCGTGTCGCCATCGCTCAAAAGGTCAAGCGCGGCCGCTCGACCCTGCCGTCCTGCACCGAGAACTAGAATGTGTGACATGGTTTTATCTGCCTTGTAGGGTGGTTACGAATAGCGAAAGGGTACGACGATAAGCTTTAGAGCGCAAACTCTCTCGTGCGCCAAGGCAGGTTTCTAGATGAAAGGTGGAAAACCTGCTCGTGTGGGTAAAATAGAACGGGCGGACTATGAATAGTCCACCCGTTGGGAGACCGCTCCCGCCCAGGGAGGTAAGCGAAAGCGGAGGGGATATGTGTTTGTTTCGAGGATCACGCTGATGCGCTTCTCCCCGTTCTATATGTTGTACTAGATCGGCCTCAGACAAGTTCCGCGAGTTTCAGCATCTGACACTTTCCCCGGAGACAATCAGAGCCCATTTGCGTTTGCCCGTGTACTCATCCACCAACGGCCATATGGTGCCCGATCAACGCTGTTTTATTCACTATAACTCCTTCTCACGTGACTCCTTGTGATCCAGATCAACAGGAACATAAACTCCCCATCAATCTCCTTGGAAAACATGATATTGGGGTATTTGAAGAAACTGGCTATCTGCTGATGCTTTAAAGAGTTAACTGGCATAATTCTGGTGAGAGAGTTACCTCATCGTCATAAGGCGATGAGGTAGGGAGAAACAAAACACGATTGGTTACTGCGAGCTACATCAAGCGTCGTTCTGTCCATTGCCCGATTCATCGAGGTGACGACCGGCCATAGGGGGAGTCATTCCGTGACGAAACAGCTTTTCGACTAACATATCCGTCACCATCTGTGACAACTTTTCGATGTTCGCTGAGGAGGAAGAGGAGGCGATATTTACTCGTGTTTCCAACTCTTCCAGGCGCTTTCGCGCCCCCTGCAGAGACAACCCTTCCTCGTAGATCAAACGCTTGAGTGTTTCGATTTTGCGGATCGCATCTTCATCAAATCTGCGTTGCCCGCCGCTGGTTCGCGCCACGTTCAGGTACTCCCTGAACGTACTTTCCCACTTCCGTAGAGTGGGCGTTGCCACTCCGGTTAGCGCGTTAACCTGTGAAATCGAATAAAGCTCGCTGTCCTCACTTCCGTGATATAATCTGGACATGGAGCTACCCTTCCCGCCAATGACACCTGCCATCGGTCTTCGTTGCGGACCGTCGAACCCAGCCGCCCCTTGCAAAAACGGGTGGATTCCTGTCTTTCTTATCGGATAAACTGGGGGAAGACTTGAGAGCAATTTGGGAGAATTGGAGCTTCTTGTTGCCAATTTCCAAGAGCTTTGGTTGAAGGGCTCACTGAGATTCAGCTATGAATTCCAAGAGCTTGGAGAATTTCAGCTGCGGATGTTGCCTGACGAAGGCTGTCTACTACATCCTGACGCTGAAGCTTACGAACAATAGCAGCGGTGAAATGAAGGTATTGGTCGACAAACTTACGGGGCACGGCTGAGAAGAACACAATATCACACGCATGCCCATCGGAACTATTGAAATCAACAGGATGACTGGGACGAGCAAATGCACAGATAAGGTCGGACACGGCATTGGTTCGAGCGTGGGGCATCGCGATTCCACGATCGATTCCGGTAGATAATTCCTCCTCACGCTGGCAAGCATCAACTGCAAGCAGTGATGAATCAATCACCTCATTCATACCACCTAGTTTCTCAGAAACCACCCGAATAAGCTCAAATCGATCATTTACATCCAGATCGAGAAACACGCTGTCCGGACGAAGTTTCTCCTGCAAATTGACTGTCTTCATGTCTGTCCTCAAACACACGCGTTCATGGTTTGCAAATTAGCGACCACGGAGCTTCTCAAGGTCACGACGTTCCTTCTTGTTCGGGCGTGCACCCTCGGAACGACCGCCCTTGTTCCGCATCGCGAGATTTACCATCTCCCACTGGCGGAGAATATCTTCCGGGGTCTCGTCAGCCCAGGTTTCCTTCGCCTTGGCCTTTGGCATGTTTTTACCCGGCAGCTCAAGAACTCGGATGTGCCGATACAACCCCTTCTCACGGATCTTCAGAACGATACCAGCTTTCACGTCCGAAGATGGCTTACCAGTCACATCTTCAATCAGGACACGGCCTTCCTTACACGCACCGGTCGCCTGCGAACGGCTCTTGAACAAACGAGCGCGAAACAAATAGTGGTCTAGACGTAACGTTTCACTCATCCTGCATGGCTCCGTGGAACGGCGTCTAAACTACGCGATCCACAGCAACAGGGCAAGGTGTCTGAGCCGAAATTATGAAATCCCGCCAGAAAACTGCTAATTTCAGATAAGCACTGGCGCACTATCACGATTTACTATATTGAATATGTACACGGGATAGGAGCAAATATGAAGCCGTTGTTCACCAGCCTGCTGCTGCTTTGTCTGCTTTCAGGCGTCTACGCGTCTGATTGTGTCGTCAACGAAGGTGTCACGTGGTTTGATGTGGAATCTGTTTCCGGCTCCACAAATGTCCAGAATCTGTTCGCCGATCAGTTGCCGGGAGGTGATTCATTCGCGAATGCGTCCCGTCTGTTCACTGCAGACTCCGACAGCACACTGGCTGCCTGGTATGATGGTTCGACCGGGCAATGGCGCGGTACGCTACAAACTCTGGAGATCGGCCAGTACTGGCTGGTTCTTCCGCCGATGGCACCTGAGAGTGAACTCAGTCTACCAGGAGTGACTATACACGCCGGGTCCGTTGCAACCGACTGGGGATCGAATGGTTGGATGATCCGTCCTTCTGCTGGAGGTGGTCTCTCAGTATCCCCCACCGAGCCGCCGAAATCGTCAGCGACATACCGTGTGCAGGAAAAGGCTGACTCAACCTGGAAAGCGAGCAGCGGGGTGTACATTCTCGGCGAACCGCAATTACCATCCGAGACTTACATCTGGTTGGATCTGGCGCCGGTCAGCTCCGGCTATGGCGCGAAGCATGCTGCCGTGCCGTTGCCCCCTGGTGGACGGGTAACCGTCCCATTCATACCCAACTTCTCAGCGCCACCGTGGGGAGACAAAAAAGTCGATTAGTCATTGTGGGGTGATATCTTCAGGCCCGTGTTTGCTTGTCAAACCGGCCTCAACCCAGCCGCCAATTCGGCCTGAATAGCATCAACCAGGAAGAACCCACGCTCCGTGCAACGGATATTTTCGCGATTCCGCTCCAGCATGCCTTTGCTGACTAAACGATCCAACGTACTCGGTGGCCAAGCAAGTCCCGCATCCTTCGCCAGCGTTGCCAGTTCATCTTCCGGACCACCGGCAACCATTCGAAGGTTGAGCATGATCCGTTCTTCAAGATGTTGACGTGCGCTGAGTACCTCTGCCCCACCAGCGCCATGACCGTGTTGATCAACAGAATCCATCCACTTACGCGTGTCCTCGAAATTCCAGAAACGTCTGCGGGCAGTCGCATCGTAGCTATGCGCTGCCGGGCCCAGCGAGAGGTATGAACCACCATCCCAATACGACACATTGTGACGACACCGGCACCCCGGTTTCGCCCAGTTGCTAACCTCGTAATGTTCAAGTCCGGACCGACTCATCGCATCGCTCAATACGCGCATCTGCTCGAATTCATCATCATCATCGAGGCGAACCTGTATGCCCTGAGCCTGCATCTCTGCGAACGGTGTCCCATCCTCGACGATTAACGAATAAGCGCTCAAATGATCTGGATCCCAATCAGCGATTTCGGTAACGGTTGCCTGCCACTCATCCAGTGCATTTTCAACATAAATGCCATACATCAAATCAACATTTAGCTTGAACGCGCCGTGCGCACGTAGCTTGTGCCACGAATCCCTCGCCTGTTCCGCCGTGTGAATTCGTCCCAACTTCTGCAACGTGTTCTCACCTAACGACTGAACACCAAGACTGACACGGTTTATCCCGGTTTCCGCCCAAGACTCAATCAATTCGTCTTGCAAAGTCCCCGGATTAACCTCTATGCTGCACTCGGTATCATCCGTAAACGCAAACTGTTTACGCAATTCACCGATCAAATGCTTGACCATCTCCGGCCCTAGCATTGACGGTGTCCCACCACCGAGAAACAGCGAATGAGCCTGTACACCCGACCATGGTTCACGCTGAGCATACCACGACGCTTCACGGAGCGTCGTTTCAACGAAATCATCTGCAAAGGATGAATCGTCCAACTCTTGTGAAACAAACGCGCAATACGGGCATTTGCGCACACAGAATGGCACGTGCACATATAATGCGAAACGGTCGGGTCGGGGATGGAAGAAAGAGGTCAAATCCAGATATCCAGGTTGGACAGCATCTGTTCGCGCCATGCGCTACCATAACTTAATCCCATCTCAGGATCGGTAGCGCGTACAACGCCCTTCTGATATTGGATTTCTTCTGAACGTGCATCAAAGCGAGGAATCGCCTCACCTGATCTCACGATCTCAACCAGCTCGCCAGTCCGACGTTCAGTTTCAACTACTTCTCGTTCAACATTCGGCGCATCAAACAACGCCAGATGAGGGTATATCAATTGCTGGTTAGTCGGTTGTATCGTCGTGTCCATCACAATTCCTTTCGTCGCTCACAGGTAGCGGTCCAATATCCAGCCAATGTGACTTTCCAGCCCGGCAGCGTCGGAAACAACCGGCTGCTCCCCCCTTTGCAGATCCCGGTTCCGTTCCGCCAACTCCTGCATGCGAATGTCCATTACAATCAACCGGGCCTGTGATTCCGCACGCTGACGGCGTTGGTTTTGACGAATCTTCCGACCACTCCGCTCAATCAACCAGTCAAACTGCTGATCTGACTGCTGAAGAGCTGGTCGTTGCGCAAGGTCGAGCATGGGTGCTCCCGTGTCTCTCAAGTTCTGTTACGTTCATGCCGATAACGATATGGGATGATGTTGCCTTGTGTTTCGCGAGGCAGTCGGAGTGGTACGTTTACGTAGCACTACAACACCATCTCACCCCTCAGATTGTATTGATTTACACCAGTATTCAAGCTGATCAGCCGGTGCTACTCTGCGTCATCGACTGATATACTACGAGGTTATGCTAATTACTCACTGTCATGTTGATCCATCGCCTGCTGGTATCCGGCAGCGTACCATGAGTCGCTCAATTGACGCAGAGTTTCCTCCGGAACTGGCGTTTCCTCGGGCATCTGTTGCGCTTGCTCGCTTTCGTTCACTTCGCGAGCTTCATCACTGATCTGGACTTCGTCATGCAGGTGAGGCGCGATCCGCTCAGCTATGTTCTCACGCCGAACTCTGCCGTCTGACCGTTCTTCGGATGATTCACGCTCAACTTTCTCTTGCACAGCTTCTTCCTGCTGACGTTTCAACAGGCGGTTCTGCTCATACAACCGGTCAATTCTGTTTACCATCGGCAACTCCTCGAGTGATGCGTTTGGTATATACTATTTCAATATGTATGCCAACTTATATTCGACGAACTAACTCATTGTTTATTAAGCACAGGATATGTTTCGCCATTTCCTCTCCTGCGAAGAGTGGCACCTTTTCGTAGCACCCGAAACACAAAAAAATGAACCCACTGATCTTGCCCTTGTTGGCTCTGCCAACGCGGATCATCCCGTTCTTTCTAATACGAACGAGGGACACTTTGTCCTCAAAGTGTCCCTCGGAAAGCTGATGCCTGTCTGTTTCTTTGACCTGTCTGTTGTCTTCTTTTTCTCAGGACTCAAGACTCGGGACTCAGGACTGCATTGTCATTTCATCAACACAACCTTCTGAACCGCAGACCAGCCATTGGCAGATGCACGCACGAAGTACACACCGCCCGCGAGGCTTGACGCATCGAACGTCAACGTGTGCGATCCGGCGCTGCGAGTGCCTGAAACCAGCGTCGCGACATGCTGACAGTTGATGTTGAAAACCGAAACGTTCAGCTCGGCAGGTCGGGGAAGGGATACGTTGACCATCGTTGTCGGGTTGAACGGGTTCGGGTAGGCGGGTGACATAGACCAGTTCAAAGGAAGATCGGCTAGCTCAAGTTCCTCCACCTCTCAGTTGCTGATCATGGGAATGCTGGATAATCCTCGGAAACTGATTCCACCGCCATTATAATCAGCCGAATTCCCGCTTATTGTGCAATAGCTGATCACAGGACTGGCATTGCGGAAAGAAATTCCGCCACCATTAGTGGCCGAGTTCCCGCTGATTGTGCAGTTGCTGATAGTGGGATCAGAGTTGGAATAACCGGCAATCCCGCCGCCTGAATCATCGGCCACATTACTGCTGAAGTTGCAGTTACTGATAGTGGGATTGGAGGTTTCCAAGCAATCGATTCCACCGCCGAAATCTGCCGAATTTCCGCTGATTGTGCAGTTGCTGATAGTGGGACTGGACGTGTAGCAAAGAATCCCAC
>CAZKGR010000016.1:32002-74152 GCA_964552465.1 uncultured bacterium
CCGCTGATTGTGCAGTTGCTGATAGTGGGACTGGACGTGTAGCAAAGAATCCCACCGCCACAATAGTTGGGGTAGACCCCCCCCACAGCAACACCGTTTTGGATTGTGAAGCCTTGAATCAAAGTGGCTGCGTCAATCTGGCCATCGCTTATTATCTCAATAACGCGGTCAACATTGTCACCATCAATGAATGTGTTGCCCATGTCACCGGCTGCAATCAGTTTGATACCATTGACCAGCGGCCAGACGATGTTCTCAACATAAGTTTCGGGTTGCACCAGCACCGTGTCGCCGGATGCCGAAGCATCGAGACCAGCCTGGATTGTGCCATATTCAGCAGGCACGTTGTGGATTTCCGCGATGACGGGCGAAATTGCCACCATCATCATGGCGCAAATGGTAAAAATCTGGATGAAGCTCTTCATGTTTCCCCCTGGTGTTTCTCAAACATGATATGACGCAAGTTAGGAGGTCTATAATACAGCCTAATTTTTGCGTCCGCAAGCTGAATGTCTGATTATTACCAGAGATAGAGCCACAGCAAATTGCTGTGGCTCGTGTTGCTACAAACCTAATCCAAGCGAAGCAGGTCATTCTGAGGCCGTTGTCTGCATAACGGCTGAAGAAGATCGAACTTAGATCTGGTTACTAATCTAGTTGTCTGTGACTTTGCTGGATCTTCTTCTTTTCGCTTTGCGAAATTCAGAATGACACCCATCACATATTGACGGCTTCAAACCAACCGTCACCGGCCCTTACTTACCCGCGTAGATGTCCATGATCTTGTGGAGCAGTACGATCGCATCATCCTTCGGACGCTGGAACGAGTTGCGGCCGATGATCGAACCGAAACCGCCACCATCATGGATGCCCTGGATGGATTCGAGAACGCTCTCATCCGTACCCTTGCCACCACCGGAGAAGATCACGATCCGGCGACCGTCAAACGCGCTACGCATGACGAGATTGATGCGCTTGGCGAGCGTGCTGATGTCCGTACCGTTCTCCTCGATGACCTTACGGTTCGCTTCCTGAGCGATTACGGTCGTCGGCGGCTTGACCTTGATGATATCTGCTCCGAGTTGAGCTGCAATCTGGGCGGCGTAGCAGGAGATATCGACAGCCGTTTCATGATCCTTCTCCAGATCCTCGCCACGCGGATATGACCACAGGACTGCTGCCAGACCGACTTCGTGCGCTTCCTGGATGTATTCACGCACCTGCTCGTACATCTCTTCACGCTCGAGCGAGCCAGGATAGATGGTGAAGCCAACACCAGCGCAACCGAGTTCCAGTGCGTCTTGGACCGTTGCGGTGCGGGCCGGAATCGGATCGCTGTCTTTGTGCAACGAGTCGTGGTTGTTTGCTTTCAGGATGAACGGGATCTGCCCGCCAAACTTGTCAGCCGCCTCTTCGATGAAACCGAGCGGCGCGGCGTACGCGTTGCAGCCGGCATCCAGCGCAAGCTGAGGGTGATAGTACGGATCAAACGTCGGTTCGTTTGGCAGATACGTACGCAACGGACCGTGTTCAAATCCCTGGTCCACCGGCAGAATGACCAGCTTACCCGTGCCTGCAAGACGTCCATGCATCAACATGCGATACAGATTGCTGCGCACACCCGGATTACGGTGGGTGTACCAGCTTAAAATCTCTCTCACTCGATCCGTCATTTTCTCTCTCCGCAGCTTGGAGTTGGTGGAATGGCAATACTTTCTTCCCGCGAAAGTAGCGACCATCTTCGCATGATTCCAGCCACCGGAGCTCCGGGGGTCGGAGGCCCGAGAACCAGCTAACCATTCTCTTGTTTCTCATTGACAACCTCAACTATATTCGCATAAGTGAATATCACAGGAGAATTCGTGGATCGGACCATCGAACTGCTACGCGCAATGGGCGAAGAAAGCCGCCTGCGCATATTGCTGTTGCTTGAACAGGCTGGCGAGCTATCTGTAGCTGACCTTAGCGCTGCACTCGAACTACCACAGCCTAAAGTTTCGCGTCATTTGAGCCGCTTGCGCCTTGCAGGATGGGTTAGAGACCGACGTTGGCGCGGGTTCTCGCTGTATCGTGTCGTGCTGCAACCCGGCGACACACACCGTGAATACCTGCTCAACCTGACCCAAATACTCCGCGACGATACCACTTCCGCCAGCGACTTTGAACGTTTGGTCGCGATGCGACGTCAGCACCAGAGCGCCAGCACAACTGAAACAGTCCAAGAGTCCTTAGCTGAGCCTGACGCGTTTGCCCAACCCGATCCCAACGCCCCCAAACCTCCGGGCTCCGTTCTGTGAAGATCTACACCAAAACTGGTGATAAAGGCCAAACAAGCCTGCTGCGTGGTGGGCGTGTCCCCAAGCACCACCCGCGTGTCGATGTGTACGGTACCATGGATGAGCTCAACAGCCAGATCGGTTTCGTGCGTTCGCTGAATGAAGACGCCGACGTTGAAGACAAGCTGGCCTGGTTGCAGGAACGGTTGCACGTTCTCTGCTCCGATGTCGCCGCTCCACCAGCCGAGACTGAGGATGATGCCAGGATTCCCCGGGTAAGCGCGGAAGATGTTGATTATCTCGAGCAGATGATTGACGAGATGGACAACGACCTGCCAGAACTAACCCATTTCATCCTTCCGGGCGGATGTCCAACGGGAGCAGCTTTGCATGTGGCACGGACGATCTGTAGACGCGGGGAACGTCGCCTGACGGAAATCATTGAGCTCGGCGAAGCTGTCAACGAGCAATCCCTGCGTTTCATCAACCGGCTGTCTGATACGTTGTTCACCCTCGCCCGTTGGACCAACCATCGCGCGGGGCAAACGGAAACGCCGTGGATTGGGAAGGAACAGGCATAGAGCTCAGAATTGTGTTTGCCCCGACTTGCTTGTCAAGTCGGGATTAGCTTCCCGCATCAAACAAACCGGGGACACTTACAGAAGTAAGTGTCCCCGGTTTGTGTCTAGCTCACAGCTCAAAGCTCATCGCTCATACCTGTCCTTACTTCAGCAACATCACCTTCTGCATGTGTACATCATCACCCGCACGAAGCTGCAGGAAGTACACACCGCTGGACAGGTCGGATGCATCAAACGCTACATCATGCGCACCAGCCATCATCCGGCCGGATGTGAGCTCAGCAATCGACTGACCCAGAACATTGACCAGGTTCAGTTCAACGTCCGCAGCACGCGGGAGGGTGTAGTTGACTGTCATCGCTGCGTTGAACGGGTTCGGATATGAGCTCAGCTCAACCGTGGTTGGCAGCGCTGCTGGTGCCTCAGCATCCTCAACCGCTGTCGTTGCACCCATCCAGTCAAGCACCTGCCACATGACATCCGCAGCCCGCCACGATTCATTCAAACCGGATACGGATTCAATGTTGAACGCCAGGTACGATGTTGTGAAACCGTCGCCCACGTATCCTGTGCCGCCGATGTAGTCAGTCATGATGTAGTAGAACAGTGGTTCTGAACCAACAAGCGGGGTCATCGAACCTGGAGTGGTGCATGTGTTCGCACCACCGCCACCGGTTGTGACGATTTCAATGCCCGGGAACGGTCCATCTTCCACACCGTACAGCAGGAACTCGTACTGGTCGCCGACTTCAGCGAGTTCATGTTCGACGCCGAAGTAATCCTGCAGCAATGTCCAAGTTCCAGCGTATTCACCGATGTTCTCACCGTTCAGCAACATCTTGCCGCCCTGGTCGAGATACGCCTCAATGGCAGCGATTTCCAGTGCAGTCAGAACATTGGCGGTGGCGTTCGAAGTCGACCATACGACAGCGTCGTATTCGCCAAGGTTTGCGTTAACAGCCTCTAACGAAGTGAGAATGTCCGAAGTGATCCCCGATGCCATCATGATATCGAACCACCATTGCTCAACATCTGTCTCCACGGGACTGTCATCCACGATTGCTACCGTGGGTGAGCCGACGAGCTGGAGGAAATCGTAAGTCATGTTGTAGCCAGAGGCATCTTCGAAATACAGGGTGAAAGTTACGTATTCCGCTTCGAATCCCATCGGTACATCAATGGTGAATGGATCATACAGGTTGTTCATCATCGTGCCGGGCGCGATGGGGAAATAAACGGAAGAATCGTCGCTGATGGTGATATCGTCGTTACTGACGGACAATGTGCCAGTCAGATTATCCGTAATGAGGAGTCCTTCCTGGTTCTCAAGTGTCACAATCAGATCGACAGACTCACCCGGATCAGGACGCCCGTTTGGTAACACTTCACCATCATCATCAAACTCATAACTGACAACTTCCAGGTTCGGGAAATTGATCTGGATGTTATCTGTAAAAATGGACTGATGCATTGCATCCGTAGTGTTGTGCTGGACAAACGCGACGAAACCATAGTTGTCTGGTTCGTGATCATCCCACATGGGATATTCAAAGTTGAATGTCGCCGTTCCACCAGCACCAATGATGCTCAGGTCAGTTCCACTGGCATTGGGGTTCATATCCAGCATGTTATAGCGGTAGTTCTGGATACCATTCTGAGCCGGTCCGTATGCGCAATCAAGATCGATCAATACTGCATGAAGGCGGTACCCTTCCAGCGCCTCATCGGAATTAACCGTCAGCTGTACTTCAATTGTACCTTCGATTCCGATTTGAGCATCATCAATCATAAGTTCAACAGGGGTGTACTGCCCAATTCGGCTGTTAATTGTGCCGAATAAGTTACTGAATGTGCCTGATTGCCACTGGCCGTCGACCTGAAACCATGGAACATAATTAACTCCGTAGACAGAGCGACGTGCCATATTTTCGGTTGGATTGGCGACATAATACCAGTCACTTGGACTCGGCCAGTTCACGTGATAAATCATGAATGCAGCATCCTCACGGGAATACTGATCGAGAAATTGTTCTACTTCATAGTAATAAGTTCCGCATGGACCACAAGCAACGTTGCTGAAGTACTCAACCATCACTGTCCGTTCGTAGGCAGAGGCACTCGTAGCGAGAGCCAAGATGAGCACAAGGACCGACACGATAAGCAATTTCATGGCTACAACTCCCGGTTAAAAAACTGAATTATCTTACCACTCCCCCTCGCACCATAAGTACTCTTTTAGTATGGGGTTGTGCAAGTACCTTCTTCATAGAGACAAAATTCCTCTATCTCAGGAGAGATTGTAAGAATGGGCATAGATCTGACATTAATCCTGATGCTGATGGCGATTGGAATTGCCGTTGGTATCTCCGCTGGATTCATTGGCATCGGTGGCGGTGTGATCATGGTTCCGGTATTGCTCGAACTCTTTCGCGCACAGGGAATGGCTCCGGAAGTGTTGGTGCATGTAGCGATGGGCACCTCGCTTACTGTCGGCGTCCTCTCGGTCGGATCATCATCATACAAGCATCACAAGCAGGGCAACGTGGTCTGGCGGATCGTTCCCTTGCTCGCTATAGCAAGCGTGGCGGGTTCATGGCTGGCAAGTCAATTGGCGGTCAGTGTTCCCGGTAGTTGGTTGCAAAAAGGACTAGCGTTCATACTACTTCTTGCCGCAATTCGCTTTCTGACAGAAAAGAAAGTCGATCTGGGGCCAATCCGTTCGCTGCCCTTCTGGATCTGGCTGCTGATTGGATTCGGTACAGGGATGTTTGCCGGATTATCCGGTCTCGCAGGTGGATTGGTGCTGATTCCAGCGCTGGCGTATGCTGCACACGTTCCCACCGTCAAACTCGCTGGCACATCAAGCGGAACAGTGATGTTTGCCGCGCTTGCCGGTTCCATCGGCTACATGATGCAAACCCCGAGCGTGGAACTCGGTGACGGCTATGTCGGTCATGTCAGCCTCATCATCGCAGGGTCACTAGCCATAACATCAGTACCCGGCGCACAATTGGGAGCCTGGCTGAACAAGAAGGCCGGTGCAGCTCGCTACAAAAAGATATTCGGCATCTTCCTGATCCTGGTTGTGATCAGGCTGTTTTTTACTGCCTGATTCAGAGACTCATTATTGAAATCACGAGTCAAACCAAACTTCTTTTGTCTCTCTTCCCGAGCAGCTTGGACTCGTAACATACTGGCTGTAAGTTATAAGATTGGAATCGACTTTGGAGGGTTTGTCATGAAGCAAATTGCATGGTTCACCGCACTGTTTACACTGTTGCTTGTAGGGTCAACTGCGATCGCGCAACCGTGGATGGTTCAGTTCCGCGAATGGGACAGGGAACCGACTACACGTGAGATCATCGACGCGTTCGATGTGTACTGGGCTGACAAGGAACCAACCAAAGGTTCGGGTTGGAAACAGTTTCAGCGTTGGCGCTGGTTTGTCGAGCCACGACTCGACGAATTTGGCAACTTCAACTCCAGTGGCCAGTTGCTTGGATGGCAACAGCGCGAACAAATGTACCCCAGCGATGAGCTGGATGAAGCCAATTGGACACCCCTCGGACCGTTCGATCCGATTCCGAACGAATACGTTGGCGGCCTTGGACGCGTAAACTGCATGGAGCAAGATCCAACGAACCACAACCACATGTATGCTGGCGCAGCGTCAGGTGGTTTGTGGGAAACCTGGACAGGCGGATACTCGTGGCTGCCACTCACTGATGACCTGCCAGTGCTCGGTGTCAGCGACATCGAAATTGACTATACCAACCCTTCAATCCTCTACATGGCGACCGGCGATGCTGATGGCTACGATACCTATTCCATCGGCGTGATGAAGAGTCTGGATGGCGGCCAAACGTGGAACGAAACAGGATTGAATTTCAGCGTCCTCGACGGTGAACGTATATCCCGAGTCATCATGGATTCGGAGGATCACCTGACCCTGCTTGCTTCCACGAGCAATGGCGTCTACAAAACCGTTGATGGTGGTGATAATTGGTACATCGTGCGCAATGGCGGTAACTCAAACTTCTACCATGATCTCGAAAATGTCGCGTCCGATCCGGACACATGGTTTCTGGCATCTAACGGAACTGGCGTTTTTCGATCACAGGACAACGGCGAAACCTGGTCATCGTTGAGCAACGGTATTCCGTATGGCGCGGGCAATGTTGGTCGAATCAATGTTGAAGTATCCGATTCTGATCCTAACCAAGTATATGCCCTATACTCGAACTCATCCAGCGGATTCTACGGCTTCTACAAATCGTTCGACGGTGGTGATAACTGGTCGTTAATGTCCAACCAACCAAATTTACTCGGTTGGAGTCAAACCGGTAACGATACTGGCGGCCAAGCGTGGTATGACCTCACGCTGGCGGTCAACCCTCAGAATCCAAATGAAGTTTACGTTGGTGGTGTAAATGTCTGGAAGTCCCTGAACGGGGGCTCAAGCTGGGATCTGACCGGCTTCTGGTATTACGGTCCCGGACCCTATGTACACGCAGACCAACACCGGCACGAGTACTTCATTGAGAATGGCACTCCGGTCCTCTACTCCGCTAATGATGGCGGCCTGTACCGCACATTGGACGGCGGCGATTCCTGGATAGAGATCAGCCACGGCATGGTCATTCAGCAGATCTATCGTCACGGTGTCTACCAGAACACGCCCGAAGTCGAGATGGTCATATTCGGCAACCAGGATAACGGAACCAAGCTGAAAGAGGGTGAAGACTTCCGCGCTGTTCTAGGTGGTGACGGCATGGAAGCAGCAATCTCATCGGATGACTCAAACTATATGTTCGCCGAGGTCTATTACGGTGAAATGCAGCGGTCCGTTGATGGTGGCTGGAACTGGATGGACGGCACCAGCGGCATCCCTCAATCCGATGGCGCGTGGGTTACACCGTATATATTCGATCCGAATAATCCGCTGATCATGTGGTTCGGCACGAACGAGATCTACCAGTCCACCAACCGGGCACAATCCTGGACACAGGTCAGCCAGACTGTTGGCAGCAAGATGACCGCGCTCGCCGTTGCCCCATCAAATCCGATGGTTGTTTACGGCATAACTTCAGCAGGTCTCATTCTGGTGACAGAGGATTTCGGAAACACCTGGACCCAACGGTCTGCACCGTATTCATCAACAACGTACATTGCCGTACATCCAACCAACGACAGCATCATTTATGTAACAGCAAGTGGATATAACGCGGCAAACAAGGTCTTCGTCAGCCATGATCACGGCGAAACCTGGGCCAACATTTCTGAAGGCTTGCCGAATGTCCCCGCGAACACGGTTGCATTGCATCCATACGATGGTAACCATGTATATGTCGGCACTGATGTGGGTGTGTTCTTCAGTGAGAACGCCGGCAACACCTGGCAGAGTTGGAACACCGGTCTGCCAAATGTGATCGTCAATGAACTCGAGTTCCACACAACGTCCAACACTCTGGTGGCCGCGACATATGGCCGTGGGATCTGGGCCAGCGAAGCGGAACCGGTAAACGTTGATCCGTTCATTGCTGTCGCATATCCGAACGGCGGCGAAGAGCTGATCATCGGTAATACGGAAACAATCCGCTGGAATTCGTATGGAGTAGATGGCAACATCCGCATCGAACTCGATCGAAACTACCCGTCTGGCGAGTGGGAGGTCCTCTTCGTAGGCGTCGAGAACGACTGGGCTGAACCGTGGGTTGTCACCGGTCCGATGACCGATAACGCTCGCATCCGTGTAATCAGCGTTGATAACCCAGAATTGATCGCAGAATCAGCTGAATCGTTCAGCCTCCTTCAGCCTTCAATTACTATTCTCAGCCCGAATGGTGGCGAAGTCCTGCCGCTCGAGATGTACTTCGACTTCATTTGGGAATCGGTTGCGATTGAAGGAAATGTGTCCGTCGAAATTAACCGCTCCTATCCCGATGGAGACTGGGAAATCATTGTGCCCGGATTCCCCGATCAAGGCGGTATTACGTGGCTGGCTAACGGTGAGGAGAGTAACAACACACGTTTGCGGGTCAGCGCTGTTGACCTGGTAGACATTTACGATGAAAGCGATGGCGACTTCAGCATTCTGAATGTGCCCGCGATCCAACTTAACACACCGGACGAACCGGTAACCTGGTATATCGGGCAGAACTACACCTTGCATTGGGATGACAACTTCGATGAAGATGTCGTCATTGATTTCTACCCTGTTGAAGGTGGAAACCCGATCTTCATTGCTCAGACTGAAAGTGATGGTGTGTATTCATGGCCGCTCAATGAATACTTGAACCCCGGATGGGACTATACCATTCGGATCAGCAAGGTAGATGATGAGACGGTGTTCTCTGAGTCTGAGAATTCGGTCGCAGTCGAACTGTCCACACCGGATGGGCTTGTGCCAGGTGGTGGAATCTATGTCAGCGATATTCCGGTAGCATTCAGTTGGGATGCTGTTCCAGGCGCGAGTACGTACAACTTCACTCTCGCAGAGGGACCGGTTGTCCAGCCGAATACGATCATCCATGAAGCGATGACAATTGGAGCTGAGTATTCGTTCTCCCTCGATGCGAACGGTGAGTATTCATGGCATGTGTCGGCGAACCATCCAAACTTCTACCAGACGCCTGATTCTGAAACGGCAGTCTTCAACTACGATCCGACATCCGTCCCGGAGATTGATTTCAATGCAATTCCGGACAACTTTGCGCTGGCACGTGTGTATCCGAATCCGTTTAACCCGGAAACGCAGATCGTTATAGCACTGCCTCATACTGCAGAGCTTAGTGTCAACGTGTATAATGTGACCGGACAACTTGTTTCGACATTGGCGGACGGTCAGTTCAACGCCGGATACCAACAGTTTGTGCTTAACGGATCGCATTTGGCGAGCGGAACATACTTCCTGAAAGTGGAGAGTCCTGGAAAGCTGAACGCAACTCACAAGCTTGTGCTCGTGAAGTAGTCTTCCACGAGACTTAACCTTGCCTACGCGGGGAAGGTGCATGCACTCTATGTTCTTGGTCGTACTACGACGGATTTGATGCGGACACGGATGGCATGCACCTTCCCCTTTTGCATATTTCGAGCCGGCAGATCGAGCAACCTCCTCTCGATGATCCACTGGGCATCGGGCAATTGGAGGGGACAGATCTTATCCCTTGGCTCGCAGACCCAAAAGATGCTTTAGCTCTGGTCCAACGTCGTACGCCCATCTTGGATCTTTCTTCCCTGCTTGCTGCAGCTATTGGTTCTGAAGTGATGTATTTCGCTCTGATCGGAGCATTATTCAGTGCTTATAACCGTAAACGTGCACTGGAGAT
Organism: uncultured bacterium; assembly: GCA_964552465.1. GTDB lineage: Bacteria > Electryoneota > Electryoneia > Electryoneales > Electryoneaceae > BMS3BBIN04. The sequence continues at coordinate 42,188 of CAZKGR010000016.1, forward strand.
CTCTGGCGTCATCCTGCCATCCGTCGTCATCAACCAGTTCTTCAAAGCAAGGTTTCGCTTCCCCCGCCCACCGAAAGCTGCACATCATGAGCTAGCGTTCGTCGCACCTGGAGATTTCACATTCCCGAGCGGTCATGCGCAGAACGCCGTGACCCTCGGCTTGTACATGGCTTTCCGTTCACCTCAGAAATGGATGAAAGTGGTCGGATTGTCGCTCGCGACTAGTATTCCGCTGTCACGGATTTATCTGGGAGTGCATTACCCGCGGGATGTGTTAGCAGGGGTTCTGTTGGGTGTGAGCACAATCGCCGGGGCTAAAGTTGTGGAACGCCCATTCACTCAATGGTGGCATAGGTCGCCACGTGGTCCGCGCAGCTTCAGCATAGCCACGGCAGCGATGATCTTCGGTATCCTGAGTGGAACTCCGCTTGCAGCCTTCCCTGTGGGAGTCGCGGGCGGAATGGCTGTCGGTCACGATACTTCATGGAAGCTCCGTAAAGCAGTTGACACTTCAAGCAACATGACTCGGGCGCTGCGAACAGCGACTGGCCTCGTAGTTACATTCGGCGTAGGTTTTGCCATCCGACCATTGGTCAAACGTGATACTACCACCGCTGCCATTGTCGCTGGCACGCTTGTCGGACTCGGGCAAACTCTGGCCATCCCGCTGTTTAACGATTTCACACGCCGGTTCAGTCTTCTCCGAAAACGATCCAGACGCTCATCTCGCAGAATTCGACGAGCTTGAGCCATGCTTGCCTGCCGAAACGTACATAAATCGTTTACCGGGCAGACTGTTCTTCACGATATTGATCTCAACATTTCGCAAGGACAATTAACCGCCCTCATCGGTCCGAGTGGTTGCGGCAAATCAACACTGCTACGCTTGTTTCTCGGGCTGATCATGCCCGATACTGGCGAAATTCTGTTCGACGATAAACCGTTGATTCAAGCTGATCTGACCGAAATTCGACATCGAATCGGATATGTCATTCAGGACGGCGGCCTGTTCCCCCATCTGACCGCTGCGGGTAATATCACCCTGTTGGCAAGCAGGCTTGGACGAGAGCGAAACTGGATTGAGTCGCGCCTCGCTGAACTCTGCAGTCTGACTCATTTTCCTGAAGATGCGCTGAGTCGATACGGCTATGAAATATCTGGTGGACAACGCCAGCGTGTAGCTCTGATGCGCGCCCTGATGCTCGATCCGGACGTTTTGCTACTCGACGAACCGCTCGGCGCCCTCGATCCGCTGGTACGTTCCTCTCTGCAGAATGAACTCCGGGACACCTTCCGCAAACTGGGTAAAACCACTGTTCTGGTTACGCACGACCTCGCTGAAGCAGCATTCTTCAGCAAAGATATCGTGCTGATGCAGAAAGGTTGCATCCTGCAACGCGGATCCATCGGCGAGATGATGAGCAAGCCCACAGATCCGTTCGTAGTCGAGTTCATCCGTGCTCAACGTGCACATCAAGTACCGGAGGAAAACGTATGAATTCCTTCGGCTCGCGGTTTCTTATCGCAGCGATAATCCTGATCATCACCCAGCCAAGCGTCGCACAAGACCAAACCATTCGGGTTGGCTCAAAGAAATTTACCGAGGCAGTCATTCTCGGTGAGATCGCGACTTTGCATTTGCAACATGCCGGACTCGAGGTTGAACATCAAGCGGAGTTGGGTGGGACACGTATCCTGTTCAACGCTCTACTTGCTGGTGAGATTGATGTTTACCCGGAATACACCGGCACCATTAGGCAGGAAATCCTGCGTGAGCTGGAGCTACCTGATTTTGAGTCGTTACGATCCGCGTTGGCTGAACGCGGAATCCAGATCACCGACCCACTGGGATTCAACAACACGTACGCTCTCGGCATGGCCCCCGAGAAAGCCGCAGAACTCAACATACATAACATCTCTGACCTGCGCGCTCATCCAGATCTCGTCTTCGGCTTCACAAGCGAGTTCCTCAACCGCGGTGATGGCTGGCCAAGTCTACGTGCTGCTTACATGCTGAACCCGGACAAGGTCAGCGGAATGGATCACGACCTTGCGTATCGCGGACTTGCCAGCGGATCGATAGACGTGATGGATCTGTACTCCACCGACGCTGAAATCACTTACTATAATCTTGCCGTACTCGAGGATGACCTGCACCATTTCACCACCTACGACGCAGTCTTTCTCTACCGTGCTGATCTGCCCGATATGGTGGCCCAAACACTCAATACTCTCTCCGGACGGATTGACGAAACTCGAATCCGAACTCTGAACAAACGAGTCAAGCTGGATGGCGAGAGTGAAATCGCCGTTGCTGCATCATTCCTGACCGAGACCTTTGGCGAACAAATCCAATTCACTGCATCCTCGCTGGCATCTCGCCTGTGGCAGACGACACTCGAGCACTTGGCACTCGTCGGAATTGCATTGCTGCTAGGCATCATCGTTGCACTCCCACTGGGCGTGCTTGCCTGGCAGAACAACGCGGTCGGTGCGATCATACTTGGAACTGTCGGCATCATCCAGACGATTCCATCGCTAGCGTTGCTCGTCTTCATGATTCCGTTGCTCGGTATTGCCGCTCCTCCAGCAATCGCGGCGCTTTTCCTCTACAGCTTGTTGCCGATGGTGCGAAACACACACACCGGACTGTCCTCCATCCCTCCGAGTTTGCAGGAATCGGCGGAAGCATTGGGCTTGAGCAAGCGAGACCGTCTGCTTCGAATCGACTTACCTCTAGCCTCACCTTCCATTCTCGCGGGAATAAAAACTTCGGCTGTTATCACTATCGGTTTTGCGACATTAGGTGCGCTGATCGGTGCTGGCGGATACGGTCAGCCAATCCTCACCGGCATCCGACTCGACGATTACGGTCTGATCCTCGAAGGAGCGATCCCAGCCGCTGGCTTGGCGATTGCAGCGCAGCTCCTGTTTAACGGTCTGGAACGGGTGATTGTCCCGCGGGGTTTGCGTTTGGTTCGCGAATAACCGAAACCGTCAAGCTTGCTGATGATCGAAGCAGTCGTTTGTACCCGACAATCCATTAAGCTATCCGAGCTGAAGGTTAGGGGCTCCTAATTTTTAACTCACCCTCGCGGTGCTTCCTTTCGCAGTGTATCTTTGTTGGACCTAACATTTGGCTGATAACCATTGGCTCACTAACTATTTCGGAATGGCAACACCTGCCAATCTGAGAACAAGATCAACCAGGAGTTGCTTTGGGACAGCAAATTGACAATACAGACCAGGGACTGTTTGAACTCGAAAAACAGGAGTGGTTGGACTCGCTCAAGTATGTGCTGCAAACGCATGGTCATGAAAAAACACGCGAGTTACTCAAATCGATGCTGTCGCACGCATCGAAAGAAGGCGTGCGCTCAGATTTCCCTGGTTCAACGCCGTATCTGAACACAATCACCCTTTCCGAACAACCGCAGTACCCTGGCGACCGCGACATTGAACGCCGAATAAAAAGCCTCGTGCGTTGGAATGCTATGGCGATGGTCGTCAAGGCCAACCGTCATACTGGTGTCGGCGGACACATTTCAACTTTCGCATCGTCCGCAACCCTGTACGAAGTCGCACAGAACCATTTCTTCAAGGGTCCGGACCATCCGAGTGGCGGCGACATCATCTACTTCCAGGGACACGCGTCTCCGGGCATGTACGCTCGCGCTTTCCTCGAAGGACGGCTGAATGAACAGGATCTGGAAAACTTCCGACGGGAGTGCGATCCGAAAGGTGGCCTGTCGTCATACCCTCACCCGTGGCTGATGCCTGACTTCTGGCAATTCCCGACAGTTTCAATGGGTCTCGGCCCGTTAACTGCTATCTACCAGGCGCGGTTCAACCGTTACCTCGAAGATCGTGGATTGGTCGATACCAGCGGAAAGCGAGTGTGGGCATTCCTTGGTGACGGCGAGATGGACGAGCCAGAATCCATGGGCGCGCTAACCCTCGCATCCCGCGAAAATCTCGACAACTTGACCTTCGTCATTAATTGCAACCTGCAACGCCTGGACGGTCCTGTCCGTGGCAATGGTCGCATCATCCAGGAATTGGAAGCGGCGTTCCGAGGTGCAGGTTGGCACGTTATCAAAGTCATCCTTGGCGGCGATTGGGACCCGTTGCTCGAAAAAGATGAACGTGGAGCAATCGCAGAACGTCTGGGCAACAATGTCGATGGCTATTCGCAGAAGTACATCGTCATGCCGGGCAATTATGTGCGCGAGCATTTCTTTGGGACTGATCCATACCTGTTGAGCCTGGTTGATCATTTATCCGATGAACAAGTTCAGAAGCTGCGTCGTGGGGGGCATGATCCAGTCAAGATGTACGCTGCCTACGACCGCGCAATGAAGATTCAGCATAAGCCAACCGTTATCCTCGCACACACGATCAAAGGCTACGGCCTCGGCGAAGCTGGTGAAGGTCGGAACATCACCCATCAGCAGAAGAAGCTGAATGAGCAGGAGCTGAAGTACTTCCGCAGTCGTTTCTCGATTCCGCTATCTGACAAGGATGTGCCGGAAGCGTCATTCTACAGACCAACAGAAGATTCGGATGAGGTCCAGTACATGCGCAAACAGCGCGAAGAACTGGGCGGATTTGTTCCATCTCGGAGTGACAATTCCAACCCACTCCCGGCCCCCGACGCAAAATTCTTCGACGAGTTCCTCAAGGGTAGCGGTGACCGCGAAATTGCAACGACCATGGCCTTTGTCGCCATGCTGAGCAAGCTGCTGCGTGACAAGAACATCGGTAAACGCGTCGTGCCCATCGTGCCCGACGAAGCACGCACATTCGGGATGGAATCGCTGTTCCGTCAAGTTGGTATCTACGCGCACAAAGGCCAGCTCTACGAACCGGTCGACCGGGAATCTCTGCTCTATTACAACGAGCAGAAGGACGGTACCGTGCTGGAAGAAGGCATAAACGAAGCCGGTTCCATGTCATCATTCATCGCGGCGGGCACATCATATTCAACTCACGACTACCCGATGATCCCGATGTTCATCTTCTATTCGATGTTCGGCTTCCAACGTGTCGGCGACCTGATCTGGGCTGCCACTGACGCACGCGCTCGCGGCTTCCTGCTCGGCGCGACTGCCGGCCGGACAACCCTGATGGGTGAAGGATTGCAGCATCAGGACGGTCATTCACTCCACGTTGCGATGGCCTATAATAATGTCAAAGCCTATGATCCGGCGTTCGCGTACGAACTATCTGTGATCATGCAGGATGGTCTGCACCGTATTGCCGAGCTGGAAGAGAACCTGATTTACTACATCACGGTGATGAACGACACGTACATAAATCCGCCGATCCCCAAGGGCAAAGATGTCCGTGATGGAATTCTCAAAGGGCTGTACAAGTACCAGGCATCCAAAAGTCGCGCTAAGACGAAGAAGGCGCACTTGTTGGGTAGCGGCGCGATCCTGTTGGAAGTACTGAAAGCGCGTGACATTCTTGAGCAGAAATACAAGGTCGCGGTGGATGTATGGAGCGCGACCAGCTACAAGGAGCTGTATGTCAACGGCATCGATGTTGACCGCCGCAATCGTCTTAATCCGACCGCGAAACTTGAGCAGACCTACGTCGAGCAGATGTTCGATGGCGAGGAAGGTGTTTTCGTCGCCGCATCCGACTATCTGCGCAGCCTGCCGCTGAGCATCGCCAAGTGGGTACCAGGACGCTTCGAAGCGCTCGGTACCGACGGCTTCGGACGGTCCGACACACGTGAAGACCTGCGTGAGCATTTTGAGGTCAATTCGAACCATATCGCGTTCGCAACGCTGGTCACGCTGTACCGTGACGGGAAGATCGAGAAGTCTGTCATAACCAAAGCAGCCAAAGATCTGAAGATCGACAAGAACAAGGTTAACCCGATCTTTGCATGAAGTACCCAGACAGGTCCGTGTTTGCATGCAAACGCGGATCATCCACGACATAAATGTCGTGGGCATATCGGGAACATCCCCCAGTTGCATTGGGGATCGTGATAAAAGACAGGAACAAGACATGATCCAAGACGTTCGTGTCCCGGAAATCTCTGAGAATGTTGCCAAGGGCGACGTGTCCTCTATTCTGGTCAAGGTGGGCGACCACGTCGAGGCTGACCAGGGTTTGCTAGAGCTGGAAACGGACAAGGCGGTTGTGGAGCTGCCCGCTCCATCAGCAGGTGTAATCACCGAGATCCTCATCAGCGAAGGCGATACAGTCGAAGTCGGCGCGGTTGTGATGAAGCTCGATACAGACGCTGCTGAATCACCAGCCCCTGAAGCGAAGGCGGAACCCGCGCCTGAAGAGCCGATTGTTGTTGACCCGGAACCAGAACCGACACCAGTTATTGCCACACCAGCCCGTACCGCTCCAGCACCACAGCCTGCACAACCGAAAGCCGAACGCATAGGCGACCCAGCCCCAGCCGGACCAGCGGTGCGCAAGCTCGCCCGTGAGCTCGGCATTGATATTTACGACCTCACTGGGTCGGGCCCACGTGGACGTATCCTCGATGACGATGTCAAGGCACACGCCAAACAGTTGATCGAGGGTGCCAGCTCGTTCTCGGCTGCCTTCGAGATGCCTGATCTGTCAAAATATGGACCAGTCCGTCATGAATCGATGAGTAAACTGCGCACATTGACCGCTGAAGCGATGGCCCGTGCGAACGCGATGGTGCCACAGGTTACGCAGTTCCAGAAAGCGGACATCACGTCGCTTGAAGAGTTCCGCGCGCAGTATGCGAAACGATTCGAACGGGCGGGTGTCAAGCTGACACCGACCGCGATCCTGATGCGTGTGATCGCCGAAGGATTGAAGAAATTCCCGACATTCAACGCCGCCATCGACATGAACCGTGGCGAGATCATCTACCGTGATTATGTCCACATGAGCATCGCCGTTGATACTGACCGCGGCCTGCTCGTGCCAGTGGTCAAGGATGTTGACAAAAAAGATCTGATACAGCTCGCACGCGACCTGGCAGACATCTCCGTGAAAGCCCGTGCTAAAAAGCTTGGTGCCGACGAGATGGAGGGCGGCAGCTTCACCATCTCGAACCAGGGTTCCATAGGCGGTGAATGGTTTACGCCAATAGTCAATCCGCCGCAGGTCGCGATTCTCGGGATGTCACGTTCGCAGATCGAACCACGCTGGATTGACAATGAATGGCAGCCGCGTACCATTTTGCCGCTGACGATGTCGTACGACCATCGCATCGCTGATGGTGCGGACGCGTCCCGCTTCCTGGACTGGATCTGCAAGGCGCTGGAGCAACCGATGTCGATGTTTGTTTGAACTGCAGCCTTGAGCTGTGATCTCTGAGCCGTGAGTAACTGCTCAATTCAAAAGCTCACAGTATCATATCTGCATAATCCGTATTCGTTTCCTGTGTTTCGGGAAACAACGGTTCGATAAACACAACGATCTTTTACCTGAGACAAAGCGCTGAGTGTTTTGTTCAGAGCTCACTGCTCACAGCTCATAGCTAACAACATGTCAAATACACACCATGACCTGTTCGTACTTGGTGCCGGACCCGGCGGATATGCTGCCGCGTTCTACGCTGCAGACAAGGGCTTACAAGTCACGATGATCGACCCGGAACCGAATCCGGGAGGCACTTGCCTGTATCGTGGCTGCATCCCCTCAAAAGCCGTGTTGCACGCCGCCAAAGTGATCAACGAAACTCGTCATGCGTCCGAGTTCGGCGTCGAATTCGCCGAACCGAAGATTGATATCGACAAGCTGCGCAGCTGGAAAGAGGATGTCGTCAACCGTCTGACCTCAGGCGTCGGTCAGCTCGCCAAACAGCGCGAAGTGCAGCACATTCGTGGTAAAGCCAGCTTAGTCAACAACAAGGAACTGAAGGTTGATCTCGTCGATGGTGGCAGCGAAACGCACACCTTCGAGAAGCTGATCCTCGCAACTGGTTCAATTGCCGCCACAATCCCCGGCTGGCCGATGGATCACCCGCGCATGTGGCTTGCGAAAGACGCGCTCGCATTGCCAGAGATCCCGAAGACACTGTTGGTCGTTGGTGGCGGATACATTGGTCTGGAGCTGGGGTCGGCTTATTCTGCCCTGGGAACACAAGTCAGCGTCGTCGAGATGCTGCCGACATTGATGCCTGGCGCCGACCGTGAGCTCGCCCGTCCACTCGAGAAGAAGCTGAAGAAGGAGTTCGCGGGCATTCACCTCGAAACCAGCGTCAAATCGATCAAGCCGATGAAGTCCAAGGTCAAAGTCGAATTCGAGGGCAAGCACGCTGACAAGGCAGCCACCGAATACGATTACGTGCTCGTTTCCATCGGACGGCGTCCAAACAGCAAGGGCATAGGCCTCAAAAACACCGGCATTACATTGGATGACAAGGGCTTCGTTGTCGTTGACAACCAGCGACGCACCAGCGAACCGAACATTTGGGCAATTGGCGATATCGCCGGTGAACCAATGCTCGCACACAAAGCATCGCATGAAGGACGTGTCGCGGTCGATTCCATCCTCGGCGAGAAGTCTGCCGGATGGGACCCTCGTGCGATCCCGGCTGTGGTGTTCACTGACCCGGAAATCGCATGGGCTGGCCTGATGGAACACGAAGCAAAGGAACAAGGCATTGATGTTGAAGTCGTCAAGTTCCCGTGGGTCGCTTCCGGACGGTCGATCACCCTCGGCAATACAGACGGCGTAACGAAGCTGATCGTAAACGCCAAGACGAAGAAGGTGCTTGGGCTGGGCATCACCGGTCCGGGCGCGGGCGAGTTGATCGCGGAGGGTGCGTTGGCGATTGAGATGGGCTGTGTTGCTGATGATCTGCGAATGACCATCCACCCGCACCCGACTTTGTCTGAAACCGTGATGGAGTCCGCTGAACTCATCTTCAAGGAGTCGGCGCATTATATCCTGCCGAAAAAGAAGAAGTAGATCGGTTGGTTCGAGACATCAAAGGGACGCCCAGCATTGCAAGGCGTCCCTTCTTTTGCGCAGCACCGCCGGAAATCCAGCGGTGGTGCACCCCACTTACCGTGTATAAATCACATTCGCACCGTAAACTTCGCCACTGAAACCGGCGACATGAACTGCTTTCTTTCGCCACCACAGACGTTTTAACGAAACATCATCCGGTCGGTGTCTTTTCAATCCCGCCAGCACCCGGCCACTCACGAGAATCGGTTCAACACGGCCACCCTCAGTATCCAAATTTGTCAGACGTGTTTGTGGTCCGGTATACTTATCAGTTGGACGTACCCCCAGAACATTCATCAGGCTGGAATACTCATCGCGCACACGCCAGCTCCACTCCTTGAACCCGTGGAAATAACGTCCAACCTGACTCACTCCATCGTCACTCGTCAACGCACTATTGGCCACAACCATCAGCTTCGTCGCCTGATGTGCCGGTTTGCCTAACCAGACTAAATCCTGAGACGGCGTTGCATAATCCTCGTTCTGACGGCGCGGAACTCGTGAAATCATAAGGCTTCCGTAGTCAATTCCGATACCACAACGGATGCTGCGGTGTGGGAAATGCGGAGCCAGAATGGTCTGTGCAACAGTGTTCATCAGGTAGGCGGTGTTCACCGCGTCCGTGAAGCAGTCTTCCTCATCAAACACAACCATGATACGGTCAGCGGCGAGATTGCTGACACGACCACCGTGATATTCGGCGGCACCCGTAATCAGTTTAAGGAAGGCGTAGTATACTTTTGCTTTGTCCTTCGCCTTGACATCTACGTCAGCATGCAATTGGCGCCGAATGTCCACATACAATACACAGGTACGGATGCGACAAGCATCAAAACGCCCAGGTGATTGCTCACTCTTAACACAAGATTTCTCAGTATCTGAAACCTGTGAAAGCTTCTTCACCTTAGTTCCAAATCCTGGCGAAACAATACTATCGATCTCTCGATTCAAGCTTTCAATGTAGCTTGGTACATCCATTTTATCCTCAGTCGTTATGTGTTACACAATTTAACAAAATATCAGTAATAATCAAATAGCAACTGGGAGTTGCGATCACCATTCTAGCGCTTGAATGTTAGAATCATGCTAAGAAAAAGAACCCGGACAGAGTTGCCCGGGTTGAATATCTGACGCTTCTTATCTGCTAAAACTCGTTTTCAACCGATGGTAAACTCTGTAAATACAACCAGAGCGCGTCGAGTTCATCATCCGTCATCTGGCTGTACTCGATAAATGGCATGAACGGATCGATGTAGTCACCATTCGGACGGATGCCGTCACGCATGGCGTCAAAGAACGAATCACGGTCATAATCGGCCATTCCTGATGGTGTCAGGTTAGTGGTGACAGGAATATCCGGCCCAATATTGATACCACCAGCCAAATTTACGCCGTGACAACCCGTACAGGTATGTCCGATATACTCGCCATAAGCAACTGTCACGCCTACCGGCGGTGCCATTGGACGGGGAGCATCGTGCGGGATATATTTCGCCGGGGTCAGTATTGTCATCTGCCCAGTTGCGATCATCACCTTGCCTACCGAACCGATTTCCGACTCAGCCATCTGTTTATCTACTGGTTCAACAGTCTGCAGATAGGCGATCAGGCAGCCCAAGTCCGAATCGCTAAGGTAATAGTACTCCTCAGACGGCATCATGAAGGTATGTGAACCGCTAGGTTTGACACCGTGACGGATTGCGCGCTCCCAATCCCTAACCGTGTATGACGATCCTATCCCACCCTCTCCAGATGTCAGGTTGCTCGCATGAAAGATCCCTACCGGTCCCATGTCCTCCATCGTTTCACCAGCCAGGTTGTCGCCATGGCAACCAATACAACCTCGAGTCACTGACAAGTGATACCCACGCGCCAGGCTAAGCGAATCCATCGGAATTTCGACGTCCATCCCCTCGATGTCGTAAGTTTCCGCGATAATCTTATCCGCAGAACTCATGATCCACGCGCCGTAACCGAGCAATCCGCCAACTATCACAACGACTAGAATCAGGATGATCAGAAGTACTTTTTTCATCGTTCCTCCTTCGTTTCTCGGACGGGCAATCTACATGGTATTCAGATCCCACGGTATGTTTTTTCATGATCTCAGCTCCATAAAGGGAAAAACAGGATATTGCTAACTCATGGCTGTCCACAACCTAATGATCCCGGACTACTTCTCCGTCATCACAAATATTCCATCCCAATCGTCCGGCGGTGGTGAGCTTTGATACTGTTCGCAACGTTCGATAAATGCTTTACTCGGTGCATCATCTGGGTCGGACATTAATGCCAACTCAAAATAGTCGATAGCGTCCGAGAAACGCCGATTTTGGTAGTTCCGCCAGCCACGGTCGAACTCATCCAGCGCGCGCTTTTGCCGTTCGCCAATATTCTCCCACGAATCTGCGAGCAGCTCATACACCCGCACCGGATCATCCTTGCCTATGACGAGAACAAAATCCAATGGTCGGCAGGCGAACGTGTCCTTGACGTCTTCATAAGTTTCCGGGCCAATCATGATCTGAGTGCCATACAGCTTGTTCGCACCCTCAAGACGACTGGCCACGTTTACAGCATCGCCCATGACCGTGTAATCAAAAACCTCGAGGCATCCCATGTTGCCAACAATCATGTCACCTGTGTTGATCCCGATCCGGCTTTCCAGCATCGGCAGACCACGACGATTGAAGCTCTTCCGCATCTCAACGAGCTGCGCCTGCATCTTCAACGCTGCCTTGCAGGCGAGGAAGGCGTGATTCTCGTTCCGGATCGGCGCGCCCCACTCTGCCATGATCAGATCACCCTCGTACTTGTCGATGATGCCATCTCCGTTGAGAATGATCTTCGACATCGCAGACAGATACTCGTTGAGCAAACCGACCAGTTCTTCCGGTGACAATCGTTCGGACACTGAGGTGAAACCAGCCACGTCGGAAAACAAGCAGGTCATTCTGCGTCGTTCACCGCCGAGGCGCATCATATCCGGATTATCAATCAGCTCATCAACAACCGTCTTCGGGACATACTGACTAAACATGCCCTTGATCTGTGCCTTATCCCTCTGTTCGAGCAGGTAGCGGTAAATCGTGGTGAAGCCAAACATCAGCAGCATCGTCGTCACTGGCACGATGTACGCCAACCACAACTGATGCTCGGTGAACGCGTAATACGTGCTGCTGCCGTACAGCAACGCAAGCACCAAGGTCAGCGGGATGGCAAGCACAAGCCCAAGGGCGTTATTGATAGCAAACACAGCTAGTGCCAAAACTAGCGTGATGATGATTTCTGCGGCCAGTGGACTGTTCTTGATCCAGGAACGATCTACCAACGTTTGGAAGGCGTGCGCATGAACCTCAACACCAGGCGTTTCTGTGTTCTCAGTTGCGACCTGGCCTGGCGGCGAATAAGCGAAGAACGGTGTTTTCTTCGTGTCACGCAACGCAGCAGCAGCCGCTCCTATGAACACAACCTTGTCACGGAACGGATTGTCCGCTCGCAGCTCACGAAAGATGTCTGCCGTCTCTGCGGGCATTACCGACATCATTAACGCAAACTGTTCATCAGGCATGGTGAACCACTGCATATAATCAGTGTCTTCACTCGCGAGTTCGAAGGTTGGATCATCGAGGATGCTGGAAAACGCATAGGTCGGGAAAGTTCGCGCCGCACCCGAATAGTTGATCAGGAATGAATTCTCGGTCATTCGCGGGATTTCGAGATCCGCGAAACGGACTACATCCGGACTATCACGAAGCATCCGGACCTGTTCCGGTTGATTCTGGATCATCTGGTATGCTTTCAATCCCAACGGCAACCAGTTAAGCTCGTCAACCTCAAAGAAGAATGGATACTGGCGTGTGAACCCATCTCGATCCGGAATCTCATTGACGACACCAACCTGTACCTCATCCGTATATATCCGCTGAGCTGGCAATAAAACCCGTGTCAGCTTGTCTTCCAGTTGATGCCGATCGAGGTACGAGATCTTTGCCGAATGGACCACACGGTCCGGTGTCAACCATGTTGCTTCTGCAAGTGCAATGTCCTGAGTGGTATCGAACGAGGATTCGAAGAACTGAACGTCGATCACGATCAAACGCGCGCCAGCAGCAATCAGGTTTTCGATTGCCCGGGCGTAGTAGCTACGAGGAAACGGCCAACGTGTGTCAAGGGAGGTGAAATCTTCATCATCAATGGTCACAATTACCGCAGGGCTGGCACTGATATCGCTGGGTCCACGCATCAAGAACCGCTGGTCGTACGTTTTCAGCTCGAGCTCATGCAACATCGCGGTACGACCGAGCAGCGTTGCGAGCGCAGTTATCAAAAGGCTTGCACCTAACCCGACGAACCAATTGACTTGTTTACGTTTGCGACGATTTGCCACCCCTGGCCTCCATGCCGAAGAAATCGAACTGAGTTAGTTCATCACAGCGCTTGCTATCAACAATACGAAATCCCCCGGCTTCCAGTCGGGGGATTTCAAACCTATTCACCATTCTCGAGAACTATCGTGACGTTAGAACTTATACACATAGCTGAACAGGAATGCGTAATCATTGCGGTCAATCCCGGTGTTGCCGTTGGCTTCCAGATGACCGTCAAAGTAAATGACTTCGCTGGTCTCTTCGTACGAGGTAAAGCTCGCGCGTCCAATAAGCGTGTGCTGCTTCACGAATCGCCACTCAAAACCTAGCACCCAGTCGAAACTGGTGAAGTCCTGGGTGAGCGACCTCTGGACATCCTGTGGTTCGGGTTGTGGGTCTGGTGGTTCTACAACTGGCATTTCATCATTTTCAGTTAAGATGTACTCATTGCTGCCTAGCGTGAATTTTGGATTCGCATACAGCACGAGTGCGTTGTTGTACATGTAGTAGCTGACCCGCAACATCAGAATCGAATAACTGGTGGTGTTCAGATCGTTCATTGACTTGTGGCCGGAGTTGAAGAAGGACAGCCTTGATGTCAACGGCAAATACTCCGAATAGTCAGTCGCGATGTTGAAACCAACAAATTGCAAACGCGAATCGCAGAACTCGTTGTATTCATCCTTCCGATCCGAAATCGAATAGTTCAAACTGAGGTTGTTCTGCGTTCGCTGGAACGTGAGCCGATGGGTCAGACCAACGCCGTAAGTTCCCGTGTTTGCAGACAAACGATTATCGGAAACTGATGTTGAATCAACGATGTCACCATTAACAGTGGATTGGTATACAAGCTCATTCGCTTCACCATCGTTTTCGTTCAGATGCTGACGGAAATTGAAATTCAGGTTCGGATACATCGGATTAGTAAACACGCTGAAGCCAAATTCAAACATCGAGTTGCCAAGCGTGGTTGCACTGCTACCCTGAACGTTGTTGTGAAAGTTGCGATATCCAGCGTTCAGATAAAGACGATTGTCCCATATCCGCAGGCGATCATAGAAGTAGAATCCGGCATCATCATTGAGCAAACTCGGGTTGCCCAATGAAATGAAGCTGCGGTTGTAGAACTTGTAACCGGTCCGAATATCATTACCGAAATAGCGAAGACGGAGCTTCGTTTGCCAGGAAAAAGCGTTTTTCAATATCGAGGAAGCCAGTTCGCCAGCCTTGATATCAGTGTTTCCTTCATCATCCACAAGTCCTTCTTGCGGTAATGGTTCAAAGTACTGGTTCACCCAGATAATGTTCTGAAGGTTCTCAACGTCCTCGAGTGGACGTTCGCTGATGTTGCTGTTATATAGCGACAACGCGGCTTCCAACTTGAATTGAACGCGACGGCGATCGAAGTTCATGCTAAGATCGGACCCAATCACCAGGTTATCCTTGGGAGTGATATCCTGCGACACATCCACATCCAGTGCATTCGCAATCGATTCTTCGAGCTCGCTGGGACGCTCATTGGCGACTGAACCCGTGTCGTCACGAACTTTCATCACCGTAAAACCCCAACGCGCTTTACTCTGTTTGTCGCCAAAACCCAGCCGAAACGCAGTCAGGTTTCGGCGGTAGGTACCTGGATCGTAATCGTAGTTATTGAAGAAAGTTGTATCGCCAGGCACTAGGACGGAGGTATCCGCGCCAGCTATTGTGTAGCCGACACCATCAACACCGCGACGCAATTCACCATAGATACCCTTTAGTGAGAATTCGCCGGCTTGAAACTTCAACTCCGCACCACGAACCCGGCTGCCATAGAGAATCATCTCGTTGTATTTCGGACTCAAATCACCGAGTCCAACCTGGAACATTGGCCAGCCCGCAGTCACGCGATAACGGTGATTTGGCTGTAAATGACCCTGTTCCTCACTTGTCGTACGGATGTACGCATGCGCACGGAAATCGTCCTTCTGCATGCGCACATTTATCAGTTCTCGCAGCACATTCTGCTGGATACCACTGTACTGTTGAGTGCGCCCATCCAAACCAACAGAACCCGCAAACTGATAAGCTGAAGATCCATCAAAGAGCGGGGACTCAAACTCAAAAGTCCATGAGCGAAGCAATTTCTCCTGATTCCCGTCTCTGACGAGCAGATCCACACGATGCCTGCCATTTTCAACATCCTCGACATTTGCAACGAGCACATTGCCAGTCATTGTGGCTTTGCCGGTGATGTTTTTCCCATTCAGCCGCAGGATGATAGCGTTTGGATCAACCGTATAAACAGTTGGGTTGAACGCTACGACAATCGCCAATTCAGTGTCGTAAGCCACTTGATCCGGTTCAGGACTGATGATGACCACTCCAGACTCAAGCGCCGCTTCTTCATCGCCCAAACGAACCATAACAACGACCGGATTCGATTCTGCCCCGACAGCGGGATAGGTAATCACTGAACCATCATCCATGTCGGCCTCGATATAATACTCGAGCCCCTGACTGGTGACAGATTCGCCCGGAATCATCCCCACAAGATTGTCAAGATCGGCATCCAGCAATTCGAAATCCCAACTGCCGAAACCAGGAGTGCGAAAACGGACACGCGCCTCGACAACGTTTCCAAGGTTCTGCACACCTTCGATCTGAGCTGTAATCTGGAGGTCCTGATCCGGGTTTGTAGTGTTGACTGGATCGTGGACAATAATGGTCGGACCCTGTGCAAAGGCTGGAATCACACAAAAAATCAGCAGCAGGGTGAGAGTTGAAACGGATATCCGTTTCACATCGCTTGCAAGTCGCATATGCGTTTCACCTTCTGTGGAGACGCGTCCCAGGAACCGCTCACGCGGCCTCTCCCAAAACGTCACCATGGAACGTGACGAGTTCCACTCCGCCCGCTACCCCCAGCAGACGGAGTGGATCACATCGATTGCTTCGCTTGTATGGTCAAAGTTTACTCGTTGTTCACCTTGACCTGAATCTTCATCGTCTTCTCGGTACCTTCTTCATCAATGAACTTCACTTCGATTTCTTCAAGATCCATCTCATCAAGGAAGTCTGGAACGGTATCAGTATCGATATTGCTTAGTGCTAACGAACCGCCCGCATCCACTTCACCTTCCTTACCCGCAGGGATATCCAGACGCTCTCCGGTCAGCAAACTCAACAAGTCCACAACCCCTTCGAGCGTGATGTTGCGGGTAGTCCCATCTTTGAAGATGACCCAGAATTCCGTTCCCTTAACAGATGCAACAGCTGTCGGTGTCGCGATTTGCAACGAGCCTTTCATCTGAGTGACTTCGGTAAACAACTCACCAGCTTCAAGGCCTACCTTCTTCGCCAGCGAATAATCGTTGTTACGTTCGGCGCCAAGTGTTACTTCCGAATCAGGACGGATTTTCAGCTGTGATCCGTCATCGGTGAATACAACTGCGCAGAATCCATCTTCGCCGGTAAACACCTTGTCGCCAGCATTGAATACCGTCAGCTTTGGAAGATCAGCGAGTTTGTTGTCACGTTCAAACTGGACATCTCCAGAAACTACCAGCGCAACCGCGACCCCCTTTGCTACTTCCTGAGCTGACGCGGGTTGCGCCACAAACAGCATCGCAATCATGGCGAGGGCAATAACCCACACGCCCGCTTGTGCACGATTCATCGTCTTCATGGTGATCACTCCTCCCCTTCGTAAATCACGGAGATTACTTCAAGTCCAGGAGTGCTCAACTTGCGTGCCAGATTCGGATAAGTCTGACCGTTCTGACCATCGTAACGAATGTCTTCGACGTAGAATCCTTCAAACGCACGAATCAACACGTCTATCTGACCCTGGGTCATTCCGCTCTGAAGCAGCAACGCAAAAATAGGATCTGGAATCGGTTCATCTGAATCTGGTTCGGTCGGTGGATTGTTAACAAATCCATCTTCCGCCAGACCGCCGCCCTCCAGCTCATCAAAGTCAGCGAGATCACCGCCATCTATCATGCCCGATTCACTGAAAACAAAACTTGCTGGCGAACTGCAGTATTCATACAACCCACCACCTGCAGATGTCAGATCTACTGCAATCATCCAGACATAGGTCATGCCGTCTGTTAACGCCTGTTCAGTTCCAGATATGCCCGTATAAACATGATAATCCGAGAACTGAGGCACACCTTCATATCGCGTGTTCGCAACATTTCGATTGTCGATCACCGTCTGCGGGTCATCGAAATTGTCCGGATCAGCTTCCACGAGGATCAATTCTATATCTGAGGGCATCACCTCAGCACCAACTCCCGTCCACGAAAAGAAGATCGGATATCCATTCACATCGTCTCCCTCCATCGGGGTGATGGGAGAGGGACGGATGGGGCTGGTAATCTGGATCGGAGCTATCGCGGATGCAAATTTCTCAACCCCGGTGACAGGATCAACGAGATAAACTTGCAGCTGTATGATATAGATACCGCCAGCGAGATTACCACCATCAAGAAAACTGATCAAAGTTTCCGTATCAAAATCTGCATCAAGAGGTTCGTGAAAATACTCAAGCTGATCAAACTGGCTATTGGCGTAATAGCCATCACCCGAAGGCGAATTATCGATCCAGTATCTCAACGTAAAATTGCTGTTGACTTCGTTTGATGTCTCGTAGACGATCTGCCCTGCTGAACTGAACTCGATGTGCAGCCGGAGCCGCATATCAAGCTCCTGATCGTCATCGGTGTTAATCTGAACATAGAAGAAATCGGCGACATCACTTGACGTGAAATTCTCGTCCTCCAAATCCTCCACGTCAATCAGCTCACCCAGCACAAATAGCTGTGCGTTTCCTTCGATAAAGCCCGCTGATGCATTAACCGCATGCGCGGACGGTGCAGTCATCAATAACAAAACCAGCACCATGAACACCGCTGCAACTCTCATGTGGTCCTCCGTACGCTCGCAGGACAGAAACATCATTACACTTAAATGTCTACCTGTCCACACATTCAACTCTTCGTCGGGCTCGCTCGCCCACCATACGTTTACATTAATAATGAGCAGAAGAAGACGAAGTTGATGTGCGCGGCGTCATATCCAAGCCTCGTCAAGTCAAGCACTTGACCCTGATCACAAAAAAATGTGTGCTTGCTGACCCAGGCTTGATCCGCCCGTTTACCAAAGGTAGGCCGAAACCGTGTTCAGTGCAGCAATACAAGCAATACAACAGGTTATGGGGAGAGAATCTGAGTACAGACGTTTTTGGCTTCTCCAGTGCGCACGGTCACAATGCCTAAACGATTAAAACACAACTGATTACTATATATTCTTTGAAGATTGACTTGAATTCACGAGAGCCCAATCAGACTAGCCTGGATTACTCCGCTCATGACTACCTCTGAGCTCTAACCCTCTGCCCGCATTCGCACGCTACGACTACATAACACTTATCTTTCCTACTGACAGCAACCGCAAAACATGGCTTATTCTGATGCAACCAGTCGTTTCCATTTTGATGCCCATATACAACGAAGCAGACACGATTGATCGTGTCGTCCGTTCGATACTCGATCAAGATGAGACTGGATTCGAGCTGGAAGTCATGCTCATTGATGGAATGTCGGATGATGGCACACGTGAAATCATCGCAAATCAATTCGGTGACGATTCACGTGTTCGGCTGGTAGATAACCCCCATCGCTTTACGCCGTACGCGATGAACATTGGACTGTTTGAATCGCGTGGCGAGTTCGTGTGCATCTTCGGCGCCCACGGTTTTTACGATCAGGATTACATAAAAGTTTGTCTTGAAGAATTGGAGGCGACAGGAGCTGCAGGTGTCAGCGGACGCTTGGAAACTGTTGCTGCAAGTGATTCGCTGCAAGCGCAACTAGTTGCATGGACAATCAGCCATCCGTTCGGGGCATCCGGGCAATCGGTACGTACACAGCCTGAAGGATTTGTGGACACCATCCCCTACCCTGTGTTCCGTAAGGATGTCTTGCTCGAGGTTGGCGGTTACAACGAATCACTAGTTCGCAATCAAGACAACGATATGAACGAACGGCTGATTCAGGCTGGTTACAAGCTGTACCTGACTCACCGGACTACAGCCCGCTATTTCAGCAAACCAACTATTCTCGGCCTGCTTAAATACGCGCACAAAACAGGCTGGTGGAACGCGATAAGCCTCAAAATCAATTGGCATTCGATGAAACTGAGGCACCATGCGCCAACAGTGTTTGCGCTTTGTGTTCTGGCATGGCTGCCGGTGCTCAAGATCGGACGGCTGCTGCGCTGGAAACTCGCCATCCGCAAAGGTCAGATCCTGGGCTTGGCCTTGCCCTTACATCTGATCGCCGGAGCTGTCGCAGCCTACGACCAGTTCACGAAAACCGGTCAACGCGCGGCGTTCCTGCTGCCACCAATCTGGCTGGCGTTTCACTTCATGTACGGATTCGGCACCCTGCACGGACTTCTACGAGGCACAATTCCTGGCGACGCGGGAGAGAATCAGTGAACACGAAACGGGCTTTCGACATTGTCATGTCCCTGCTCGGATTGGTTTTTACTCTACCAATCATGGCTGCAGTTGTTTTCGCCATGACAAAGCATGATCCCGGACCGCTGTTCTATCTTCAAAGGCGGATCGGAAGACACAAACGATCATTCCAAATGATCAAGTTTCGCACAATGGTCGTCGGAGCTGACAAACTCGGCCCGCAGGTCACCGCGAAGCACGATCCACGGATTACACCGGTGGGAGCGTTTCTACGACGCAGCAAGCTGGATGAACTGCCTGAGCTGTGGAACGTACTTATGGGTGATATGAGCCTCGTCGGGCCGCGCCCGGAAGTGCCTCGCTATGTTGAGCAATATCAGCCGGAATGGGATGATGTTTTCGATGTACGTCCAGGCATCACAGACCTCGCGACCTTGCAGTTTCGCGACGAGGAGAGTGTTCTCGAAGGTGTGGAGGACCGGGAACAGGCCTACATGAATATCATCGTCCCGATCAAAATTCGTCTGGCACAGTGGTATGTGGAGAACCGGTCGTTTACACTTGACCTGCGCATCCTGATTGATACCGTGCTCGCGATTACGGTTGGCAAGCTGTTTCCGATGACCTATGGACCCGGTTGGGCAGACATTGCGAGCGAAGAAGTACGAGTTGCGAAAGACGAAAGACAAGAGACGAGTTCCATATGAAAGTCCCATTCTTCCGAGTTGATCTGCCCGAATCCGCAGTCGAAGCAGTCGCCGATTCGCTCCGTTCCGGGTGGCTGACTACTGGGTTTAAAACGAAGAGTTTCGAGGAACAGTTCGCTGAACGTGTAGGCTCGCCGCACGCCCTGGCCCTCAACTCGTGCACTGCAGCGCTGCACTTATCGCTGGAAGCGATCGGTGTACAGCGAGGCGACCTGGTCATCGTCCCGACCATGACCTTCGCTGCGACAGCGGAAGTCGTCCGCTATTTCGATGCCACCCCGGTCTTCGTCGACATGGGTGATGACTTCAACATTGACCCGGACAAACTGGACGAGACGATCCGTGCCATCCGTGCGAACGAGCCGGTGGCTGGACTCGAACCAGCGTACGGTCCGATTCGCGCAATCATTGTGATGCATTATGGCGGATACGCGTGCGACATGCAACGTATCCAGCAAATCGCCAACGAGCACGACCTGCCGATCATCGAGGACGCAGCCCACACCTTCCCAGCCGACTACCGCCCTGACGAGTCCGCCGAATGGCAACATTGCGGCACCTTCGGCGAGATGGGTTGCTTTTCGTTTTACGCCAACAAGTGCATCACCACCGGCGAGGGCGGGATGGTCATTGCACACGACGCGGTGATGATCGACCGCATGCGTGTCATGTCGCTGCATGGAATGAACCGGGACGCGTGGAAAAGATACACCTCCGCCGGATCATGGTATTACGAGATCGTCGCGCCTGGCTACAAGTACAACATGACCGACCTCGCGTCCGCGATGGGTCTGGATGAGCTGACCCGTGCGGATCACTACCTCCAGAAACGCGCCCATGTCGCCGCTGAATACGACGCCCGTCTCGGTCGCCTGGACGCGATCCAGCTCCCGCCTCGGAACGAAGCAACGCGCAAGCACTCATGGCATCTGTATTCGATCCGGCTCAACCTTGAGCACTTGTCCATTGACCGCGCGGAGTTCATCGAAGCCTTAAGAGAACGTGAGATCTTCTGCTCGATGCACTGGCTGCCGCTACACTTAATGCCGTATTATCGCGAGACATATGGACATGGCGAAGGTTTGTTCCCCGTCGCCGAGCGGGACTGGCAACGACAGGTCAGCCTGCCCATTTTCCCGGCTATGACTGATGACGAGATCGACGCTGTCTGTTCTGCAATTGAGGAAATCGTGAGGTAAGGCGAGTGTGAATGAACCCTTGCTGGCAGATGGATCTAAAACCCGGATGTTAGCCGACCTTGATCTCGTCAATGACACCGACAATAATCGAGCGCAGGGGAGCGTCTGGATCATTTACCACCTGTCGGGATGAATTGCCCTCGTCTACAATCAGAACCGTTTCACCGGCACCAGCACCGACAGTATCGACTGCGATCAGGTAGTTTCCGTCTGGACTCAATTCAGGATTCAGCAGATCTACGACCAATAGCTTTCGATTGTCGTAGAACGGGTGGTTGATGGTGCTGTGTATCGCACCGCTGATTTTTCCGATCTTCATGACAGGTCACCATCCAGCGTGTGAACATCGTCGACAATGCCGGCAACCGTATGATCTACGGGGACAAACCACGGATCGAGGAACAGAGCTGCTTCGCGTCCCCCTTCGTAATAAACCAGCTCGCTGGGACCAGCCATACGTGTCGAATCAGCCGCAACAATCGGATTACCCGTTGCTTCAAGGGTCTTGTCCAAAGGCTGAACCAGCAGCATCGGAACAGATTCCAGTCCTTCATAGACCACACACGGGGTGACAGTCCCTATGATTCGGCCCAGTTTCATGTCTTCTCTCCACCAGCCAACTTCTGAAACTTCGCCATCTCGAACACTGTCGTGTTATTGATCTGCTTGATCATTTCAGCATCGAGATTCTGGATAATGGATTTGCCAGCCAGCATCTCCGGCATGCCCTCGACGTCGCAGGAAATTGAAACGGCAGATTCCACATCCTCCAACAGTCCACTGAAGAGAACAAAGCCCTTTCCGCCCAACTGATTAGCTAACCGAAGCTCGACGATGTTGACATCAGCGCCCTTGATGGCTGCATCGGAAGCGAGGATCGTGATCGCAACCGAACAGGTTTCAATCACTCCCAACGCTTCGCCGGACAACGGCATACGTTTGCCAAATACAGCATCGTAGACCTGGTTGTGAACATCGGACAGGAACATGGCATCAACTACACTGTCGTTTCCAACGATGACACCAGCGTTGTACGCTTCTTCCACCGAGCCGACTGTCCCGCCAATCAGAACCAGGTACTTTCCCTCAGATACGGTACCGGTTTTCAGCATTGCGACGGGTGAGGCTTTGACCATCGCATCAGCAGCCAGCATCCCAGTGGCAATGCTCGAGAACTCAAGTAGCGCTATGGCTGGACATGGTTTCATCAAACGATCCTGAAATGGTCAACGAGAACGCAACGACGTTCACGTGAGAAACTTTTCGGGCCAGTCAGACCTTCCCCGGTTGGACTGGCAATAGTGAATGAACAGTGCCCTTCCCCACCATAGCCAAGCCCAGCTACGGCCGGGCCGTTCTTGACGAAGATGCTGCAGTTCATCACCCGAGCCATTTTGCTCAGGTTGTCGATATTGCGTGAGTGCATGATTGCCGAATGGCCGAAGCCATGTTCGGCTTCTTTCGCCAACCGAATGGCAGTTTCAGCATCCTCAACCCGTACAAGTGGCAGAACCGGCATCATCTGTTCTGACCAGACCAGCGGATGATCCTCATCTACAACCATGAAGGCAAGAACCGGTTCTTTGCCGTTGGTTGTTATGCCTGCTTTCAACAGGATATCCGAAGCATTCTTGCCGATACAATCCTTGTTCATCACCGCCGGTTTTCGTGGGCCCTTTTGCTCGGCGAAAATGTAGCTTTCCAACTGCTTGTGCCACGATTCCGGAACCAGAAATGCCCCGTGTTCCTGCAACTTCCTGATCAAGATGTCTGCAACATGTTCAACGACAAATACTTCCTTTTCGTCAACGCAGATGATGTTGTTGTCCATCGAAGCGCCGATGACAATGTCGCGTGCGGCCTGATTCAGATCGGCAGTCTCATCGACAACCACTGGTGGATTGCCCGGACCAGCGCAGATCGCCCGTTTGCCGCTGGTCATCGCAGCCTTGACAACTCCAGCTCCGCCAGTCACAACCAGCAAACGGATCCCAGGATGCTTCATCAACTCCTGGGCAGTCTTGATCGTCGGCTCGGCGACAGATGTGATCAGGTTAGCCGGTCCGCCAGCCTCGACGATAGCATCGTTGATCAAAGCAATGGTTAGCAGGCTGCAGTTCTTCGCGCTCGGATGCGGGTTGAACACAACGCCGTTGCCTGCCGCGATCATCCCGATTGAGTTGCAGATGATGGTCGAGGTCGGGTTGGTCACCGGCGTGATCGCACCGATAACACCATAGGGCGCGCGTTCCATCAGGGTCAGGCCACGATCACCAGAATATGCCTCTGGACTAAGCCCCTCGATGCCCGGCGTCTTCTTCGTGACTACACGGTTCTTCTCAATCTTGTGAGCGTAACGACCATATCCGGTTTCATCGTGCGCATGACGTGACAAACGTTCGAGGTTCTGCATCATCTTCGCACGGATGGAAGCGATGATCTCGTCTCGTGTTTCAAGCGAGAGATTCATCAGTTCGACTTGGGCGGCAGTCGTGGCTTTGATGGCAGAATCGAGATCGCTGAAGCCGCCAACCTGCGAGCTCAAGGCCGCTCTGGGCGCGATTGACGGAGCAGTAGATTGCCCCGATCCGCGCAGCGAGGCCACAATCTCAAGTGCTGCCTGGTTTACCTGTGCGTCTGTCATGCCAGCCAAATCGTTACTCCAGAATGGTCAAGCCACTTATGCTACTTCTTATACCTGGTCTTGCCGCCAACTTCCCAGTTGTCGACGATGGCCATGACAACCGCATCACATGGACGATTCTCAGTCATCTTCGTCTGCCGTCCGGAGCTCCCGCTGGCATAGAGAACCATTTCATGCATGCCCGCTCCCACGGCATCTGCTGCGACAACATGGCTACCGGTCGCTTTCCCGTCCATGTCAACATTTTGCAGGATCAGGAATTTCAGGCCGTCCATGCTGGCTTCTTTTTGCGTGGATACAAGGGTACCCACAACCTGTGCCAATACCATTAGTCCTCCACATCCTGCCAGCTAACTAGCGCTTCGCACCAGACTTAGCGGCTGAAGGAGCATTGACCGGCATGATTGCATCCACATTGTCATGCGGACGCGCAATGATGTGTACCGAAACGATGTCGCTGACCCGTGAGGCGCCAGCCACGCCAGCATCACATGCTGCTTTTACCGCTGCAACATCACCGCGAATGACTGCGGTTACATAACCGCCGCCGGTCTTTTCGTACGATACCAGATCGACCTTGGCAGCCTTAACCATCGCATCCGCTGCCTCCACGACTGCCGCAAAACTGCGTGTTTCGATCATTCCTAACGCTGAAGCCATCTTCTCCTCCAACTATCGTGAGTCTTTCTTTAAATGCAAAAGTATGGTGAACATACACAGCTACTTCCGTTCCCGTCCGGTAACTTCTTCAATCGCCTGAACCGCGGCACGATAACCAACGTCAATATCCCGTTCTTCACCGCCGAGATAGATGCGTCCGAAAGTACCAATTGCCCGCACTTCGAGAATGTTGATTTCGGCAGCTTTCTCAGCTTCATTCGCTGCAAGTGCGGCGTATGCGGCTGGCTGAACCTCCATCACGTACATCGACTGACCCGGAATGATCATGTGACCGTGGCGCATCCGGTTGATCAACTGGGTCTGATGATCGTCAATCCTGCGAATCACCTGACTCGAGAATATCTTCGGCTTCCAACGATCGTCTTCCTTGAGATCCAGAGCGTCGAGGATTGCAGCCCCAGCCTGACGGACATCCGCTTGCGAATCCGAATGAACCTCAAGCATTCCGAAATGGCGTTCGACAATCTGCATACCCGGCTTGACATTCGTTGACTTCAACGCGACATCAGTGATCCGGTTGATCTCAATACCCGGCGCAATCTCGATGTAGAGACATGCCATGCCCGCGATCGGCAGGAATCCCTGGGCTACAGTTCCCAGAAACGCCGCATGCTGCGGCTGCAGGCTGTCCAGATACACATAAGCTCGCAGATCAACCAAAGAGCTACTCCCTTCGACGTACTGTACTAGTTGTTAACTTGATACCGTCACTGCACCGGAAGCCTTGACGATCTTCACCCCGGCACTTGCGCCGAGCCGTGTCGCCCCCGCCGCGATCATGTGTTCAGCGTCCTCTATCGTCTTGATACCGCCCGACGCTTTCACACCCATCCCGGAACTCGCCACAACTTCCGCCATCAACGCAACATCATGTTCAGTAGCTCCACCCGTGGAAAATCCGGTGGATGTCTTAACAAAATCCGCCCGCGCCCGTTTGGCCAGTTCACAGGCCTTGCGCTTCTCATCGTCAGTCAACAACGCGGTCTCAATGATCACCTTGCTGTGAGCGCCGCCGTCCTCGCAGGCTTCAACCACAGATCGTATATCCTTGAACACGAGGTCGTGGTCGCCAGCCTTCAGCGCCCCAACGTTGATCACCATGTCAATTTCACGGGCGCCGTCACGAATTGCCCGGCGCGTTTCCGCCGCTTTGATATCATGCATGTGAGTGCCGAGTGGAAAACCCACTACGGTGCAAACTAGTACATCTGATCCCTGCAACTCACGCTTTGCCAGTTGCACAAACGTTGGATTCACGCACACCGAAGCGAAACCGTACTCCCGCGCTTCCTTGCAGAGTTGCTTGATTTCATTCGGAGTAGCTTCTGGTTTTAGAATGGTATGATCAATGAATCCCGCGATGTCATCTGAAACGCCGGCATTGCCCGGGACCAACGAAATCCGGCTCGCCCCCAGATCGATCAACTGCTTGACCCGCGTCGTGTTCCGAATCGCGCACTTCCCGCAGTTATCACACAACTCACCTGTGCCGCAGGTACCCTTGCAGTCGGGATCATCCGGGTTAGCCGAGTTCAACAGCTCCATCACCCGTGCGGTGATTCGTTGCAGATCGTCGCTAGATATTTCAGGCATGTCTTCACCTGTCACAGGTTGAACAACAGGACTACTCGGAATTGGTTTCGGTTTACCTTCAGGCGAATCATAAGCGTCTATCATCCCGGCACGCCGCAGGTGCCGCTCTTCGCTACACTCCACTGACAGAAAACGACTCACTATCTGACGCGCCAACGCCGGACCGGTCAGGCCGGAACCGAGCGTGAGCACGTTCGCGTTGTTATGTTCCCGCGCATTCGTCGCGGTGGAAAGATCATAACACAGCGCTGCACGGACATTCGGCACCTTGTTGGCGACCATCGCTGAGCCAATCCCCGCCCCATCGACGATGATTCCGAGATGCGCTTCACCCCGCGATACCTTCTCTGCGACAGCTCCTGCAAATACCGGGTAATCGACAGCTTCCGTGCTGTTCGTACCGCAATCAACGACTGAATATCCTCGCTCACGGATGAACTGCTTGATATCCTCTTTGAGAGCATATCCACCGTGATCAGCACCTAACGCAATAACCGTGTTTTCGAGAAGATTCATGTCCGCCTGTCACTCATGGAAGTATCAGCAACTCGCCAGATGTGCAACACCCCTAAGCCACTGTTACTTATTGATACTGGACCTCAGTTGTCAAGACGCTGAGATATGGCTGGTCATCAAACTAAACAAGGATTCTTCAAGAAAGAACCCCTTGCGGCTGTCGTTGCGGAGAATTGGGGTTTCAGGCCCAAAGTGGGCAAATCCAGTATTCTGTATGATACCACCGCTTACGAATCAAGCATCAGACTTGGAATCCTGCCCCATCTTACCATTGATTTCCTGCAAGGTGATCGGCTGAAGATCTTCCTGACCGATGCGTTCGATAGCACCCAACGCCGCTTCCGCCGCAGATGTAGTAGTAATCAGCGGCAAGTTCATACGATACGCGAGTTCGCCGACAACACGTTCATCATAATATGATGTGCGGCCCAGCGGTGTGTTGATAAGCATCCGAACATTCCCGTCCTTCAGCCGGTCAGCGATATTCGGACGGCCTTCCTTAACCTTGAACACGAACTCAGCATCAACTCCATTTTCGCTCAGAAACTTCTGCGTACCGCCGGTTGCGATGATCGAGAATCCGAGCTCGACCAGTTTGCGGGCTATCGGCAGCATCCGCTGTTTGTCCTGCTCGTTGATCGAAACAAATACGATCCCACCTTCGCTCGGAGATGGCAAGTATGTTCCCGACGCATACAGCGCTTTTGAATATGCTTCGCTAATTGTTGACCCGATTCCCATCACTTCGCCTGTCGAACGCATTTCCGGCCCGAGGAACGGGTTCACACCTTCAAAGCGGCTGAACGGGAAGACCACTTCCTTGACAGCCACTTTTGGTGGCTCCATGTCGTCAAGTATTCCCATCTCCTTCAACGTCTGACCGACAATGCAGCGTGTCGCTATCCTGACCCAATTCACTCCAGTCGCTTTAGACACGAACGGTATGGTTCGACTCGCACGTGGGTTCATTTCGAGGACATAAAGCTGCCCGTCGCGATATGCAAACTGGACGTTCATCAAGCCGACGACATGGAATAATTGCGCGAGTTTGCGGGTGATCGAAACGATCTCGGCGCGCACACTATCCTCGAGGGCGTACGGCGGAATGACACAGGCCGAGTCGCCGCTATGTACACCGGCTTCCTCAATGTGTTGGAGAATACCGCAGATCGCCGTGTCCTGACCATCGCTGACCGCGTCAACATCGAACTCGAATGCGTTCTCGATATAGCGGTCGATGAGCACCGGATGATCCGGGGTGACCTCACCTGCTGATTCACGCAAGTAAGTGTGCAGCCCTTCGGCGTCGTAGACAATCTCCATCGCCCGCCCACCGAGGACAAAGCTGGGACGTACGAGAATCGGGTAGCCGACATCTTCCGCTACACGTTCAGCCTCGGTGTAATTTGCCGCGATGCCGAACGGAGGAGTTGGCAGATTATGGGCGCTGAGTAACGCACCGAACTTCTCGCGATCCTCAGCGTCCGCAATGCTGTGCGGCGGCGTGCCGAGAACATTGACCCCCTCCCGGGTCAACGCTTCCGCAATCTTCAAAGGTGTCTGCCCGCCGAACTGAACGATCACGCCGTCAGGTTCTTCACGTTCACAAATGGCGAGGACATCTTCGAGGGTGATCGGTTCGAAATACAGCGCCGATGAAATGTCGTAGTCGGTGGAAACGGTTTCCGGATTACAGTTGACCATCACGCTGCGATATCCCACATCGCGCAGGGCAAGCGAAGCGTGTACACAGCAATAATCGAACTCAATTCCCTGGCCGATACGATTTGGACCCGACCCGAGCACGATCACAGCTTCTTCACGCGAGTCGATGTCACCGTGATCGCCGGTATCATAACTGGAATAGTAGTACGGCGTGAACGCTTCAAACTCACCGGCGCAGGTATCGACTGGCAGATATGCTGGCTGAATCTCGTGAATCTCGCGCAGTTTGCGAACTGTCGCTATTTCGCAA
The DNA here is from genome assembly GCA_964552465.1 of uncultured bacterium. Lineage (GTDB taxonomy): Bacteria > Electryoneota > Electryoneia > Electryoneales > Electryoneaceae > BMS3BBIN04. The sequence continues at coordinate 71,309 of CAZKGR010000016.1, forward strand.
CGCAGCAATGTCGCCAGCTGATGATCTGAGAAGCCGAGCCGCTTGGCTTCGCGAAGAAGCGCTGCGCTGACGGTCTTCCGCAGGTTCGACAGCTTGGAATGCTTCCCATTTGCCAATGCCCGCACCCGTTTTTCAAAATCAACGATGCGTTCGATTTGGTCAATGAACCACGGATCGATTCCAGTCACCCGAGCGATATCTTTTATCGATATCGATAACTTCAACGCATGGCGGAGGAAGAACAGGTTTTCCGGTCGCGGTTGCGACAGTTTGGAACGGATCATCTTGCGCCATTCGGCAAGCAAGTGCGGCTCGATCTTCTCGACTTCGATGGCGTCGCGACCATCCATCCCCAGCCCCATCCGATCCTGTTCGAGGCTGCGCAGGGCTTTCTGCAGCGCCTCGGGGAAAGTCCGGCCGATCGCCATGACCTCTCCCACCGACTTCATCTGGCTGCCAAGCACCTGGTCAACTGTCGGGAACTTCTCAAATGTCCAGCGCGGGATTTTCACGACCACATAATCCAGCGCCGGTTCGAAGCAGGCGGTGGTCTTGCGGGTGATCGCGTTCGGAACTTCGTCGAGCCGGTATCCCAACGCCAGTTTCGCCGCGATACGTGCGATGGGAAAGCCAGTCGCTTTGCTCGCTAACGCCGACGAGCGACTTACCCGCGGATTCATCTCGATGATCACCATGCGCCCGGTTTCCGGATGCACGCCGAACTGGATGTTCGAGCCACCGGTTTCCACACCGATCTGGCGGATAACCTTGAACGCCGCGTCACGCATCCGCTGGTACTCTTTATCGGTCAACGTCTGCTGCGGAGCGACGGTAAGCGAATCTCCAGTATGCACACCCAGCGGGTCCATGTTCTCAATGGAGCAAATGACGACGCATTGATCGGCACAATCCCGCATCACCTCGAGCTCAAACTCCTTCCAGCCGACAAGTGCTTCCTCGATCAGGACTTCACCGACAGGGCTGCGCGCAAGCCCCCACTGCACACGTTCCTGAAACTCCTCGCGGTTGTACACAACCGACCCACCGACACCGCCGAGGGTGAACGACGGTCGGATAATCAGCGGTAACCCAAGTTGCTCGTGAACACTCTCAGCTTCCTCAAACGACTTGGCAAATGATCCCCGCGGTATGTCCAGACCAATAGCCCGCATCGCCGACTGAAACTCGTCCCTGTCCTCCGCCATGCGAATAGCGTGCGAACTCGCGCCAAGCATGCGAACACCGTACTCGATCAGAACGCCGCGTTTCTCCAAGTCCAGAGCGAGGTTCAACGCCGTCTGTCCGCCCATGGTCGGCAAGATTGCATCAGGTCGCTCCTGGGCGATTATCCGTTCAACCACATCCGATTCCAGCGGCTCAACATAGGTAGCGTCAGCCAGCTCAGGATCGGTCATGATCGTAGCCGGGTTGCTGTTGACGAGGATTACACGCAATCCTTCCTCTTTCAGCGCCCGGACCGCCTGCGTACCCGAGTAATCGAATTCGCAAGCTTGCCCGATTACAATCGGACCCGCTCCGAGGACGAGGATGCTGTTGATATCGTTACGCTTTGGCATTGAGCATCAACCGGATGAAGTCATCGAAATACGTAAAGCCTTCTCGTGGACCAGGGCTGGCCTCAGGGTGGTACTGGATAGAGAAAACTGGTAGCTCGTCATGGGCCAGACCCTCAACCGTCCCATCGTTGAGGTTGATATGAGTGATCTGCCACGGATCCGTCACACCGTCGGCATCAACCGCGAAGCCGTGATTCTGGCTGGTGATCTCGACCGTCTTGTCACTTTCGCGCAGCACCGGATGGTTCGCCCCCCGGTGTCCGAACGGGAGCTTGAAGGTTCGCAACCCTGCCGCAAGTGAGAGGATTTGATGACCTAAACAGATTCCAAATATCGGCAAATGCGGGAGTAATTCACCTACTGTTTCTGCTGCAAAATCGAGTGGTTCAGGATCACCCGGACCATTTGAAAGAAGTACGCCATCGAGTTTACGATCAAGGATCTCAGATGCAGTCGCTGTCGCCTGAAGAACTTCCACATTACATCCGCGACGGTACAGCTCACGCAGGATATTGGTCTTCACACCATAGTCGATCACGCCAACAGTGAGTCCATCACCTGCCTTCACTGGTGGGTACCATTCTTCAGGCAACTCTTCAGGAAGATATTGATATGCGCTCTGACAGCTTACCTCTGATGCCAGATTCGCCCCGAGCATGGATGATGATTTACGCACTACTTCAAGCGCCGCTTTCTCATCAACACCAGCCTCGAACAATCCAATCCGCATCGCACCATGTGAGCGGATATGAACTGTGACCGCACGCGTGTCCACCCCAACCAGCAATGGCACACCGTGCTCCTCAGTCCAATCATGCAGTGGTCGCTGAGCACGCCAGTTCCGTGGTCGCCAGACCAAATCCCGAACCAGTGCACCCGATGCACGAATCTGTGAAGATTCCATGTCCTCAGCATTTACGCCGACATTGCCTATATGAGGAGCGGTAAATACAACGACTTGACGGTGGTAGGACGGATCCGACAGAATTTCCTGATAACCACTGTGGGAGGTGTTGAAAACCGCTTCACCACAAACGCCGGATGGCCCAACGAAACGGTCACCGTCGAAACGAGAACCATCTTCGAAGAGCGCATACCCGGATCGCTGAGGTCGATGTGTCATGCGCGAATATCCCCTGGTCGGATTGGTGACAAGAATAGGGATTCGACCAGTCGCACACAACGACTAAAATTCATTGATCCAAGCACCTGAGATCCATATAATTTCGGGATACCCGTTCAGCGTAAGTGTATATTGGTATATTGT
>CAZKGR010000017.1:0-34871 GCA_964552465.1 uncultured bacterium
ACTAAGGCGTTCTTTGCCAAGGTCCAGAACAAGCTACATTTCGCTATCCACGGCAGTACTGCAGCCGAACTGATTATGCAACGGGCGGACAGCACCAAAGCCCACATGGGGCTCACCGGCCTGTCAATAGTCGACATCACCAACCCGCAATTTCCTGTCGAGGTCGGTATGTGCGATACGCCGGGTGAGGCCGAAGACGTTGCGGTAGCGAACGGTTTTGCCTACATGGCAGATCTGTCGGGTGGTTTGCGCGTGATCGACATCTCTAACCTCGCAGCACCCGTAGAAGTCGGTTTCCTTGGAATGCCGGAGGATGCTGATGGTGTTGTGGTGGAGAATAACTACGTGTATGTCGCAGCTGATTTCTCAGGATTGCGCATTGTTGACGTATCAGATCCTACAGCACCGGCGGAAGTCGGCGTTTGTGCTACGCCGGATCGCGCCAGGAAAGTATCCGTTGTGGGTGACTATGCGTACGTGGCGGCTGATGAAGCTGGTTTACGCGTGATCGACATCTCAGATCCCACCGCACCCGTTGAGGTTGGATTCTGGGACACACCGGGCGATGCTCTGGATATTGGTGTGGTGGGTGGCTACGCATACATAGCCGATAATTTTGGTGGTCTGCGTGTAATTGACGTCTCAGAACCAGCGGCGCCAATTGAAACCGGCTTTTACAACACATCACATTCGGACGGCATCACAGTGGCAGGTGACTATGTCTATTTGGCGGTTCCGTCAACAGGATTGATGATTTTCGGTGTGTCAAACCCAGCCGTGCCAGTAGAACTTGGCTCATACGACACCCCTGGCTTTCCTGAAGGAGTTGCTGTGGCGGGCGGCTACGCATACGTGGCGGACAACCTTTCAGGCTTGCGTGTGATCGATGTTTCCGACCCTGTAGCGCCAACGGAGGTTGGATACTACGACACACCCCAGCGATCCAACGGTCTGGCGATGGAGAACGGATATGCATACGTGGCAGCTCACTCACAGGGTCTGCATATTCATGACATATCCGATCCTGCAATACCTGTGGAAGTCGGAGTCTACTTCTCACCATGGGAAATTGTATATGCCAATCGCGTAGTGATGGATGATGACTATGCCTACGTGATTGATACATGGACTGGTCTGCATGTGATAGACGTGACCGATCCCGCTAATCCTTTTGAAGTCGGGTCCCGCTCAATGTATGCGGACGCTTATGACCTAGCGGTGGCGAATGGTTATGCATACGTGGTAGAAGGAACCCATTATGAAGATAATATTTACCTTCAAGTTATTGACGTTTCCAATCCTGCCGCACCGGTGAGCGTGGGAGCCCATCAGCTGCCAGAAAATGCATATGGCGTCGCAGTGGCGGATGGATACGCATACGTCGCGGACGGATCTGAAGGTCTATTAGTGACAGATGTTTCCAATCCGGCTTCACCATCGTTGGTCGCCACCTATAACACGCCCGGATTTGCCAGGGACGTTGCGGTTGCAGGTAATTACGCATATGTGGCGGATGGATCAGCCGGTGGCCTTCGGGTGATTGACATCTCCAACCCTCTATCGCCGGTGGAAGTGGGCTTCGTAGGTGTTTTCGGGGAAGCCTATCGAATCGTCCTGGAGGGGGATAATGCTTATCTAGCGGCCAGAACCGGCGGCCTGCGTGTAATCAACATCTCAGATCCAACTTCGCCTGTAGAGGTCGGCTATTACCGGGTGTCTGGGGATGCAAACGATGTTGCGGTGGAGGCAGGTATCGCGTGCATGACGCAACACGAAGCTTTCTTCATCTTCGATTGCACGGACGCCGTCTCACCATCGCAGATTGACATTGAGCTGTCAGTGGCAAATCCGTTAGTGGTTCCCCGTGGTGGGAGTTTTGAATATGGGGCGAGCCTGACTAGCAACTTGCCGTCGCCATATAACGTTGACATCTGGACGTTCGTCGAATTGCCTGATGCTACGCTCTACGGTCCCATCTGGCGGATTAACAATTTCCCATTCACGCCCAACACCGTTATCACAGCTGATGCGATCGGGCAGTCGGTTCCCCTGGATGCACCGCTTGGGGCGTATACTTACCACATGAACGCGGGTGTATTCCCGGGCGTGGTTGTCGGCGAAGATGAGTTTGCGTTTGAAGTTGTACCCGCTGACGCGCGAGCTGAGACCGATCATCTGTCCTGGACGGGCTGGAATTATGAATCCGCTTTCGGTGTTGTCGCTTTCTCTGGTGATACACAGCAACCGATACCAGAAGAATATTCGTTGTCTGAAACCTACCCCAACCCGTTCAACGCGATGACGACGGTAACGGTAGCATTGCCAGAAGCGACGGATCTGACGGTGACCGTGTTCAACGTGATAGGTCAAGAAGTCGCACGGATCGCGAATGGTCGCACGGCCGCAGGCACGCATACGTTAATATTCGACGAATCTAATCTGGCGTCTGGTCTGTACTTCATCCACGCGAATGTACCCGGTAAACTGAATGCAACGCAGAAGGTGATATTATTGAAGTAGCAACAGATAATTGAGTCAGTATATATACTGAATGCTCATAAAGATCGCCGTCACAGGGATCATGTCGATTCCCATGACGGCGTTTCTTAGTAGCACATCGAAATCTATTGTCAGCCTATTCCTCGTTCTTGGCAACGAGGACATCAGATCGTGCGAGTACGATGCGGACAGGTGCTTGGAATTCCTGCAAATCGCTTTCGACAACAATTTCCCGGCTGATACGTTTATTCCAATAGGGCATTGTGTAATTCCTGACGATTGGTATTCTCTGCACAAGATCGCCGTCCGTGTCGAACAAGAGGATTTCATACTCTTGGTCCACATTCACGTTCTTGGAAAAGGCACATTCAACTCTCTGTTTTTCAGAATTCTGTAACCGACAGACAACGCCCCTGGCCGGGTCTATGTCAGATATTGTTTCAATCTTTGCCCCGTAGGAAGAAACCGTACTATTTCTATCAGTTACCAATCCAACCACATTGAGTTCTCGGGATTCAAGCTCTTCTGATTCATAGGATAAATCAAACTCGATCTTTGCGAGACCGGTTTCGTGGATCTCGACAAGATTAAAGAGGAGTGATTCTTGTGCACACACGTGTTTCTTTCACCAGCTTGGTAGAGTGTCATGATCCGTCAAATGCCGGAGAGTGGGGCGTGGGAATAGCCAAATAATTGGGAGAGTTCATGAGTTCTTCAAGTTCATGGTTCAGTAAATACCAGAGCCGTTGGGCGCTGTTTGTCGCATATTGCCTCATGGTGTTTATGATGAACTCTTGTATACCGGATGCAGACTCGATCAGCGGTATATCTATTTCGGACGAGGCAATTGAATTCGCTGAGGAGCACTTCAGCTCTTTCAGATACTTTGAGCACGAATACCAGATTGCAATCTCTATTAATCCGAGCAAAGAAACGTATTTTGGAAACATCAACGACTGGTTGCTGCTGGAATGGCACGATAGAGAGCCATATCTCCCAACCTGTTTTGGGACTTTGCTACCCGAAGACAAGAATAATCTGTTTTACGAAACGATTGGAGATATCCCAGACCAATTCGGTTACGGTTGGGATGATGAGGCGCACGACAGTGGTTCACAATGCTGGGATGGTGAAAGCGAGAACTTGGAAACGTATCGAGAATTAATCGGGCTCTAGTGACGCAAGAAGCGTCGCTAAAGCCCGATCAGTAGTGAAGATCGGAAATGTGGTCAGCGTTTATTCAACGGTCACCCTGGAGATATCAGCAGGGATTTCCAAGCCGGTGTATTCGATCAATGTGAAGCCCAGGTCTTTCTCGGCTTCACCGGAATGTCCCAACGCTCCCTGAAGGCCGAAAAACGGCATGTTCATGAACGCCCACCTTGAATACAGAAGCGAATCACTCTTGAAAACATCAACCTTGATGGCTGGATTTTGCTCGTCAAATGTCTTGTTGATGGGCCGGTCATTCCATTTCCAGCACGTGTAGAAATCAGATACGATGATATCTACATCCGTGCCTGGGACGTTGGTTGAAACACCGCACGGTAACGTTAGTGGCGGTAAAGTATCGCCGGTAGCTTTCTTGATCGCCAGTTGAACGCTCTCGACAGTTGGCAAAGTGGCTGTTTCATAAACAACCTTTTTCTCCTGCGTCACAGGATGCTGCGGCGGCATCCCGTGCTGCGCAAACGAGATATTTCCCACTCCAGCAATCTGAAAGAACGAGATAATAGCAGCCAGAAAAACCATCTTTGTCAAACGTGACATCTGTATCCCCTTAAACTAGATATGTAAATCGGTTCACGGTTCACTATGACAGACCAAAACCTGCAGTCCTGATGTGGTCACGATTCTGTTTCGCAATAACAAAAACTGTGCCGCAAATGTATGTTCTACGGTTTTGGATTGCGACATCATCCATGGAGTCAAATTGCCATATCCGAAAACGAATGACGACTGTTCGCCATCTGTCAGATTTTAATTATTGAGAGATGTTGCAGGGCTGACGAAACCATCCAATATATTTATCAAGCGGATAAGGCTCTCAGAACCTTTCTTTTTTCAAATTTACGCAAGTTAAGCGGTATTCCTTTTCCCGATTTCGTATTTTTCCACTTCTGGAACCGTCATGATATTCTCGTTCATTTAAGGCAGGACGTGCATTGCGGTTCTGCTAATGGATAAAACAATAAGTTGTAAACGATTGTTTTTGGCAGAGTTGGCTGGTTTATGGCTTGAACAACTGCCCGGAAGCAAACGAATAAGCTCGAGAGATCGCCCAAGGTGATGGTGATCACTCGGGTTGCATCATGATACAGAGAATATTAGGTGTCCCGAACAATAAACGTATGATGAGAGCCTTCGCTGGGGTGTCAGTCGAGCGAAAAGCTAGACAGAAGCAGGAAAAAATAGAGTCGCAGGAGACATCTCTTCGCCGATTTCAAGATTTTCGTACAAATGTTTAAGGTTGATGCTTTTCTCCTGTTCGGGAACGCTGAAAAGCGGTGCGGAAATTCATGTAACAGGCTTGTGGAGTCCTGGCAACAGTTTCGGACACAGGTGATGAAAACAGCGCAGGCACGCGTCTTTCATCAGAATGAGGAGGGAAGTATGGTGACAACGACATGGATCAAGGGTCATTCTACCGCAGTGCGCGCACTGTTGGCAGGGACTCTTATGCTCGTTATCACCGTGTCTCTGCAAGCTCAAATCGCTCCCCAGTGGGTGCGGATTTATGGCGGCCAGCTTGAGGATTACGGCAAAGATGTTATCGTGACTCAGGATGGTGGATTAGCGACAACAGGTATCACGAAGTCCTTTGGCGAACCGTCCGGTGATCTTGTCCTGGTCAAATCAGACAATCTGGGTCTTTACGAATGGGGCCTGACTTATGGCCGTAACAGTCTGGAAAAGGGCAAAGAACTGTTGCAGACAGCTGATGGTGGTTACGTCATCGCAGGATACTCCTTCTCTTATGGTGTTGGTCCCGGCGATCGTGAGGCGTTTGTCATGAAGACAGATGCTGTCGGTGTTGAAGTCTGGGCCAATGTATTTGGTGGATCGGGAATTGACACCGCGTTTGATATCGTTCCTGTCAACGGCGGCGGATTTTTCGTGGCCGGTGATTACCAGCTTGACAACGGTGCACGCAACACCTACCTGATACTTTTGGATGATGGTGGTAATACGATTTGGGAAATAGTATTGGGCGGCGAGATGGTTGACGAGCGCACGTTCACTGGCTGCCAGTTGACAAACGGCAACTTCGTATTTGGCGGCAACATTCGTTACGCCATAGGTGCTACCACAGACTTCCATATCGGTTGTGTTGATGTTGAGGGTAACCTTTTATGGGAGCATGAATTCGGCGGTGAAGGGGATGATATAGTTCGCCGCATGCGTCCGCTGCCTACTGGTGGTTTTGTCCTGGTTGGTGAGGTCGAACTTTTTCCAGAAGCCCCGGGTCCGCATGACGAACTGTATGTCGCCAAGTTTACCGAAGACGGTGACTCGGTGTGGACAAGCCTCATCGGCACGACGGGAGATGAGGAATGCAACGGGCTTGAAATCGATTCCAATGGAGATCTGGTTATCGCAGGATCTACGAAAGGCGGCTTCGGAGATTCATGGGATTTATATCTGGTAAAAGTCGATTCGCTTGGCAACACCGACTGGACTTGGAGCTATCAAACCCCAAACTTGGAATTTGGTAAGAGTATCGTTGAACATGTTCCTGGCGAATATGTTGTAACTGGCAAAACGACGTACAACACGGATGCATCAGGTTCGCTGTTCCTGCTGAAAGTTGTAGAAACTCCTGTTGTGACGACAACGAGTCTTGAGGATATCACTACCTTCGAGTCGCTCGGCCCAGGCTTAGCATCTGAGGGAACGTCAATCACAGTTGCACCGATGGCGTCAGGTTGGACGTTGCATCCGGTGATGCCAAACCCGACGAATGCTGGTGCGGTAGTTTCGATGACGGTTCCGCAGGCCGGCGAGCTTCAGGCCGTAGTCTACAACAGCTTGGGACGCGAGGTTGCCGTTCTGCATAACGGCATGTTGACAGCCGGAACCCATCAGTTTGCATTCATGGGTAACGATCTGGCGAGCGGTGTGTATTTCGTTCGTGCCCTCGTTCCCGGTCAGATGAATGAGGTTCAGCGAATTACGATCGTTCGCTGATTCCCAGTTTCCATATCCAACAATTCAAACCGCCCGTTCATCGGGCGGTTTTTGTTTTATGGCGATAACGGATTGGGTCACTTGATCAGAACGATCTTGCGAGTTTCACTCAGCTGGTTTGGTACAGCGAGTTTCACCAGATAAATACCCGATGAAGCATTTGGCAGATCCACAGTAAAATCGTGGCCACCTGCGGAAACTATGCCAGAGACCAGATATCGGACCAGCCGTCCCTGAATATCTGTGATGTAAACTGTCAGCATACTCGAAGTTGGCAGGTATACGTGAATCGATGTCGAACTGTTAAAAGGATTCGGGTAGGCTTGCGACACGGTGAACGTGTTCAGGAGTGACGCGGGAGGATCATCAACTGCTGTATCGATGTCCTTTGTGAACAGCAACGAGTCAAATACGGCGGCCAGGTCATCGCCATCACCGGCACTGATCAGCAGGGTGTAATCTCCCGCGGGGAGATCGGCATCAATTTGCGCTTCGTCCAAATAGCTGTTGTCGCCGGGAAAGACCAGAACCGAATCTGGATCCTCGAGGTTGTGAATTTCTCCGTCCAGATAGCGCAGATCGGTGAATATTCTTCCTGTCAACGGTACGTTCAGCGTTGAATTCAGGTGAATGGTGAACTCGATTGTTCCCCCAGTATGCGGAATGACAATCGGTGATATTTCAGGTTCCAGATCCATCGTCAACGCGTCGTCCGCAGCATTTTCCCACCAGACGATCTGGCGCAGATGTGCGCATGCGGCGAGGATATCATTGTCGCCATCTCCGTCAACGTCTTCGACAAACACGGAACGTGTACCATTTGCGCTAACGCTTACGTTGTGTTCAATCCACGTGCCATTCCGGTCAACATTTTCCCACCACGTGACCCTGTCGCTCTCGTAGGTACCGCCAAGGATGTCGATATCGCCGTCACTGTCCAAGTCGCCCGCGTACACATCATTTGCGAAAACGAATGTGTCCGATACTATTGAATTAACCCATTCATCCGCATTGGAATCATAGAACCAGTAGACGATCATGTCGAATCGTGAGCTGGCGGCCAGGATTTCGAGGTGTTGGTCTCCGACGAGGTCAGCAGCATGGACTGCTCGTGCCCCCCAGAGTATTCCCGGCATCATCTGGCCGCTGAACACCGCGTCCTCGTTTTCCCAGTATGCGATTCCGGCTGAGTCGGCGGCGGCAAGGATGTCCATGTCACCATCCTGGTTTACATCGGCCGCATGAACCGCACGAACTCCAATGAGTTGATTAGCGAGAATGTGTTCTGACCATGTGCCGGCATTATTCTGAGCCCACGATACGCGGTTCTGACCGTAAGAGCAGGCGAGGACGTCGTTCAATCCGTCATCGTTGAAGTCTGCGGCGAATACGCCTTTTGCGTATGGGAACCAGCCGGAGATAATCTGTTGTTGCCAACGTTCAGGGGTGTTCTGCCACCAGGCAACCTGTCCGGCGGTCATTGCAGCACCGACGACATCAATGATGTTGTCTCCATCGATGTCGGCGGCATGAACATCCCACGCCCCTTCGAAGCTGGTCGTGATGATGTGTTCGATCCAGATGCCAGGTCCGTCATTTTCCCACCAGCCGATCATGTTATCGTAACGGGCGGCTCCGACAACATCCATGTCACCGTCCTGATCGAGGTCGGTGGCGTAGACGCTGCGAGTTCCCTGGTATCCATTGACAACGACATGCTTGTACCAGCCGGCGCGCACAGAGCTCGAGGTCAGGAGGTTACCAACCAGAAATATCAGTAGCGCAAGAAGAGTGTACCGTATTGTACTCATGATTACTCCGGACTTAGCGCGTGTTACGCCGTATCCTTTATTAACCGGATATTGTGCGATTTGTTCGAGTTGTGTCAGTTCTCAACATTTCCAATCTAAAATGTATTGAGTGATTCGCTGAACGCAATGATCGATTCAGAATGATAATGTTAATTGCTCTGCACCGTGCCCGGGGAGAAGTGCCTCGGGTAAAAAGGTGTCCCGTGCTCGTTTCCGCGCGGGAATGCATTCTGTATATTGCCGCGTTGATCATCTGGTGCGTACAAGGTCCAATTCATGTCTTATCTCGTGATGGCTCGCCGTTGGCGGCCGCAAAAATTTTCCGATGTTGTCGGGCAAGACCACGTTACACGTACGCTACAGCGTGCGATACAGCGTGGACGCGTTGCTCATGCCTACCTGTTCACCGGTCCGCGTGGTGTGGGTAAGACGACTACTGCGCGCTTGCTCGCGATGGCGGTCAATGATAAAAGCCCTGTAATAGATGAAAACAGCCTTCCAGATCTGAATCCGAAGAATGAACTGAACCGTGATATCGCGGCAGGCAACGCGTTAGACGTTATCGAGATAGATGGTGCGTCCAACAATAAAGTTGATGATGTGCGGCAGTTGCGGGAGACGATCAAGTACGCCCCGACTTCGCTTGAGAAAAAAGTCTATATCATCGACGAAGTCCACATGCTCAGCGCATCAGCGTTCAACGCTTTGCTGAAAACGCTGGAAGAACCGCCTGAACATGCGATGTTCATCTTCGCAACAACGGAAGCTCACAAGGTTCCGGCGACCGTGATCAGCAGGTGTCAGCGGTACGATTTCAAGCGCATCTCGACAAAAGAAATCCGCGACCAGTTAAAGAAGATTGTCGGTGCGGATGAAATAGCGATTGATGGTGATGCGTTGACAACTATCGCTGTGAAGGCGGATGGTGCATTGCGCGATGCGCTGTCCATCCTCGATCAACTCGTTGCCTACCAGGGTGGTGACCCGATTACGGAAGAGGTTGTCAGGCAGGCGCTTGGTTTGATCGGCGGCGAAATCTATTTCCGGACGACGGACATCGCGTCCACCGGTGATGTCGCGGGCGCTTTGGGAATTGCCAACGATCTCACTTCCGGTGGGCATGATCCTCGCGAGTTCCTTCGGGGATTGCAACAGCACACGTTGCGCTACCTGTTTCTGAAAGCGGGCGGCACGAAAGAGGAGCTGGCGGTCATGGAAGAGGAGAGGGAGCGTTACGAGCGCACCTTGGACAACTTCCAGGACGAAGACCTGCTACGTATCGGCGAGTGGGCAGCCGAGTCGGAAGATTTGCTCCGTGACGCGCTCGATCCGGTGCTGCGACTTGAACTACTGCTCGTACGCATCGCCAAGATGGATCGGGCCGTGGACTTGGGCTCGCTGCTGCAACGGATGGGAGTTGAGCCAGGTTCTTTTCGGCAGCCACGTGTTCGTCCAGATGGATCCCCGTCATCCGAAAAAAAAACTGAAGTAGTCAAATCTGAAAATGCCCACGGATCTCCTCCGCGGGATACTTATGTACCGCCGACAAACCCGCAGGCAGACGAAGATTCTGAATCAGCAAAATCGTCTCAAACGCACAACCCGGCCCCGTCTGAAGCCTTATCAAAGAATGATGATGTACATGAGCACGATGACTCGCCCGTAGTCGATACTAATGACCAGAGCGATGATGACGAAGAAGTCGAACCCGAGGCCGGCGCATTAGCACTTGTCGACATTCGTGATGGGTGGTATGCCTTCTGCGACCGCGTGGACGGAATGAAACGTCTTCTGGGGACGCACATGGAAAGCGGAGCACCAACAGGTTTGGAGGATGGTGCATTAGAGATAACATTCGATCCGGGCAGCCGGTTTGAATACGAAAATGTGTTCAAGCATCGGGATCAAATTGCAGTCGGATTTCGTGAACATTTTGGACAGAGTGTTCGTGTGCTGGCAAAGACCGGGACGGTTCAGGAGCATATGCGTCCTCCGCGTCCGTTGACCGACGGTGAGAAACGGAAACAACAGTTCGAGGAACTGCGTAAACAGAATCCGGTGTGGAATGAGATGGTTGAGCGTTTCTCGCTGAAGTAACATTGAACTTAGGACTCAGGAGATAGAGATGAAGAACATGGGTAACATGGCCGGCTTGATGAAGCAGGCCAAGAAGATGCAGGAACAGATGGAACGTGCGCAGGAAGAGCTGGCGGACCTTGAAGTCAGCGCGACTGCGGGTGGTGGCATGGTTACAGTTTCAGCGAACGGCAAGCAGGAAGTGCTCTCGATCGAGATAAAGCCGGATGCAGTCGATCCGGATGATGTCGAAATGTTGGAAGACCTCGTGTTGGCCGCCACGAACGAAGCTTTGCGTAAGGCCTCAGACGCAGCCAGCGAACACATGGCTAAAGTCGCCGGTCCGTTGCAGAGTATGCTCCCACCGGGAATGGGATTCTAGCGGGTGCCCCTGCGGGCTTCGCCAGCAGGGAAGAATTCATGCAGGAAACGTTTGTAAATCCATGACATGAAAGTCGTGGGCATGAGCACAGAAATTTCGAGGAAACATGGCCTCCTCACTTCCACCAGCAGTGATCGCGTTACAGACAGAGCTGTCGAAGATGCCGGGTGTTGGTAAGAAGTCGGCGTTACGTATGGCGATGCACCTGTTGAAGTCCGAACGTGAAGATGTCGCGCGGATGGCGCGTGCGGTAATTGACGTGAAGGACAAGGTGAAGGTGTGTTCGACGTGCGGCTTCATTTCGGACACTGACCCGTGCCACATCTGCCTCGATCCGAAACGTCCTGGTAAGGTGGTCTGCGTGGTCGAGCAACCTACCGACGTAATTGCACTCGAGAAGGGTGGGATCTTTCCGGGACGGTATCATGTCCTGGGGGGAGCACTCGCGCCACTCGATGGAGTTGGACCGGAGGACATAAACATCGGCGGCCTGGTCGTGCGGATCAAATCGGAAGGCATTGAGGAAGTGGTTGTCGCGACCAATCCGACGCCTGAGGGCGAACAGACGGCATATTATCTGTCGAAAGTTCTCTCGCCACATGGTGTGACGGTGACCCGCATCGCACGGGGCATACCAGTCGGTGCGGATCTCGAAAACGCGGACGACCTTACATTGACACGTGCCCTCGAAGGCCGAGTGAAGTTGTAACGGTGCCCGTGGTAGACCGCGCAGCGGCTCCCGTGGATATTGGGCGGTTGGATGAGCCGCGCAATGAACAGCAGCGTGATTCAGCCGCGTTGGCGGAGCCAACACGGGCAAGAAGAGTTACGGATTACTAAATGGCATCAACGTTCAACATAGGTGTAGACATCGTGGCGGTTCCACGGTTTGAGACACATCTCGAACCGGATGATCCGCTGGTCAACCGCATCTTTACTTCGGACGAGCTGGAGCTGATTTCGTTCGGGCCGATGCGCGCCCGTCGTCTCGCAGGTCGTTGGGCTGCGAAGGAAGCGGTCGCAAAGGCGTTGGGCTGTGGATTCGGCGAAGAGTTGACGTATCAAGAAATTGAAATCCTGAACAACACGAAGGGCGCACCGGTTGTACATCTTCATGCTGAGGCGGTCGAGCGTCACAACCATCCTACGCTGGTAGTTTCTATCACCCACGACGGCGACTACGCTGCCGCCATCGCTGCCCGTTCATGATCGTTTCCCGCATATGCAACCAGCCTTGCAGTTCAAGCGTATATTGATAAGGGTTCGTTTCTGATTCAGATGTAACATCATCCATCACCGGGATTTGAACCGTGTCAATGTCCACCGATGTTCGCGCGTTCGTTGTATTCAGTCGCACCATCCTGTTGGTATTGTTATTCCTATTCATTTCATCATCGTTATATCCCGCTCAAGCTCGACCGCGTTTCATTGAAGGCGATTGGGTTGCATGGCCGGATATGCGCGAATTTGGAACGTTCGAGGTTGGACGGAACACAGTTTACATCGGGACATCGAATGGTGTGTTGCGTTGGGATCGAGAGAATAAGAAATGGCTTGATCCGTGGTTCAGTGTACCGGATCAATTTACTGATGGAATTTTCCTCATTGGTGTGATGTCCATCGAGGAAGATCCAACTACGCAGGATGTGTGGATTGAGTTTGAAGACGGATGGGCGTTTCGTGACCACGGCTTGAAATCCTGGAGCATGAAGACACCTGACGATGCCACGCTGGAAAGTATGCTGAACAATCCTACGCCAAAAGTCGATCCCGATCCGGGTCTGATAAGTCCGTTCATGTATACCGTGCATGGGCAGGACCACTCACTGCATTACCGGAACCAGGAATGGGAGTATGACGGTGGCGTTGAGACGACTTTTGGTCGGCAGATCTATTCGTGGCGCGGCTATGGAGTCGGAATTGTCGACAAGTACTCCCCCGTTTTGCATCTCTACCCGCAGGCAGCCGGTCCAAGCCCGGGCCTGGCAGTAACAGACAGCACGATTTGGTCCGCTGGGCAATTGAGCCATGATGGTGGTTGGCTGTGGAAACGTGATCGCGACAATCCGAATCGCTGGTACTCGTTTGATCCGGCAACTGTCTGGGGGCTTGAGGAAGGCGATGTTCAGGCTTTGCAGGTGGATGAGAACGGAACTGTCTGGATTGCAACCAACGTCGGCTTGATGTTCGGAAACGGCAAGACATTCCGTCATTTGCGCAAGATTGACGGACTTCCCAGCGAGCGGATTCATGACGTTCAGCCGATGAAAGGCGGAGCGTGGATTTCGACGCGCAATGGTCTGGCGTTTATCGAGAAAAAGACAGCCGAAGTCATTCGCCCGGATAAGGAAAAAGAACACGATGCAGCATTGGGGATGTGGAATCAACTCGCTGCGGATAGAGACACCCTGTATGTAAGCGGTCCGAGTTACCTGATGAAACGGGTTAAGAATGGGCCGTGGGAAGAGATCGACGTAACATCAACGGTCGGTTCCGGTAGTGATCCGATGGCATTGTGGGCGGAACGTGGGTATATCGCTATCGGCGATCGTCAAGGGATCGCCTGGCGCACCACGAAAGGTGAGTGGAGGCAGGCGTTCAACCACCTGTGGGGAGATGGTTACGTGTTCGACATTGATTTTCACGGCGGTTACTTCTGGCTGGGCACCGACCGGGGACTGGCTAAATACGATCCTACCCAGGGCGACGCGATCCTGTACACGACGAAAGAGGGTCTGCCGGGCAACGTGGTCTACGAGGTCCATGGAGACGGCGACTACATCTGGCTCGGAACCGATGTGGCTCTTTCTCGATTCCACTGGAACGTGGAAGGACGCCTCGATTAAGCTATTGTTTGCAAGCACTCAGTTTTCCCCTTCGATTTGATTCGGCGGGGATTTTTTCGTTGAGAGCCTTTCATTCAAAAAAGTGTTTGCGTTCTTATATATAATTACATATAATAACTAGAAGTTCGGCTAGAATAGCGGATATTATGGATTTACGAGTGCTAGCAAGTGGAGTCTGATCATGAGCCGGAACATTAGTGCTTTTTCAGTGATTGTAGGCAGTTTGGCTGTTGTCTTTTGTGTAACAGTCGCTGGTGCTGCAGACAATGATGTCACGGCAACGCAAACCGAAACTGGTATTTTGCAAACAGGTTTCGCGCTTGGAGCTTACGGCGATCACCAGATATCGCGTAACCTTCAGGATCAACAGGCGTCAGTAACCAGACCTGAACTAAGCGCACTTGCGGTCTTGTTGGGTTACAATTTCAGTGACCGGATGTCATTTGCCAGCGAATTCGATCTCGCTCCAGCAGTTGCTGGTGAAGAGTCCGCTGGAATTGGTATAAGAGAATTGTCATTCGCTGTCCGCGTGTACGATGCCGCAGGTCTTCACTTAGGAAGAATCATACTTCCATCTTCAATAGATAACCTCGAACGTGATAAAGTAGTTACCGCCACGGTTGTCGAATCTGGCGTAGCAACGACTGTGATTCCATCGGGAGCGGCGGATGGTATCGGTATCATAGGCTCTGCGTATGGATTGGATTATGCTGCCTACGTGACAGATGGTCTGGATGTTTCAGCTGTGAATATTGCAGGTGGCTTGTCTGAATCCAGACCTGTTGGATTAGGCGATGGTACTGATCCCGCGGTAATGACGCGTGTATCGTGGGAAACGCGGCTACGCTCTTCTGTCGTTGACAGGGTTTATGTCGGAGGTTTCGCATATGCTGGAACGGGCGTCTCGACCAACTGGTCGGGGCAAGTCGTTAAGGCGCAGATGCAATCTGTTTCGCTGGATGCGGGTTGCGAAGTCGGGCCTGTCTCGGTGCATGGATTACTCGCCCGATCCAACATTCAGAACGCGTCCAACCTGGGAGCGGAGTTTGGACAAGTAACACCGTCGAGTATGACTGGAGTGGATTTGCAAGCGTGGACGAATATCTTCCCAGATAGCTGGAACCGCGGGTACTTGAGTGAGATTCAGGTGTCGCCGCATGTAAGGTACGAGTATGTCGCCAGTGATGCATCGGTTAGCCCGGTGGTTGCGATGCTGAGGGGCGATGTTACTGCACGTGACATCAGCGAGGATGTTAGCGCATGGACAGTTGGTGTGTCTGTTCTACCGATCAGTGAAATTGCGATTCGCCTTGATTATCGTCGTGAACATATTAAGACATCAGGCGACATAGAATCTGCGATTCATCTCGGATTTGGCTGGACTTTTTAGTCGTATGTTGTCGTTTATTGATACAGAATTCGAACGGGCACGTTGATGACAACGTGCCCGTTTTCGTTTATGCAGAGCAGGTCAACTGCAATTACCGACTATGCGTCTGTAGCCGCCTCAATCGCATCTGCCATGATGTTGTCCTGAAACAAGAGGACATCAAGATCCAGCAAGATCTTCACGGATCCTTCACCTCGTCCCAGGCCGGAGATGTAGTGGTTTGCGACACCCATTTCCACATTCGGCGGCTCCTCAAACATGTCTGCTGGAATTTCGATTACTTCAGCGACCCGGTCGACGATCAGCCCGACCGAGGTTGATCTAATGTTGACCACAATAATACAGGTACGATCATCGTGCTCACGGTTCTCAAGTCCAAATCTGGCACGGACCTCGATTACTGGAATAACCTTGCCTCGCAGGTTGATCACTCCACGCAAGTAGGGTGGGGTGTCTGGCAGCTCGGTGATCGGTTGTATTCCAACGATTTCCGTCACATACCGGATTTCGACTCCGTACTCTTCCTGCTCCAGATTAAATGTCAGGTAGCGGTTTTCCAGAGTGTCGTCCGCACCTTCCGCGAGTACAGTTGACTGAGTTTCAGCGTTGTTCATGAGGTCTCCCAGCACGAAATGACATCACAATGCCAAACGTTTTCCTGATCTTTTGCCAAAGCTCACGATGTGCCAAAGTGTTAGCAATATAATCACTATTTATACTAAAACAATTCCTTTTTCGGGCTGCGTCTCGAAAATGAACTCGTTACATCTGGAGCAAAAAAAGGACCGAACAATTCGGTCCTTTTGATTGAGCAAAGTGAAGATGTAAATCAGAAAGCCAGCCGTTCTTTGAATCCCGATGATCTGAGCAGAATATATCCGTGGAAATAGGTATCATAGGATTCAAATACTATTTCTGCCCGTGTTTCGCCATCAACCACAATTGTAGCTTCCCCGCGACCATTTGCTCGAATTGAGGCTTCGACTTCGATATCTAATGTAGCCTGTTCAAGCAAGTCAGCACGTACGAGTATTGTCTGACCAGTAACGAGGTACTCACCCTGTGGGTTGTTTGGATCGGCGGACATGTTTGTGATCTCAGCGCCCCAAATGTTATTCATGGAAGCGTAAGATGCGAGGTCAGATGGAGCCGAAGAAGCCTGTACAACGTCGGAGTTCCAGAACATGCTTTGCCCGCGCAATACGCTCGGATTCTGGAAATCGTCGTCATATTCAACGGAAACCGAATCGCCAACACCAAAAGTATCACCGAACGGATTAACCTGGAACGAAAGCTCCATAAAACCGATTTTTGCTGGATCAAGCGGATTATCATTCGGGACACCTCGGTTCACATCAACGAACTCGAAGGTCGCGTCCTGATAAGAACGGTAATACCACTGATCATCCAGCCATTGGAATTCATCTGGGAAACCGTCAATATTCCAAAGCAGAGAGCCATCGGAAGGATCGTTCTGCGTCCACTCCGGAGGAATCGACTCGAGAAACGACAACCCCTCAACATTAGTATCGAGGTACTTCTTTGCGCTAGTCAGCGATCTATGCCAGGAAGTCATCATCCAGAGAGCGTTGAACGCGTAGTCCTGATCCTGTGCGTAGTCTTCAATACTGAATAGCTCTCCCGGGTTGAAGTCTGTGCCTTCATTGCACCCGACAGCCAACAGCAACAGTAGTCCGCTCATCAGCACGGCGCTTGCGCCGCGCAGCCAGTTTACCTGCGACATTGAATCCCTCTTGAACATGAACTCAAATCGGTAGCGCCTGCGAAAACAGGCGTGAAGAACAAATAA
The DNA here is from genome assembly GCA_964552465.1 of uncultured bacterium. GTDB lineage: Bacteria > Electryoneota > Electryoneia > Electryoneales > Electryoneaceae > BMS3BBIN04. The sequence continues at coordinate 17,003 of CAZKGR010000017.1, forward strand.
TATAGACCCAGTTCGCACCCTGCACAAGCCGCCCCTCGCAATGAACACAATCTTCATGCGTTGAACCTCTCCTCACCAAAGTATAGCTCGCGGAGACCTTTGCTCAGAAGAAGCTGCGCCTCTGGGAGAACACAGAATCCAGCGGGTGGGATCATTTCGGCAACGTCCCCATCCCGCTTGTGCTACCTCACAAATGGAGACTATACTAAAACAGGGGAAGAAATCGCTCCATTTCGGAGTGCTCGAAGACAGAACGTAAGAGAGGTGTTTCCGATGATTCGCACGTTACTCGTTCTCACGCTAATGGCTGGTTTGGCTGTCACATGTTTGGCTCAGCCTGATTTTACCTGGGAACCGCTCGAAACATACGCTGAAGTCCCGGCTGAAGCGGGATACCAGACATTTGACGCTATTTTGACGAATAACATGAACGAAACCCGCACCTACCTGCTGGAATACCTCGGACCAGAACCGAATATTATGGAATGGTCTCGGCAATGGTGCACACATGTCATGTGCTATGGCCCAACGTATAACCCGGTACCGGACGAGCTGGAAGGTGGCCAGATAGACGATCAGGTGTACGCACAGATCAACTACGGTTTCTATGAATATCCTGAATTCCCTGACACGACTTTGATTGTGGAAGCACGTATTTACGATCAGGAATTTCCAGATGACTTCGTGACAACGATATATACACTGGTCATCGGTGAAGGATCGGATGTAGAAGAAGGCGACTTCGTTCAACCTCTGACTTTCAGCCTCGCACCGGTATATCCGAACCCGTTCAACGCGCAGGCGACAGTCAATTTCATGCTGCCCGCACCGGGGAATGCGACGCTCGCGTTATTTGATGTCACCGGACGTCAGGTCGCGACTCTGTCCGACGGTTTCTTTTCCGCTGGTTCGCACCAGGTGAGCCTGCTCGCCAACGAGCTTGGCAGCGGTACTTATTTCGTGCGGCTGAACGCTGGCGATCAGCAGCTCGCTCAGCGGGTGACGTTGGTGAAGTAAAGCATCTGTGAGCCGTGAGCTCTGAGCTTTGAGCAATACCAACGGGGACACTTTCTTCTGAAAGTGTCCCCGGTCTTTGGGTTGCTCACGGCTCATGGCTCACAGCTCATTGCTCGCATTTCGTATACTCCCGCACCATGTCGCTGATCACACTCAACAACATCGGCCGCAGCTTCGGTTCGCAGGACGTGCTGACCGGTCTCAACCTCGACATCAACGCTGGAAAGGCGATTGGTTTCGTCGGACGTAACGGCTCCGGCAAAACCACCCTGCTCCGCTTGATCGCAGGGCTCGATCAGCCATCAACCGGACATATGAACCGTCTGCCGGATCTGCGCATCTCCTACCTGGCTCAGGACCCGCAGTATCCCGCCGGACGCACGCTGTTCGACGAAGTCCGTGAGGGCTTGGCCGGTGTTGAGAAAATCGAAATTGAGCTGCGTGAGTTGGAAGCCGCACTCGCAGATCCGGATCTGCAACAGCGAGCTGATGAGTACAAGACGGTGATGGATCGCTACGCCCGTGCGCAGGAACGATTTGAGCTGGCGGACGGTTACCGTCTCGACGGGCGCGTCGAAGCGATTCTCGATGGTTTGCATGTTCCGCGCCGCGACTGGGGACGTGAGGCGGCGACATTCTCCGGCGGCGAGCGCAATATCATCGGTCTCGCGCGTGTGTTGGTTGTCGAACCTGACGTTATGCTACTCGACGAGCCCGGCAACCACCTCGATTTCGAAGGGTTGGATTGGCTGGAAGGTGAGCTGAAACGTTTTTCCGGTGCGATTATACTTGTCAGCCACAATCGTTATCTGCTTGACAGTGTCACTCAGGCAACATGGGAGCTGCAGGACAGTCGTATCGAACAGTATTCCGGAAACTACTCGGCGTATCGAGCGGAGAAGTTGCTGCGGATGGAACGCGCGGCATCGGATAAGAAACGTGCCGAGCGTGAAGCATTGCGGTTGGCATTCCAAGTGCAGCGGCTCAAGAGCTGGGCCAGCGTATATGACAATCCGAAGCTCGCACGCACGGCGAAACGGTTCGAGAAGCGCATTGAGGATTTGCGCAACACGGACAAGGGTCCGCGTGATGATACCCGTTCCATCGCCCTCCGTTTTGGCGGCGAACGGACCAAGGGTACGATTGCTGCGGATGTGCGTGGATACACGCGTGGATACGACGATGCCCCGCCGTTGTTCGACAATGTCTGGTTCCGGATAGAACAGGGACAGCGCGCGGCGCTGGTTGGTCCGAACGGTTCCGGGAAGACGACGTTCCTGCGTGATCTGTACCGCAAGGGTCGGTGGGAGAGTGAGACACTGCGTGTCGGTCCGGCAATGAAGATGGGCTATCTGTCGCAGATGGGCGACGAGCTCGATCCAAAGAATGATCTGATTCACGAATGCCTGAGGTTGACCGGGATACGTCGTAACGAAGCTGAAGCGCTTCTACATCGGTTCATGTTTACGCGCGACGATCTAACCAAGCAGGTGAGTGTTTTGTCCGGTGGGGAACGGGTCCGTTTGCAGCTCGCCGCGCTGATGACTGGCAATCACAACTTCCTGCTGCTCGACGAGCCGACGAATCATCTCGATGTGTTCAGCCGGGAGGCAGTTGAAGATGCGCTTGAGCAGTTCCAGGGCACCTTGCTGGTGGTCAGCCACGACCGTTATTTCCTAGACAAGCTGGCGGAGGATGTTTACTATCTGAACCACGCCGCAGTGGAAGAATTTGAGGGCAACTTCTCCGATTTCTGGCAGGCCTGGTCATCACGCCGTGACACAGAGCAGACAAAGCGTGAGTTGAAAAAGCAGAAGGAGAAGGAGCGTAAACAGGCTCGCCGTGAAAACAAGTTCAAACGGATGAAGTTCGATCCGAAACGGTTTGCTGAACTGGAAGGCGAGATTCATCGGTTGGAAGATCAGATCCTGCGGCTCAAGGGCGAAATTGTGCGCGAGCGTGACAAAGGCAATACCAAGCGTGAGCTGGCCAAGCAAGGACGGATTGATAAGATCCGTTCGCAGCTGGAAGTCGCGTACGAAGAATGGTTTGTTCTCGGGGACAAAAAGAAGCGTTTGACTCAATAGTTTTCACTCATCTGCTACTGATTTCGTTCGCGTATTTTGCAATCCTCGCTGCAAACCATGCGCTAATAAAGAATCATATTGCCGTTTGCGTATTCCGCATGAACACAACATTCCCGCCTATTTCCTGAATTCAACGACTCAGCTCCAAACCAACTTGCGCAAACCATCGAGAGGAATGGTTCTTGCCCATATAGTTATGAATTGCTGTCTGAGTCCGATCTCAGCCCGAATGCAATGAGCAGTTTCATAATAATCTGTCAGTACTGAATGATCTGGAGGATCAAATGACATTCCACAGAACAACTCTGCTCACCCTTTTTTTGCTTACGCAGGTTTTTTCTCAAATCCATGCGCAACCCGCTTGGGACACACACTTCCTGTCAAATTCATATGATGGCGCGCACAGTGTTCGATTGGTTGACATGGATGGTGACGGCGCGATTGATTTGCTCACCACGGGTTATGGCGAGGGTTGTTCGGTCTGGTGGAATGATGGCGTCCAGCTCATTGAAGAGGTCATAGATAACGAGTACGGAATGGCGCATGCTGAAGCGGCGGACATGGACAACGATGGTGATTTCGATATCGTCGCCGCAGCGCATGCGACCGACATGTTGCTGCTCTACACAAATAACGGCGGCACGTTTATCCGCACGATCATAGACGATGAGTCCAACTTTGTCTACCATCTTGACTTGGGCGATCTGGACAACGACGGCCTGCTCGATATAGTTACCGCCAACCGTTACGACAACGAAGTTCTTCTTTGGTCTCGTGCAGGGGGTGATTGGACCAGCAACTCAATAACTGCAGATGTCGATGATCCGCGTCGCGTTGAGATCACGGATTTCAACCAGGATGGTTGGGCGGACGTGGTAGTCAGCGGATATGAGAGTGATGATGTTCGGCTCTATCTGAACCAGGGAAATGGGCAGTCCTGGTCTGAGCTTGTGGTTACGGGCGGTCTGGACAAGGCGTTCGGCATCCTCGGCTCAGACATTGACGAAGACGGTGATCCAGACCTGCTGATCTCGGCGCACCAGACCGGTGATGTCGGTTGGATCGAGAACGAACCCCCGCAATACTTCAGCCACCAGATTGACAATCATTTCGTGGGCGCGCGGGACCTGATGCATGTTGATGTGAATGGCGACAATGAGAAGGATGTGCTCGCGGTCAGCTACCACGAAGGTGTAGCCTGGTGGTCACATTTTTCAGGCGATTACACGTTTCATCCGATTGATACCGAAGGGCATGGCGGTTCATCACTGGACGTGGGCGATGTTGATGGCGACGGCGACCTCGACATTGTCACCTGCGGATATCTCGATGATACAATCATTCTGTACGAGCGAATTGGTCAGCCGGGATCGGTAACCATCTATCTAACGCCGGAAACCGAACCGGTGATCATCTCGCCTGCTGGTGGAACGATTGTCTACGATTTGCAAGTAATCAATGCCGCGAATCTCGCTTTTATCGCGGAATACAGCACGTACGTACGTTTGCCGAGCGGATCTCTGTTCGGTCCAACGAGCACGTTGAACACCACAATTGTCCCGTTTATGGACCAAACCTTCATCGGGTTAGAACAGGATGTCCCGGCCTCTGCGCCCGCTGGCGTGTATGAGCTGATCGGGCATCTCGTTTATGATTACAACCAGATTGCAGAGGATAGATTTACGTTCCGCAAGGAAGGCACCAACGGTCCGGAGTCTCACCATCTGAATGGCTGGATTGAGGGCAATGCATCGCTGCAGAGTGACAAACCGTCTTCCCTTACATCTGTACCTGGTAGCTATGCCTTATATGAGGCGTATCCGAATCCGTTTAATCCATCAACGCAGTTGTCGGTGACGCTCCCACATATGTCTGAACTGACAGTTGATGTCTACAACACCACCGGTCAGCACGTCGTAACACTGGCATCGGGCATGTTCCCCGCCGGTGAACATTCCCTCACCTTCAATGCCCGAACGTTGGCCGGTGGAGTTTATTTAATTCACGCAGATGTGCCTGGAAAGCTCGATGTGGTGCAGAAAGTCGTATATTTGAAGTGAATCAGCTATTCGTGATGATCGTCAGGCTATTGGGAGGGATAGATCATGTCAAGCCGCAGCGTTATTCTCAGTCTGATACTCATGTTTGCACTGGTCGTTTCAGGCTGGTCCCAGCCGGAATGGATTCCGCATCTGATTTCCAGTGAGATAGTCAATCCTCACTCTGTCCGATTTTTTGACGTTGACTTTGATGGTGATTTGGATTTAGTGACAGGAAGTTTCGATGATCCTGCTTGCTTGTGGTTTGAGCAAACGTCGGAAGGATTTGTGCAACAAACGATCCTTGCAGATGACTATTGCTCTCATGCTGAGCCGGTAGATATGGATGCTGATGGCGACTGCGATATTGTTGCAAGTTCTCATAATGGTGGTGGTCTACAGCTAATTGAAAATATTGATGGTGATTTCATTCCCAGGATTATCGATACATTCAGTCTTGGTTGCTACTATCACGACGTGGTTGATCTTGATCTGGATGGAGATCTCGATGTTCTTGCAGCAAATTACTACGACCATGAAACCATTTGGCTGGAAAACCAGAACGGTCAGTTTGTCAGGCATTTCATCACAGATCTTGCTGATGGCCCAATTCGTGTCAAAGCAGGCGATATGGACAACGACGGCGATTTAGATGTTGTCATTTCAGATTATTCAGCGGTAAATGGAGTTGTTGTCGCTACAAATTTCAGTCAAGCTACAGAGTGGGAAGTTGAGTCAGTATTCACGAATTATGATGGTGCCTGGAACATTTCTTTGGTCGACATCAATGAGGATGGGCTGTTGGATATTCTAACATCTTCACACTATGAAGGATCTATTGATTGGCTTGAGAACACGGGCGAAAGTTTTATCCATCACCATCATATCGATCTTGATTTTGCACGTGATATTCAGATTGCTGATGTTAATAATGACGGCCGTCTTGACTTGATTGTGGTTACCTACTGGGACGGAATTTACTGGTATGATCACGTTGGCAATAATTGGGTTCAGAATACTGTTAACGCTGAATTTGAACACACATCTTATCTTGTTGCTGCAGACGTGGACGGCGATGGTGATATTGATTTCGCTACGGCGGCCATTAGTTCTGACAGTGTTATTCTTCTTGAGCAGGTTGGATCGCCATATCCCGTCAGCTATGAGATAGTACCCACGCAGCCGCCGTACATCCTCTCACCCTCAGGTGGAACGATTACCTATTCAGGATCGTTGGTCAACTCCGATGCAACCACATATCCAGCTGAACACCAGACATGGGTTGAACTGCCCAGCGGTAACCTGTACGGCCCGTTGAGCTTGAACATCTTCACCATCACGCCATATATGGATATCACAGTATTCAATTTGACCTTGGATGTCCCGGCCAATGCGCCCGCCGGAACCTACCAGTTCATCGGACAGTTGATCCTGCCCGAATTCACACTCGAAAGCGGTTTCCCATTTCACAAGCAGGAAGGACTGGCGGCGACCAGCGGCAGCACTGACTGGCAAGCATCGGGTTGGCCAGCTGAATTAGGAACTGAAGAAGACATTGTTTCGCAACCCGACGAGTACCAGCTGCATCCTGCAACTCCGAACCCGTTCAACCCGGTCACTAGCATTCGGGTAACGCTTCCCTCTTCTGCAGAATTATCAGTCATGGTCTTCAACACGTCCGGACAACAGGTTGCTACCATTGCCCACGGATCTCACGCTGCTGGTACTCATTCATTTGAGTTTGATGGGCGTGAATTTGGGAGTGGTGTGTATTTCGTGCGTGCGAATGTTCCCGGACAGCTCAATGCGGTGCAAAAGGTCGTATATTTGAAATGAATCAGCTATTCCTGATCAGCGTCAAGTTCCAGGGAGGAGCAGATCATGTCAAGCCGCAGCGTAGTTCTCAGTCTTTTGGCCGTGTTTGCACTTACCGTTTCCGGCTGGTCCCAGCCACAGTGGATACTACATCTGGTTTCCGATGAGATATACCGCATACACTCGATTCGGGCTGTCGATTTTGACCTTGATGGGGATCTCGATTTCGTAACCGGGAATTACCATTCCAATGGTTGCGATTGGTGGGAACAAACCACGCAGGGATTTATCCAGCATCCAATCTCTTACCCCGATAGTTATGGTCATGCCGAACCCGTCGATATTGATCAGGATGGAGATATCGACGTTGTAGCATGCTCACACGAGAATAATACAATGGTAATTATTGAAAACGTGGACGGTGAATTTGTAGAATACAAAATCGACGACTATGCAGAAGGCACATACTACGCAATAGCCGTTGATCTTGACCAGAATGGTGATGTTGATGTTCTTGCAGCCTATGAATTTGCCGGTGAGGTTGTTTGGCTGGAGAATCGGGGCGGTCAATTCATTCGCCGTCTGATCACAAACGAACTTATCGGTCCAGTGCGTGTTGCTGCGGGCGATATGGATAACGACGGCGACCTTGACGTTGTCATCAGTGATTATCAAGACGACAAAATCTTGGTAGCCTACAACTTCCATCAAGCTACAGAATGGGTGGTCGAACCGGCTTTGACTAACTATAACGGAGCGTGGAATACTTCCCTGATTGACATCAACTCAGATGGGCGGCTGGACATACTTACCTCAGCTTACCATGACGATTCCATTGATTGGTTAGAAAACACCGTCGACGGATTTGTCCAGAACCATCTGATCGACCATAGCAACTCCAGAGACCTCCAGGTAGTAGATGTGAATAATGACGGAAACTTCGACCTGGTCTCTATCTCCCCGTATACCGGACTTTATTGGTGGGAAAGTGACGGTGTTGAATGGACTGGACACCTTGTTGCTGATTATCTGGGCTTCCCTACTTATGTTGTCGCAGAAGACATTGACGGTGATGGAGACATTGATCTGGCATCTGTTAGCTACGATATGAACATGTTGATCTGGTATGAGCAGGCTGGCTCACCACACACCGTCAGCTATCAGATAATTCCAACGCAACCGCCTTACATCCTACCATCGATAGGGGGGACAGTCACGTATTCGGGATCGCTGGTCAATACCACCGGTGCCACATATCCTGCCGAACACAAAACCTGGGTTGAGCTGCCGAACGGCAACATCTATGGGCCTCTGAGCAATAATAACTTAACCATCACGCCGTTCATGGAGTTTACAGTCAACAATATGGCACTCGATGTCCCAGCCAATGCGCCTGCAGGTACATACCAATTTATCGGCAGGTTGATACTTCCGGATTTAACACTCGAAGATGGATTCCCATTTCACAAGCAGGCGGGAATGGTCGTATCAGACGGTAGCATCACGGACTGGCAAGCATCGGGTTGGCCAGCTGAATTGGGACGGGAAGAAGTCGTTGTTTCGCAACCCGACGAGTATCAGTTGCATCCGGCTCACCCGAATCCGTTCAACCCGGTCACAACCATCCGGGTGACGCTTCCTGAATCTGCGGAATTGTCAGTCGTGGTCTTCAACACCACCGGGCAACAGGTCGCCACACTCGCGCAGGGATCACACTCGGCTGGCACGCACACCTTCGAGTTCGCAGGACAGGAATTGTCCAGCGCCGTCTACTTTGTGCATGCTAAGGCAAAGGAGTGGAATGATATTCAGAAGGTCGTTTTGATGAAATGATGAAGTTGATGGTGCCCGCGGTAGACTGTGAAGACAGCTACTGCGGATGATCCACGCTTGCTAACATGGTACCCACGCCCCGGGTTCGGCGAACCCGGGCTACATCTCTTCGCCACAAAATTTGCAGAACTTGGCGTCCGGGTCGTGCCCCTCGAGGCTGCAGCTCGGGCAGGCCTGGGTGGATACAGGCTGTCCGCGCTTACGTGATGTCAGCTCAGCGGTGACAATCCCGGTCGGAACCGCGATGATCGCGTAACCCATGATCATCACGATGCTGGCGAACATCTTGCCAAGCACGGTTTGGGGAGCGATGTCGCCGTATCCGACGGTGGTCAGGGTGACAATCGTCCAGTAAATGCTCATCGGGATGTTGCTGAACCCGTTCTCGGACCCTTCGATCAGATACATCAGCGAGCCGACGATTACGACCAGTGTCGCGAGGGCGAACAGGAAGACTGTGATCTTTCGTCTGCTGGCGCGCAGCGCGTCCATGATCAATCCGCCCGCCTCCATGTACAGCACAAGTTTCATCACACGGAAGACGCGCAGAATGCGCAGCGCGCGAATTACGATCAGGTATTGTGTTCCCGGGAAGATGACTGCCAGATAGGTGGGGAGAATGGCAATCAGGTCGACCAGCCCGTAGAAGCTGAAGATGTAGCGGCTGGGACGTCGCACAGCGATGATGCGCAGCAGGTATTCCACGCTGAACGCGACTGTGAAATACCACTCGATGGCACGCAGTTCGAACCCGTACTGCTCACGGATGGGTGCCACGCTTTCGAGCAGCACCGCAATCACGCTGATGATAATCGAAACAATCAGCCCGATGTCGAAGAACTTACCCGCCGGTGTGTCCGCCTCAAAAATGATTGAGTGCAGATTGCGTCGCCAGGTGTGGTGGTGTGCTGAGGTATCCGCCATTTAATGATCCCTGCTTCGGTCTTGGCTATTCGGTGAAGATAGCATGATTTGATTGGGGTGTACAGCCGAGATTCCGGTCAAATTAACGGGTTGCAGTAGGTTTCTTCAGAAGTTGGTAAAGCCTCACGGGCTGTGGCTCAGAATACTGTTCGGCATGGACACTTTTCGCCATTCTTCGAACAGCTTTCCCCTGTTTGCTGGCGAAATCGACCATTATACGAGAGGAATAGATGGGATGACTTCCGACCTTACCATTAGTCAACTTCTGGTGGCAGGGCTGTTCCTTCCGCACGCGCTATTGACATATCACGCAGCCGTTTTAACACATCCTTGTGTTCCATCGCGAGCACACGTTTTACGATCTCGTCAAACACAGTCTCCGCGCCGTCATGCGTGTTCGGAATACGTCCTTCAAGGATTTCTTCTTCGATCAGGGTTTTGATCAGGCCGATTTGCGGGCTTTCAGGCAAACCGGTGCGTTCCATGATTTCTTCTCCGCGAATCGGTGACTGGAACGCTTTCAGCGCGTCTTTGGCCTCGATTTCGCCCATGCGCTCGACCATCGAATCAAACGCGTGCAGGTAACGTTTGACCTTCTGTTCGTTGCCGGAAGTGATGTCGGCGCGGCACAGGGTAAGCAGGTCGTCTATCTGTTCGCCAGCTTGCACGACCAGTCGTCGGATCGCGCTGTCGGAGACGCCCTCGTCCTGCAGGTTCATCGGACGCATGTGCAACTTGACCAGCTTGGACGATGTTTGGGTCAAATCCTCGGGCCACTTGTAACTGCGGCCCATCTTGCGAACCATGCGTTCGCCGACATGTTCGTGCCCGTGAAAGGTCCAGCCCTGTCCCTGTTCAAAACGTTTGGTGCGAGGCTTGCCGATGTCGTGCATCAGTGCGGCGAAACGCAGGCTGACATCGGGTGTCTTCTCCGCGACCTTGTCAACGACGAGGAAGGTGTGGTACAGGTTGTCTTTGTGCGCATGACGACCGACCCGATCCACGCCATACAGCTCGGCAATTTCCGGAAAGATGGTTTCCAGCGCGCCGGATTCGTGCAGCATCAGCAGTCCGCGTGACGGCGGATCTTCACCCAGAATCTTGAAGAACTCGTCGTTGATCCGTTCACGGGCGACTATGGTCAGGCGCTTGACTTCGGAACGCATTCCGGCCCATGTGTCTGATTCGATGGAAAAGTCAAGCCGGGCTGCGAAACGAATTGCGCGCAGTATGCGCAACGGATCGTCGCTGAACGTCTGAAGCGGGTCGAGCGGGGTTCGGAGAACCCGTTTTTTAAGATCATTCTGCCCGCTAAACGGGTCGATAACCGTATCTGGCTTACGGCAATCAACCGCCATCGCGTTGATGGTGAAGTCGCGTCGGGCGAGGTCTTCGCCGAACGGCGCCGGTTGGACGTCCGGATTACGGCTGTCTTCGCTGTAGGATTCACGTCGCGAGGTCGCGAATTCGAGTCGGATACCTTTGCGCACGAACGACGCGGTGCCGAAACGTTTGTAGACTGTGACCTTGCCGGAACTACCCAGATACTTCGCGAGGTCGCGGGCGAATTTCGGCCCATCTCCGACGACGGAGAAGTCGATCTCATCTCTGAACGCCAAGCCGAGCAGCTTGTCACGGACATACCCGCCGACGGCGTAGACTTCGACGCCGCGTTCATGCGCCAGCTCGCCCGCTTTCGCGATCAACTCTTGTGCGATTGTCTCAGTCTTCATGATACGTCGCGAGCTTTTCGTCAGCCTGTTCTTGGTATCGTTCAAATCCGTCATGGAAGTCACGGTACTGCGCCCACTCGTCCTCGGTCAACGGTTGGCTCAGCGCTTCCTCGCAATACTGCACAACAGCGGACCAATCCTGTTGCTGGCGGGCGGTCTGCACCGCACGACTCAGTGCGCCGAGCAGACGGTTCATGTTCAGCCGAGGTGCAGCACGTATCTCAGCGAGATATAGATCGTAAGCCGCGCGTGCCTGATCCCAATCTTCTACAACGAAATATGCTTTCGCGTACGGTTCGAGCAGATAGCGTGAGTTATCCAGCTCCTGCAGCCACGGCAGGCATATTTCCGCTACCTCATCGGCACGATCCATCTCGATCAACGACCACGCCAGAGTCGTCGCAGCACTGGGTTGGGATAGTCCAGGAGTGTTCATGACCAGCCGCATGTTGATTAGCGACTCATCGCGCTCGTCCTTCATGAACGGCATCCATGTCAGGAACTTGAGTGTATTGCTCTTATAGAAACGGTAGGCTGCGATACCGAGTAGCGCATCCATGCGGGTTGAGTCGAGCGAATATGCGAGTTCCATTTCGTCATAGCCGCGTCCGGCAGGTCCTATGGCCTTGAGCACGTCGCCGTCGATCTCGTTCTCCCATTGGGCATCGAGCAGATTGATCGTTCCGAGAGCTGCGTGCAGGGATGCCTTGCGCAGGTTTGGTGATTCGTCACCTTCCTGTGTCAGCGTCCATTCGATGGCACGTGTGGCCGCCTTCAAATCACTGTGGAACAGGTTCTCTTTTTCTTCAACTCCGAAATCGACCGCAACAGCAATGGTCAAAGTTGCTCGCATGATACGCATCCACGGCTTGATCCGTGTGTCGCGCATTGATTTGAGCGAATCGACGACCGCTCGCGCGGCGGCATAATTTTCACATGCCAGCGCATGGTGAAAGACCGACATCGCTTCCACCGGTTCCGGGGCGACTACGACAATGGAGTCGTCCGCATCATCCTGTGCGGCAAAAGCCTGCATCGGCACGTTCGCTGCCGTCCACCCGATGGTAGACAGCACGAGGAACGGCATGATGGATAACAGGTGTCGAAGCATGGATCTCATGGCGGTGAAGATAGGGATTCTAGTTGTCGAATCTGTTATTGGTTTCATGCGGGAAATGGAGAGAAGTGCCATCAGTGTGGATACGGCTACATTCTGATAAATCTAGTCATTAGGCAATTTGGCTAGCCAATGTTGAATCTCATCCGCGAGCGCTCTGGCGTTTTGGCCGGTGGCCGGTATCCACTCGATACGTTCGTTGGGGCGGAACCATGTCAATTGCCGTTTCGCATAGTGACGAGTATTCAACTGGATGCGTTCAATCATCTCATCGATTGACGTTATCTCGCCATTCAAGTAGGCGAGTGCTTCTTCGTAGCCGACACTCTTCATTGAATAGGCATCTGCATAACCGCGGTCGATCAGGTCACGCACTTCCGCGAGCAGTCCCATATCGAGCATTCGTTGAGCGCGGAGGTTGATCCGGTCGTAGAGCTTGTCACGGTCATGTTCGATGCCGAACCAACGCACAGGCCACGGCGCTTCCGTTCGCTCACGCTGATGCAGCTCACTGAAGCGAACGCCGCTCGCGTGATAGACTTCCAGCGCCCGGAGGATACGTTGACGGTCGGTTGGTAGGATAGTCGCCGTGTAGGTGGGATCGAGGCTCTGCAATTCCTCGTACAACGCATCGAGACCGAACTGGTTAGCTCGTTTTTCGAGTTCGCGTTTCACATCCTCATCTTTGATATCGTCGCCCGAGAACAAACCGTCCACCAACGCTTTCAGATACAGCCCGCTTCCGCCTGCTACGATGGCGGTTTTTCCTCGCGAACGGATGTCATCGATTCTCTCGCGGGCGAACGTTGCGAACTTGCCGGCGCTGAATCGTACGTCCGGGTCGATGATGTCGAAGCCGTAGTGGGGGACGTCACGTCGTTCGGACATTGACGGCGTGGCGGTGGCGATATCCATGTAGCGGTATATCTGACGGCTGTCGGCAGAAACGATCTCGCCGTCCAGACGGACTGCCAACTCGACCGCGACATCGGTTTTGCCCGACGCTGTCGGCCCGACTATGATGATGACGGGAAAATTGGTTGCGGATGCTGTTTGGTTCGTAGCGGTCATGCTGGAACTTACGAAAAGGTGAGTGTTGTCGGTGAAACTGTAGAGATCGTGCCCCAGACATTTATGTCTGGGATAAACTAAGGTCGCCAGGATTGGATAAGCCCAGACATAAATGTCTGGGGCACGTTGGAAATAACACGGACCTGAAGAATACTATCCCACTCACCGAGCTACTCGTACACCCGGATCAGCTCGCCGGTCATTTCCCCCTCGACAGCTTCCAGATACGCAGCGCCCACCCTGTCCATGGGGACGGGAATAACACCGGGGAAGAGGTCTTTCAACCGTTCATAAGAATCTTCAACCAGTCCGGGCGCGACAACATTTACGCGAAGATTGCGACGCAATTCCAATGCGGCGGCTTTGACGAAACTGTGAATGGCGCCATTAACCATAGCCGCGCCAGTCGTCATCGGCACGGGATGTTCGCCGAGGATGCCGGTGGTTAGTGTGAACGATCCACCTTCGTTGATAACGTCCATTCCGAGGCGTACGAGATTGACCTGCCCCATCAGCTTGCTGCGGATGCCGATGTAGAAGTCGTCCTCGGTGAGTTTGTCGAAATCATCCCACTTGGACAGACCGCCTGCGCAGACTATAGCGTCGAGGTCGGGGATTGCCTGGTACATCGAGCGGATTGAGTCGATGTTGGCAATGTCAACGCATACATCCCCATCATTCCGACCGGCGACGATTACTTCGTGGTTGTCAGCAAGTGCTTTGGCGGCGGCACTGCCGACTGTGCCATATCCGCCGATGATCAGAATTTTCATGGGGTGTGTTCTCCACGTTTTCAGAACGTGTACGATTTGTATGCCCCTGTGGCCCTCCGCAGGCGGTTCGCAGGGATTCGACCAGTTATCCGACAGGTGATGATCCCTGTTATTCCCTTCGGGGTTAACAGGGGCATATGTTCTACCGCCCAAGAGTGGTGAACCCGCACTTGACAAGCAAGCACGGGCCTGTACTTTCTCACATCTCACATCTCACATCTCACATCTCACGACAGTGGTCGTCCGCAATAGATGCCGAGTGATTCAGCTGTGCGAATCATCTGACCGTCAGGATCGACAAACTTTTGTTTGCCGATAGCGTCCTCGATAGGTACGTCTACTACCTGCGTGCCATGCAGTGCCACCATGCGTCCAAACAGTTTCTCCGCAACCATTTCTGAGGCGTGCATGCCGAATCGGGTGCCGAGCATTCTGTCAATACAGGTTGGGCTGCCACCTCTTTGCAGGTGGCCGAGGACGGTGTGGCGGACATCCACGTTCAGGTGCTTGCGGACCATTTCTGAGAACCACACACCGGGAGTGTCACTCTTACGCCGACGGTGGATCTTGTCGTCCGGGTGTTCCTGATTGCGTGCCATTTCGGCGATGACGGCGATGGAGAAGTTGCTCCCGCGTGCGTACCGACGTTTGATGAAGCGTAGCGCTTCGTCCAGGTCGTAAGGGATTTCCGGAATCAGGATCAGGTCAGCGCCGCCGGCGATCCCGGATTCCATGGCGATCCAGCCGGCATCTCGTCCCATAACTTCAAGCACCATGGTACGGCGGTGGGATTCAGCGGTCGAATGCAGACGGTCGATTGCTTCAGTCGCAACCGTTGCGGCTGTGTTAAAACCGAACGTAACGTCTGTTGCGAGCAGATCGTTGTCGATGGTTTTCGGCACGCCAATGATCGGCATTCCCTTTTCGGAGAATCGCTGGGCGATGTGCATGGTCCCATCGCCGCCTATGGCGATCAGCGCATTCAGCTCGAGGGCTTCAAAGTTTTCCATGCAACGATCTGACAGGTCAGAAATGCGTTTTTCGCCGTCAATCGAAGTAACTTCGTACTCGAATGGGTTACCACGGTTGGTTGTGCCAAGAATAGTGCCGCCTTTTGGCAGAATGCCGCGCACAGCGTCACGGTTGAGTTTACTTATCCGACGGGTGTTTACAAGGCCTTCGAATCCGTCTTCGATGCCGACAAATTCCATGTTGAACCGGCTCATTCCGGTTTTTACAATGGCTCTGATGACAGCGTTCAAGCCGGGCGCGTCACCGCCCCCAGTGGTTATCGCGACGCGAAGCTGAGACATATCTGAATCCTGCTGTAAGCGTATGAATGTTAGTGGTAACCTGTAATGTAACAGCGCCGCGACAAGGTATTGAATGTGAAATGCCGACGCGAGCCTGATTTCCGATGGAGACATACTTGGAGATATGCAAACTCCGTGAGAGGAATTGGATCAAACGTTGTTGCGATGCATGTTACAAGGAACGTCTGTCAAGTGAATATAAATATCAGTTTGGTGAAATGAAGGTCTCCATTGCAGCGGCAACTTTGTTTCTAATGGTTCTGGCCCTGAGTGGTTTCGCGCAGGACGCGGACGGAGTACGTCTTCGAGTGCTAAGGGTCGACGGTTTTCAGCAACTGAACGCCTCTGAGTTGCATGATCTGACGGGTCTCGAAGAAGGGGGACGTTATTCGCTTGAAGATCTACTGGCGGCAGAAGATACACTCCGCGCACGTTTGCCACAGTTGACCGATTATCCCTTTGTCACAGTTGATAAGTGGAATCTTGAACTGGTCGGGGGAGGGCGCTCGGCCAACCTGCGTATTACGCTTGATCCCGGACCGGAAGTATGGATTCGTTCGCTGAAGTTGGACGGTCCTCTCGCAGGTCAGGAAGAACGGTTGCTTGCAGGAATGGTTACGCAGGTAGATGCGCCATTTCTGTCTTCGGTGTGGCAGATGGATCTTGAAAACTCGGTTGAGCTGTTACGTGAGCAGGGGTATCCGTTCGCGCAGGTCAGCGCCGCTCAGGTTACGCCTGAGTTCACTGGCGACACGGTGTATGTTGATTTAGTGATGACGGTTCAGCCCGGTGCGCGGGTCGTACTTGAACGCGTGGATTTCGCCGGGTTAGAGCGGACGAAACCGTCTACCGCACGCATGGTCGCACGTCTCTCGCAACAACTCTACACGCCGGAAGCTGTCGAACGGGCGCGTCGTCGCCTGCTGCAAACGGAGTGGTTTTCTGAAGTCTCGACCGGTGAGGTTTTCCGTGACCGGGACGGGAATTACGGAGTGTTGTTCGAGGTCCGAGAACAACCGACGAGCAGCGTTGCCGGCGCGTTGGGATATGCCGCGGAAGATGATGGGCTGGCTGGATCGTTGGACGCGACAATCGCCAACATGTTTGGCGGCGGACGGGCGTTCGACCTGCACTGGCGGCGTGACAGCCCGGAATCACGGGTGTTTTCTGTGGCGTATCTCGAACCGTTCCTGTTTGGGCAGCAGCTGGCCATGAACTTGTATCTCGCGCAGGAGGTGCGGGATTCGCAGTATGTGTCGGTTGAATTCGGTGGAGGACTGACAGCACGTCTGGCAGATGACTGGCTGGTTGGTGGGTCGTTGCGACACAAAAGTATCACAGCAGACTCGTTGGCGGCGGCGACTGACACGGTTGACTATTCGCTGATCGGTGTGGGTGTGTCGGTGGAGGTGGATACACGTGACCGTCGCACGAATCCCCAATCCGGGGCGTACGCACGGCTTGGTAGCGAACGCTTGATCGTATCTGGTCAGCGGACGGTACCGGTCGCTGGTGTATCACCACATACGGAAGACCTGCCAGGAATGTACCGCTCAGCGTTCGACGCGGAGGTCGCGTTCCCGGTGCTGCAAAACGGTTGGGTCGGATTCGTCGGGTTGCACGGTGTTGATGTAGCTGCGGACGGCGGGGATCGCCCGCCGGTCGCTGAATGGGAACAACTGGGCGGTGCGACGACGATCCGTGGTTATGCTGAACGCAGCCTGCTCGCGCCTCGTGCTGGCTGGGGCACGGCTGAGTTACGCTATCTGCTCGGCGCGCAGAGTCGTGCGTATGTACTGGCTGATGCGGCAGCGCTAGATGTTAATGGCGACACGCGTTGGGAGTGGGCGTACGGTGTCGGTGTGCAGGTCGATACCGGGATTGGATTGTTGAATGTCGCGGTTGCTGTGCCGGGCGGCGAAGGCTTCAGTGCGGCGGTCGTTCACGCGCAGGCGGTCGCGAAGTTCTAGTTCATGCCCCTGTGACCCGGCGAAGCCGGTTCGCAGGGATTCACTCAAGTCCACGGCTTTGGATAATCCCTGTTATTCCCTTCGGGAGTAAAAGGGGCATATTAATCAGTCGCCGGGAGCAGCAAACCCGCGCTTGACAAGCAAGCACGGGCCTATATTTTCTCACACCTCACACCT
>CAZKGR010000017.1:34971-73188 GCA_964552465.1 uncultured bacterium
CTCACACCTCACACCTTTACCTGTCCTAACCTCAGCGAGTTCATCACGACGGTGATGCTTGACAGTGCCATCGCAGCCGCAGCGAATGCCGGGTGCAGATGCTGCGGCTGCGATGGCGCTGTCGGGATAAATACCAATACACCAGCCGCAACCGGTACCAGCGCGACGTTATAGAAGAACGCCCAGAACAGGTTTTGTTTGATCACAGCGACGGTCCTACGGGACAGCCGGATCGCACGTGTGACGGAACTCAGATCGTTAGACGGCAACGTGATCCCTGCACTCTCGATGGCGACATCCGACCCGCTGCCGATGGCGATACCGAGGTCGGCCCGTACCAGCGCGGGCGCGTCATTGATCCCGTCGCCGACAACTGCGACACGAGCATTTGCCTGTCCACGTAGCTCGAGGACGGCTTCTTCCTTGTCTTCTGGTTTGAGTCCAGCGCGGATCTCGTCAATTGCGACTTTTTCACCGACCGCGTCCGCAATCACCTGGTGGTCACCACTGAGCATGACTGTTCGCAAACCGAGCGCCTTGACCTCTTTGACCGCTTTCGCGGCTTCGTCCCGCGGTGAATCCATGAAACCGAGCGCTCCGAGTATTCCTGCACGGTCAGCGACCAGACTGACTGTTTCGCCATGCGAACGCATAGTCTCAATGTTTGTGCGAACCGGATCGCTGAGATCGTCGAACCGTTCCGGCTTGCCGACACGGATGATCCGTCCATTGTCGAGCATTGTCCGCACGCCGTAGCCCGCTTCTTCCTCAAACATCGCGCATTCGCGGAGCTGGATGTTGCGTTCCTGCGCACGTCGGACGGTAGCCTGCGCCAGCGGGTGGTTGGAATTCTTTAACGCTGATGCCGCGAAATCGAGCAGTTCACGTTCACTGATGTTACCGAATACCTGGATGTTGAGCAGGTCGGGCTGACCGTCGGTCAGGGTGCCCGTTTTGTCGAACGCCATCCACGACACTTTCGCGCCCATTTCGAGGGCTTCCGAGTCGCGGAAGATGATACCCATGCGTGCCCCGGACCCCATGCCGGTCATGACGGCTGTTGGCGTGGCAAGGCCCATCGCGCATGGGCAGGCGATTACCAGCACTGCAACCATGCGCACCAGCGCGATCTCGAATGATCCTGCACCCAGCCACCACACGGCGAGTGTGAGTAGTGCGATCACGACAATTACCGGCACGAAGACGGCTGCCACACGGTCGGCGAGTTTCTGGATCGGTGCTTTCGAACCTTGCGCGGTTTTTACACGTTTGACAATCCGCGCGACAGCCGAATCCGATCCGGGACGCAGCACTTTCACATCGATCACACCTCGGCTGTTGATCGTGCCGCCAAATACTTCATCCTCGGGACCGACTTCGACAGGGGTGGATTCGCCGGTCAGCAAGGAGGAGTCGATCTCAGATTCGCCGGACACGACGATACCGTCAATCGGAACGGTTTCCCCTGGTTTAACACGCACAATGTCGCCTGGGCGGATCGCGTTGAGCGGTATCTCGTGATCTTCGCCCGATTCATCGATCAGGTTCGCGGTGGGTGGGATGCGTTTCAACAGTGCTTCGATGGCCGAGCTGGCTTTGCCCTTGGCACTGATTTCGAGCCACTTGCCGACCTTGATCAGAGTGATGATCATCGCGGCGGTCTCGAAATACAGGTGTCCGCCGCCGGAAATCATCACACCGACTGAGTAGAAATACGCCGCCGATGATCCCAGCGCGACCAGCACATCCATGTTCGATGTACCGTTACGCAGTGCGTGATACGCGCCCATGTAGAACCCGCCACCGGTGTAGAACTGGACTGGTGTCGCGAGCAGGAGCAGCAACAGCTCGTACCACCACGCGCCACCGATAGCTTCCGGAATCAGCCCCCAGCCACGTCCCATGCTCAACAGGAACAGGGGGACGGTGAAACTCAGGCCGACATTCAGGTAGCGTTTCTGCTTCTCGATCTCCTGACGCCGGGCGATGGCTTCGGCATTGCCCGGATCGTCGTCGGGATCGGGTAGGACGAGACGGTACCCCGCCGTCTGCACCTTGTCCGCGAGTTGATCGAGGGAGATCTGCTCGGGATTGAAACGGACATGCACGCTTTCCGACGCGTAGTTCGCCGTCGCCGATTCCACGCCTTCTGTCTTGTGGGTCAACGCCCGTTCGACCGCATTCGCGCAATTGGCGCAGTACATCCCGATGACCGGGAGTTCAATCTCGGACGGTTGGTGTTTGCCATGAATGTCAGCGCTGGACCCATGTTCTTGTTGCATGCTTTTCGGTCCGGTAGGATGAAGGCCAGTCAGGACTTATTCAGGGTGAAACCGTTTTTCTGCGCAGCAGCAGTGGCGGAATCAAGGTCGCACGTTACGTCGTCAAACGAGATCTCAACCTCTTGCCGTTCGAGGCTGACATCTGCTTTCGACACGCCGGTAACATCTTCCTCAAGCACTGACCGCAGCAGGTTCGCGCAGCCCGAGCATGACATGCCCTCGACTCTGAATGTCTGTTTTGCTTCTGCCATGGGTATCTCCTGTTCCCGTGAGCGAACTCACCGGTTGGTTTTGAATCGACCGTTGTTCAAACGTACGCATGAATATCAGCGGACGCACTGGTTCTATTCAATATGCCGATGGAACTGATTTGTTTCCTGCGGGTATTATCGTGACCACGGCATCGTGATGAACATACCACTAATACTGGAAATACCATGATCAAGATACGACGCAGCGACGAACGCGGTCATGCTAATCATGGCTGGCTGGACACGTACCACAGCTTCTCGTTCGCCAGTTACGGGGATCCGCAATGGATGCAGTTTCGCAGCCTGCGTGTGATCAACGAAGATTGGATCGATGCCGGGCAGGGCTTTGGAACGCACCCACACGACAACATGGAGATCATAACCTATGTGCTCGAGGGTGAGATCGCGCACAAGGACAGCATGGGGAACGGCTCGACACTGCCAACACATGGCGTGCAACGTATGACCGCCGGGACTGGCATTACGCACAGCGAGTTCAATCCTTCGGATACGAACCGTTTGCACCTGTTGCAGATCTGGCTGCTTCCCGCTCAACGTGATCTAAAACCGAGCTACGAAGATGGGTATGCCGATCCGGACGCGACCCGCAATCGCTTGCTGCCGCTCGTTGTCGGCGAAGGGCATGATGCGAGAGCGTCCGGTGGTGAATCAGTTGATGTTGACCTCGGCGACCACAAGCCGTTGATGATGCACCAAGACGCGGTGTTGTATGCCAGCCGTCTTGATGCGGGCAATGAGCTGACGCATGGACTGAACGGCACCCGTAATGCATGGCTTCAGCTGATCGAGGGTGAGCTGGAAGTCAACGGTGAAGCGCTGTCTCATGGCGATGCCGTCGCGATCTCGGAAGAGGAAGCCGTCACCATCAAAGCCAGTCAGGACGCGCATTTTCTGTTGTTTGATCTGGGGTGACGAGCATGTTTGCTACTTCACCAGCACCACCCTCTGCGTTCGTTGCCAAGAGCCAGCATGAACGTTTAAGAGGTAGATTCCGCTTGACACTGTTGATCCATCGATTGTCACACGGTTTGGTCCGATTGTGTATTGACCAGTATGGTTCCATACGGTTCGTCCAAGTAGATCAACAAGAGCGAGTTCAACCAGTGTTGGTTTCGGTAGAGTGATGGTCGCAGTTGTGGACGTGTTGAATGGGTTTGGGTGAATGGTCATTGTTGGCGTCTTCGGCAAAACTGGTTCGACGAATTCGTCAGCATGGACGACCAAGTCGTTCTCGATCCAGACAATCTGACAGATCTGCAAATCCCAATCGAATATCCAGGCAAGCAGGTCGGGTGCGAGGTCGCCATCAAGGTCGGCAACTCCGACTACCTGGTGTTCGACATCAATCAGGCCTTCAGGTTCAGAATATCCATAGTTCGTGCCGTAAACGACGTACATCCAGCCATCCTCTACACCCAGGAGGTCTTGTCGTCCATCCAAATTGTAGTCGGCTGCATAGTGTGCTTCGAAATCGCCTTCCATGAGAATTTGAGATTCAAATGTTCTGGCTTCAGTTTGCAGAAATGTTTGAACAGCAGACTGACCGGGAACTCTAAGTAGATCAATGCTTGCGTCGTTATCGACCCGGATCGGGACAATGACATCATGGGGAATAGTGGTCAGATTTTGCCCTGTGAACTCAAGGTTTCCATTGTTCCAGTACACATCGTATTCTGAAGTCTGATCAGGATCGACCCAGAAATAACGGCGGTTGAGTATGTCTTTCAATCCATCTCCATCCAGATCAACCCAATAAGATGAAAACCGCACATATTCCTGACCATACCAAGTGTCGAGAACGTGATTAACAAAAGTTCCGGGTTCGGTCTGCTCAGCAAGACGTACTTCCTGAACGTACTCATTCAGATCAATATCGAAATAGAATTCATGAAAGACGAAATCCATGTCATTGTCTTCATCAGGATCGTCCGGATATTTGCTGTACGGAGCTTGAGTCGGTTGTGGCATTTCGTGTTCAGAGAACTGAAATCCACCATCGTTCCGATACCAGGGAATCGTGGACCCGTGTTGACTCACTACAACATCCAAGTCACCATCAAAATCAGCATCAAGAATCGTCAACGCGCCAGGATCATAAAGTTCATCACGATAAATGTGTTCAACAAAAAGACCATCCTGATTTTCATACGCTCGGATGTGTTGATGCCAGGTTTCATCATGCTCCCAATAGTGCGATGATGCGATCAAGATGTCCATATCGCCGTCATTGTCCAGATCGTCGATTGCATGTACGTCAATTTCAAAAGGGACATTTTCAATGAGGTGAAGGTCTTCAGCCAATACAGCAGTAGGGATGGAAACAGCTATTAGCAAAACCAACCATCGACTGTACTTCATCACTCCCCCAGTGTTGAATGCGACTGCATGCAAAGTCAGTCTATTGTCTAACTGGATACAAAATCTCATAATCCATATCAGCTTATTCGTAGATCCCACATGGTTAGCGCGGCTTCGTCTCTCCAGTCAAGCATCTCTTTCGCTCGGGGCAGCTTGGAGTGTAGCTTACTGTGCTCCGGGGCTTTGTTTGCGTGGGCAAACAGGCGTACCCTGTTGAGCGAAAATCCGTTTCAATTTCTGGGAAGATCCCGTTTCCGATATGGCTACTGTAGACAACATCCGAAATTTCTGCATCATCGCGCACATCGACCACGGCAAGTCCACTCTCGCCGACCGGATGCTCGAGACGACTGCGACCATTCACATGAAGCAGATGAAGGCGCAGATCCTCGATTCGATGGAACTCGAGCAGGAACGTGGGATCACGATCAAGGCGCACGCGATCACGATGAAGCACACGGCTGAGGACGGTGTCGAGTACACGCTCAACCTCGTCGATACGCCGGGCCACGTTGACTTCAGCTATGAGGTCAGCCGTTCGCTTGCCGCGGCGGAGGGGGCATTACTGGTTGTCGATGCAGCGCAAGGGGTGGAAGCGCAGACGCTCGCCAACCTGTACCTCGCTATTGATGCTGGTCTCGAACTGATCCCGGTGATCAACAAGATCGACCTGCCGAGTGCCCAGGTCGAGAAGGTGACGCGTCAGCTCTGCGACCTGATCGGTTGCGCTGAAGACGAAGTGATGATGGTTTCGGCGAAGACAGGTGATGGTGTGCCGGAGCTGCTCGAACGCATCATTAAAGTAGTACCCGCCCCACAGGGTGATCCGGACGGCAACTTCCGTGCGTTGATCTTTGACTCGTTCTATGACAATTACAAGGGCGCGGTCGCGTACATCCGGGTGATGGACGGTTCGATCAGGACCGGCGAACAGATTTTCTTCAAGGGCACGGAGAAGGATTACCAGGTAGATGAGCTGGGGATCATGCAGCTCAAGCGTTTCCCGAAAAAACAGATGGCAACCGGCGAGGTCGGCTTCCTGGTCACCGGCTGCAAGGACATCAAGGATACGCGTGTCGGCGATACAGTAGTCGCATACGAGAACCGCAAGAAGACCGAATCGCTTGCTGGCTACCAGGAACCGAAGCCGATGGTCTTCAGCGGGATGTTCCCGGCTGACCATGAGGATTATGTAGCCCTGCGTGACGCGCTCGACAAGCTGGCATTGAACGATGCGTCGTTGAGGTACGAGGCGGAATCATCAACCGCGCTTGGCTTTGGCTTTCGTTGCGGCTTCCTCGGTCTGTTGCACATGGAGATTGTGCAGGAACGGCTGGAACGTGAGTTCGACCTCAACCTGATCTCGACGGTGCCGAGTGTGCGTTTCAAGGTTATCGATCATAAGGGCGAGGAGAAGTGGCTCAGCAATCCTGTCGATTTTCCGGACCCAACCCTGATCGATCACATTGATGAGCCTATTGTTCGCGGCCAGGTAATCACCCCGGACGAGTATGTCGGTGCGGTGATGGCGCTGGCGCGTGATCGTCGCGGCGTGTTCGTGTCGCAAGAGTATATTGAGGCCGATCGTGTTGATCTGACATATGACTTTCCGCTTGCGGAAGTGGTGTTTGACTTTTATGACCGGCTGAAGAGCTCGACCCGTGGATACGCGAGTTTCGATTACGAGTTCAACGGTTATCAACCGGCGGAGCTGGCTCGTCTGGACATTCTGATCAACGGTGATCCGGTGGACGCGTTGTCGATGGTCGTGCATGAGGACAAGGCGTACGAGTGGGGTCGGAAGGTCGTCGATAAGCTGAAGGATTTGATCCCACGGCAGATGTTCGAGGTCGCGATCCAGGCCGCGATCAACGGCAAGATCATCGCACGCAGCACGATCAAGGCGTTGCGCAAGCAGGTGACGGCCAAGTGTTATGGTGGCGACATCAGTCGTAAGCGGAAACTGCTCGAGAAGCAGAAGGCCGGTAAGAAGCGGATGAAACAAATCGGGTCGGTGGAAGTACCACAAGAAGCCTTCCTCGCGGTGCTGAAGGTGGATAATTAAGTCAGGAAAAGACAGTAACAGATAGAAAAAGATAGAAACAGACAGCAATATCGTCATCCTGAACGTTCTTGTGAAGGATCTTATAGTGGCAAAGCAAACTGGTAGTCCTGACAACGTAGACACACATTCCACAGCGCAGGACGAAGGCAACATCGGAATGTGGCAGAGGTACCGTAGCTGGCGGCGGGAACGGAAGCACCGTCAGATGGAACGGCGGAAGCGGATCGGACCAGTCCGTGACTGGATCGAGACGATTGTCTCGGTCGTGCTGATTGTGTTCGTGATCCGTGTCGCGGCAGTGGAGGCGTATCGTATTCCGACAGGTTCGATGGAGAACACGTTGCTGGTTGGCGATTTCCTGCTGGTCAACAAGTTTACGTATGGAATCCGCACGCCGGATTGGCTGGGTGTGCCGTTCACACCGATCGGATTCAATGTGCCGTACACTCGTTTGCCGGGCATTCGTGACATTGAACCGGGCGATATTCTCGTCTTCCGTTATCCGATGGACCAGCGGGTGAATTATATCAAACGCTGCGTCGCGGTCGGTGGGCAGACACTCGAGATTCGAGACAAGCAGCTTTATATCGACGGTGTCGCGTCTGAGTTGCCGCCGGATGGCAAGTTTACCGATCCGTTCGTGATACCGCCTGATATGAAGATGCGGCAGATGCGTCCGGCCGGTGCGGGCAACAAGGACAATTACGGACCGGTTAATGTGCCCGAAGGTTACCTGTTCATGATGGGTGACAACCGTGACAATTCGGCCGACAGCCGGTATTGGGGGTTCCTTGACGAGGGCCTTGTCCTAGGACGGGCGGAGATCATCTACTTCTCGTGGGACAAACTGGCGAACCCGGTAGAGTTCTGGTCGCTTGTTCGCTGGACGCGGATGTTCAGCCTGATTCGATGATGTAGCCCGCGCAGGTAATAGAGGTGGAGCAGGCTGGCGTTTTCTACTTTCGATCGGAACGTATAGTTCCCAGGGTCGAGCAGCGAATAAATATATCTGCCGCCACCTGTTGCCCCGAGATAGTCGCCAGAACCCATTGTAACTCTCATCTTTACAGCCGTCCCGAAACCTGATGGTCGCATGAAATAGACAAGAGCCTTGCCATCTTGTGGTACGAGTGATTTAACAGTTGTATCCTCTTCAGTACTCATGGTACCAACAGCGGAACAGCCTGCTAGAAACGTAAGAATGCAAAGCCATCCAGCAACAATAACGATATTTTTGCTCTTCATCACTCTTTCCCCCATCAAACTGGTCTTGTATGAATCATCCTCGTCACTCATCTCGTGCAGTAGAAAACTGTATCTTTTTTACAGATTTTCTGTAAAACAACGTAACCGTCACCGCTACAATGATAGATATTACTATGTAAATCGGTCCAATAAGTGAGAATTTACTAAATGTTACCGATATTCCAACATTAAATAAATAAATTGAGAGCAGAAGAATGCATGACTGTATTATCAGTACTAAATTTGGTTTAGTAACAACTTTCATTATAATAAATATGCATATTATTATGCTAAGAATGCCAACAACTATCTGCACAAGTGAAAAACCCATGGTATACCCAATATTCTATGAAAGAGAACCCTAAACTGTTTCAGAGATAAAACTTCGTAGACAAATTCGTGTGTTACCACGTCAAGTTCGATTATTACTCCAAACAGACTTCAGATATCTGTGGTTCCTGAAACCATCGTTATTTTCGTTTCGCGGTCGAAAGCAGAAGATATGGGCGGCTGAGATCAAGATCCTTGAAATATTCCACATATTCAAGCCTCAAACCGTCCTAAAGACTCTGATAGAACCAGTCTATCAGGTTTCGATTAACAGCAATAGTAAGCATATATTCATTTAATTTGCAAAGGGAAATCGTTACAGAATACGGTTGTACTTACAAAAGCAGCATTTTATACACTGGTACTCCGTACATTCCATGCGCAAAACCAATCGGGGAACAGTCATGAATATTCGCCGGACTGTCGTTTACACCGTTGCTGTCATCGCTTTAGTGTATGTCGCATACGGAATATTCTACTATTTCGCGCAGACGGGAATGATCTTCCAGGCGAGTAAAGCGCCGACTCATGAAGGGGTGCGAGAAGCCTACCCGGCGATCCGTGAGTTCTGGCCTGAAGCGGACGGAGTTAGGGTGGAAGCTTGGTACCTGCCGCCGATCTTTGACGATACACCGCTCGATGTTTACGATCCAGCAATCCACAATCGTGATCCGGCGCCGATGCTGATCATCTCACACGGTAACGCGACGCTGATAGATCTGTGGCCGAGCCAGGTGGGACCGGTGCGTGAAGCGGGATTCGGCGTGCTGCTGGTCGAGTATCCGGGGTACGGACGTTCGCCCGGCAAGCCCGGTCAGGCGATCATCACGAAGCTGTTCGCGGCGGCGTTTGATACGGTGGTCGCGTGGGGGGTGGCAGACACCAGCCGTGTTGTCGTGATGGGGCGGTCGCTCGGTGGGGGCGTGGCCTGTCAGTTTGTCGCAGGGCATGAGACGGAAGCGTTGATCCTGATCAGCACCTTCACCAGCGTGCGCGATTTTTCCACCGATTACCTGTTGCCTGGTTTCGTTGTTCGGCACCCGTTCGACAACGAAGCGGTGCTGCGTGAGTATGACAAACCGGTGATGCTGGTGCATGCGACCGACGACTGGAAGGTCCCGTACGATCACGCTGTCAGGCTGTCCGAGGCGAGTTTAACCGACACTCTGATCACGCACAACGATGGCGAACACGACATGTTGCAAGGTCAGTGGCCTGAGTTCTGGCGAGATACGGGGCTTGAGTTTATCACCACCGCAATTCAATAGACAATGCCACGGAAAAAGCCCGTGGCATGATTGTTGTGTTTTTCTACTCAGTACTTTCTACTTGGTACACTGTACTTCTTCAGCAACCGCAGCTACCGTCATCACAGCCGCAGTCGCCGCCGCCACCATCGCCACATCCACCTGATCCACATCCGCATCCGCCGCCGGAATGAGGCATGGACGCACGTCCGGCGACGATGTCCGCTGCCAGACCGAGGCGTTCGACGACATCACCCGCGACAACGCCTGCGCTACCCACTTCGTCGGCAGCGAGGTTACCAGCCAGGCCGTGGATGGTTGTTCCGGAAATAGCAGCGTCACGTGGATTCAATCCCTGGGCGAGCATTCCTGCAATCGTACCGGTGAGCACGTCGCCCATGCCTGCGCTGGCCATGCCTGGGTTTCCGGCGAGGATGCAATAGGCCGGGCCGGTTGGTCCAGCGACCACAGTCGGCACACCCTTGAGCAGGATGGTGCAGCCCCATTCGCGCGCGTACTGCTTGACCAGGTCGACACGGTTGTTGGAAACTTCTGCTGTATCCTTGCCTGTTAGTCGCGCGAACTCACCCAAGTGCGGCGTGAGCACAACTTTTTCGTTGAGCGAATTCAGCAGCTCAGGTTTTTCGGCGAGGGCGTTAAGGCCATCTGCGTCGATCACCGTCGGCAGTGGCAGATCCTGTACATGTTCCGCGAACCAAGCGACTGTTTCCGGGCTCATTGTGAGGCCGGGTCCGATGACTTCGACATCCGCCCAACTGCGCGCGTCATTGATGGTGGATTCTGCGCCTTCAGCAATGGTTCCGCTTCCACTTTCGGCGACCGGAATGGTCATGATCTCCGCACTTCCACCGGCGAGGATTGCCTGTGCGGATTTTGCTGTCGCGACCTTGACCATGCCAGCGCCGGAGCGTAGAACTGACCGACCAGCCAGCTCCGCTGCGCCGGTCATGCCGACTGATCCAGCCACGACCAGCACCTTGCCGAAGTCGCCCTTGTGTGCAGTCAGCGGGCGCTGCGGCATCATCTCGTATACATCACCCGGTTCGATGAAGAACAGCGGGATTTCCATCTCATGCACGAATTGCGGCGGGATCTGGATGTCGACACGTGAAATACGTCCCGCATGATCCAGTCCCGGCGGAATCAGGTGTCCGACCTTGATTTCACCGAAGGTGGCGGTAACATCTGCACGAACTGCCGCTCCTTCGGCCGCGCCGGTGCGCCCGTTGATTCCGGACGGGATATCGACCGCGACAATTTGCATGCCGCTCTTGTTAATCGCTTCGATGGAGTCGGCGATAATGCCATGCGCTGGACCTTCGGCACCGGTTCCGAGCAGAGCATCGACTATGATGTGCGCGTGCGGCAGACGGGCGAGCTGGTCGGCGTTTTCGATGACAGTAATTGCGCCATCCAGTTTCCGGTAAATATCCAAGTTGGTCTTGGCGTCGCCAGTGATTTTGTCCATCGGGGCGCAGAGATAAAGGGAAACTTCACTGCCTGCGTTGAGCAGACGGCGGGCGATAGCGAAACCGTCGCCGCCATTGTTGCCGGGTCCGCAGAATACGAGCGCATGGGCGCCGGCGACATTTCCACCAAGCAGTTGCTCAATTTCGAGCATCACTCCACGTGCGGCTAGTTCCATCAGCACGATGCCGGGGATACCGACATCATCAATCGTACGGCGATCCAGTTCTCGCATCTGAGCGGGTTCAACAATCGGACGCATATGAAAACTCCAGGTTCGGTTAAGTAACAAATGGACCGATAAGTTAGGTTGCCCTTTGGCGTCGGTCCAAGGGGCACTGAGACTCCAACGAGAGAACAAAAAAGAGTTCGGGGCTGGCATTATGATATTTTAATACTTATATTAATGAGCGATAAATATAAGTTTAGCAGGATTGGTTTGTGGCGTTGAGCCATTTACAGGTTCAAGCTGAGGGGATGTTCATGGCACCCAGATCTCGTACTCGGATATGGAAATCCAGTCGAAACTCAGTAACTCTGCTCTTACTTGGTTTGATTGGTGTGCAGTTCACAGCGGTTTCAGGAATATCGCAGCTACCGGCACATATGCCAGCTGCTCTCCATGTAACGCTTCAGGTAATTGGAGGGCTGAATTTGTGCTTGGGTGCGCTTCTGGTTATTGGAGGGGTGCAACGTCGCGATGTACGTAAGTGGGTTGCCGGTTTCAATGAGATGATGTTGTCTGGTCCTTTCCGATACGTTCGACGTCCGGTATATAGCGGCGTGTTGTTTATGCTGTTTGGTGCTGGATTACTGTTGAATATGGTGGGTTTGCTGCTTACGTCATTTCTCTGGGCAGTCACTGTCTCCCTGTACTGTCGAGCAGAAGATCGGCGCATGATGGAACGGATGGGCCCTGCCTATCAGAAGTATTGTCGTTGCGTACCATTACTCATCCCTCATCCGGGAAGAATGATAGTTGATTTCTTCAGCGACTAGGGATAACAAAGGAAAAGTAGTGTAGCGGGTTTGTTGTTCAGCGATTACTAGAGAAGAGGGCCAGGGGGGCCCTCTTTGCGCTCATGGTTAGAGCGGACGTCAGATTGACAGATACATCAAATTGACAACTCCCATGGATGGTGCGTTGGAAGTCGAATTGTCTCCGATCAGCATGAAGAATTTAGGATAAAGTGAGATAAGCTTAGGAAGTGTTTGACAAATTAATTACATTATTAACGTATTGCGGAACTGTTCCACTCAACAACGCGGCGGTCGCGACTCCAGGCGAACCCGCCGGAGGAGGAACTATGACACCGCGCACTGGCCAACGATGGTTCAGACTTTCACGTAACGCGATTACGATTTTTCTGCTTGGCAGCCTCAGCGCTCTAATAGCATTCGTTCTGAGTATTCCCCGCATAACCGATTTGATACCTCTCTTTCCTGACTGGCTGATGTCGCTGCTTGGCTGGATTCATTTGGGCGTAGGATGTTTGTTGTTGGTGTCTGGCATTATCAACCAGCGCGTCCGTGAGTTGGTTGCCCGTCTTGAGGATTTGGTCATCTGCGGGCCCTTCAGGTATGTGCGTCGTCCGATGTATGGCGGATTATTGATGCTGCTGATTGGTTCGGGTTTTGTGTTTAACCTGACAAGTATGCTGATTACGGCGGGCCTCTGGTCGTTTGCGGCATCAGTGTACAGCCAGTATGAGGATCGTGCGCTGAAGCGCCGCTTGGGAGCCGATTGCCGTTATTATCGGCGGACGACGCCGTTACTGCTGCCTCACCTAGGGCGGCTGATCGCAGACTTCTTCAGGACGGAATAACCTCAGTTCGTGTTGGATCGTTTGAACAGTTGGATTCCCTCCAACGCCCCGCTACCTTCGGATGGTTGCATTCGAAAGCGGCGGGGCGTTCTGCATGTCATCAGATGAATACACGGTTGTTGGTTTCGATCCCGGGACGGCAGTGACGGGCTGGGCTGCGGTCAGTGGTTCGAAGACGCCGAAGCTGCTTAGAGCTGGGGCGATCCGTGCAAAGGCCAACCGTCCCATTGAACAGCGTTTGCAGGCGATTTATGAAGGTGTTACCTCGATATTGCGTGAATACCATCCTGAAATCGTTGCGGTGGAAGATCCTTTTGTTGGAAAGAATCCGTCCGGTGCATTAACGTTGGGCCAGGCACGAGGTGTGATTTTGCTCGCTGTCGCGCAGGAGGGGTGCGAGGTGGTCAGTTATCCACCGGCAACAATCAAAGCGTCGGTCGCGGGGCGTGGATCGGCGGACAAAGAGCAGGTCCGTCAGATGGTGATATACACGCTCGGTTTGCAGGAGGTGCCGGAACCGCTGGACGCGTCCGATGCGATTGCGGTTGCGTTATGTCAGATCAACCGCGGGGAAGCACCGAGGGTTGCGAGAGGAACAGGTGGTGGTAGCGCGGACGATGCACCATCGTCAAAGAGTCGGGCAGATAAACTGGCCGCACGGGAAGAAGACGCGGACGCGTTGGCAAAATGGTTGTCTGGAGGTCGCCGGAAATGATTGACCGGATTGAAGGGAAGGTACTTGAACTGGAACCTACGCATGTTGTGATTGATGTTGGGGGCGTGGCGTTCTTTCTCTCGATCACAGTTCAAACTTATGAGAAAATTGGCCGGGCAAAATCGATTCAGCTGTATACATATCTCCAGGTACGGG
Organism: uncultured bacterium; assembly: GCA_964552465.1. GTDB lineage: Bacteria > Electryoneota > Electryoneia > Electryoneales > Electryoneaceae > BMS3BBIN04. The sequence goes on from CAZKGR010000017.1 coordinate 48,956, forward strand.
AAGACGCGTTGAACCTGTTTGGTTTTCACAATCGGGAAGAGCGGGAATCATTCAAGGTTTTGATTGCGATTAGTGGTGTAGGTCCGAAGGTTGCGCGGGCTATCCTTTCATCAGTAACGACACGCACACTGCGCGATGCTGCGACTGTTGGCGATTGGAAACGACTGACTGCCGCACCGGGCGTGGGACGCAAGCTGGCAGAGCGGATGGTGATTGAGCTGCGCGACAAACTACCGTCGTCAGGAGAAGTTGAGGAGCCGTTGGGTGACGACAGCCTGGGCTATTCTGGTCAGGCGGGTGCGATTCGGGAAACAGTCGAAGCTTTGGTCACTCTTGGGTATTCGCAACTACAGTCAGAAAAGTTAGTAACCCGTGCAGCGAAAAAAGCGGGCGAAGGTGCTGGCGTCGAAGAATTGTTGAAGGTGGCTCTCTCTACTTGAGTATTTTTTTCTTCCATGCTGCCTCTGATTTGCTTTACTACCAGTAAGTCTCTGCTATATTAATGTAAGTAGTGTACACACTTGACGTGGAATCTGGACTGGTTGTCGTTCCTCCATCCCAGCTTGAATCACGAAGAAATGATGTGACCGGAGTCAAATCGGGTTGCAGGGTTTGTATGTGTGGGATATATTGACCGAACTCAAAAGAGTATGAGGTCATAGCTTTTGGGCTTGGGTCAATTTCTGGAACATGTGGATATATCCTCGGGCGAGGATCGGGCAGCCTGCCAACTTGGTTACCGTCTGCGATAGAGTGGTTTGAACACGACTACGTCTGAGCTTTTCAAGCAGGTGGACGGCTGCATCATTTTGATCGAGATGCTTGTTGATGTTTTTTGCCGGGCGCTACAAGAATACCCCGACGGAAACTGCTGGCGTTGCAGAAGGTTGCAGCGTGGTCCAGCCAGGCCGTGCCGGGGCTTTTTTTGCCTTCAGGCTCTCGTGATGTCGTAGCTAACTCATTGATATTTCAGTTTTATTGCGAGGTTGTTGGTATCTCCCCTCGGTGCCAACGACCATTAAGAACACGGGCAACAAAGACATTTGGAGGTTTACGAGATGGCGGGTTTCGACAAGATTGTTGTGCCGGAAGGTGGCGCGGCGATCAAGGTTGATCAGGGAAATTTGAGCGTTCCGGCAAATCCGATTATTCCTTTCATTGAGGGTGACGGGATCGGTCGTGATATCTGGAAGGCATCGGTACGCGTGTTTGACGCTGCTGTTGCCAAGGCTTACGCTGGCGAACGCAAAGTCCACTGGATGGAGATTTATGCCGGCGAGAAGGCTGTCGCCACATATGGTGATGGTGTATGGATGCCGGAAGAGACGTTTGAAGCTATCCGCCAGTACCTGGTCGCGATCAAGGGTCCGTTGACCACGCCAGTGGGTGGTGGTTTCCGTAGCCTGAACGTAACATTGCGCCAAGTACTCAACCTTTACGCCTGTGTTCGTCCGTGCAAGCATTACGACGGCATTCCCAGCCCAAATGTGCGCGCACATGAGATGGACATGATAATTTTCCGTGAGAACACGGAAGATGTTTATAGTGGTGTAGAATTTCCATCACTGTCAGATGAAGCCAAGCGTTTGATCAAGCTCTTAAAGGAAGAGTATGGTAAGACGCAGATCCGTGACGATTCCGGCATTGGCATCAAGCCGATCAGTCCGACAGGCACCAAGCAGCTTGCTCGCAAGGGCCTTCAGTGGGCGATTGAAAAGAAATTGCCGTCAGTGACCTTCATGCATAAAGGCAACATCATGAAGTTCACGGAAGGTGCTTTCAAGGACTGGGGCTACGAAGTTGCGAAAGAAGAATATCGCGACCATATCATCACCGAAGCCGAGCTGTGGGACGAAGTGATGGCTGACGATGGTGTCACCCCGATTGAAAAACCAGGTGCTTTTGCTGCTCTGCGTGGTGGCAAGCCTGCTGGTGATCCGAACGGTCGTATCGTGGTCAAGGATCGTATTGCGGACAGCATGTTCCAGCAGATTCAAACCCGTCCGGGCGAGTATTCAGTGGTAGTCACACCGAACCTCAACGGTGATTACATCTCCGACGCCGGAGCCGCTCTAGTCGGCGGATTAGGGCTTGCAGCCGGGGCGAATATCGGCGACCATATGGGTCTGTTCGAAGCGACTCATGGCACGGCGCCGAAATATGCTGACAAAGATGTGATTAACCCGTCTTCGGTGATGCTATCCGGCCGGATGATGTTTGACTACATGGGTTGGTCTGAGGTTGGTACGGTTCTTGAGCAGGCGATTCAGAAGACGATTCGGCAGAAGAAAGTGACCTACGATCTGCACCGCCAGATGGAAGGCGCGACGAAGCTGAAGACATCTGAATACGCTGATGCAATAATTGCAAATATGAATTAACGCGGTCTAACCACCGCTTAAGTGTTTTAGCAACGTGTGGACGAAGACGGAGGTTACCATGCGGGGTGCGCGTTTTTCACGAGCTCTCCTCGCTGTCCTTGTGATTGGCTTGTTGTTACCTGGAATACTTTGGGCGCAAACAGGCAAGATTCGCGGGACAGTGGTTGATGAGGCGACAGGTGATCCGATTATTGGCGCGAATGTCGTCCTTCAAGGTACCAGTCGTGGTGCGGCAACGGACTTGGACGGTTTTTTCGTGGTCCTTGCTATTCAACCGGGCACGTATACGGTTGTCGCCAGCGCGATTGGATATCACGATGTGACGATCGAAGGCGTTAGTATCAGCACCGGCCGAACGACTGAGCTTGAGTTCAAGATGGTTGGCTCATCAGTCGAGCTGGAAGTTGTTGTGCTGGTCTACGAGAAACCGATCGTCGACAAGAGTGCGACATCGAACGTTACCCGCTACAGTAAGGAAGACCTTGAATTTCTTCCGGACACTGAAGTTACGTCGGTGTTAACGTCGACGCCGGGCTTCAAGGTGGATGAAGAAGGCAAGATCCACATCCGTGGCGGTCGAGAAACGGAGGCCCGTTTCCTGGTTGATGGTATCGACACTCGTGACCCGATTACGGGTGAGAGTCTACCATTGAACCTTTCTGCGATCAACATCCAGGAAATTCAGATTCTGACGGGTGGTATGGCGGCGGAGTACGGCCAGGCTCAGTCTGGTTTTGTCACCATTACCACACCTGAAGGCGCTCCGGATGAATACAACGGCGTCGTGTATTGGGAAACGGACTTCATGTTCGACGAATACTCGTTCGATGAAGACCGTGTGGACGCTGCATTTGGCGGACCGGTTCCGTTTACGACCAGCTTGATGAATCGTCCGGTTACCTTCTATCTGACCTTCAACGGATCGATCACCAATACCAACTCATGGCTGGGTGCGGAATATGATAACCAGGATTATATCGGTCTTGGTGTTGAACTTCCACGCCGTCAGATGAACGACATTGGTGGTACGTTGAAGATGGCGTACGACATCGGTAATGGTCAGAAGTTGTCGGCGTATTTTTCAGAACGTACTCTCGATTGGGATGTGTACGGACGTGGTACGGCTGAAGTCGGAGGCAACTACGGCTGGCCGTACAAGTACAATACGGATAACCTTCCTGTAGCACGTGACAAACGTAGTTCCTTCCGTGTGGAATACACGAACCAGGCCAGTGACAAGACGGTGTTGAACTTCGCGTTCGGTCGCCAGGTGATCAATGCCAGTCTGACTCCACGTGGAAAAACTGTCGATCAGTTTGCGCTGGAAGATGAAATTGAAGAGTTCAGCGGGCAGGGTGGAATTGGTATGAACGCGTACGGTCGCGGTTTCGATTTTAACGCGAACGGCCGATGGGATCAGGATGCTGATGGTGATGGCGTCGTTCACTCAGGTATTGATGAACTCGGTGACGATCTCGACCTCAACAATTTCCTGGACGGCTACATCGACGCTAACCGGACAGGTAACTACGAAGGTGATAACGAAGGGTACGAAGATCTTAACCTGAACGGTCAGTGGGATCGTGGTGAAGACTGGGTTGATCTGAACGGTAACAACAACTACGACTACGCAGAACCGTGGACCGATGTGGTAGATCCGGTCACGGGTGCGAATAATGTCGGAGTATACGATCCGTGGGACAACTTCGTTGACCTGAACGGGAATGGTATCTGGGATCCGGCAGAACCTCAGCTTTCCGAACAAGACCTCAACAATAATGGTCTGTGGGATGGCGAACGATTCCAGGACGCGAACGGCAACGGCGCTTTTGATCGTTGGGAACCGTTCGACGATCTCGACGGCAACGGCTATTGGACTTGGAACGATAACAACAGGAATGGTATTGTTGACGCGGGTGATTCGTACGAACCATTCAGCGATTTGAACGGTAACGGTCGACAGGATGATGGCGAAGGATATGACGACATCAACCTCAATGGTGAGATGGATCGTCGTGATCTGGTAGACAACACCAACAGTACCGAAGAAGCTGACGAACCGTTCTGGGATGGCGACCTGTGGAATGATACGGGCGAGCCGTTTGTAGACCTTCCTGATCCAGTTTCTGGCGAATTCAACGGTGTGTGGGACCAGGGTGAACCGTTCTGGGACCTGCCATCATCGAATTCGCTGATCAACTTGGCGCAGTTCATAGTTCTCGAAGGATTAGACAACATCGCTGTTCCGACATTGAACGGTCAGTACGATCCGCCGGACGGTTTCTTTGATGAGTTCGAGCTGTTCACATTTGCGACGGGTGATCCGCAAATGCCGGTTGGTTATACTTTCGACCTAAACTCAAACGGCTCTGACTGGCCGGCAGATATCTATGCCTACAACGCGCTGTATAGTACGTGGGTAAATCGGACCATTCACGATACCGAAGATGCTGTTTTCAATGCTCCGAATGCATTTTTTGATGAGGATCAAGAGCGTTTCGTTGATTACAACGGCAACGGCCAGTGGAACGGCACAGACCTGTTCCTGAACCCAGGTCGTTGGGATAGTGGTACGCTGTGGGCAAAACGTCGGACCGAGGAATACTCGTTCACATTCTCGTGGCAGAGCCAGGTGCACAAGTTCCACGAGGTGAAGGCTGGTACGGAGATGAAGTACTACATCATGTCCCAGCAACAGATTCAGGGTCTTGACCAATTGTACGTTGGTGACGCGGCTGAGACAGTTGGCAGCGTGTACCCGGGAATTGGCTCGGTGCGTGACTTCTGGGAATATCGTCCGTGGGAAGGCGCATTCTATCTACAGGACAAGATGGAGTTTGAAGGTCTGATTGTTCAGGCTGGTTTGCGTAGTGACTTTATCATTCATGACCCAGCAGTAGTTGATGAGCAGCAGCGTCGTCTGGAAGCAGGCGAGCCGGGCGCAACCGATGCGCGTAGTTCACGTTTTGCATTTGCACCACGTTTGGGTATCAGCCATCCGATTACTGATCGCTCAAAGCTCTACTTCAACTACGGTCACTTCTTCAAGCTGCCGGCTTTCCTGACTTTCTACAAGTCTACAACAACGAATGTTGACCAAGGTGTGGTTGGCAATCCGAACTTGAAATTTGAACGTTCAGTAACTTACGAATTGGGTGTTCATACCCAGATAACTGACAACTTCTCCTTCCAGGTCGCTGGTTACTATCGCGACTTGTACGACCAGATTTCGACGGTCGATGAACGTGACCAGGGCATTGTTGTCACACGTTACATCAATCTTGACTATGGGCGTGCTCGTGGATTTGAGTTGAAGATTGATCGCAAATTTGCGAATCATTTCCAGGCGACCTTTAACTACGACTTCTCGTTTGCCTACGGTAAGGCTTCCGGCGCGTTGGATGAGTTCAACAACAGCAGCAACGTGCCAGTCAACTACGATGAACATCCGCTCGGTTGGGATCAGACACACCAGATCAACTTCAACACAGCGGTGATGTATCCAAAGGGTGATCATCCTGAGTTGTTCGGCTTCCGTATGCCGGACTATTGGTTGATGTCAGTGCAATGGCAGTTTGGTTCGGGCCGTCCGTATACCCCGTCTGAGTACACGACTGGCATTGATCCGAATCTCATTCTCGAGAATTCGGAACGTTACCCATGGTGGGAACGTACGAACATGCGTTTTGAGAAATACTTTGACTTTGCAGGAATCAAGTGGATTACGGGTTTGCAGGTTTACAATTTGTGGGACAAGCAGAACGTGAATTCCCTTTACACGGAAACTGGCAGCCCGGACATTGCGATCCACCCATTCAATCCGGACTACAACCCGGGTCTTGACCGCACGGATTATGACTCGAACCCGCGTAATTACGGTTCTGGTCGTCAGATTCTGGTCAAAGTAGGTATGGAGTTTTAATCATTGCGTGGCTTGATCCGGCTGGTTCTACGTCATTTGCCGGGTCAACGTGATGCGCATAGACCTCTAGGAGGGAACCGCGACATGGAACGTTTGAGTCGCATAGCCCTGTTGTTACTGCTGCCATCATTGCTGTTACTCGCTGCGGGTTGTTCCGACCCTGACGAGTCGAATGGTGGAGATGATAATGGCGACAAGGGTACCGTCATCACGGGTGAGTTTTTCGGAGATCGGTCAGGAGTATACACTCTGTCGGGTGAAGTGACTGTACCGGAAGACAAGACGTTGAGCCTTCAGCCGGGAACGGAATTGTACTTCCACGATGATGGGTCGCTAACGGTAAGGGGTGAAATCCAAGCTGTTGGTACAGAAACCAGCTGGATTACTTTCACCTCTGTGCGATCCAGCCCTGAGCGTGGACAATGGGAAGGGGTTACCCTGTTGAACGCGGATGACAATTCGATGTTTGAATATGTCAGGGTCTCCTTCGCAACGAAATATGATCTACGTGCTGACACCACCAGGATCTACTTCGATGATGTGAACGGTGTTCCTCGTGCGGTTCCCGAGTACCAGGTACATCGTGGCGGGATCACGGTCAAGCATTGTTCTCCGACGATTCGTCGCTGCATCATTGAGCAGGGTGGGTACACCGGCATTAGTGTGATCGGGGAATCTTCTCCGCTCATCGAGTACAACACGATTGCTCAGAACGCTTTCAACGGCATTCATATTGAGCCGGACTGGGCGTTGCTTGATACGAGTGCGGCTGACCCATTGAGTGTCATGTACTCGACGGTTGGTCAATCCAGAATTTTCAACAATGTCATTGTTGAGAATGATGACGCGGGTATTCGTCTACCTCAGGATCAACTCTTATACGAGAGTGGGATCATACCCGAAGTGATGTATAACGATATCTGGAACAACGCTTCTTTGGCGTATGTACCACCGGACTGGGTGAGCCACAGCACTCCGAATTATGCGGATGTGAGCACCGACATTTCGACCGACCCGATCTTTGTTGATCTGGAGGCGAGTGATTACAGCCTGCACCCGTGCAGTGGCGTAATTGACATGGGTGATCCGCTTGATACGGATGACGACGGTACTCGTGCAGACATGGGTGCTTTGCCTTCGTATCAGGGTCCATACGACCTCTCCAAGCGCCTGAAGCACGATAACGTATACAACAAGCTGAACCTTGATGCTGGTGAAATCTACCGGGTCCGTTGTGATGTGTGGGTTGAGCCAGGTGACGAGCTGACGATTGGCCCTGGCACTGTTCTGGCTTTTGAGGGACCGTACTCAGTCTACGTTTATGGAACCGTTGAGGTCAGTGGATCACCGGGCAACGAAGTTGTGTTTACTTCAGCTGCCAACGAACCGCAGCGCGGTGATTGGCGTCAGATAGTGCTGGAAGAAGCGAGTGACGAGTCGTTCATGGAGCATGTGATTATTGAATATGGTTCCATGGATAATCGTTCTTCACCGTCCCCGGATACATCAGGCGCTCTTACGGTTATCGCTTGTGCTCCACAATTGAGCAATATCACCATCCGCGACAGCTACTTCGATGGTTTGCATTGTTTCAATGGTGCCAACCCGGTTATAGATCGTCTGACAATCAACAACATTGGTCAGCACGGTGTCGTCTGTGAGTTGAACAGCAGTCCAACCATAACGCGTTCCACAGTCAGTAATGGCGGTGGATACGGTTTCTATCTGGTGGACAATTCGAATCCATTGATCGAAAACCTGCTCGTTTACAACATGAACGTCTCAGGGTTTTACGTCAGTGGTCTTTCTTCGCCGGAAATCAATTTCGCGACTGTGTACGGGATGCGCTTTGTGGATATAGGGAATGACGAGCCGATGGTAAGTTTGGTTGGTCATGGTGTCCACGCTGTCAACTACGCCAAACCGCTCGTGAAAAACTCGATTTTCGCGCACTATGAAGAGTCTGGTGTTTTGTCGGAAGTGTCTTCCCGTCCTGATTTGCAATACATGTTTCTTTTCAGTGATGCGGAGTCCGAGATGTTCGACGGGAATGTGGACACCTTGGCAATTTTCCCCGACGAACTTACAGACGAACTGATGTTTGTGAATGCTGCCGAATTCGATTTCACCTTGCCAGCAGACAGCCCAGGCAAGAATGGGGGAGAAAACGGTGTTGAGGTTGGGGCTTATGGTCCTGACGGTAACGGCATGTAAGAACTATCGTCCATTTCTAGATACAGGTGGTACTATGGTGCGAACAGGGCGTAAAGGAGTGCTGTGGCTCGTTGTACTGACGCTTCTGATAATGTCAGGGTCGTTTGGTACGGCGGAGGCTCGTTATGATCGGTCCTACTACGGCGAAGATCAGCTGAAGGGACCTCGACGCACAGCTGAGTTCATCGACAAAGAAAACCGTACGATTGATGTTGGCCTTCTCTGGATTACGATCACCAACTTTGGTTACTTCGGGAACGATGGTCCCGGTCGAACAGACGCGCTGGATGATCCGTGCACAGATGAGTGGGCGGTCCAGGCCGAGTACCCAGGCGGCTCTGATGTCCAGTATTTGTATCGCGGTGGTCTGTGGGTTGGCGCGATGATCCAGGAAGAGGGGTTTGAATATCCTCGCGTATCAGTGGGTACAGAGGGTTGGCAAGGCGATGATGAGTTCAATCCGACCTCACCGCTGGAAGAACGTTCTTCGCGAATGAATGCGTTCAATTGCCTGGGTGATTATGTCACTCACCCAGATGCGGTTTCTGAACAGGATTTCATTACAACCTATGCCGACACGACGACAATTCTTCCCGGTGGTGGTGCCGTAGACCATCCGTTCGATGGACCTCATGTTCCACTCGGTATTGAGATCACGCAGAAGTCTTACGCCTGGTCATACAACTATGCGCAAGACTTCATCATCATCGACTACGAGATCGAGAACATTGCGGACAAGTTCCTGAAGAACTTGTACATCGGTTTCTTCGTTGATGCGGACTGTGGTTCTGAGCAGGAGCCAGGCAGCCATTACGAAGATGATGTCTGCGGATTCACCAAGACATTCAAGTATCTGCCTCCAGGTTCGACATCAGGCGACAGCCTTGAACTGACGATTAACACTGCTTGGATTGCGGATAACGACGGGCGCCCTGAAACAGTTTCCAGTGGAGCACGTTTTACGTGTCCGGATGTTACGGGTAGCCGAGTTGTTCGTGCACCGAATCCGAAGTTGCGGACGTCATTCAACTGGTGGATTTCTAACGGTACCGACCCCGTAAACCTCGACTACGGACCGGCGTGGCAAGATGATGGAGCTCCAGGTAACTGGACAAACAACCTCGGTACGCCAGTAACAGATGCGGACAAGTATTTCGTCCTGTCCAACCGCGAATTCGATTTCAACCAGTTGCGTGTGGATCAGCCAGATTGGATCGCTGACAATCCGCAAGAGTTCAAGGATCGGTTTGATCCTTCAATCGTATATGAATCACACGCATGGCTAGAACCCAACGTCGAAAATGCGGCAGATCTCGCTAACGGGTATGACACTCGTTACATGATTTCTTGGGGTCCGTTGGGCATTTACGATTTCACGGATGAAGCTGGTAACCGGATTTATCGTTTGAACCCGGGTGAAAAGTTCACGATGACTGTTGCCTACGTTGCAGGTGCGAACTTCCATGATCGCAACAATCCGCAATCAGACAACACGACCATAGATCCGTCGAAATTCAACCTGGCAGATTTCCAGTACAACGCAGATTGGGCTGCGAAGGTTTACGACAATCCGATGATAGACACTTTCAGTCGTCCGGGATCGTGGGAACCACTTCCGGAGGAAGAAGGTGGTGAGCAGGATCTGTGGTTCGGCGAGGATGTAGGTAACGATATGGTTTATCTGCCGCCGGAGATGATAGGTGAAAGCGTCACCTTCATTGATCCGGTGACAGGGAATCCGGTTACTTTGACTTATAACGGTCCAGATCCAGATGGTAGCGAGATGGACGGTCGTTTCCAGCCGAATGAGGATCTGGCACCACGCCCGGCTCAGTTCGAATATACCGCTGGTAACAGCTTGTTCGACCCAGGCGATGGTGTTCCAGATTTCCAGGGTCCTCCTCCTCCGCCGACGCCTGTTCTTACGTATGAAACAGACGAACGCGATCTGATTCTGAAGTGGAGCTCGATGCCGTCAGAAGATCCTGAGTATGAGGACGCGTTCAGTCGGCAGCAGGACTTCGAGGGATACCGTGTCTACGTGTCCAATTCCGGTCAAGAGACGGAATTCAGCTTCCTCGCAGAGTTTGACAAGATTGACTACTCGTTCTATACGTCTAACGATTCGCTGTTGGATAGCGTGTACTACCAGGACGAGATCGATTCGCTTGGTTGGACAGAGAACGTTACCCAACGTGATTTCGATGGTATCCTCGGGACATTGCGTTCAGTGGGCTTGAACATTGGTATGGACGGTAACGGCGAACTAAAGACCACTGTTAGCGCTGGCGTTACTTATTATGAGTTCCGCATCAAGAACACAAACCCGATGATTCCTCGTTACTACTCTGTAACTGCGTACGACTACGGTGATTATCGCTCTGGGACAGAGCCGTTGGAGAGTGCGAAGACTGCGAATGCAGTGTATGCGGCTCCTGCCGGTAATGCTCGTAAGAAGCCAGGCGTTGTTCCAAATCCATACCGTGCGGACGAGGATTACACTCGTCAGTACCTGATGTTAACCTATGACGGCGAAGACACAACCGCTGTTTCATGGGAGAATCGCAACGACGGAACAACTGGGTATTTCCCACAGACGGACCGTCGGATCTACTTTTATAATCTTCCGCGCAAGTGTTTGATCCGCATCTTCACCGTGAGTGGTGACTTGGTGGATATAGTCAAACACGATGCGGACGGTTTGAGTGATGGTTCTACCTGGAACAGCCCGCTGGCAGAAGGTTGGGATCTGAACAGTCGAAACCAGCAACAGGTTGTGTCTGGTTTGTATTTGTTCAGTGTAGAGGATCAGACGGACGGTGGAAATGGGCACATTGACGTTGGCAAATTTGTCATCATCCGGTAAGCGAGGTGCGAACATGAACTGGAAAACACTTCTTCTTGTTGCTCTGGCGTTCGCGCTGGTCGCGCCCGGTGGGGTGTTGGCCCAGGAAAAGGTTGGCACGACGGGTGTCAACTTCCTGAAAATCGGTCCGTCTTCGCGAGGCGTTGCCTTGGCGGATGCGTTTTTGCCGATAGCGAACGATGCTTCCGCTCTGTGGTACAACCCAGGCGGATTGATCAACGTGCAGCAGTCAGAGTTGATCATGTCTCATATTGAATTCCCAGCCGATATCAACTACGAGTATCTCGGCTATGTTCATCCGCTTCCAAATCTTGGTGCGGCAGTGGGTGTGCAGATGTTTGGGTTGTACACCGGGGACATGATCGAAACAACGCCCGCCAGGCCATATGGAACGGGGCGTACTTTTATCGCGGCAGATTTTGCAGCGGGAGTCAGCTATGCCCAGAGCTTGACGGATAAGTTCTCTGTCGGCTCCACGGTCAAATTCCTCCAGGAAAATCTGGCGGATGAGGTTGCGCATGGTTGGTCGGTTGATGTGGGAACGTTTTACGAAACGGGTTGGCGGTCGCTGAAGCTGGCGATGATCATTTCCAACTTCGGTCCCGACATGCAGTTTATCAGTACTCCGTACCCGATGCCGATTGTTTTCAAATTCGGTGCTGCGGCAGATCTGTATGACCGTGACCAAAACCGTGTGACTCTGGCGTTGGAAGGAATCCATCCGAACGATAACCGTGAAGAGTTGCACATCGGTTTCGAGTATGCGTTCCGCAACAATTACTTCCTGCGTCTGGGTAAGAAATACAACGGTTGGAGTCGTAGCACGTACGATGAGTTTCTGGATGATCCAGAGAACACGAATCCATTTGTTGAATACCCTGTGATTGATGAAGATGGGTTATCGATGGACGGGCTTAGTTTCGGTGGAGGTATTCGTTTCCCCGGGATTGACCTGACGGTGGACTATGCGTATGCGAACTATGGCTACGTAGGCAACATTCACCGTTTCAGTTTGTTGTACGCGTTCGAATAGGAGATACTTCGGCGGGAGTACTGACCGAAGTTCGAGAATAGCTATTTTTGGCTGCAACAAGGACGAGGTGAAATCGTGTATTCATTCACCAAAGGGTTCGCAGGATCGCTGCTGCTGGTGATGTTGGTATTTACGACGCCAGCACTAGCCGAAACTGTTCAGGATACAATCTTTGTCAACACCACGTGGACCCTCGACAACAGTCCCTATGAAGTCGTGGGTGATGTGACCGTTGCTGTTGGCGCGACTTTAACGATTGAGCCTGGAGTCGTGGTTGACTTCCAAGGTCCATACGCACTTCACATTGAAGGTATTCTGGATGCGGTAGGCGCGTATCGCGAGGATCGTGATCCGAGCGAACGTCTTGACCCAGCGAATCTGGATGACGCGTTCTGGATCAGGTTCACTCAGGACATTGATGGGATTGATGATTCTGAACGTTGGCACGGCCTTCGGTTCAACGAGTCGGAGACGGGTTCACAATTGCACTGGGCAATCATAGAAAATGGGTATGCCCGTGGCGACTATCCGATGAACAACGGCGGCGGTGTGTTTGTCCGTGCGACGTCTGTGGATCTTCAGCACCTCAAGATCCAGAATTGTAAGGCGGATAATTTCGGTGGTGGTGTTTATTTATGGTCGACAGCTTCGACCTTCCAGAACAATTTGATTGCAGATTGCTATGCGAATGTTTCTGGAGGTGGTATATACATGGATCAAACTTCCCACATCACGTTGCGAAACCTGACAATGGTTGGCAATAGTGCGGGATTATATGGTTTGGCCATCTACTTCGGTCCCAACAACACGGAACCTGTCATCCGAGCGAGCATTTTCGACGACAACCTGGATGACGGAGGTGACGAAGAATACCCGTTCTATTCGTTAGCGCAGGTTGATTTCCGCTACGGTATTCTTTCTTCTTTGGGTACCGATCCAGACATCTCTAATTTCTTATTCCCCGATGGTACGTCCTATTTCAAAGAAACAGAATTCTATACTGTCAGTGACAGCTCGAAGTCGGTGGATAACGGTCCTTCTGATGATGATCGCTGGGTGAATGAACCGGAGCCAAACGGTGGTCCGTTAGGTAACCGAATCAATCTTGGCGCCTGGGGCGGTACGCCATTCACAGCGAAGTCATTGCCTGTTCCTTCGTATCCGTCCATCACGGATACGGTAGCAGCGGCAAGCATCACAGCGATGGGTGACACGACGACAGCCGTAGTGCTGATGAGCAATATCGGCGCTGGTCTGATGACTGTCCGTTATGATAGTGTCGAGTTTATTCAGGACCGGCCAGACGAAGTGTGGGAAGAAGCGCTGGATGATTGGACAATTCGTCCGTTCGACACCTTCAGTCTGCGCCCCGACAGCAGCAATGGGTTTGAAGTTTTGTATCATCCAAACGACACAGATGGTGAGCCGCACCCATCGTACTTCTGGGTTGTGGATTCGGTTTATGTCCGTCTAAACACAGAGACTGGTTCGCTCAAGTACAAGTTGAAGAGCTTCGTCATCAACCCGATTCTCGATTTGCAAACTTCCGAAATTGATTTCGACAGCGTGAATTTCAATGCTCCGGAAACACTTTATGTCGAGATCGCGAATCATGGTACCACACCGTTGAGTCGACCTTCATTTGGTTTCCCGAACGGTAGCTATGGTTTTGGCGATCGTCCAGCTTCCATTGCACCGGACGAATCAGTTGAAATCGGTATCATCGCTGATCCTGTAGCAAAGGGTCCATTCAGCGGAACAATTTCGGTCACAACGAACGGTGGTTCTGATACTTTTTATGCGACAGCAGAGGCGATAGGTCCACAACCGTTCCTTCCGGAATATATCGGCAACAATGACAATCCTGACGACAACATTCTCGATTTTGCGTTTGTAAATAAGGACAGTACTCAACGACGATATATCGAGGTCAAGAACGAGGGTAATCGTCCGTTGTTGATTGGATATGAGTCCACGGATGAAGATTTCTTCCTGCATGAAATTTCGGATGGCATGATCATCCAACCTGATGCGACAGAAATCTGCACGGTTCTCTTCCGGCCTGACGACACGGAGCGGTTGTATTCTGGAACGTTCACGTTGAAAACGTCGGATACACTTGCGATTCCGCTAACGGCGGAAGACTTCGAGTTTGGTCTGAACGCTCGTTCAACGATTGACGGTCGCTATCTGAGTGGTGACATCCCGAATCTCTCCAACAACGTACCGCCGGTATGGGGTGCTGAAAACGACTTCAAGTACGTGGTCGCTGGGCCTTCGCGTATTCCGCCAGGCGAATCAATTACGATTCTTCCTGGTGTGCAGGTCTTTTTCGAGAGCAACGACGAGGCGGTTTCCGATAACACGATTCCCGCATATGTGCTGGTTGAGGGTACGTTGGAAGCGCTTGGTACTGAAGACAGTACGATAGTGTTCTCCCCACTGAATGAACAATTGGATTCAGATGGGAACCCAATCCGTCTGCGTCACGGAGGCTTAAGGTTCCTTTCCGCCGAGGATGGAACTCGACTTCAGCATGTCATTATTGACAGTGCGCGAACGTTGGATTACGAGGAAGCTGCAGAAGCTCAAGGCTTCTCGATTTCCGGTGCGAATCCATGGGTTGAAAACGTGCCAAGCGTATACACTCATGGCGGTGGTATTGCGATCTACAACTGTAGTCCACTGCTGGAAGACGTAACCATCATGAACAGCATCAGCTACCAGGACGGTGGCGGTCTGTGGGTGTATCAAAGCGCGCCGACGATTGTCCGTAGCGTGATTAAGAACAACCAGGCTCTTGGTACGAATACGGATGGAACAGCTGGCCCAGATGGTGGTGGTGTTGTGTTCTGGGGTTCCAAGCCCAATTTCTACGCCAACATTATTCACAACAATCACGCGGATGGTGATGGTGGCGCGATTTACGCTCTGTCATTGACTGCAGGCACGATAGCCAACACGCTATGCTATGATAACTTTGCCGGCAATATCGGTGGTGGCGCGATGGTTACAGGTTCCAGCAGTCCGCTGTTGTTGAACAACGTGTTCTACAACAACACGGGAACCTCGACAACCGATGGTTTGTACATTTCCGGGTTGTCCAACCTGGTGATGCGCAATTCGGTTATCTGGGCGGATGCGATGGAAAATTTCGCAATCGTCACCAGCAATTCTTATCCCACAGTTACCAACTGCTTTGTGCTCGGTGGCTTCGAAGGTGGAGTGGATATTGATAGTACTGAAGCACCGATGTGGGATGCTGAATTCTTCCCAACTGAAGACAGCAACCTCATAGATGCTGGAGCGGCCGGATCGTCATTTGAAGATTACGCCTTCCCACCATCTGAGGGTGACATTCTGGCGGATATCGGTATTGGTGGCGGACCTTACGCTGGTTTCTGGGGCACACCGTTGCAGATGGAGATTTTCCGGAATCCAGCCAACAACCGCTCGTTGAACATTCTGGTCAATTCGGAAGAAACGTTGACCAGCACACCCAGTTTGGTGATTAAGCAGTACAGTGGCACTGAGACGATTGACGCGATGCCAGTTATTTCTGCTGAGTATCAGGCTTGGGGCATGGGCTACGAGGTTGAAGGCTCAACCATTCTCGAGTTCACTACAGCGGCGCTGTGGGACAATGGCGAACTGGTTGAGGAGACATCTCTTCGCCGGGAAGTGATCGTTAGCGTGTACACGCAGGCAGGTGGTGCATCCATCGCAAGCGCGGGTGGTTCCTCATTTACGTTGCCGCCATACGCATTGACCAAAGACGTGTTGTTGTTGGCGAACGACCAACTGAGCGCCGAACTGCCGCCTGATGCTGAGTTCCTGCGTTCTGCCGGTCCGCGTTTCCATGTTGATGTCCCGTCATCATTCTTCTCGCAACCAGCGCATGTTGTCCTGCCATACGATTTGACAATTGTTCGTCGCGGAACTGAGCGCGGCCTGTCCATCTGGTTGGTTGACGAAGCTGGAACTTGGTCACAGTTAGATAGTTTCGTGGATGTTGATTCACGGACAATCCAGACGTATACGCAGAAAGCTGGAACCTTCGTAGTTCTATATGAAGCGATGGGACTTACCAGCGAGCTGCTGCCTTCGAGCTCGATGCTCCACGCCAATTACCCGAACCCATTCAACCCGACCACGACGATTCCGTTCTCGCTCAAGAGTGCCGGAGATGTTCGTTTGGCGGTGTACAACGTGCTTGGCCAGAAGGTCGCCACGATTGCGAATGGATGGTTTGGACCAGGCGCGCATTCTGTTGTCTGGAATGCCCACGACGATGCAGGCCAGCCGGTGGCCAGCGGCGTCTATTTCTACCGGATGGAAACCAACGCCAGTGATGGGTCGAACCTCGTTCAGACTCGCAAGCTGGTGCTGATGCGATAAGGAGAGTTTCAGATGCAATTTCGCTACCTGAAATGGGCGCAAATGTTGCTCATCCTCGGATTCGGCCTGATGTTGTTTGGCTGTGGGCCGGACGATCCAGAGGATCCACCTGAAGATCTTGATGCAGTGACGTTGGTCCGGTTGGGCTGGAGTGCGTTTGAATCCCTTGACTACATCGGGGCACTGGAATACTTCGAAGAAGCAATCCGCAAAGATTCGAGCTCTCCAGACGCATATAGCGGCGCCGGTTGGACTTCATATGAGAGCGCCGATTACGCCGCAGCTCGCGTTTACTGGGAAGACGGCCTGGCACTTGATGCCACCAGCTTCGACATTCGCGCGGGAATGGGTTTCCTCGAGCATGATGAGGAAAACTACACTGCTTCAGTGACGATGTTTACGGGTGTTCTCGAAGACAATTCGAACTACACATTCGTACATCGAGCTGGTTTGGATTACAACGATTTGCGCGTAACAATGGCCTATGACTATTACGCGCAGAACTTGATGACCGATGCGTTGCAGCAAGTTCAGGTCTTGAATCCATTGTTTCATGCTAACGTGGACACACCGGATGGCGTAGCAGAGTTGAGCGAAGAAATCGCGCGGCTTAACGACGTCTATCGCGGATAATCAGGAGAGGTTGACATGCGAAGCCGAGCATTCTATCTCCTCGTGGCGCTTTTGATTCTGCCCGTAACACTCTGGATGACTGGGTGTACGGATTTTCAGGGTGACATTCATGAGAATGTGCCGCCAGAAGTGGAGTTTGTAAATGTCCACGCCGACATCGATACTGTTGAGTACGATGACAATGGCGATCCAATTCCAATCGACACCCTTGTGTATGATTATGCACCGGTGATCCACTGGAAGGGGTCGGACGCGGACGGGTTTATCGAGTACTATTCGTATGCGGACATCACGGATGCCGCAGCGATTGAGAATCCGTTGGATTACGTTCCTCGAATTCCGCAGGAAGCTTGGGTGGATACTATTGCCACCGAAGCAACGATTTTCCTGTTGAGCGAAGAGGATGAAGTGACGGAGCACGTGTTCTACTTGCGTGCGTTCGACGACAAGGGTGCGGAAAGCGACATCGAGTATCGTCGTTTCTTCCGGACGAACAACGCGCCGACAATTCCTCGTATCGGCTTGACGGGAGAAGACGAAGAGACGTTTGCTGCCCGTTATGTGGTTGAGGACACGTTGTTTACTGCCCCAGAGTACACAACAACGTATAACGGCATCCAATTCTCGTGGCGAGGATCAGATCCGGATGACAAGGCGCTGTTCACCATTCCGCTAGAATTTCAGTCGATCCTGGTGAAATCCCCTGCCGAGACGGTGTTTGTCAGTCAGTGGACGGACAATGTTGATGCGGTATTGGTCGATTTGGAGACGGGTTACTACACGTTGAATGTGTGGGCTCGTGATGATGGTCTGACCAAATCGGTTGCTCCGGCTCGAGCTGAATTCAACGTGATTCGTCCGACTTTTGAAAACAACCTGTTGGTAGTTCTCGAGTCACCATTCTCAAATTTCAGCGTGCTTAGTCCTCCGACTCGCGAGGATATTCGCACGTATTACGAGGAGTTGCTCGCGGATGTTGCACCACAGGTTACTGCAGCGGACCTGAATATGGCAGACGGTGTGGATGTTCGTTTCCACGCAGTTGAGAACGTCAGCGAATCCGTTTCTCGATCATTGATTTCACAGTACAAGATGGTAATCTTCATTGCTGACCATCTGAATTTCACTGAGACGATGACGGGATACAATGAAGATTGGAAACAGCCAGTAGTTGAAGATTACATAAGGGTTGGCGGGCGTGTCTGGCAAACCGGTCGTTGTCTCACAAATGCTCTTGCCTACGGTAGGAATGCGGACGGCATTGTTCTTTACAACGAATTCTTTGCCATTGACAGCCTGGCTATGCCTCCTGAAGAGGCATATGTAGACATTGCGGCGATACCCGTGCCAGCGGCCTATGCAGAGTTCATCCACACTCTGCCAGGGTTGGAAGAATTTTCACCGCTGGTGTTCGACACGTTAAAGGTCAGAGAGAACGCGTTGATCAATCCGTTAACCGATGAACCAGCATATGCCGAAGGTCATTTCGGCATGACCGGAGTTGACCGCTTGCTCCGTGGTTTTATGGCGGAAACGACGCAGCAATTCTATTCTGGCACATACGGTCTGGAAGTTGACGTTGTTGACGAAGACGCTATTGTCCTCGGCGAAGGTGTTCGCATCGGTCCGACGAACTATCCGATCGATAATGATTATCCTAGCGCCTACCCAGCAACAGCGACAAACGCTTTCCTCGCCCTGGCGAATGAGAATGTCAGCGAAGTAAGCAGTATCATCAATTGGACATTCCAGCAGGAAGGTAAGCTGAACTGGGAAGCGCAGCCGGTGGTAGTGAACAACGATCTCGTGTTCATCAGCTATGATGAAGGGGATCAGTGGCAGCACAGTGACAGCATTCAGGTTGATTATCGGTACAATCCGATCTCAGTGATGCATTTGAAGCCCGTCGAGATCCGTGTCGAAGGCACGCAGGGTGGCAACCAGTTGAATCCGTTTGCTCAGCTTCGTTATCGTACCGCGATTTCCACATTCTCGTACTATTTTGTAGAACGTGATGGTGCGGAAGAAGCATGGATCGAGATGTTAAACTGGTTCTTCAACCCAAATCTGAACAATGTGCGTTTTGATTTCTAGCGACCTGTTTCAAACAGAATTGTTCAATCCCGGTCATTCAGTGGCCGGGATTTTTTGTGGCTGGGAATTAAGGTTTTGCAGAGCGTCGTGTGTGGGTTGAAACTCTGGATGAGCGGCAAGTAACATCTGAAGCTCGGTTCTCGCATCGTCGAGAAGACCGGCAGCAGCGAGTAGAACAGCATGATTGTAAGCGTATTGCGGATCGTTCGGAGAAAGATCAACAGCTTCGGAGCTGAGCGACAACGCGAGCTCCCAATGTTCACGTTCGGCGGCGCTTGAAGCTTGTCGCGTCAGCAACCTCAACAGATTCAGGCGTGCGTCGTCATGAGTTTGGTCCGCTTCAATCGCTCGCCGATATGCGAGCAACGCCGGGTCTGGATTCCCCAATTGTTCCTGAACAACACCAAGGTTGTTCCACGCCATCGCACTCTCTGGTCGCAGGCCCAGTTCGGCCTCGAACTGGAAGCGAGCTTCGGTGAGGTTACCCAATTGCAATTCAATAACCCCGAGGTTGAGGTGACCGTGGCGTGCATTCGGATACTCACTGAGCAACTGTATGAAGGCTTCACGTGCTTCATCAATGCGGTCGAGACGCAGTAATGCGTTTGCGCGGTGCAATTGCCAAGCGCCATCCTGGTTAATTGCTTGAATGGGTCGTGGGATGAGCACGATCGCTGAAATTGCGACGAAGGCTGTGAGTCGTAAAATCCACACACGTCGGGCAACAACTTTTCGATAATAACCCGGCAGTAGTTGGTCGAGTCCGTATGCGAAGAGCAGGATCAGCACCGGCGTGAGTGGGAAACGATAGCGCGCATTGACAAAGAACGCGATGACAACTAAACCGTGAATCAATGCGATCAGGATTGCGGGGCGAAAGTGTTGCACCTTTCGCCAGGCGGACACGCTGAAAACGAGTCCAATAATCGTGATCAGCGGGAAGCCGACTATCATCAGAAGGGCGATCAACGGTTGTGTGTGCCACAGGTACGGCATCAACGGACGATTATTGCCGAGCTCGCGCCAGTTGACAAGTGCCAGAATTTTGCGAAATGTCAGTGAGATTGCCAAACCAGGATGAAATTGCCAGAATGAAATGGCGCGATCCACGTAGTAGTCGGACACTTCTGCAGCGGTCAATGTTCTTCCTGCGGCACGATCAGCGCGGAATTCAGTTTGTGCCTGTGTCCAGTCCGGTCCGAAGTCCGGATCTATCGCATACGCACCGCTCGCACCTGAATGGTTGCCGAGGAAAAGGTTGATTCCACCCTGGGTACTCAGGGACCAGCCACCGCCGTACCGTGCATTATGACTCAGAATTGGCATCAGAAGCAGCGCAGCCAGCGCAGTTGAAGCTATCAGTATCAAACTGCGACGCAGATACGGGATATGCTGTTGTCCGCCCGCCCACCAGGCACCAAAAATAAGCGCCGGCGTATAGACTAGAGCATTCGCTCGCAGTGCACACATCGCCGCTGCAAGAATTGCTAGTTGCAGAGTGTGGAATGTCCAGTGCTTCCGTGCTGAGCTGTCGAGCAGAATCAGCATGCCGATCACGCCGGATGTGAACAGGCTGGCGATCAGTCCTTCGCCGTCAAAGTAGATAGATGTGCCATATAGCGCCCAACCGAGTCCAGCAAACCACGCGGCTCTGGTCCCAAACCAACGACCGGCGAGAAAGGCCAATCCACCGGCCATCATTGCACTGATCATGGTTTGCAGAATGCGGACAGGCCAGAATGTGTCACCGAAAAATGCCCCTAGCCCTGCAATTAAACTGGGATAGAATGGTGCGCGGTAGAATGGTTCATTGGGAACAGGCCCGGAGAACATCGCATCAGCCCAGTTGCGATAGAGTTCTGCATCCATCCCTGGACTGAGGAACGTTGGCTCATGGCTGGCGAAGAGCAGGTAAAACGCGCGTATTGCCAGCGCGACCAACGCACTGATCCACGCCGCGTTCCAATTGTAGCCATCCATTAACCGATCGGTCACCGTATTCATCAGCCTGCGTTGTGCGAGTAATCCGACTTGCGTGGCAAGTTGGGCCACACGGGTTGTTGATCAAGGTTGAAGATAGTGGATTTGAACAGGTCCGTGCTTGCTTCGCAAGCGCGTTTGCAAGCAGATCAAGGACGTTGACTTGAGGGTACCACGTTTTGTTGCAGTGATAGTCTGAGTTTCCATATGCGTCCAGGTGCGGGCATTCGCTCGATCAATTCGTACCGTGCATCGCCAACATTGTCCACCCCGAATGTGATCATCAGGGGCAGGTTTGACTGGGCAAACAGGTACGACCAATTTAGTGCCAGATCAAACACTACGTACGGATCCATACCAGCTCCAGCCGTACTCAGCGGGTCGAGGTTGGATTCACGACTGTAGCGCCGCGACGCAAATCGCATATCTCCCAGAAGATCAAGACTAGCTAATAGATTCACTCTAAGCGACAGGTTGCCGTACAGATCTGGTTGGAATGGTACGCGATTACCTTCATAAGGTGATCCCGGCGAGGTGTTGACCACATGCTGCCATGTCAGGGAGGCTTGCATTTCCTCCAGTCTCGTATTGCTGTGCAGGGCAACAGCAGATTCGAAACCGTGGGCTGTCGCTTCGGCGAAATTATCCGGGAAGTATTGGCCCCGCCAGTTGCGCTGCCAGATGATCAGGTTGCTGGTGCGCCGCAGGAAGCCGTGCAGGGTTGCACTGATGGATGCGTGCTGCGGCAACGTTTGCACCCAGTTGAGTCCGGCGTGCAGGTCGCTGACACGTTCGGATTCGAGGTCCGGATTGCCCAGTGCAAATACAGATTCAACGAGGAAGCGGTGGGTGAACGACGGCAGGGCAATTGCGGATCCGCTTCCCAGTTCAACACTCCACCGACCCTCAGAAGGAGCTGCCAGTATCCGTGCGCGGCCGCTGAAATGTGTGTCGCTGTCATCGGACCACGCCGGGGCGTAGGCATCAACGGCATCGTGTACCTGATCGACACGTCCGTCGAGCTGTGTCCGTAGTTTAACGTGCTTTCCCTGCCAGCGTGCGGTCAGATGTGTTTCCTGCGCAAGTGCTGCACGATGGATTTCGCCGCCGGTCCGGCTTACCGTTCCAGTGCCAAGCTGGTCAACACTCTCAAAACTCTCGAGGTTGCCTTCTGCAATCAGATCTGCATGCGAGGACCAGGCTCCCCGTTCAAACAGTGACAAATGATGTGAATATCTGATTCCACCGCGGATGGACTGATCATTGATATCAACGGGTGTGTGTATGACCGTCTGCTGAGTGGCGGGATTAAACTGTTCGCGTGGATTGACGAAAGATCGTTCAGATCCATTTGCGAAAAGCATCAATTGTCCCATTTTCGAACCAGGATTCACCGGTTGCAGACGAAACTGCGCGCGCCAGCTTGTTTCGTTCAGACGGGCTTCTGGGGTTGGTGGCTGATACAGCGGTGATGGGCTACCCGCGTCAAGCACCGTGAAACCGCCCGATCCTTCCAGCTTGAGGTTTGCTACAGGCAGATCACCGGCAGCGCTCAGAGTTAAACGGTTCCGATCATTGTTAATCCGCGCAACGGTTTCGCCGAACTCATCGCTATAGTCGTATTCACCATCGTTGCTAACGTAGTTAGCAGTCAATGAGTAGTGGCCATCGTTTACGGTTGGCCTGCTGGCGGATATAGTCCCTATCAACGCTTGTGGGGATTGGCCCTCAATTTGGGCAGTCCATTTGGATCTTGAGCTGGAGCGCAGAGGAACCGTGTTGATCAGGATGCGTCCACCGGGTGCGCCGGGCTGGCTCGATGGGTCAACGGCGATTGAATGGATGGCATTCAATGGTATGGTGCTGATATCCACCGCCTCGCCTGCACCGTTATTCATTGGAACGCCATCTACTTCGACCACCACATGATCCGGCCGTGATCCACGCAGGGATACAGTCGCCCGTGATCCCGCACCGCCCTGTTCATAAACTTGCACACCCGGCAGTGAACGGATAGCATCAGCAACACCTGACCAGTTCCGGGTATGAATGTCTTGTTCAGTAATCCGATAGATCTGTTCAGAATTGGATGCTTCAAGGAGAACCGGTTCCAAAGAAATAGCAAGCGAATTCAGAGAAATCAGAATTCGATGGGTGTCACCTTCTGCAATGCGAATAATCCGCTCTTCGGTTTCATATCCGAGGTGATACACGGTCAATGCATATTCGCCAGGGCCAATGTCATGAAAAGCAAATTGGCCCTGCGCATCCGTGCTGGAGTGGATCAGGCCATTGTTAACGGCTACCACAACGCCAACAACCGGGAGTCCGGAAGATTTGTACAGCACCGTTCCAGCCAAAGGTGCGGGCGCTGGAGCGAACTCAGGTGTGGCATATATGCAGGACGCACCAGCCAGCAGGAAAAGCAGCGATATGTAGATAAGTCGCTGCATCAGCGCACCTTAACTACACGTAACGATTGCGCAATCCCATCCCCATTGATAATGAATACGCCGGAGGATATCTGATCAGCATTCCACACGACTTGGCCCCGCTTAACATCCAGAACAGTAGTTTTCCTGCCCAACGCGTCAAAGACATAAAGTCGCTTGGTTTCAGCAGGCGCTGAGATCGTTATCGCAGAGTTGAACGGGTTTGGCCACGCATGAAGTACGGATAGATGTGGTAAAGCAGTTTCCGGCTCAGAGCTGT
>CAZKGR010000018.1:0-71415 GCA_964552465.1 uncultured bacterium
CCACATTCAAATCATTGAACTTGGTTCAGGTACTGTTGGAACTATTGATGAGTCTGTCACGTCTATGTCGGTTTATGAAAACCGTCTCTATCTAATTTCGAGTTCCTGGTTGAGGACATTTGATGTCAGCAATCCAGCCGAACCTCTAAACTTGGGAGAGGATGATGTGGGCTGGCCAGGAATTCTGGAATCCTTTGAGAATTCGGCAGTGCTTGGCACTTCTGTGGGTCTGTTTGTATTCGATACCGGTGAGCCGACGAATCTGGTGCGATCGGATTTCTATCCCGGCTATGTAAAAGCATTGCTGGTAAATGGCGATTACCTGTATGTTGCTTTCCATGACCGAATGACCATCTACGAATGTCACGTTGGTGACTACATTGCAGCCTTCGAGATAATCGAACCTGCAAACAAGAAGAAAGTGATTGGACAGTTGACCACCCCGCTGACTTTTAGATGGGAATCAACAATTGCAAACACTGGCGATACAGTAGAATATGCTCTTCAGCTCGCGAGTGATTCTGGTTTCAACAATATCGTTGCGGAATACGTTACTACTGCAGATTCAATGGAATTGACCGAACTGCCGGATGTTCATCCTGAAATGTCTTGGAGAATTCAAGCTCGGTCTGGTGAAATAGTCAAGAATTCGATGCAAACCCACGTGATTCATTATCCTGATATTCGCGTCCCATTTCAATTTGACCTTGTGAGTCCTGCACCTCAATCAATTATCGCAGATTCAATGGTAACGCTGAATTGGGAGGAAACACGCAGTCCATATCTTCCTCACAATCAGGAGCTTGACGACTATGGTGGACCAGATAATCAAGGGTACATCTGGCTTGACTCAAATGATCCTGCAGGTCCCGTGAGACAGTGGATTGACATAGCTGATACAGGTACAAGATTGGATATTTCAAATCTATCTTTCGGATTCGAGGTTGTTGACCTACCGTGGAGCTTTACTTTCTACGGACAGAATTATAGTCAGGTGACGATTACGACAGAAGGTTATGTATCATTTGACCAGACAGGTCTGGTCGAAAATCTTCCGGATTTTCCAAATCCCGAACCACCGAATGCTATCATCAGTCCAGCACATTTTTATGCGATGAACCCTTCGAATCACGGAGATATCTACTATTGGCATGAAGACTCAATCTTGATTATGCAATGGGATGATATCAACCTGTGGGCAGGTGGTCAGCGGGTGACTTTTCAACTGGTTCTGAATCAGTTCGGCGGAATCTTCTTCATATATGAGGCGATTTCAATCAACTCTAATGTGGGAATTGAAAGCCCCGATGGTTTAACGGGCATTGATCTTGACTATAACTATGTTCGCGACATAGAGTCAGGCCATTGCATTCTCTTCCAACCAGGACAGATTCTCTACCGCGTCGCGATAGCGCCACAACCGAGCTTTCAAAATCCTCTAGTGTTTTTCACACCGGAGAATGATATTGATGTTGGGCCATTCCCTGATGGTCAAACGATCTTCTGGCGTGTCCAAGCGATCGACCGATTCAAACTCTGGCGTTCGGCGGACCCGTGGGAAGGATGGTCATTCACTGTAGACTTGATTGAGAATCCTGGCGCATCTGAGATTGACCCGTACTCTGAATCAGAGCTACAAGCCGATGAGTTCGTGTCGATTTCTCCCAATCCGGCGAATGCTGAATTCCTATTGACGGTCAGACTACAGGAACAGGGATCAGTTTCAATAAGACTGTATGACCTGTTAGGACGGGAAGTACTCCACCAGAACTCAAACCAAGTCCCTGAGGGGACTCATGTAATCACGATTGATGCTAAAGGACTTCCGTCAGGAGTTTATTTCCTGAACATGTCGGTTGCGGACCGTATGAATGAAACGAGAAAGCTGATACTTCTCAAGTGATTATTCCAGACTGATTGCTACACAACGAGTGAAGTATTGCTTGGCCTTGGAATCCCCTTCCAGATGATGGAGGGGATTTTGTGGTTGGAGCAATACGTTCTCAACAGCCGCAAAATAATAGTGATAATGAAGATCAGACGCTTGGCTGTAAACGCTATCTGCGAGCTTATGGGGTTGGTTTTTTTTCGCAAATACACGAATAATTATTGCGCTCAACCGAATGAGAAGTGTATGCTATGCATTCAGCCAGTATGACGGGGTGAACGCACCGAAGGAGATTTAGAGCACACATAAACCATAGTCCTGCTCATATGGGGGAGTTTTAAACATCATGCAAGGGGAGGCAGTATGCGCAGTGTTTTCAGTTTAGTCCTGGTCCTGATTCTCACCTGCACGGTTTCCGCTTTTGCCAGTACTGTTCCGAGTGATCATCCATCGATGGCTGGTGGAACGCCAGTTCAACCACATGTCAACGAACTAGATGAAGCTTTTGTCTGTCTGATTCAAGATATGGCGTCATTCTGGGGCAATTCGAACCAGGAAATACTGGATTTGATGGCGCCGGATGTGACATACGATCTCATCAATTCATCGATGATTCCAACCACTGATTTCAACGATTACACTTTCGTGCTAGTCGAAGGAAATCAACCTGCAGACTTCAACCAGAATGTGCTGGACAACATGGCACAGTTCGAGGAATACGTTGACGCTGGCGGCTGGCTGCAGTTCCACATGGGGACAAACAACCACAATCCGGCGATGATGCTGTGGGATGGTACAACCTACCTCAACGAAGATAACCAGAACGAGAATTATACGGGTCCGGACGGAACCGGGCATCCAATTCTTGAGGGTGTTACAGAACCCTTCCTGGGTAACTGGGCAAACCACGGTGTTCTAACCAATTTCCCACTGGACGCGTTGGTGATAGTTGAAACAGCTACCCCTAATCCGACGTTGGTGGAATACGGCTATGGTCAGGGCAATGTTGTCGTGACCACGATGACGATGGAATTTCTCTATCATAACGGCTATGATTCAGGCCAGATTCTCGTCAACCTGATCAACTACATGGCCAACCGTCCACCAAGTGGTCCTGTTCAAATCGAGATTATACCAGACAATCCTCCTGTATCGATACCACAGGGAGGAACATTCACTTTCGGTGTTCACATCACTTCAGAGTTCCCGCCAACTGTGCAGGCCTGGTTCTGGACATTGATCGAATTCCCCAATGGTCAGATGTTCGGTCCGATGGCGCAAGCGCGCATTGCCGTTTCCAACGGGATGGATTTATGGGTAAACAACATCTCGCAGACCATGCCGATCAACTCGCCAGTTGGTCAATACAGGTACTATTTCCACGCTGGTCTGAACCTGGGTAACTCAATGCTGTACGATTATTTCCGCTTCGATGTTACTCCGGCGGTTGCAGGTGCGCAAGGTGGGTATGAGTACACCGTTACCGGCTTTGACAAGCTGAGTAACATCGCTGGCGAAGACGCATCCACAGTGACAGTTCCGGTTGAGTTCGAGCTCGTGCAGGTGTATCCGAACCCGTTCAATCCGACCACGAATGTTAGTATCACACTGCCTGAAGCGACTGACCTGAAGGTCGCTGTGTATAACACGATGGGTCAGCAGGTGGCAGAACTGGCATCCGGCGAGTACAACGCGGGTTTGCACAATTTCGTGCTTGATGGCAGCAGCCTTTCCAGCGGCGTGTACTTCGTGCGTGCAGTAACCAGTGATGGCGATGCT
Source organism: uncultured bacterium (assembly GCA_964552465.1). Lineage (GTDB taxonomy): Bacteria > Electryoneota > Electryoneia > Electryoneales > Electryoneaceae > BMS3BBIN04. The sequence continues at coordinate 3,668 of CAZKGR010000018.1, forward strand.
GGCATGCAGAAAGTCATGTTGATGAAGTGATCAACCTGTTTCTGGACGTGTGCGCATTTATGTTCTAAACACAGAAAATGGTTCGAGGGGATGCGTCTGCATCCCCTCGTCCATCAAAGCTATCATACTTCAGATTTGTCTTTTGTGGTGAAGTAGCTTAAGGAGGCAGTATGCTTAGGGGAAGAGTTTTACTCGTAGTAGGCCTGATCTTGGTCTGGAGCATTGCTGCCTTTGCCAGCAATGATGCCATCCACATGACTGATCAAACTGTGCCTTCCAGCACGAATGTAGCTTCAATGGACATGACTCCTTTACAGGAACACTTTTGCGAACTCGATGAAGCTTATGTTCTTCTCGTCCAGGATTCACCTGGTTGGGCAAATTCGAACGAAGAAATCCTGATCTCACTAGCACCCGAAGTTACCTACGACCTGATCACATCAGCTAGTCTGGCGACTACGGACCTTTCGGTCTATACGTTTGTGGTCATTGGGGGTGGACAATCCGCTGATTTCAACCAGAACGTGCTTGACAACATGGCTGTCCTCGAAGAGTACGTTGGTGCGGGAGGGTGGTTGCAGATGCATATGGCAACTAATTCTCACCAGCCTCATCTGACGTTGTGGGATGGAACCACCTATCAGGATGGTACCTACGACGCATTCAACTGGATGGGACCAGATGGAGTGGATCACCCGATTCTGGTGGATATGGTCGAACCATATGAAGGGAAACTACGCAAGCCATGGATACATGTCAGTGTATCCCCCTGAAGCGCTGCTCATCGTCGAAGAATCTAATGGTGAGCCAACCTGCGTCGAATATGAGTACGGGCAGGGAAATGTAGTCTGCTGGACGATGCCAGTCGAGCATGCATGGAATTATGATTACAACTCAGGCCAGATTCTCGTCAACCTGATCAACTACAATGGCCAACCGTCCACCAAGTGGTCCTGTTCAAATCGAGATTATACCAGACAATCCTCCTGTATCGATACCACAGGGAGGAACATTCACTTTCGGTGTTCACATCACTTCAGAGTTCCCGCCAACTGTGCAGGCCTGGTTCTGGACATTGATCGAATTCCCCAATGGTCAGATGTTCGGTCCGATGGCGCAAGCGCGCATTGCCGTTTCCAACGGGATGGATTTATGGGTAAACAACATCTCGCAGACCATGCCGATCAACTCGCCAGTTGGTCAATACAGGTACTATTTCCACGCTGGTCTGAACCTGGGTAACTCAATGCTGTACGATTATTTCCGCTTCGATGTTACTCCGGCGGTTGCAGGTGCGCAAGGTGGGTATGAGTACACCGTTACCGGCTTTGACAAGCTGAGTAACATCGCTGGCGAAGACGCATCCACAGTGACAGTTCCGGTTGAGTTCGAGCTCGTGCAGGTGTATCCGAACCCGTTCAATCCGACCACGAATGTTAGTATCACACTGCCTGAAGCGACTGACCTGAAGGTCGCTGTGTATAACACGATGGGTCAGCAGGTGGCAGAACTGGCATCCGGCGAGTACAACGCGGGTTTGCACAATTTCGTGCTTGATGGCAGCAGCCTTTCCAGCGGCGTGTACTTCGTGCGTGCAGTAACCAGTGATGGCGATGCTGGCATGCAGAAAGTCATGTTGATGAAGTGATCAACCTGTTTCTGGACGTGTGCGCATTTATGTTCTAAACACAGAAATTGGTTCGAGGGGATGCGTCTGCATCCCCTCGTCCATCAGAGCTTTCATACTTCAGATTTTTCTATTGTGGTGAAGAAGCTTAAGGAGGCAGTATGCGTAGTATTTCCAGCTTAGTCCTGATCCTGATTCTCACTTGCACGATTTCTGTTTTTGCCAGCACGGTTCCGAGTGATCATCCATCAATGGTTGGTGGAACGCCAGTCCAACCACATGTCAACGAACTCGATGAAGCTTATGTCTGCCTGATTCAAGATATGGCGTCTTTCTGGGGCAATTCGAACCAGGCAATTCTCGACATGATGGCGCCGGACGTAACCTATGATCTGATCAGTTCATCGATGATTCCGACCACTGATTTCTCACAGTATACATTTGTCCTAGTTGAAGGCAACCAACCCTCTTCATTCAACCAGAATGTGCTGGACAACATCATGCAGTTTGAGGAATATGTTGATGCGGGCGGTTGGTTACAGTTCCATATGGGGACCAACAGCCATACCCCGGCAATGATGTTGTGGGATGGTACCACCTACAGCACCGATGACTATCAGGATCTCAACTACATGGGACCTGATGGCCTGGGCCACCCAGCCTTGGAAGGAACTGTTGAGCCTTACGAAGGCAACTCCGCAAACCACGGTTATCTGACGGCTTTGCCATTAGATGCTGCGATTATCGTGACTACTGCTTCAACAAACCCGACATATGCGGAGTATGAGTATGGGCAAGGCAATGTTGTTGTAACCACGATGACGATGGAATTCTTGTGGGATAGAGAATTGTATCATGATAATGCTGGTATGATTCTCGAAAACACAATCAACTACATGGCCAACCGTCCACCAAGTGGTCCTGTTCAAATCGAGATTATACCAGACAATCCTCCTGTATCGATACCACAGGGAGGAACATTCACTTTCGGTGTTCACATCACTTCAGAGTTCCCGCCAACTGTGCAGGCCTGGTTCTGGACATTGATCGAATTCCCCAATGGTCAGATGTTCGGTCCGATGGCGCAAGCGCGCATTGCCGTTTCCAACGGGATGGATTTATGGGTAAACAACATCTCGCAGACCATGCCGATCAACTCGCCAGTTGGTCAATACAGGTACTATTTCCACGCTGGTCTGAACCTGGGTAACTCAATGCTGTACGATTATTTCCGCTTCGATGTAACCCCTGCAGTCGCAGGCGCTGAAGGTGGATATGAATACACGGTAACCGGCTTCGACAAGTTGAACAACATCACTGGCGAAAATGCTGGAGTTGTCAACGTTCCGGCTGAGTTCGAGCTCGTGCAGGTGTATCCGAATCCGTTCAATCCGACCACGAATGTCAGTATCACACTGCCTGAAGCGACTGACCTGAAGGTCGCAGTGTATAACACGACGGGTCAGCAGGTCGCCGAACTGACCAATGGTCATCACTCCGCCGGAATGCACAATTTCGTGTTGGATGGTAGCAGCCTTTCCAGCGGCGTGTACTTTGTGCGGGCAGTGACCAGCGATGGCGATGCGGGCATGCAGAAAGTCATGTTGATGAAGTGATTTTCATGACTAATGGATGCCGTATGCAATAACGTTCAAAAAACAGACACTCATTCGAGGGGATGCATCTGCATCCCCTCGAACAGGCAGCACCCCATATTATTGACCACGAAGTGGCATGCCAAGAAAACCAAGAGGAGGTAGTATGCGGAGTATTGCAACGATGGTCTTGATCCTGATACTCGCTTGTACAATTTCAGCTTTTGCCAGTACGGTTCCGAGTGATCATCCATCCATGGTTGGAGGAACACCAGTCCAGGCGCATATCAACGAGCTTGACGAAGCTTATGTCCTATTGATTCAAGACCTAGTGTCATTCTGGGGAAATTCCAACCAGGAAATCCTTGACACGATGGCTCCGGACGTGACCTACGATCTCATCAACTCATCGATGATTCCGGCAACTGATTTCAATAACTATACCTTCGTGCTTGTCGAGGGAAACCAACCGACGACCTTCAACCAGAACGTGCTCGACAACATGGCGCAGTTCGAGGAATACGTTGGTAGTGGTGGCTGGTTACAGTTCCACATGGGGACGAACACCCATACACCGAGGTTGACACTGTGGGATGGAACCACTTACATCTGGGAAAATAACGAAAGCTCGAACTTCATGGGTCCTGATGGCCTTGGACATCCGGCGCTTGAAGGGGTGTCTGAGCCTTATCTGGGCAACGGTACGAATCACGGTTACTTGTCGGATTACCCTCCCGAGGCTGCTCTAATTGTTGAGACTTCACTTGGAAACCCAACATATGCTGAATATGGATACGGCCAGGGTAACGTTGTAGTCACCACCATGGTGATGGAATATCTGTATCACAACAACTACAACTCCGGCCAGATCTTGGTCAACACGATCAACTACATGGCTAACCGTCCTCCGAGTGGCCCGGTGCAGATCGAGATTATTCCCGACAATCCGCCTGTGTCAATTCCGCAGGGTGGCACTTTAACGTTCGGCGTGCACGTCACTTCCGAGTATCCACCGACTGTGCAGGCGTGGTTCTGGACGGAGATCGAGTTCCCGAACGGCCAGATATTCGGACCGATGGCTCAGGCACGAACCAACGTTTACAACGGAATGGATCTCTGGGTGACAAACCTCTCGCAGACCATGCCGATCAACACACCGGTTGGCGAATATCGGTACTACTTCCATGCCGGCCTGAATCTGGGTTACTCGTTACTGTACGACTACTTCCGGTTTGATGTGACGCCGGCAGTCGCAGGCGCTGAGGGAGGATATGAATACACCATCACCGGCTTCGAGAAGTTGAACAACATCGCGGGCGAAGATGCTGCGACAGTGATAGTGCCAACTGAGTTTGCGATGGCGGAAGTCTATCCGAACCCATTCAACCCGACGGCCAATGTGAGCATCACATTGCCGAATGCGACGCAGTTGACCGTTGGCGTATACAACGTCATGGGCCAGCAGGTAGCCGAGCTGACCAATGGTCAGCACAGCGCCGGAATGCACAGCTTCGTGCTTGATGGCAGCAACCTGTCCAGCGGCGTGTACTTTGTGCGGGCACTGACCAGTGATGGCGATGCAGGCATGCAAAAAGTCATGTTGATGAAATGAGATGAGTCTGGAGACTGGAGTAAGGAGCAAAACAACACAGCCACGGACGTTCATCCGTGGCTGTTCTCTATACCTCAAACTGTGCTAAGGAGATGAGATACCGTAATTGATTAAACGTTTCCGGCTTGAAATACATCATCCGCCCACCAATGTTCGAGCGCTGCAGTCAGCTCGACAATTCCCTCACGCTTCGTAGCACTGACTGGGAATATTTGCACTTTATCACCTACTGAGTGTTGCACTTGCCGAATTATCTTTGTCCGCTCGCCCCGTTTTATCTTGTCAATCTTGGTGAGCACGATAGATGCACCCACCCGCTCTTCGATGGCCCATTGCAGCATTTCGTTGTCGAGTTCGACCAGCCCGCGACGGCTGTCAACCAGGATTAGCAGCTGGCTCAAGTTGCCGTGTCCAACCAGGAAATCGCTGACCATCTGACGCCATTTCGCACGCAGATCCTCACCGACCTTGGCGAATCCATACCCCGGCAAATCAACCAGATCCCAACGTTCGTTGACAAGGAAACGGTGCACGCCTCGTGTGCGTCCGGGTTGTTTCGAGGTTGCTGCCACCTTGCGGTTGAGTATCAGGTTGATCAATGTGGATTTTCCCACATTTGAGCGGCCCGCTACAGCAATCGCCGGACGGGGTGTGCCTTTGTAAACTGGGGGCAGCTTCTTGACTGTGTGTACGTGAAATGCCATGCGAGAAGGTAGTTGATTGGAATGCGCAGATCTAGACAACGAGGGGACACTTACGGAGTAAGTGTCCCCCTCAGCAATTACCTCGACAATCAATCGTTATCGTTGCTCCAAGAACGCCCGTATTCCTTATCCTCAACCATTGTTACCGCTTTCGCAATGTTGATCGGATCGAATGTATCCAGCATGACTGCCAGCTCTTCCGTGCGTTCAACACCGACACTGCCCTCGTACTTGCCTGGCTGAGGACCGTGTGGGTGTCCGGCGGGATGCAAAGTCATCGAACCCATCTCAATGCCCTTGCGACTCATGAACTCGTCGTTCGCGTAGAAAAGCATCTCGTCGCTCATCACGTTCGAGTGGTTGTAAGGAGCCGGGATCGCCTGCGGGTGATAGTCGAACATGCGCGGCACGAACGCGCACATGACAAAACGTTCGCACTCAAAACTCTGGTGAATCGGTGGTGGCAGATGCACACTGCCGGTAATCGGTTCAAAGTCCTTGATGTTGAACGCCCACGGGTAATAATAACCGTCCCAGCCAACGACATCGAATGGGTGATTTCCCTGGATAGCCTCTGTCAGCACATTCTGCCGCTTGACTACCAGCTTGAATTCGCCCTTTTCGTCATGAACAGGTAGCGAACTCGGACGACGAATATCACGTTCACAATACGGGCTGTGCTCAAGCAGTTGACCCTTATCGTTCTGGTAACGTTTCGGATAACGGAAATAACCGGTTCCCTCGATCACCATGTATCGGTGTGGCCCTTTGCCCAGACGCATTCGATGTAGTATGCCTCGGTGAATCACCACGTGATCGCCCTGATGATACGGCAGTTCGCCGTACACTGATTCCAGCACGCCTTCGCCTTCAGCGATGTAGATCAGCTCGTCGCTCTGACTGTTGCGGAAGAAGAAATCGTCAGTCTGATCCGGCTGGACGAAACTGACTGAGACATGGTTGTTAAACATCACCGGCACGCGGTTCAACACCGGACTGCCGCCCATCGGGAGGTCAAACAGACGGAAATGGCGCATCCGCAAATGTGCTTCAGGATCTGGTTCCCAATCGACAGTTTGTAGCTTGCGCTCACCGAGAATGTCAGTCGGCGGGTGCAAATGGTAGAGCAGGGAAGAGGCACCATCGAATCCGTATGTACCCATCAACTCTTCGTTGTGGATTCCACCGCCGGATTTTGGGAAGACGGTGTGACGTTTAGGCGGGATGTCGCCTAATGTGTGGTAGATCGGCATTTTCTATTCCTGATGTGTTCACAGCTATAAACTACAAGTTACCGCGACGACCCTGCTCGCGTTCAATCGACTCGAACAACGCTTTGAAATTCCCCTTGCCGAAGCCTGTAGCGCCCCGGCGCTGGATCACTTCGTAGAACAGTGTCGGACGGTCTTCCACCGGCTTGGTAAACAGTTGGAGTAAGTATCCCTTATCGTCACGGTCGACAAGCACTTTCAGCTCACGCAGCGCGCTGATGTCTTCTTCGATGACTCCAACACGATCCTGCAGGTCATCATAGTATGAATTTGGAACTTCGAGGAACTCGACACCCATCTCCTTCATGGTAGAAATGGTGTCAATGATGTCGTCCGTGAGTAACGCAATATGCTGAACACCCGGGCCATTGTTGAACTCAACATATTCCTGAATCTGGCTTTTCTTCAAACCCGGCGCAGGTTCATTGATCGGCATCTTGATCCGGAAATTGTCCGACGCCATGACCGTGCTGCGCAGGGACGAGTGCTCAGTTGAAATGTCCTTATCATCGAATGTAATGAACGGCTCAAATCCCAGCACTTGACGATACCAATCAACCCAGGTATTCATCTGCTGGTCTTCGACGTTGCCCACCATGTGGTCGAATGACCGCAATCCGTTCGCACGGCCCTTGATCTCCCACGGTTCGAAATTTGGCAGAAACAGCCCGTTGTAGTCGTCTGAGTTGATGAACGTGTGGACTACGTCGCCGTACGTGTGAATTGCTGCGCGGCGAACATCTCCATGCTTGTCAGACATTGTTTCAGGTTCACCCGCTGGCTTCGCGCCGCGCGATACAGCGGCTGCATGATCAGCATCCACATCGTTTACGCGAAACGCGATATCGGTAACGCCGTCACCGTGTGTTTTCAGGAAATCCATCAACGGATCATCGCTGAAAATCGGAGTCGTCAGAATGACATGCGCGTTGCCCTGCCTGAGTAGGTAGGACGCTCGATCACGTTGCCCGGTTTCCGGACCGGCATAACCTACCTGGTCAAATCCAAACGCGTTCCGGTAATAATAGGATGCTTGCTTGGCATTTCCCACAGCGATTTCTACATGGTGAACGTGACTGATGGGAATGGGTGGCGCTTTCATGTAATCACTCTCCTCGATTGTCTTCTAAAATCTGAGCTTCTGACGATGAGCCACAAAGTTAAGTGATCCTAACACTGAAGGCAAGCGCGAGATTGCGAACCGAGTTGTGGTGTGTTCTGAATGAACAAGTCATTTCAATCAACGAATACTTATAATCAGAACTTAGGACTCTCATCGGAGCCGCGCAAGTTTGTTGGCTAATGATAGCATTACGCAGCGATAACTCAACATTACTCTTGTGTTGGGGAAGGACGATAGTGATCCGTGATGGGGGAAAAATGAATAAACCAACTCAAGTCTTTCGTGTGTATCAGGATGGAGACAGGATTTGGTTGGTGCAATCGTTGGCAGGTCGAATACATGCCCGGTCACCATTCAAGGACACCGCCATTGACCTCGCGCGATTCGTTGCACGTCTACGGGCACCCAGTGATGTCCACATCCATTCAAAAAACGGCAATCCTCCGAAAATCATGTCGTATCGCAATGCGCGTTAGATAGCAATTACATACCCGCGCCCGAATAAAAAAGAGCCGTCCGGAAATCCGGACGGCTCGTCTGTATTGACAAAACAGCTATCTACAGATTAACGGACAAGCATGACCTTCTGAACCTGGCTCAGGTGATCCGGAACCGTAGCGTGGATGAAGTACAAACCACTCGCCATGCCGCTCGCGTCAAAGGTCAAAGCGTGACGTCCGGCGTTCATCCGATCGTTCGCCAACACCGCGACCTGCTGGCCGAGGACGTTGAACACACTAACCGTCAGATCAGCCGCTTCCGGCAGACCAACATAGACAGTAGTGGATGGGTTGAACGGGTTCGGATATGCTGCTTCCAAAGCGTATTCCAATGGAATCGCGACCGCTTCCCCTTTATTGACTGGATCAAACGTCTCACCGCCAGTAATCCAATTACCATCACCACCAGCGAGCTGACCAGTTTTGGTGAATGTGAAGGTGCCTTGCAGATAGTCAACCTGCGGATAGAATCCCACATGACCAATGAAAATGTACTCGCCAGCCGGCGCATTGCCTGGGACTGCGACCGAACGAGCAAGTGTCACATTATAGAACGGGCTGACGTTGAACGTCAGTGGTGCGGCCCATGGTCCATAATGAGTACCGTTCGGAAGAAGAGCTGTTTCCCAATAATCCACGCCGTTGTATGGCTGCGGAATAAAGGTCTGGATGTGTGTGTCGTAGGTGATTGTACCACCACCAGCCGGGAGCTCGGTCGAAGACGTCGGGGTCAAGGTAAGGGTCGCCGGAGCGTTATTACCGAGGCCACTCGTGTCAAACAGTAACATGAATCCGTTATCTGCGACATAAGCGGTGTTACCAAACACGCAAACGTTATTTGTTGTACCCGGTGTCAACGAATATCCAGCCTGAGTTGCGTTACTTGGATCTGTAACATCGTAAACATAGAATCCGTCGGTGTACTCAGCGACAAACAACCAGTTGTCAGCCAAAGCCAGCTGCTTTGCACGACCTGTAGCCACTATCTGAGAAACCAGAGTTGGACTTGCCGGATTCGACACATCGAGAACCGCTACACCCTGAGTGTCATCAGCGATGAAGGCTGTTGTGCCACTGAATTCAATACCGCCAGCATAACCTGGGGTATCGAGATTACTCATCACTACCGGTGCTGATGGAGTGCTGATGTCAATGATGCTTATACCAGAGGCACCATCAGCGACCAACGCGTAGTTTCCGGAAATAACTACATCGCGGGCAAATCCAGGTGTATCAAACTCGATGACGAGCGAAGGACTCGTAGGAGTCGAAACGTCAACGATTACCAAGCCCAAACTCGCTGCAGATGCGTACAGATAGTCGCCAGACTTGGCCACGTTGTAGCAAGACGATGTAGTGGTCACCGCGCCCTCTTCAACAGGAGCGGCTGGGTTCGCAATATCGACCACATGGATGCCATTCGCGCAAGACACATATGCGTAACTACCGTCGACAACTACATCTTCGGCATCGGCAAGGAGGTCAAGCGTACCAAGGACTGTCGGATTGGCCGGATCAGTCACATCGGCAATTGTCAAGCCATCCCAACCCATTGCCATGTATGCTGTGTTGTTGACTTCGAAAGCGCCCATGGCATTGTCACTACCGCCAACGGCACCAACCATGTCTATAGCATTATGCTCGTTGATGATCGCCATGTCTACAGTATGACTACCATAAGCGAAGAACTGTGGATCGGTGGTCAGCTGTTCGTAGCCAGCCATGTAAACATCGAAGTAATGGTCGCCTTCGACCAGGCCGCTGAAACTATAGCTGCCATCCTGGCCAGTAAGGTCCTGCGCTTCGCCACCATCCAACTCAACAACCGCCATCCACATCGGCGTGCCAGTAATTGCGTGAGTAACTGTACCGTCGATAATGACTTCCGGGGAAGACAGGTAACGTGACTGGAAAATCTCACTCGTGGAGTAGTTCTGCACGTATGCTACTACACCCAGATTGCCAAAAGTGTTGTTGTTCGGGATGTCGAAGGTGAAGTTGAAAACCAGCTGTTCGTTACCACCTGCGGACGTGAAGACCTGACCCTGATATCCGTAGGCCATGTCGAGCATGTTGTACTTGTAATCATCGATCCCGTTCGAGCCAGGCGGAACCACTTGCATCTTGTCAACAAGCACGATATTGAAGCGCATGTCGCCCTGTGTAGCTTCAGCGCAGGTTAAAGTTGCCGTAACCGGCACATCTACGCCAGGTTCCGGCCACGCGTCAAACTCAATCTGGTACGGTGTGTACGTGCCGATGCGCGGAGTCACAAAAGGCAGCAGATTGTTCAATTGAGACTGATCGCCCCACAGACCTTCACCCTGGAACCACGGGACGTAGTTCACGCCGTAATAAGTCCAGCGACCGGTGTTCTCAGGAACATTGCCCTGATAGTAGCCATCGCTACCACTCGGCCATGAAGTATGATAGCAGATATAAGCGATTTCGTCACGCGAGTAGTTGTTCAGCATGTTCTCAATGGGATCATGCTGACCAGCACATGGACCGCATCCTGTGTTTGTGAAGTACTCAACGAGAATCGTTTTCTCGAATGCTTGTGCGCCCACAACCATGGACAACAGCAGAGCTCCAATCAAAAGTAGGCTGAAATGCTTCATCATCGTTCTCCGTTCTGGTTGTACCTTCCCCAATATCGTTTCAACATCTTTGGTATTTTACAAGTCGCTATGCCTTAAAAAGCTGAATTTCACAAATGGCAAACCGAAAGATAGTCTCCCGGTTCTACTCCCACCATAGCTAAACATAAATCAACTAAAATTGAGTGTTGTCTTTCCGCCAGATAACTCCGAGAGGCCTGGGGCAAAATAGAGCTTACAGGATTGCTCCGCGCCGTGCTGAAACCTACAATATGTTCCATGAGTCGAATCCAACCTAAACCGTTATTCTCACTGTTGCACCAACCTCTTTTCAGGTGGAAACTGAAACGTATGCGAGGCGTGCATGGCCGAACTGAGTCGTCCGCCACAGATAGAGGAAGGATCATTCTGGTTACAAGTAGCGATTCAAAACTCGCCACACAAGAGCTCCGGTTTGCCAGAGCTAACTTTTTTGGATCAGACTACCAGAACGTGCTCTGCATAACGCCACTGGTCGCGTGGAATGAACTGGATGACCTACCTGCCAACTGGACACCCCTTTCATACAGCATCGAGCAGATCACACGATTCGGGTTTCCAACACTATCGTTCACAAAACAGGTCGAGAGAAATAAAGCAGTGGTCAGTGTGTTGCTAAGTATCGAATCTGACCCGTTTTCGGAATTACTGTTCGTCCACACTCAATGTCCACAACGAGTTGCCTTCCATCAAGCAACCATGTACAACTACACAACATTGCTGGTATCGCCAAAGTCAACGAACGACCTGACATCCTCGCTGCACAACCTGTTCGCCACTATCCAAACCTATCTGCCGCCTGACAAAGAACTCGTATAGCACTATCAATGTCTACTGAAATCCCAAAATCACTATATACGCTCAATAGACGAATCTGATATTAATATCTAATATAAGTAATATTTTCATCAAATGCTACACTATTATTTCAATTATTTGAGTGACTGGAATCACACGAGAGTCGCGGTATCTCTCTCTGCTGCAAAAAATGAAAAGGGCACATGAGATTCATGTGCCCTGAATATCTGAATATATCGTAAGTTAGTTCGGTAAGACCACCTCGTCATGATGACTCAACTACGTCGTGAATCGCAGTGAATTACCTGCCTCGGCCTGGACGACCGGGCTCTGATCCCGGATCCCGCTCAGGTCCACCACGTTGACGGACTCCGGGACCTGGATTTTCATCCCATTTACCGCGGAATTGCCCTGGTGGACCCATGTCTCGTTGGATTTCCATCATCATCTCTCGCAGACGCTGGTGATATCGCATCTCAAACAGGTGTAACGCGGCCTGTTCCTGTTCGTTCAGCATGTCAGCGGAGTGGCGCACGAGCTCCTGATTCAACTCGAGCCGACGTTTTTCCAGTGCAAAGGTCTTGTCCAGCAGGTCAGCGTAGTTAACATTCTCGCCCCGCAATCCCTGCTCTATGATCTGATGAATATCGCGAATCTGCCGGTCGAGGGAATCGACTTCCGACAGATGGACTCGGTAACGTGGGAAAAATTCAGTGGCACGCTCCTCATCCAAGTGGAGCAGTTCAGTGAGCTTCCAGATGCGCATCATCTCAACGCGACGACGCAATTCTTCCTGCCGTTCCACGTCCTCCATCGGGGGGCTGTCGGGCTGTGCGATAGCCACAGAGCCTAAGACGAAGAATGTTAGTAACGATGCAACGACCGCTGTTTTGAGCTTGGATATATTCATCAGATTTCTCCCCTTCCAGTGGAAGGACTTTCAATCGGTGTATCGAAAATGCTGAACTCTTTCAACTGTTCGAGGACTTGTTCCTGCACCTCGTCATCGTACATCGCAAGGTAGTCAACCGGGTCGTAGATCGGGTCATCATCAAATAAAATGCTCATTTCGGACGAAATACGCTCGGTCAGATCATCTTCACCACTATCAAACGAGAACAATTCATCGTAGTAAGTAGTCACATCAGCCAGCTCATCGTCGGTCCACCCCAGGTAGGCCATATTATCTTCGTTCAACAACTGGCCGTATTCAGGACCAAACAAGTTACTCTGGTTGACAATTGCAACGATCAGCACAACAACCGCCAGTGACGACACCACACTGGTGCGGATCGTTCGATGGTGACGTCGAACAGTCACTCGATGACGAACCGTACTGAGAAACTCGTGATCATCGCTGTCGGGCGCGAAATGCACTTCCCGCAACGGTGTCAGTAATTCCCTGTCCCTAGCATTATCATCGTTCATCTTCAACTCCCCCGGGTTCAGAGTAACAAAGCGCCAGGCTTGGTTTCAATGACCGGTTGTTCATCATCCAGGGCTTCGCGCAATTTACGAATTCCCTGGTGGACATTTGCTTTTGCTCCACCGACTGAGATGCCCATGATCCTGGCGATCTCTGCGTAGGATAATTCTTTCACCATGCGCAGAATCACAGCGGTTCGTTGACGTACCGGCAGGTTTTTTAACTCCCCGAATGCTTGTTCCGCCAGATCTTTACGCTCAAGCGCAAGCTCACTTGACTCGACACTTAACGCAATTTCAGTTTCAAAGATGTCATTCTCATCATCAACTCGCGTCATTCGCCAGCGCTTCATCTTGCGCTTGAATGACACACTCTGGTTGAATGCGATACGATACAACCACGTCTTTGGGGATGCTTCCCCACGAAACTTGCCCAGGTTTTCGTACGCCTTGATGAATGTTTCTTGGGCAAGATCCTCAGCTTCGGTGGCATTGCCGGAGATCCGAACGCAGAGATCGTAGATCTCGCGTCGGTAGTTGCGCACAAGCACTTCCAGCGCTTGGTCGCGGTTGAGCCTGGCAAGCTCAACCAACTCTTCTCCGGTTAATTCAGCCACCCCAACTCCCGTTTCAACCTCCCGTAGTCTGGAGCGACCTGTATCCGTGGCTCCATCAGCCTGTACTTCTTAGACGCTTGACTACGACCTGAGTTTAAGTCCGTGACTCTCCTAACGGCAGCCATAGGAATGAGAAAATCCGACCCCAGGGCCGGATTTAAACGATAAACATGCCTCAGAATCAGAACTTGTAGCCGATCCCGATTCGATGGACTTGCCCGATTGCACCCTGCGAATAGAATGCGTAGTCCAGGTTAGTGTCGAAGTAGTGAAGTCCCAGTCCAGCTGAAATACCGGAGATGGCGTCCTGAGATCCTCCGACATGATAATTCGGTGCGAATGTCGTATAACCTGCGCGAAGCTGAAGTATCGGTGAAACAGTAAACTCGCCTGCCAAGGCACCCCAATACTCGCTATTTATGTCTATATGTCCCGTCAAACTCAGTTTCACTGGCAGGTGTTCGAGCTGTTTTGCAACTCCGAGATGAGCTGCGGTTGGCAGATCCTCTTTCGTCTCACCATAACTCTGCAACTGGGTGCCGATATTCGTGATCCCGGCTGCGAGTTCGATCCATCTGAAACCCGTGTCCCAGTGAACTGATATATCAGCGGCGATCGCAGTGGATGTGTACGATTCAATCTGACCGGTAATGAACTTCACGGTGTGGCCAATACCAACTCGCTCCACTATTTCAAGTCCGAATCCAGTAGTGATCAACATGTCAGACGCTGAAAAGGTACCCGTTGGATCTTCTCCGATCTCGCTACTTTGATCAAACGAACCATAGTTCAGGTAGTTCAAGCCCAATGCAAAGTATCCGTAATCTGAGGGGAAACCGAAACTGAAAAATCCACCGCTGACATCCAGAGGGTGGTCAGCGTATGACAGGTTTACCAGCCGTTGATCCAGCATCGCAAGACCGCCAGGATGCATGTTCAAGGCATTCAAATCACTGTTCATCAACGCGATCGAATTGCCCGCCATCGCCGCGCCGCGAGGAGTCGGATCCATACGCAGCAGATCAAATGTTGTTGCTGCATTCGATGGGGGTGAGGTCAACGTCAGCACCAGGAAAAGTGCGACGAAAAATGCGATAGGGTTGCGGAGCGTAGTGCTCATACGATCTCCAGTCTGCGAATAATCAAGTGTTGAATGACCGTGAGCAAGTAGAATTTTCTGCCTCCGACAGTTGTGATCATGTGGTTCAATAATATGGGTTAACTTGATCGAAAAGGAAAGTGGCCTCAGAATATGCACCTCTTCATTTCCACGGTTCGTCGTCTTCCAGATTCTCATTTCCATGAGCTGAATCGTCATCATCCCACAACGGATCACCTTCGTACAGACTCGGATCAGTCAGGGATTCGTCGATGTCGTAGCTGTCATCTGAGTGCAGCTCACGTCGTCGACGGATAATCACATTCATTCCAACAACCATGACCAGAATAGATGCACCGGACCACACCAAGGTATCGAAATTCAACCACGTCAGCAGGTTGAACCAACGGTACTTGTCCGCCAGTTTCTGATGATACGCGACTTCGATATCGAAGAACGACCGTCCAGTGATCTCACGCATCACCTCATCTGGATCACGACTTTCCTGATATCCATGAAGCAAGGCTGAGACTGCATCCCAGCCGTAGTGATCGACAAGAAACTCAATGAAGCTGATCGATTGCATATACGCAACCCGCGCCTGCTCTGGCCCGAGTGCCATCATGTTGTCAATTCCATCCAACGTGTAGGTTTGACCAAATACAACTGCCCGGCCAAGCGGTGTACGGTTCTTGTACATCGTTTCGCCACTGAGGTACATCGCCAGTCCTTCGCTGAACCAACGGGGAAGGAATCCAGGTTTTTCATGACTGGTGATGATGTGTACCAGTTCGTGCAGCGCCGTTACCGAGAACTGACCACGGCTTGGCATGACGCGCGGCGACTGCAAAATGATGATCCTCTGAGAAGGTTTAGCGAGACCACCAGTCCAGTGCGGCATGCCGCTTGTCAGGTAACGGAACCGGCCTTCGGTTGGCGCGATAAAGACTCGCACGCCGCGAGGTTTTTCAACTCCCAACTTACCCGCAAAGTCATCGTCGAATCGTGTGAACATGACGAGCAGATCGTTTGCTGCTGACTGATCAGCACCCTCATGATAGATGAGGTAACCTTCTTTCGCGAGCATTAACCATTCGCCCGGTGGCAGGTTCTGTGTAGCTGGTGCCGGGATCGACTGGCTGTAAAGCGGGGTCACCAGCCCGATGATGGTTAGCAGAGCAACCAGTAGTGCAATGAATGTTCCCTTCATCACGCTACCTCCGTCGGATCGACATCGACACTTACCCGTATGCCGGACTCGAACTTCACCCGATCCATCATCTCACGTAGTACTGAACGCATGCGTTCTCCGTTGCCATCCACCGTCTTGCTCGATTTAACCAGCAACCGCCAGCGGTACTTCCGTTTTACCCGCCGAACGTGCGCAGGTTCCGGACCGAGCACCTGCAACTTACCCGGATAGTTGCGCAGGAAGCTCGACGCCTGCATCGCAGATGCTCGAACCTGATCCTCATTGTTCCCTGAGAAGGTGAGCACTGTCATATGCGCGAATGGAGGATAGTCAAGGTTTCTGCGCCGTTCCAGCTCGCTCTCGATGAACGCATCCCGCGCCGGTTTCGCCAGATACTGGAATAGCGCATGCTCGGGACGCAGGGTCTGGATGATTACCTCGCCGTCCTTCTCGCCGCGTCCAGCCCGACCCGCCGCCTGTACAAGTAATCTGAATGTCCGTTCCGACGCACGGAAGTCCGGCTGGTTCAACGATGGGTCAGCGTTGATCACGCCGACTAGCGTAACGTGTGAGAAGTCGTGACCTTTGGCTACAAGCTGGGTGCCGAGCAGAATCTGCGAATCACCCGCAGCAAAGTCACGGAGGATGCGTTCCTGTTCGCCGACTCGTTTAAGTGTGTCACGATCCATTCGCGCGGGCTGTAGATCCGGGAAGCGTTGCTGAATCTCATCTTCGATGCGTTGTGTACCCACTCCAAATGCACGTAGGTCACTCGCCCCACATATCCCGCAATCGTCCGGGACACGGCGGTTGTATCCGCACAGATGGCAACGCAGCGCCGGCTCGTTTCGACGGCTGCTCTTCGCGTGATAGGTTAGGGGGATATCACAATTCGGGCAGCCCTGGGTGTCGCCGCAGTTGTTGCATTGCAGCACGGGGGCGAACCCACGGCGGGTGATCAACAGGATGACACCGCCGCCATTATTCGTGTGCGTGGTGATCGCTTCGGCCAGTTGCGGACCGATGTACGGCGCGTCCTCAGCTTCACGACGTCGGTCGAGCACGCGCAAAGACGGCCAGCTCGCACCGAAACGTTGCGTCAGCGGCAGACGAATAGCCCGCTTTCGTTCAAGCACGAGATGCATTGTTTCGAGGCTGGGCGTTGCTGATGCCAGAAGCACGGGTGCGTTCGCCATCCAACCACGGGCGGCGGCGAGGTCACGTCCCTGGTAACGTGGGGAGGGGTCCTGCTGCTTGTACGCTTCCTCGTGTTCTTCGTCTACGATGACCAGCCCCAGCTCGTGTACCGGTGCGAACACGGCGCTGCGTGGCCCAACGACGATGTGCGCTTCACCACGATGCAACGCCCGCCACGCTGCCATGCGCTGGCCTTTGTTCAATGCCGAATGCATGACCACGACTGGCTCATGGATCACCTGGCGGATGCGGGCAACAACCTGCGGCGTTAACGATATTTCCGGGGCCAGCACCAGCACACCCTTGCCAGCAGCGCGCGCCTTCGCGATCAGCTCGACGTACACCCGCGTTTTACCTGTGCCGGGCAGCCCATCAAGCAGGAAGACTTCACGTTCTCCAGCTTCAATGCGTTGGGAGACTTCGTTGACCGCATGAGCCTGTTCCTCCGTCAGTGGGGGAGGAGTGCCTTCCGGCGCACGTGGATCAAAGCCGAGGCCGATGACGTCACGTGTTCGTGCTTCGATACGAACCAGCTTCGTCGTGACCAACTGATTAAGCACCGTGCGCGAGACATTCGCCCGATCCTTCAGCTCCGGCCACGGCGCTTCACGATCCAACTCGATCAGTGCGGATAACAGGCGCCTTCGTGCCGTCGCACGCATCGGAATGTCGTCAACCGAAGCCGCAGGTTCAGAGATTACCCAGTCAACTGTCGCTTTGGACTCCGCGTCCGCAAGCTGCTCGGTTCGTTCGATCAAACCAAGACCTGCCAGTTCGATCAATGCAGCGTCAACGGGGAGGCGTGGGAAACGTTTGCGAAGGACTGATGCTGACACCGTTCCCTCACCAGCGAGAAAGCGGCTTAATGTAAACTGAGAAGTGTTGCTCGTAACCTCCTCTGGCCACTGACCTTCCAGCTCCGGACCTATCCATCGGACAGTCACATTTGGCGGCTTGAGTAGATCCGCCGGCAAAGTCGCCTGAATCACCTCACCCCAGTCGGCGAGGTAACGCTTGACCACATGAGCACATAGAGAGATCAGTTCACCCGGCAACGCAGGTGAATCATGATCGAGGAGTGCCTGCACGGTCTTGAGTTTGTCAGTTTCAAGTGATCCGTCAGCATTCGATGGTCCGGACGGTACCACCACTCCGACCCGTGTTCGGTTGTGAAATGGGACTAATACCCTTCGTCCTGACACTTCGATTCCTACCCACTCATCTGGAACACGATAGAGGTACGCTTCGCCCGGCGTGCCGGGTATGGCGACGTGAACAAGCGGTGATTTTTTGCGTGCGGCTGGCATGGATGGAAGGTAGGGCTGAGCAGACTAGGTTGCTACGATGAAATGGGAAGCAATTGTACCCCAGACATAAATGTCTGGCGCATAGTTCAACTCAGAATTTGACACCTTACCCCATACACAAGTCAATTGAAGTCGTAATCAGAACAAAGCGCTGGAGAGTGGTACAACAAATAACTCTTTTCGAATGGGATTAGGTGTCCCCTTATTTACTTATTTCTTCCTGAGCACAATCCGCACCGGGACACCCTCAAATCCGTATTCCTCACGGAAGCGACGCTCGAGGAAACGCTTGTACGCATCCGGCATCAATTCCGGATAATTCAGGAAGAACGAGACAATCGGCGGATTCGATGAGACCTGGCTCAAATACTTCATCCGCAGCCACTTGCCCTTGATCGATGGCGGCGGGGTACGTTCGAAAACCGTCTCGAAGAACTTGTTGAGTTGCGACGTCGAGATACGTTGCGCGCGACGTTCGGCGATCTCCAACGCCCGGTCGAGCACGATCTGGGTGCGCTTTCCGGTCAGCGCCGAGATGAATTCCATCGGGACGAAGCTGAGGTCTGGCAGATCATCACGGAAATCGTCCAGCACCCGCTTATAGGTCATCTCATCCTTCTCGACCAGATCCCACTTGTTGTACAGGGCGAGCATGCCCTTGCCCTTCTGACGGACCTCGTCGAAGAGACGGCGTTCGTACTGGGTAAGGCCATCCTGCGAGTCGATCAGGATCGCGGCAACATGGCAGCGTTCGAGTGCACGGATGGTCCGCAACGCGGTGTAATAGTCCAGATCTTCGGACCGGCCGGTGATGTGCTTGCGACGCATGCCGGCCGTATCGACCAGCACGATCTTCTTGTCTTTGTAGATCAGGCTGTAGTCAATCGCGTCGCGGGTTGTGCCCGGAATATCGGTCACAATCTGGACATCCTGACCGAGCAACTTGTTGACCAACGATGATTTTCCGACGTTCGGACGTCCGAGAATCGCCAACCGGATCTCGTCCTCGTCCTCCTCAGGCATGCCCAGTTCAAATCCCTTGACCATCGCATCAAGCAGATCGCCGGTGTTCAATCCGGACGTACCGCTGACCGGAATCGGATCGCCTAGCCCGAGGGTATAGTAGTCGTAGATGTCCTGAATATCATTCAATGTGTCGATCTTGGTCACGGCGAGTATGACGTCTTTCCCATGACGCTGGACCTTACGCGCGATCTGGGTGTCGAGTTCGCTCAGGCCGCGTTTGCCGTCGGCGATAAACACGACACGGTCGGCAGTCTCAATCGCAGCTTCGGCAGCAGCTGAGACGAGGGCGTCCATCTCCTCCTGCTGACCGGTCATCAGGCCGCCAGTGTCAACGAGAGTGAACGCGACACCGTTCCACTCGAGATCGCCGTGCAGACGGTCACGGGTCACGCCGGGGACATCATGCTCAATCGCCACACGCTTACGCAGGAGACGATTGAACAGGGTGGACTTGCCGACATTCGGCCGTCCGACAATCGCGATCATGGGTTTGGTGGACATCTGGGATTCGTCTTTCGTCTCACGTCTTTCGGGACGTCCATGCCCCTGTTTGCTTGTCAAACAGGGTATTGTTGGGTTGACTGGAAAATCACATCAAGACCAACACAAATATACCCCGTTAGCAAGCTAACGGGGGCATACCTTCGTCGAAGAGCGGCGGACGGGAATCGAACCCGCGACATCCAGCTTGGGAAGCTGGTGCTCTACCAATTGAGCTACCACCGCGAACAGAAGGCCAATGTAGCCGCCTAGCTCACGAACACGCAAGGTGGATTCCGGAGACGTTTGCGCTAATTCATGAATGCGCTTACGTTACCGCCGCAGATGAGCCGCGGTAACCGTCTTCGACGGATTACCACGGGCACCATAGTTTCGACCTTGGATGAGCCCGACTTGCAAGCAAGTCGGGGCAAACACATATGATTTTGATGAGACGATGATGAGCGATACGACATACGAGATTAAAGCAACCGGTTCCATCGCTAAAGGGGTTGAACTACCGCCCGTCGATCCGGATCAGGATTTCAAGGGATACCGCGGTTTCAGCCGCGCCGTTCTCGAAAAAACCGGCGCACGCGTCTGGTGTTCGATCAAGATGGACACCGACCAGGGCGACTTCGTCGGCACACTATTACCACGCAGCGAAACCGCCGATGACCGCCATTTCGTGATGAAGCTGACCCATAACGGATACAACATAGGCGTTCGCGCGGATACCGTCACCCATATCGAGGTGCAGGGCTACAAAAAAGCGGTCTACGCAATCCCGGAGAAGGAATTCCCGAAAGATCCGGCCAAACCGAACGTCATCCTGCTCGGCACCGGCGGAACCATTGCCAGCCGCTTGGATTACCGGACTGGTGCAGTGATTCCGGCGTTTAGCCCCGGTGAGCTGTACGGTGCTGTGCCGGAGCTGGCTGACATCGCGAACATGAACACGAAGAAGATCTTCGGCGAGTTCAGTGAGAACATCGGCCCAATGCACTGGGCGAAAGTCGCCGAAGCGGTCGTTGATGAGATCGAGAATTCAAATGTGGCTGGCGTAGTCGTCGGACATGGTACCGACACCATGCACTACACCGCCGCCGCGCTGACCTTCATGGTCCAGAACCTGCCGTGCCCGGTTGTTGTTGTCGGATCGCAGCGCAGCTCGGATCGACCGTCATCAGACGCAGCGTTTAACCTGCTCCGTGCAGTAAAGACTGCGTCCGAAGGTGATTTCGGAGAGGTGATGGTCTGCATGTATGGTCCGACCTCAGACAACTACGGCCTGCTGCACCGCGGAACACGGGTCCGCAAGATGCATTCGTCATACCGCAGCACCTTCCGCACCCTGTCCGACACACCAATCGCACGTGTCAGCCAAGACGGTTTCGTCCCGATCAAGAATGACGACGCCTACATCCACCGTGACATGACACGTAAGCCGGTGCTGAACACGTCATTCGAGGAAAAAGTCACCCTGCTGTGGTACTATCCGAACATGCAGCCGGACATTCTGGATGCCATGGTTGACGCTGGCTACAAGGGAATCGTGATCGCCGGAACCGGACTCGGGCATGTGAACAAGCCGTTGTATCCCGCGCTGCGACGTGCGGTCGAGAAGGGCGTGCAGATCTTCATGACCGTGCAGACCTTGTGGGGATATGTGCAGATGTATGTCTATGACACTGGACGCGATATCATGGAAATAGGTGTTACCCCGCTGGCGAACATGCTGCCGGAAGTCGCATACGTGAAGCTCGGCTGGGTGATGGGTCAGACCAACGACCCCGCCGAAATCAAACGTATGATGACAACACCGGTCAACGGCGAGACTACTGAACGCGAACCGTTCGATGGCTACCTCGTCTTCCAAGGTGGCCTACCCGAATTCGAGGATCACTTTAAACATCATCAGATGTGAAAAATCAGTCCTGAGTCTTGAGTCTACAGTCCTGAGTACAGAAAGAGGGCACTTTCGAACGAAAGTGCCCTTTGAAATTGTTTATAACCCGGCTGGAACTAAACACTATTCTCCAGGTTCGTTATTTGGTTCGTCGTCAACGCCGAAGCCGATCCTTCTTTTCTTAGGAACAGGTACTTCTTTCGCTGGCGAGAGAATGTCCTTGATCATCGCAAGAAGCATAAGTTGCTGCTTTTCTGTCTGTTCCATCCGCTGATGGAGAAACTCAACCCCCGTTGTCAATTCCGAGGTTGTCAGCGCCTGGTCACGCATTTGCACAAATGAACGGATCATCATCACCATGGCGTGTTCGGCAGATTCTGAATCCAGCACCGTGGCTGCCATCAACGCACCCCTTTCAGTGTATGCCAAGGGTAAAGATGATGAATATTTCAACGGTTGCAGATGTTCCGCCGCTTCCAGAACAAGGTCCTTCTCCTCTTTGGTTAACCGGAAAACAAAATCGGCAGGGAATCGATTCTCGTTGCGACGTATCTGCTCGTTCAGACGGCGAGTTTCAACACCATACAATTCCGCCAGATCCCGGTCAACTATGACACGTGTACCGCGGATTATGAATAGACGGCTTTGAATCTGACTTGGCGACACAATCAGGTTAGTCTCTTCCATGCGAAACTCCGCTCAATCTGTAACGAATCTTCTGATTTTGCAAAGATAGGATGTGGTTCAGCACTTCGTGGTTTATTGAGAGCGGAAATGCCAAATCGTAATTGAAAATATGTCATTCCTTGAACCGACACTCATCATAACCGTTCGAGCAGCAACTCGACGAAGCGATCAGCATGATCAAGCATCGTCCAGTGACCAGCTCCTTCAACCACATGTGTTGCTAGTTGGTTACGTTCAAGAAAATCGAGTGTGATCTCGGGGATCGATTCAGTGCCATAGACATACAGCTTCGGCGCACGGATCTTCAAGTATTCGCCACCAGCTTCATTCTCGCCGCTGCCATCATCAGTACGGCTTTTCAGATCGACCATCTCGTGGCAATCCTTGAGAAATGCTTGCGGGTCGCACATGCGCAACGAATCCGGGTAGTGCTTCAGGTGCGGGTTTGCTTCAGCCCACAGACCCTCATAGCTGGTGCGCACGAACGCCGCGTACCATTCGGCAAAGTGACCACGATGGTCTGCTTTCACCGCCCGTGACGAGATGAACGCGTCCGCGCCGGTCAGGTTGCCTTCGATATTAATCAGGCCGAGCAGACGGACAGTTTCATGTGTCTTTTCTGCGCTCGGCTTGACTTCTTCCTGCTCAATCGCACGCAC
This sequence comes from uncultured bacterium, assembly GCA_964552465.1. Classification (GTDB taxonomy): domain Bacteria; phylum Electryoneota; class Electryoneia; order Electryoneales; family Electryoneaceae; genus BMS3BBIN04. Next base: position 27,135 of record CAZKGR010000018.1, read on the forward strand.
GAGATAAGTCGCGATCAGTCCGCCCAACGAGTGCCCGACCACGAGTAATGGCCCGCCGACTGTCTCCTCGATCAGAGCGTGCAGGTGCTGCACATGCTGCTGAATTTCGCCGCCCTTGCCCTTGTGCATCCGTGTACGACCATATCCGGGCAGATCTGGCGCGAGCAGGGTGAAGTCACCAAGACGATCATTAGCGAAGAACGGTTTCCAGCATAACGATGAGTCGCCGAGGCCGTGGATGAACAGGATGGTCGGTTGCGCGTAGTCGCCTTGCTGCGAGCGGACGCACAGTTCGATGTCGGGTGATGTGGCGATGTGGATCAGGTTTGACATGAGTTATGAATCATGAGTTGTGAGCAATGAGCTGTAAGCTATGAGCAAAGATGTGGTTTGCCCCAACAGCTCGCAAGTCGGGCTCATTGAAGGTTTATCCCTGCGAACCGCATACGGACGCGGGTCACAGGGGCATATTTAGCGTTCGGTTATCCGCGCTTGCTAGCAAGCACGGGCCTGTTATTTTTCTCCAGTCTCCAGTCTCCAGTCTCCAGTCTCCAGTCTCCAGTCTGAGTTACTACCACCACTGAGAGTGAGATATGGGAACGAGTTGCCCATCACGCAACTCAAACAACAGCGCCCCCTGCTGATCGGTACGCATGATCGTTGCATCGGCTTCATCCGCACGGTCCAGGACTTCACGTGTCGGATGACCGTAAGGATTATTTCGACCGCAGGAAATCGCCAGATACTGCGGATTCAGGATCTGCAACCATTCAGTCGACGTCGAGCTGCGGCTACCGTGATGACCAGCTACCAGCAGGTCGATCTCGGTGAACGAGAAGGAATCTAGCAGACCGAGCTCGACCTCATTAGGCGCGTCACCGGGAAACACCCCGGACACAGAACCGGCATGCCATACCCAGACCAAAGATTGCTCGTTGTCGCTGAGGGCTGGATCAGCTTCAGCTGTAGCAGGATACAGGCACAGCAGTTTGCCCCACGGTCCGCTTACGGTCAACTGAGCACTTCCGATACGTACATCGGTACCCGATTCACGTAGCGCGTGAATCGCAGCCGCGCCAGCCCGATCCCGAGCCGTCCCCGGTCCAACCAGCGCCGCCTTCACATTCACCTGCCGCACGAGTTCGGGGACCGCACCGCAATGGTCAGCGTCACCGTGTGAGATCAGCAGCAGGTCAAGATCACGTATCCCCAGCCGTCGCAATTGATCAACCGCCGCACTTGAGTATTCGGGTCCGGAATCAATCAAAACCGCCCGCTGCCCGGACCGGATCAAGACCGCATCTCCCTGCCCGACATCGATCACGGCCAGCTTGATCCGGTTGTCAGGCAACCACAAGGAACCAAACACAACAATCACCAACGCCGCCACTCCAATAAGAACTGCGCCGGATGATGCTTGCCTGGCTATCCGCCTGGTTCCGAAGGCGACTACCAGCAGCACGATTCCCGCGATAATCCCGAACGACACCGGCATATGGTTCAGCGATGGTAAATTCACCGCTGCTGTGTCTGCCAGGCCAGCCGTCGCGCGTAGCAGGATATCCATGGATTCGCCGAACACACTCGCCAGCCACGGCCACCATCCGACAAATACCATTACCCATCCCGCGGTCAACGCGAGTGTGACAGTCAGAAGCGCTGGTAATGTTATCAGCGGACCGAGCAGCGGCAATCGTCCGAAATGCACTGCCAGCACGGGTGCGGTGAACAGCCATGCGTAAACTGAGACGACAAATGCGAGCATGATCCGACGTGACCACAGGTGAATGAACCTGCGACGTTGGGTTGCATATTTCCTTTGCGGTGAACCGAGGTCGCGGAAATACTGCGCAGCGAAAACCGATCCAAATGTACCCGCGAAACTGAGTTGAAAGCCGACATCATACAGTCCTGTTGGACGTATGAACAGCATGATCAGGTATGCGAGCGCGAGGATGTGAAACGGGTCGCTGTTTCGTTGGATGGCGCGTCCGATCACCGCCACGCTGATGATGATCGCAGCACGAACCACCGGTGGATTGGCACCAGTCAACGGTACCAACACTATCAATACAGGCAAGGCGAGCAGCGAAGTTATCCGTGGCCCGAATCCCAGCCATGACAACGCGCTGATCACAATCGCGATGATTAACGCAACATGCATTCCCGAAATCGCGAACAGGTGCATCAGGCCGGATAACGCCACTCGATCACGTAGCTCATCCTCCCAACGTGAACGGTCACCAATGAGCAGCGCCTGCGCCAAGGGTTGAGTTGTGGGGGAGAGGTAGCTGTGGATAGCGTGGTCAATTCCGATCCGCCATTCGCCAACAATTTGACGTGTCCACCCACCCCAAAATCGTTGGACACCGAGCGGTTCAACATGACGAACCGAGCGCAGCATGGTGTGTACATCCCGGTTCGCCCAATAGCCGCGCCAGTCAATGTCGCCTGGATTACGTGGACCAACAAAGGTTTCCATGCGCGCGATCATCCGCACGTATTCACCCGGTTGTAAACGCACACCCAGAGAATCGGATAGATACACAACTGCACCCGCATCTAGTTCGCCGCCACGTTCTCCTGCCCACCAGCGATGCATGCTGACCCGGTACCGCAGACGGTCATCATAGCGCTCTATCGGAATGCGCACCGTGCCTTCAACCCAGACCCGGCCTTCGGGAAGCGTGGGAGGTGGTTCAGGCACGCCGAGTAACCAGCCAAGACTCGCAAACGTTGCGAGCAAAAGCAGGATCTTAAATGTTGATGGGGCTTTGAAGCGGAGAAAAATCCCCGTCAGCATCAGCAAACCGACGGGGACAAACAAGTATACACGTGATATTACTGCGTCCGGAGCGAGCAGCAAGCCGATGGTAAAAGCAATTGCTGCGAAGACTGTTCCACGCCCCGGCGGATTCATCTCAGCTCACTCGTTTCACCTTTACTACAAGACGGGTGGCTTCAGTAACTACGATTTCATCACCCTCAGAAATCGTTTCGCCGCCAACTGCTTCCGCCTTCCAGTATTCGCCACCGATCTTTACTTTGCCCCGCGGATCGAGATTATTGACTACCGTGCCGTGTTCGCCGACAAGGCCTTCATGACCGGTAGTCACCTTGTTCTTTTGCGCACGGAGCGCCATTGTCAAGGCGAATGTGAAGAACGCCACCGTGACAACTACCGTCGGGATAATCACACCCCACGATACCTGCATATCCGGCACATCCGTGTCAATCAGCAGTACTGATCCCATGATTAACGAGACAGTCCCGCCAAAAGTGAGAAATCCAAAGCTGGTCACATACACCTCCAGCACAAACATGACAATCGCAAGCACGATCAGCAGCAAACCTGCCCAACTGATCGGAAGGGTTTGCAACGCAAAGAACGCGAGGATCAACGCGATCACACCGACCACACCGGGGATGATCGCCCCAGGATTGTAAAGTTCAAATATTAGACCGTAAAAGCCAATGAGCATCAGGATATACGCGAGATTTGGATTCGCGAGTGTGCTGAGGAAATCCTCACGCCAGGTCGCTTCAAACTCCTCGACGTGGGCATCCTTCGTGTCGAGAATCTGTTCATGAGTTCCGACCTCGACGATCATACCGTCCATCTGCTCGAGCAAATCGTCCACATCGTCCGCAATGAACTCGATGACATTCAACTCGAGCGCTTTCGTCGCAGTGATCGAAGCTGCTTCAACCACCGCCTGCTCGGCCCAGTCGGCGTTACGGTTCCGTTTCTCCGCCATCGCACGGACATTCGCGATCGCGTCATTGGTCACTTTACGGCGCATCGCCTCGGCATCCGACTGTGCGACTTCGCTCGTATCGGTAGTCGTCGGAGTGTCACCCATTCCGACTGGTGTTGCAGCGCCGATGTTGGTTGAGGGTGCCATTGCCGCAACATGCGCGGACATCGTGATGAATACCCCGGCAGAACCCGCGCGAGCACCATCCGGAGCCACATAAACCACAACCGGTACTGGACTGTTGAGAATCGTCTTGGTAATGTCGTGCGTCGATTCCAGCAGACCGCCAGGCGTGTCGAGTCGAATGATCAATGCTTCCGCAACAGCATCGTCAGCACGCTCGATGGCACGTTCCAACCGCTGAGTAACTATCGAGTGAATCGCACCTTCGACAGTCATCAAGTGGACAATCGCGCGACTGTCCTCACGATCAGCGACTTGAGCAGTATCGTTCTCAGTCGCAGTGCTGTCAGTCTGTGCAATGACGAAACCCGTTATCAGCAGGCACGCAAACAACATTATGAATATCAGGCGTTTCATGATTCAGCATCCTCCAGTCCCGCACTCAGCAACTTAATTACTTCGTCGCGAGATTCGATGGATAGAGTGCGGGCATCCAGATGAAACCCGCCATCTTTAAGATACCCGATCAATGGGACATCCGCGAGCCTTAAAGCGGTTTGTAACGTCTTCAAGCGACCCTGTGAACCGGTGAACACTATCGCACAGCTTGGTAATTCTTCCTCAGGCAGACTACCTCCGCCGACGTAGGAGGTAGATGGTTGAATCGAGACATTTAGCTTGCAGGATCTGGTAACTGGTGCTACGGAATCCAGTACCGGCTGCAGCCAGGATTCCAGATTTGCAACGGATTTGCCAAGCATCTCCCACACGGGGAGGTTCTGCTTGTGTGTACCGGTCAGATATTCGCGCAACGTAGCCGACAATGCCGCAAACGTCAGCTTGTCCGGACGCACGGCCCGCATTAATGGATGCTTGCGCATCTTCTCAATTGTAGTAGCTTTACCCACCGTTATTCCTGCCTGCGGCCCGCCAAGCAGCTTGTCACCACTGAGGGTGACCACATCAGCACCTGCGTCAACGCTATCGCGGACAAGCGCTTCAGGTGGTAATCCGGCGAGAGCGCTAACGTCATCAAGCGCACCGCTACCCAAATCATCAACTACGGGCACACCATGCTCGGCACCAAGCGCCACCAGTTGATCGAGTGATGTATCCTCGGTGAATCCAATCACCCGGAAGTTCGACGGATGCACTCGCAGCAGTAAGCCTGTTTTTGATGAGATCGCTTCTGAGAAATCCGACAGGCGGGTGCGGTTTGTGGTGCCAACCTCGTGGAGTTTCGCACCCGACACCTTGCATATGTCCGGAATGCGGAAACTGCCGCCGATCTCGACAAGCTGGCCGCGGCTGACAATTACTTCTTTCCGTTTCGCAAGCGTGGTCAAGGCAAGCAGCACTGCGGAGGCGTTGTTATTGGTAACCAGTGCATCTTCTGCGCCAGTCAGAGCGAGCAACATCTCGCGGACCAAGTTGTGACGCGACCCGCGCCGACCCCGTTCGAGATCGTATTCCAGGGTGGAATAACCGCTTGCTACCGCGTTCATTTCGACAATTGCAGCTTCGCTGAGCGGTGCACGACCGAGATTGGTGTGGATGATGACACCGGTGCCGTTTAGCACACGGCGGAGTGGCGAACGGAACCGCTTTTCGAGTTCATCATGAGCAATACGGGCGAGGTCAGAGGCGTCTGGAATGATGCTGTCCGCATCATCGAGAACCATTTGACGAGTTTCGTCCAGCAGCTCACGGATTGTCTCTACCACGAGCGTTGAGTTACGCCATACCCCAAGTTCATCTCGATTCAATACAAGATCAACTTTTGGGAGGTGACGTAGTCGTTCGTTATGTGAAGAGTTATTAGTCATGTAGTCGTAGCGATGAGTTGTGGTTCAACTCTGACCTTTTGTGCGACCGAACGGAATCTGCTTGGCGGCATCAGTGACAGCCCCGATCTTGACCGCATAGCTGCTACGGTTCTGGATATCTTCATCAGTCACAAAATGTACGTCGAGCAAGCCGTCTGTGCGGTATCCAGTGCGCAGATAGTTCATCTCAGCCAATGCAGCCGACCACCCCTCGAGCCATCTGAGCAGAGCTTTCCGATCCTTGGAATCCTCGGTTACATGCAGCAGTAGGTCTATGTCGCTGCCCGCAGCAGCGGTGCCGTTTTTCGTACTGCCGAAGATGTAAAACGCCTTGATGCCAAACTCACCAGGTTCGAGACGGCTGGCGATACGTTCCGACATCCGGTATCTCCAACGCCAATGGTCATCATCAACACTTGTGTCGACGGGAATCTCGTCTGTGTATTGAGCTGTCATTGCTTCAGGATCGAGTTCTTGCGTTGGAGTAGTGAAAACAGCCACCGCCTGCTCGAGATCAGCATTCATGAACACTTTCAATATTTTACCGCCAACCGAGTGTTGCACGTCAATCACACGAACTACCTTTTCCAGATCCTCAAACTCTGGTAGCATTTGAGAAAGGATGTTTGCGCTCTTGGTCAGGATACGTTCATTGAACGCATTGTTTGCTTCATCGGGATACAACGGGAGATAACGGATTGACGATTCGACCAGATCCTGGAAGAAATGGGTACCAAAAGACAGGTCGGGGACATAATTGCCCTTCTTGCGAGCGATCTCGATCAACATCGCTGTGTTGTTAATGTCGCTGTAGGTGATGCTCACGCCGAGCTTGATGTCACCACGACTGCCCCAACGTCCCGGCCCCATCAGAATGAACTGGCGTTTCGGAAGCAACTTGTTCAACGCTCCCACCGCTCGCGCTACTCGCAGCATTTTTTTCTTGTCTTCAAGATCGCCGTACGCCGATGGATCAACATATACGACATATTGAATGTCCGGCACCCAGCCGTTGGAAACGAATTTGCTCGCTGAGAAGAGGATCGCACTTTCAGGGATGTCGGTTGGAATTGGCTGTGGCCGAGTGTATTCTCCGTGGCTTTGTGGGCGACATTGCAACAAGTAGAAAAACTTACCGTCATGTGCAAATTCAATGTCTACCGGTACTTTGAATGACTCTTCAAGCGTGGTCATTACATTGCGCATGTGCTGCATGAACGGTGAATTGTGGATCAAGCCCTCAAACGTGACCGCGTATTCCTTCTCTGCGAAATCGAGATTGAAAAGGTTCGGCTGACGCATGTAATCCCCTTCAATCTCGGAAACGATTTCAGTGATCCGCGGGAATGCGTCTCCGTGCTCATGCAGAAAATCCTTGATTGCAACTGTGACAAATTCATTGCGGTCAAGATCAATTACATCCATGTTGCGGGGCGCGTAACGGACATTCTCTTCGACTGTTGCGTTAACGCGTAACGATGGTTGACCCGGAGTCGCGAGAATGCAATAATCGTCACTGAGTCGATCGACCGCACGTGTCCCCAAGCCCGGCACCAATCGGATCAATCCATCCTCACGTTTGATCCGGGGAGACCAACGAAACTCGTTGTTGCTGAATGCGACACCGGCAAACGCAGGCAGATAGTATTTACCTACCTGTGTACCTACCACCTCCTGGATCAGGATGCCCATCTCCTCATGGAAGTCGAGAAGACCACGCTCAGCCCGGTACTCAATCGGATCGCTGCCGAAGGTGGATGAATACACCTCCGCAATCGCATCCATCAGTGCTTCCAGACGGTCATTCTTGCTGCCACGGTTGGCGAGGAACAAACTGGTGTATTTGCCGGAAAACGCAGAACCCAGCCGATCCTCCAGCAAACTGGAACTGCGGACGATGATCGGACTGTCGCCGAAATCGTCCAAAGCCATGGACAGACCGGGAATAATCTCCGGCGGTACATGCGAGACCTTGAACAGGTGCACAATGTGGGGATACTCCTGACGGGCCTGCTCGATGTCTTTGTACTTCTGTTCGGTGACTTCTTCGAGATTGTTGTGATGCAAGAAGCTATGCAGGCCATCCGAGGTGATATACCACGTTTTCGGCAGCTTAACCTCAGCGTACTCCGGGAATTCATCTATGGCACGTTGGATCATTTTCCACGCGAGATACATTCCGGCACCTTTACCGCCGAGCTTGCCGTGGCTGTTTACCGGGTGAATTAACCTTGGAATCAACTGAATGAAATCCTTGATCTCGACATAGTGTTTCGCAATCTGAATGAAGTCCAGCTGATCACTAAGGAATCGACGCGCCATCGCCACCTTTACACCTTTGCGCGTGGATTCTGGCAGTTCTATGGTGTCCAGCGACAGGTGATGAAAGCGACGGATAGCGTCCGAGATGTCGGTGAGGGTACTGTTAAGGTTGATCAACGTCCGCACGAGAAAACTAGCACGGTTTTCCTGAAGATATTTCTGCACTAGCTCGAATATTTCAAGGTCCGAGAGATTCTCTTCCGCGACCCGGAATATCTCATCGCTCAAGGCCAAAATGTCGAATGTCTTTGACTGGTGAACAGGACGGTTTGGATCGTCATCAATCTCATTGCGACGGACACTCGATCCCAGAGTGGCCAGGATTTCGTCCGCTTCAACAACGCCCTTCCAACACAGATGATTCATCATTTTTCGAGCAACTACAAGGAACAACTCCTGATCAGTTCGGCGTAACAGATCGACAACGACCTGCCACTCACCCTCGCGCTTTATCTCCTTGCGGGCAGAATCCCAATCTACAACAACTAATTTCAATTGCTTGTGTAGCAGGAAGTGACCGATACGTTCAGCGATAGTGTCGAGCAGCTTGATCTCTTCCTTGAGGAATGGTCCTTGATCTTCGTTAGGCATTTCACGCGTGTAGAATACCTCGATGTGGCCAAGTGTGCTGTCATGAACTTCAATCGGCGCGCGCAACACCCAATTCGTTGGACGCATCCCATCAGGGCCGTAAACTTCACCGTCATACAAGATACGAGCGAAGCAATAGTCGGGGTATTGCCAGCCGGGAGGGATAACCTGCGTGACACCCTGGAACACATCTTCGACATTCGAGTCGCTGTCGTTAAGAAGCTCCTCGATCTCGTATAGACAGCTCAACTCTTTCGCACGTTCCTGCAATGCTTCAATCAAGTGTTCTACTGATTTTGTTTTATCAGCCATGAATGATTACTCCACGCGCGCTGCGCCCGTCAACCTTGACAAGTAATGGTTTCAATAGACGGACATGACGAAGGTACTCTGTTTCCTGAACGAGTGGACGACGACTCAACCACTCGAAATCTATTGTGTTTGGACTGTCATGCGAAACCGCAAAGTAATTTACCTGGAACGATGACAGGTTATGAAAGAAATGTGATCCTTGGCTAAGATCAACATTCATCTCAGGAGTTGTGACTTCTACAATGCTCGATGCAGCTGAAATCTGACTCCAGACTACCGGTATGCCAAGCCACGGATCGCTCGTTCCCCAACGTCCAAATCCGATCAACAAACAAGGACGATTCTCACGCAGCAACGACAAGTTGATTGGCTCCAATTCCTGGGCGATCTGTGGTGTTTTCGCGGCGTTAAAGGATTCCGGCTTGAGATAGATAATATCGAGTAATTGTTGATCTATGCCGTTGCCTAAAGCACGGTCGGATGAGAGTAGCAGGTCACGGTTTTCATAATCTGCTTCTGTGAGGGTCACATTCTCCTCAAACGCCACCATTGGACGAACCTGAAGAAAGCTGAATTTCGCCATGTCTTCAGATGATTTCGGGAGTTCAACGGCAAATTCGATCTCAACTTCTTGTCCAATCTCTTCTTCACATAACTTGAGAAGTCGTTGGACCAGTTTGTTTAATGGAAACAAACTGAATTGGAGCGTCGGACCAAAGTCAATTACACGCGGACCATCGCGACCGATCCCTGGTTGCAAACGGTCTGATTGAGCATCGTAGGTCGAGGCAATGTGATTAAGGCTACCATCCTCTTCCGCCACATCGAGTCCTGCTTTAACCAGGTATTCTGCTTCCTGCAATGGATCAAATGTTGGAATATTACCGAGATTCACTGACCAGAAATCTGTCTGAGTGGTTTTGAGCAGATCCTGCATCGATCCCACTGGAGGAGGTAGCTTGGGGTAAGATGGGCAATAAGTCCATACCAAACCGCCGTCCACGATGTGCTTTCCCAGACCCAGCGCGAGATCAACCACGCCTTGTTCCGGACGAGCGCGTCCGAATGCATAGTAGTTGAAGGAACGCCCAACGCCGGACAAAGTCGGATAGAAACGATCACCATGTTCACTGCCAGCGACTACCTGAATGATTACTGCCATCTCTTCATCGGCAGGATCAACATGTGCCTTTTCCATGTACAACCGCGCTTCACGGAACCATGTCGATGCCCAAACGAACTTGATCGCCTCAATCAATTTGTGAAACCGAGCAGTCGTGTCACTAAGGTTGTTTGGTATCATCTTGGTCGCGTAGACACCGGCGAACGGCTGGAACATGGCGTCTTCAAGTCGACTCGATGACCGAACTGCCAGCGGACCCTTCAACGTATCCGCAAGCGACATCAAGTCTCCAACATGCTTGCCGGGAAAGGTTGCTTTCTGAAATGCGCGACCGATGCGTTCGTCGGAAGGTGGATCGTCCAACAGCTCCTGCAACTTATTGAACTCGACGAAATCGCGAAACATCGAGGAACGAAGCACTACCATTTCCGGAATGGTTACGTCAATGCTGGGAAATTCTCTTGGATCAAAGCGATCACGAAGAAGTTCGTCCATGAACGCTAATCCCAATGCCTTGCCGCCAAATTCACCCGCACCAATAAACCGGTAGCGCTGTTCCGCCGTGTTTTGATGACGATGGAACGGGGTGGCATATGTGGCATCCTTGCCCAGCGTAGCCATTGCTTCATCCTCGCTTGTTGAGTGAGATAATCCGCTAACCTCAAAGGTACCGAGGGATTGAGAAAACGACAATGGCAGGAGAGAGCGCTTACATACGATATGCAATGCCCAAATAGAACGAGGAAGGCCAACGGCGATCCAGGAAATCGTCATGAGGATGATGCCCGGCAAACACTGAGAAATTGCCGCCAGACCGTTGAATTATAAGGCTCAAGCGTACATCACCCCGGTGACGCCAACGTTCATCCGCACTCTCACGCAGTAGCATCAGGTCCCATTGTACCCGAGCTTCGACCAACAGAGATTTGTACACCGGCCACACTCCAGCTACATATCCCTCTGCCTGCCCTTGCTGCAATGGATGGTTGCCAAGAATGGTTGCGGGACCGCCGTGTATGAACGGTCCTGCGAATACATACATATCCCAAGTCGGTCGATTTTCCCACCACGCGCGCATCGTGGTCGAACCATAAACATCGACCGGTGATGTTGTCCCGAACCCAAATCCCGCCTGCGTGAAGAATGTGCTCATCGGTGAACGGATGTCGATCTCGTGATAGCACCACCGTTCCCAGTGTGAGAACACAGCAATTCTGTTCGCGAGTTGCCAGCGCCAGCTGAGAAACTGGGCGCTGTCAATGTGACGCGGGTTGAACGGTGTGATCGAGGCGCTATGATCAAATCCAGCCGCTTCACGATATCCCGCGCCGAACCAGACCGCATGACCATATCCTTCACCAATCTGGAACAGAAGCTCCGCACCGTAGTCCCAGGTGGCGGTTGGATCTTTTTCCGTATGCTGGTACGCCCAGGTGTGCCCGGCCGGGGAGAAAGTCCAGTCCCAGCCAGCAGTCTCAAAGGCTTCCTGGGCTGGAGCTGGTGTGAAGAATGCAAATGAGAAGACAGTCACTAATGCAATCAGAAGGTGGGTGAACCGCATCGCCAGAACCTCGCGCGTGAACGTCATAGGTGAACAGGGCAGTATCACGTCGGTCGAGACAAACTACGGTTTTGCTGTGCTTCAGGGAACAGTATACCTTCCTGTTTCACAGTGAACGGGATCAACCGAGACGACGATGATCGATCTGGATCGTATATACATGGAAATGGCGCTGCACCTCGCCGAAGAAGCGGCCCGTGCGGACGAAGTCCCTATCGGCGCAGTGATCGTCAAGGACGGCAAGGTGATCGGCAAGGGCCGCAATCGCACGATGGCGCTGAACGATCCCACAGCGCACGCCGAGATGGACGCGATAACTGCCGCGACGAACACACTGGGCGAGCGTTACCTCAACGGTGCGACGATGTATGTCACCCTCGAGCCGTGCCCAATGTGCGCGGGCGCGTTGTGGCTGGCGCGAATCGAACGACTGGTCTACGCCGCCGCTGACCCGAAAGCGGGCGCCATCGAGTCGCTGTACCGTCTTCACGACGATCCCCGCCTCAATCACCAATACCCCATAACCACCGGTGTGCTCGAAGATCAAGCAGGTGAGCTGCTGCGAACCTACTTCCAGAGGAAAAGACAGGAAAAGAGAGAAAAAGACAGTAACGGACAGTAAAAGACAGTAACCGCAAGATCCATCAATCTGGTGGTGAGCTGGAATCTATCCCACCCCTGTAGATATGCCGCCCGAGCAGGTTGACCCACTCGGTGAAGTCGCTGTCTGATCCCTCATTCTTCTTCAGGATGCGGTCGAGGGCGTTGAGCTTGCTGTCGATCTCGTCGAGGAAATACAGCACGAACGCTTCACGGGTCTTTGGAACTACCGGGCTGCTCTGTTCGAGCAAACCCTGATGGCTAAGCACTAGGTGCTTGAGCTGCACGGCGGTCGCGTCGTCCAATTCCTCGACATCATCCATACGCCGTTGCAGGTACTCCGCGCCGATGACGATGTGGCCTTCCAAGCGTCCACGAGTAGTGTAATCGATCACCGTGTCCGCCCGCAATTCCCACAATTTGCCGACATCGTGGAAGATCGCACCTGCGATCAACAGGTCGCGGTTCAGGTCAGGATAATGCGCGCACATCTTCTCAATCAATCCGACGATTGACGCTGTGTGTTCGAGCAGGCCGCCGACGTAGCCGTGATGCCACATCTTGCCCGCCGGGGAACGTGTGAACCCAGCGACAAACTCGTCGTCCTCGAGTAAATGGTCGAGTAATGTTTTCAAGCCGGAGTGGGTGATTTCCTCAACGGCAGCCCGGATGATATCCCAATCCTGTTCCGGATCACGGTCACTGGTAGGAATGAATCGATCTTCATCGACTTCATCGCCGTCGTTCACCAGACGGATCTGATGCAGTTTCAGCTCGAGATTACCCTGATACTCCTGCGGTGTGGCACGGACTTTGACCAGTGAACCAACCGAAAACACCTTGTGGAAAGTATCCGCTTCATCCCACAGGTTAGCCTTGATATGCCCGGTTCGATCACCCAGATCGAGATAGAGATACGGTTTATTGTCGCGGGTGGTTCGTAATTCAGACTTACGTACTGCGAGGAAAGTGTCTAACTGTTCTCCGGGGGCGAATTCATCTATGAACGGCCACACATAGTGCGGGCCATCAGCGGAATTAGTTGTCATCTTGCACCCGGTGCGTTTAGGTGGGAAACCTCATTCTTCCAGCTTGTCCAACTGATCCATCATCGCTTCGAGATCTTCAATTGTTTGTTCCGGATCATCTAACTCGCGTTCAATGGCCGCGTTCAACTCCTTCAGCATGCGAAGCAGTGTGAAGAGGGTCGCCAGCGACACGAGCAGTGCAATGATGAGGACGAGTATATCCATAATCACGCCGGTATCAGTTCGTGAAACGCTTGCAAAGTTTCGTCAATGCCGGAATCATCTACGTCCATGTGAGTAACCAGACGCATACGGCCGGCATCGAACGAAATCGTACCGATTCCACGCTCATTAAGCTTATCCATCAGCTCGAGCGCCGAACCGTCCTTGAAAGTTAACCACACGATGTTCGTATGCAACCCTTCCAAGTCAACATCTATCGTATCGAAGCGGTTCAGTTCTTCGCCGAGTTGCTTTGCGCGACGGTGGTCGTCATGCAATTTGGAACGATGATTATTAATCGCATACAACGCGCCCGCCGCGATGATCCCCGCCTGACGCATGCCGCCGCCTAAGCGTTTCCGCCATCGATGTGCTTCGTCAATGAACTCAGCTGAACCCGCGACTGCGCTGCCTACAGGTGCGCCCAATCCCTTGCTGAAGCACACGGAGACGGTGTCAGCATACGATGCCCACACCTTTTCTTCGATTCCACTTCCGGCTGTAGCATTCCACAAGCGTGCACCGTCGAGATGGATCAGCAGATCGTGCTCATCAGCCAGTTTGCGATGCTCTTTAACAATATCCAACGGCCAGATCGCGCCGCCGCCGCCGTTGGACGTGTTTTCAATCTCGATGATGCGGGAAGGGGGGAAGTGGTGATCAGCCGGACGCAGTCGTTTGGCAATATCATCCGCCGTGAAAATACCGCGATCACCAGGCAATGGCCAAAGTTGTGCACGTGTGATTACTGGAACCGCCGCAGCTTCGTAGTTGAAGATGTGCGCTTTTTCGCTGCAGTAGATCTCGGTGCCGGTACCCGCGTTAACCGCCAACGCAAGCTGGTTGGCCATCGTACCGGATGGGACATACAAGGCTGCTTCCTTGCCGAGCACATCAGCAACACGTTCTTCCAGTGCATGGATCGTAGGATCTTCGGAAAACACATCATCGCCGACTTCGGCCTCAGCCATTACACGACGCATCTCCGGGGTCGGCTTGGTCACCGTATCACTACGTAAATCAACACGAAACATCACGGCTCCACATTATATCATTCAGGTTCGTTATGGAATATCACGCCTGCACGCAATATATATGGGACAACATCATCATAGACTGTCCGCGTGATTTCATCGCCAGTATGGAGCAATATGCCTGCAGCTGTATAGGCGATAAGCTCTTCGCTTAAAATGTACGATCCACCAATTCCGAGCTGGGTAAAAGTTAAATCTTCAGGATCAGAAATACGGTAACGAACGCCAGTTCGCAGGCTGATCAACTCATTGATTTGCAGGAATCCTGAAACTCCGGTACTAATCAAGTTGGTTGTGAGATCGGTGCTGACGCCATCGATTTGGATCATATCCGTTTTATAGATAAGCAAATCTGCTTCGACACCTGCAAATGAATTTGCCCAACCGATCCCGGCCCGCACGCCCGGCGCACCGCTGTAACTGATGTAGTTCTTGTTGCGCAAAGATCCTAACACAGGCTGTTCTATCGTGAATTGGCCCGTCGCAGGGGTTTCTAACGACACACCCCACCGCCAGTTTTCCATTGATTTCTTAATTCCCAGGCGGGCAAACCACAGCAATGGCGTATAAAGCGTATCCTGCGCGGACTCGTTTTCAAGAACACCATCCCTGGCTCGACCAAGAATCGGTCCAGCGCTGATGCCCAGGGAATACCCGTTGCCGAGAGTGTGAGCATAGGATGCGGAAATTTCCGAATACGAAATCGAATTTCGCGTCTCGCCTATGCGTGAGTACTTGGCGCTCGACTCTTCCACATTTCGTCCAATGAATCCCAGTCCGATCGCGCTGTTTTTCAGAGAATACAAGTATCCGAACATTCCTAAACCGGCCTTGTATTCAGATGGGGAAACGCGGGCTTCAGTGGCGTAGGAGCTGGTTAGAATCGAACCAGCGTAGATTTGATGGTGTTCGGTGAGTAAACCGCCGGGATTGGTCCACATGGACATTACGCCGTCGTCCAGTACCATCATGCTGTTTGCACTGGCAGTATTCAGAGTCGTTCCGGCGGACAGAAAACTGTTGTACACACTCAAGTCATCTGCTTTCACGATTCCAATTGACAGCAAGTATGCAGCAATGGAGGTGACAAATATGCGTAGTGAAATACTCATGAAATAAGCAGACCAGGGTTAGAGCGAGAAGGTTTCGACGTAGACGATTTTCAGCGAACGTCCGAAGCCTTCTGTGTTGTCAGAAGTATTCAACAGGTCATATGCATCAAACTGAATCGCCAGCGCCTTGGCAAATGAGAACCTGACCGCAGCGTTCAAGTAACCGTATTCGCCTTCACCGAATTTATTTTCGAGGATGTTGTCATCCAATGTGAGATCATACTCGCCGATGATCGTCAATTGTTCATTCAGGCTGAAGTCCACTCCCAGGTACCCATCCCAACCACGCTGTTCCTGAACTTCAATTGTGTTGTAATTGACACCTGCGTGGATTCCGAATCCCCCATACGCTGACCGAAAATTGCGCGACACCGCCGCGAATGCGCCCGGTGCCTTGTACAAATAACGCTCTTCTTCCTCAAACCATGGACCTGATCCCTGCATCTCGAAGCCGATTGTTATTGCGGGGAGAGTCATTGACTCTTCAATCAGACGATACTTGACCAGAACACCTGGAAGCTCATTTCCACCAAACTCATCGTAACCTAGAATTTGCTCGCCGCCGTAGGAGATGCCGAACATGAAACGGTGGAAGAGGCCAACACTAACCCCGGCAAGCAATCCGCCATTGCCATATGCGCTAACGTTGAGACCATACTGACCTTGTTTCAACGTGCCCGCCGTTGGATTGACAACGAGGTGCTGCATTTCGAGTGCGGAAGTGTTATCAGGAACCTGTGAAAACACTGGTGATGAACAAATCAGGATGGTCAAGAAGCATGGTAAGAGGAATCGCATTCCGCAGCGTGGCATGGATGAGCTCCATCGTAGGATTGCGCGGTAAACAGGAACCGCTGACGATGTATGAATATAGTGAACGTGGGAGAGCCCGTGGAAACTGTCTTTCATCAAATGAGTGGTATGTTGGTACCGCTCAAAGTGGAGGTAAGTGCAGCTTGCACCCGGGTGGGGGTGAGGCTACCTTCACGCGCTAACGTAAAAAAGCTTTCACACACAAACGTTGTTCCCCTCCGGAGGGAGAGCTGCGCGAATCTTCGAACGATGCCAGGTGGCAATCAATGGATTCTGTCGCAGACTGGGGATACGCAGGAGATGGATACGAGATGAAGATTAAACTGATGACGCTGTTTCTCGCCCTGGTAGCGTTGGGAATGCTCTGGGGTTGTGGTGAACGGCTTGGCGACGACGTTGTAATGGTTGTCGATGGTGATGAAATGAGTACCGAAGAGTTCCGCAACATGGCGCTGCGCAGATTCGGTGGCGAAATGATGTTGGAAACTCAGACCCAGGAAACTATGGACGGATATGTCAATACCGTTCTCGAATCTGAGTTAATTGCGGTGGACGGGCGTGCGAAAGGCTATGCCAATCGTCCAGAAGTCCTGACCGCATATGAAGAAGCTCGCAACATGGCAGCTATCGGTGAACTGTACACTCGAGTGATCGTTGACTCGCTGCTGCCGGAAGATTCGCTGAAGGTCTTTTACGAACGCGATGGTTTCGAAATCAACGCATCCCATATCCTAGTTCGTATTGACGCCGACACAGACTCCGTAGGTGCCTACGAAGAAATCGTTAGCATTCGCAAAACGATTGTTGACGAGAATGAAGTTGTTGATAGCACGGCGTTTTCCAACGCGGCCGTCAAGTACAGCGAAGACACATCTTCACAAGATGGTAACCTCGGATTTTTCCGGCGTGGTGAGATGGTACCGACATTTGAGAATGTCGCCTTTGTTACCTCTCCAAATACCATGTCCGAACCAGTATATACCCCGTTTGGCTGGCACCTGATCTTCACCCATGAGATCAATGCCATCGAAGATCGCCCGACTTTTGAAGAGGATCGGGATCGCATCCAGCAGCTTGCCATGCGTGAACATGGCCAACGACTGGTGACTGCCGCGCGTGAATATGTGTTCGCTCTGGAAGACTCGCGCGAAGTTGACTTCCAGATGGACAACATCACAACCATCTTTAATACTATTAATCCAAAGCTACCTAATACTGACCCGTTCAGCCTGCTTACCGAAGATCAGCTTGAACTGGTGATGGTGACCTACGATACGGGTGAGTACACAGCGGGCGACCTGCGCGAATACGTCCGCCGACATATGAGCAATCGCAAGTTTGACGATACGGCTATGGTCCGGGCAATAGTTGAGAACTGGATCACAGAAAAAGTACTGCTGCCGGGCGATGCTGAAGCGCGTGGTTTCCTTAGCCTGCCGATAGTAATGGATCAAGCAAAAGAAGCCTCCGACAATAGAATCCGCCAGATTGTTAATCAGGAATTGAACCAGCTACCCGAGGCGACTGACGAAGAACTGGTTTCGTACTACGGAGACCACGCTGAAGAGTACATGCTGGATGCGCAGTACACATTGATTGAAGTGCTGGTGTCTGATCGCGAATTAGCCGACAGCATCAAGGAAATGGCAGAGAGCGGCGAAGAGTCGTTGAAGGATCTGGCTGTTGAGCACACCGAACGTCCTGGAGTACAGGAAAAGGAAGGTATCTTCGGACCCATTCGTAAAGCACAATACGGCGCGATTGGTCGGAATGCTGCAACCGCAGAAATAGGCACCGTTGTCGGGCCGCTGCGGGTGCAGGATAAATGGTCGGTGTTTAAGGTAATCTCGAAGGAAGAGCCGCGTCCAGATGAGTTCGACAACGTTCGCGACAAAGTGAATGTGGACTGGCGTTCATGGGCACGTGATCAGCGTAAGGAAGCCTACATGGACAGCCTGTTGAACACGATCGATCATACAGTCAACAAGCGTGCGCTGGAAATCACATTCCCGCACACGGTTTGGGCTGGTGAAGGGGATGCAGGCGATCAGTCAGATTCGTAACATATCGCTCGTGATAAAGACGGCCGGCTTTCTGCTGGCCGTCTCTCTCATATTGATCCTGGTCGGGTGCGGACTAATCAAAAAGGAAGCGCCTGAAGATGCGATTGCAGTTGTGGGCGACACGTGGATCACACAGGAAGATGTTGCAGAGGAACTCGAGTTCCGAGGCCTGAATCCTGATGATGAACGCGAGTTCGCACGCTATGTCAACAAGTGGATCGACACTCAACTTCTGCTACATGAAGCATACGAACTTCGACTGCACAAAAACTCAGAGCTGGTACAACGGATAAGCGACCTTGAAACTGAACTGCTGATCAACAGCTTGCTAGATAGCAATACCGTCGTCGAACCGCCGAACTCGCAAGCCGTCATTGATTACTGGAAAGATCACACCGGCGAGTACACCCGCGTCGCAAATGAAGTATCTCTCATCGTGGCATATGTGGAAACGCGAAATCAGGCTTGGCGGCTGCGGGAAGCGTTTGATCAGTCATCACCGGTCTCGCAAATGCGTGACGAAATTGGTCTGACACGGATTGACACATTGCGACACCTTAGTGTTGATCGTCTACCAAATGAGATTTCGACCGGCATCGAGCCTCTACGTTCGGGACACTCCAGCCTGCCGATCGAGTATAACGGTGAGTGGCTGATTGTGAAGCTGGTGGAACGCTTTCGAGCTGGTCGACCACGAAGCATAGAAGAAGTTGAATCGCTGGTTGAGGCCAGGATGATTGCGGAACAACGTAGTCGGCTGAAACTGGATTATATTGAAGCTCTGCGACGGGAAGCGCGTCAGAGTGGATTTGTTCGCATCCGATTTGCTGACATAGTTTCTGGGAACGAAATAGTACCCGGCGAGATCAGCAACGATAGTCTTGAGTCTGGATCAGCTGTCCAGACCACGGAGGAGTAGTACACGTGAAATATTTTCATATATCAGCACTTATCATCTTGTTGGCGATGACCGTTCCATTCGTTCATGCGCAGGACATGCAGGTGGTGGATCGGATTATCGCGGCTGTCGATGACGAGATTATCCTCGAGTCAGAAGTCTTGCAGTATGTGCAGGATATTGTGCTCCGCAACCGTGATGCCTATCGATCTGAAGAGAGCATCCTGGCACTACAGGCGCAAGTGCTCGACGAATTAATCAACCAGAAGATCCTACTATCGATCGCAGAAAATGACACGAATATCGTCGTTGAAGACCGTCAGGTTGACCTGACCCTCGATGACCGAATCAATCAGGTTGTGCGTGAGGTCGGTGGGGAAGAGGCACTGGAAGAGTATTATGGCAAGCCAATTCGTCAGATCCGTCGTGATTTTCGTGATCAAGTGAGAAACAGCTTGCTCATTGAACGTGTTCGCAACTACCAGATTAGGTCAACGTCGATCACACGTGCGGAAGTTGAGGGATTTTATGATGAGGTGAAGCAAGAGTTGCCGGCAATCCCGGAACGTGTTCGACTGGCACACATCCTGATCGAAATTGAACCAGCAGAGGATGCCCGCAATCAGGCAAAGACACGGGCCGACAGCCTGTTCAATCTCATTGCACAAGGTGCGGATTTCGATTCGGTGGCGATGGAATTCTCTGACGACCGCGTAAGTGCGGCCAAGGGTGGATTACTGGGAACGACTCAACGCGGAGATCTCGTCCCCGATTTTGAAGCTGTCGCATATAATCTGGAAGAAGGCGAGATAAGTGAACCGATTCGCTCCAGATTTGGATTCCACATCATCCGATTGAATTGGCGACGTGGAGAAAAGATCAACACTCACCACATACTGGTTATGTTGCAAGCTACAGAAAGCGACAAGCAACGAGCAGTTGAAGAAGCACGTCTGCTGCGAGATCGTGCGTTGGCGGACGAAGAGTTTGCCGAAATCGCGAAAGAGCATTCCGCTGATGATGAAACTGCCAGACTCGGTGGTGATCTAGGGTGGTTTGATTTGGAATCCATCCCGGAACAGTTCCAACAGGTTGCTCGTGGCTTGGAGACTGGAGATGTAAGCGAACCATTCGAATCGCGCATCGGAATTCACCTGTTGACCGTCAGTCAACGGGATGCAACCCGCGAATTTAACTTGATCAACGATTGGGACAGGATCAGCCGGATGGCGTTGCAGGAGAAGCAGGATCGCGAGTATTTCATGTGGTTGGAAGAACAGCGCGAAACTGTTTACATCGAATTGATGATGGAATAACCAGCTACAATCTGTAGCTGGAAAAGATACTTTGAATCCCCGCATTTGCGGGTTTTTTTATTTGTCACCTTCCACCGGAAATGATAGTGAATTATTGCGTAGAAGATGTAGAATCGAGCAATTCAAGCAATGAGCTTTCACCTGCAAGCAGCTCGTCTGGTGTGCCAATCTGCGCAACGCGCCCTTGGTCCAAAACAAGCACACGATCGGCCGCTCGAATTGTCGAGAGGCGGTGACTGATTAAAACTGCTGTACGACCGTTGAGCACGTTTTGTAAACGTGAAACGAGCGCGTGTTCGCTCTTGACATCAAGCGAGCTCGAAGGTTCATCAAGAATGACTACCTGTGAGGGTCTGACCAGAGCACGTGCGAGTGATAAGCGTTGCCACTGACCCTCGCTGAGATCGACGCTATGATCGAACCAGGTACCGAGCAAAGTGTCATAGCCGTGCGGCAAGCGGGGGATGAACTCGTCAACGCCTGCATCTTGGGCCGCTCGTAAGATTGCTTCCTCTGATGGCTGATGAGCGGTGTCACCGAGGGCGATATTTTCGCGCACTGAAGCGTGAAACCTGGCGAAGTCCTGGAAGATCACACTGTACAAACGGCGCAACTGATCCGGGTCGAAGTCACGAAGATCATGTCCATCCAGCGAGATATTGCCAGATGTCGGGTCATGGAGCCGTGTCAGCAACTTAACGAGAGTTGTTTTACCTGATCCATTTGCACCAACGATGGCGAGAACTTCCGATGGCTTCAGATCGAAAGACACATCCTGCAGCGCCCAGTCCTGGCGGTTCGGATAGCGGAAGGACACATTTTCAACCTTTATCCCAGTGATTAGGTCAGTGGGAACGGCTGCGGGAAGTGGTGGTGCTGTGATCTGAGGTTCACAGTCAAAGAACTCGAACAGGTTGCCGAGGAACAAGTTGTTCTGATACATGGCCGCGACACCGGTAAGAATTCGCTGGATCATCGAACCGCCTCGCGCCAGACCCTGAATTACAAGCACCAGCGAACCGATAGTGATCGAACCAACTACCGCATGCCACGATATGAATGCATACAATCCGAGAATCACACTAGCGGAAATCGTCTTTGCAATCAATTCAAACCATGACTGCCGTGAGACAATATTCAGCTTTTCCTGCCGCAGTTTGTCCCGTTGCTGTTTGAACCGATCGCTGAACAACCCACCAAGACCGTAGAGGATCAGCTCTTTTGCGTAGTAAGTGCTGGTCAACACCCAGCTTGAATAACGGGCTTGCCGCTCATCCTGGGTACGGCTGCGTTCCCATGCATACCAGCGACGTGAGTAATGCAAACGAATGAAGACGTCTGGCAGAACGGCAATAACGAGCGCCGGTCCGAGCACCCAATTAACCGAGATCAGCAAACCCGCCACGCCAGTGATCGCGATCAGGTTCTGAAACAGGCTGCCTGCCTCCTGGATCAAACGTCCGGGACGGGACAAAGCTTCCCGTTGAGCGCGGTGCAAGCTGTCGCGGAACTCGCTGTTCTCGTAGTAAGCAAGCCCGACTGTTATCGATTTACGATGGATGCTGTCAAACAGATGGTCAGTAAACTTCTGGACGAGGTGTTGGCGCAACCAACCATCAACTGTTCCCGAACTGATCAGCAGCCAATAGGTTACACCCGCAGCTATCACGTACCGCATCACCTGGCTCAATCCTTGAGTCGGGTCGGGTAGCTCGATGGCCAGCACAATACTATCGACAATCCACTTGAACAACAGTAACTGTACCAGCGGCAAAATGCCACGGAAGATGGAGAAAATCGTGTAGGCTGTGGCCTGCTGCGGGGCGTGCAGCCACAGCATGCGAAGCAGCCGTCCGAGTGGACGTGCATTTGATGATTTGATTTGCTCAGTATCGAGTGTCATGCGACTCCAGCGGACTTCAGTATTCCTTGATCACAACGCGAACAAGGTACAACAACTGATATTCAATCGCGACAGGTGAGAACAACAAACAGGTTTACTTGATTCTGCTAACGTGAGGGTACATCAAGGTATGGCTGCAGTATTTCCCAGAATGGATCCTCGAGGGTCAAGTCAAGTAGAATCCCCCTCAACGAACGTGAGTACCGTTCAGATTGCTCAAATACTCGTTTCCGAACTTGAGTGAGATCTGGAGGAGGCAATGATGTCCAGGCTCGACGGAATATTTGTTCGCACGCTTGCTTCAGATAGTTCGACGTGGCGGCGTGCTGCAATTGTTCGAGCGAAACCTTCTGCGCCTGACGAAGGAAGACAACAGTATGAATTGGAATTGCGGTTGTTGACGGCCAAACCTGGTCGATATTGCGTAATACCAGATCACTCCATGTCGGCATCGGATGAGCGAACAACCCCGCATCAGTCTGCACCAACCAGCACTCATCATCGTTGACCGTTTCCCATTCGGACGGGAGACGTCGCATCGTAGTAGATTTGCCAGTCCCTCCCGGCGCGGCAAAGAGAACACCTTTTTCACCATACACACCCAGCCCGGCATGGATAGGCAGATTCCCAGCCCGCAAAAGAGCAGGGTAGAGGGGATACTGACCGTACCACATACTCATCAACCAATCCTTACGATTGGAACGATCTGGAACCTCATAAACATGTGTTTCTGTCCCTGGGAGTGTGTACACGCGTAATGGCCCCAAGTCGAACTCGTTGCACTGAGTTTGATTTGTTCCCAAAAAGGTCAGGCAGGCATCAAGTTCGGTATGCGTGACAACGTATATAGTCCATTTATCGGCCTGGTTATTTCCTTCCTCTGACGGCAGAGAGAGAACCGAAGCAAACTTCCGTAGCCAATCAATCCCAGCTGAAACGGCTCGAAAAGTCCAGCGGGTTTCATCAGCAAGAACAAGTGAAACCGACAAATCAGTCGTCATGGTAAATAAGTTTGTTCTGAATCAGGCTGTCGATGAACTCCTCAACATCCTGCTTGAGTGTGGTTGGAGGGGGAACAAAAAAAACCTGCAATTGCGCGATGATTTCTTCAGGGGTTATCCCCTCATGAATCATGGCCCAAATGCGGGTTCCAAGACTGTTTATGCTGTAGGCCCGGTCTGTTCCGGGGTGGTACAACACTCCACCGCTAGTTGAATCATCGCGAAAAACAACGGAGGATTCTGTCACGAGGACAGAAGAGTTACCTGGCATGGGAACGTCGCCCGATTACAACCACTCAAACGAATCCGACTCCTGCTGTTGATCCTGCCTCTTCTCTTCACCATCCCCCGGATCGTTCTGCGCCGGTGGGTCCGGTTCAGAAAACCCATGGGCAACGTCGAGGAGCAAGGAAAGCTCAGTAAGCAGGGGTTTATCATATCCCACGCTTTTCTTCACGAGTGCCTCCTGATACAATATCAATTCGAATTCGATGGTGTGAAAGTCGTGCACTAAGAATTGTAACACGCATCAGCACCGAATATGCTGCTAAAATATCCTCAATGCACCCCCTAAACACACCAAGAGCTCTCATCTCGGGTGATTTCGCGACTGACAATCGGACCATTGAAAATTGTCGGTGCATCAGATTTTTAAAAATCCGACATCTGCTCTTCAATAGCAATGACGCAGATCACAGGAAACGTCGATCAAGAGATGTAAAGAGAGGCATGGCCTCAAACGATGGCTCGAGGGTACTCTGGAACAATTTCAGAACTATCTTGTTGTGCTTAAGCTCTGGACCGAGTACATTCCGTTGGATGTCGGCGCGAATTTCTAATACTTACTCCGAGTCCGAAGAATTTGATGCCGATAATGTGTTCTCCAACACAGCAAATTGCAATTCAGGCATGTAGATTTTTGGAATCTTGCTTGAGTAAATTGATGCGATGCACCTTGTCCGATGTCCAGTGACCG
Source organism: uncultured bacterium (assembly GCA_964552465.1). GTDB lineage: Bacteria > Electryoneota > Electryoneia > Electryoneales > Electryoneaceae > BMS3BBIN04. The sequence goes on from CAZKGR010000018.1 coordinate 51,717, forward strand.
ATAACTACATGATGACGGAGTACACTATTTCGTGTTCTACGCGTCGTTTACCTGCTGTTCTAACAATCAGGGAGACTTTATCATGAGGTCTTCGATTCTCTTTGTTAGCATTTTGGTCGTCTTCGTTTTGCTGACAGCTATTCCTGTACAGGCACAGATCAACAACGCCGACTTTGAAAACTGGACGGGTGATAATCCAGATAGTTGGACGATCGTTGAAACTGGCAACAATGAGGTCCGCGAGGACGCGTTCGCGTACAGCGGATCAGCTTCTGCTGAGTTGGTGTGCCCGTCATATTCACGTCCGCGATTGGTCCAGTATATCAATGTTGAGGCGAACGAGGCGGTAACGGCCAATTTGTTCGTGTATGACAACGAAGCATCATACACACGCTTGTATCTAAAAGTGTATGACAATGACGGATTGCTGCTTCTTCAAGATTATGACCAGTCTGCAAACTCTGGAAGCTGGCAGGCGTTAAACGTTGATCTTGTAACTCCCGCAAGTTCCGCGGAAATCAAATTTGAAGTCATCTATTTCTATGACACAGGCACCCCAGGAACGCAGACGAACTACATCGACTTTGCAGAAATCACGATTAGCGTTCCGACATTTGCCAACATCGAAAACCCTGGTTTGGAAGATTGGACTGGTGGCGTACCTGACAGCTGGACGGTGATCGAACCCCTTAACAGCGATGTTCAGCAGGAAACTGGCACTGTCTACGAGGGTTCGTATTCTGCTTCCGTTACCTCGACAGCCTATGTACGTCCACGAATGGTACAATTCCTGGGTGTGTATCCAGGTGACACGGTTACCGGACGTGTACAGATTCTTGATAACGATCCTTCTTTGCCGCGCCTGTATCTGAAAGCTTACGACTACGATGGTACACTGATTCAGCAGAGTTTTGCATCTGCGACCAACAATGCTGCATGGCAGAATGTTGAGACAACGTTGGTAACACCATCAACAACGGCTTATGTCAAATTTGAAATCATCCAATTCTACAACACTACGTCAGGTGGTACACAAACCATCTATGTGGATGCTGCCGAGTACGAAGTAGACACATACACATTCGATGTCAGTACTGCCAACCAGTGGTACTTCATAGGTCCTCCAGTGGACATAACTGACCAGGGGGATAGAAACGCAGACCAGCTGTTCAGCGATGACCTCGGCGGAGCGAGTACATCCTCCACATGGGTCATGAGCCGTTGGAACAACACGACTCAAGCGTATGAGCGCTTTGGTAATGGTGATGGCGATCCGCTCACGGAACCGCCAGATATTGAACCGGGTATTGGATACTGGTTTGTTCAGGATGTGGAACCTGGAGTTTCCGATCCCTGGCTGGACATCACCAGTGCCCAGACATCAACTGGTGCTCCTTCTTCAGACGTTACCCAAGACATCATTGGGCAGACTGGAGGCGAGAACGGTGTCACCATGTTGGCAAACCCGTTCTACGGTGATTTCACTGTCTCAGCGTCGGTTCTGACCGCAAGTGGTTCTCCCTCTGACTGGGGGCAGGACGGAATAAACTCAAACATTTACACGTGGGATGGGTCACAGTATCTCATCCAGCTTGCTGAATCTGCCACACTTGGCATGTGGGACGGATTCTGGGTTGTCAAAACGACCACGGGTGATGGTGACATTACATTTACCTACGATAGCGGTGACCACGGTCCAGTCATTGATGACTACTTCGTTGAAACCGGTTGGGGATTGCAGCTCTGCGTTGAGTCTCTGGATGGTACATATCTTGATACCTACAACGAGCTCGGAGTCCGTGATCGTTCGTTAGATGGCTACGATAGCTACGATGCCTTCGAAATGACGCCACCGAGTTCCAGATATGTCAGCCTTGCGTTTACCCATGAAAACTGGGATGAAGGACGCCGGTTTGCACATGACTATCGTGACAAAGAATTTGATCGGGATAGCTGGAACTTTGAGATAAAAGCCCGTCGTCTGCCGAACAGCTCATTCAGACTCTATTGGCCTGCGTTGCAAGGAGTCCCAGGAAATATCGAGTTCGAACTGTACCGTTACAATCAACAGAGTATTGTTCGAGTTGGACTATTGAGTGAGCTCGATGACTACGTCTTCACGGTCGGTGATGAGGATGTTGAGGTCGTTAGATTCCGCATCATTGCCTTAGATCAAGACCTGGTAGCCAGCGTTGACGAACCTGGTGCTGAACTACCGGTTGAGTTCGGCATACATTCAGCCTATCCGAATCCGTTCAACGCGCAGATATCCATCAAAATGGGACTGCCGGATGCGGGTAACGCTACAATGACGGTGTTTGACATTCTGGGTCGCGAGGTCGCCAGCTTACATAACGGACACTTGAACGCTGGTTCCCATACGTTCACGTGGGAAGCGAAAGATCACGCGTCAGGCATCTACTTCCTCCGCTTGTCGTCTGGTGAACAGGTTTCGCATCGCAAAGTGACTCTACTTCAGTAGTCACTGGCGAAAGCTTGAATTTCCAAACGCTCATCCCAACTGGGGATGGGCGTTTTTCATCATTTTCGTGTATTGCGCAGCGTCACACATGTATCTATTGTATTTTACGAACTTAAGGTAACTATACTCAGACTCATCAGAAGATTCCAATTACGTATGTGTGCATACATGAGGTTTGCCAGATATGTTGAACGGTCAATCTGAAACGAATATGAGTTCAATGAAACTCACCTATAACGGCGGCAGCATGCGCTCGCTGTTTCGCCAGGGGGATCGTTTACGTGTACAGCCATGTCTGGTGACCGATGTCCGGGCTGGGGATGTCATTGTTTATCTAAATCGTTCACGAGACAGACATGTTGTGCATAGAGTAATGCACATTCTGTCTAGCGGCTTTGAGACTAGAGGTGATGATCGAATTACTGCTGACAAGGAACTGGTAATACCCGATCAGTTTGTCGGACGTGTGATAGCAGTCTGGAGATCACATTCATGGAAACCTGTACGGGGAGGTATAGTTGGATTAATTCGGTCAAGACTTTGGCAGTCAATGAGAATGGTGCATCATTCTGTACTCACACGCTCCATACGCATGGAGAGTGCAACTTCACCTGTTTCCAACCCTGATGTCATTTTACTCCCACATTGGCTTCTTCAACTGCTTCAATCTTGCCTCAGAGGTACTCTACAAAGTGAGATAAACAAGATTCCAGAGAATGTCTGGCCAAGTCTGGTGGCGCTTGCATCCAGACAAGATCTTGCCCCTTTTATTTATGCCAATCTGAATCAGCAGGATGCGTTGGACGAGCTTCCAGCAAGCGCACAAAAACAACTTCATCATTTGCACCAGAATTCTTGGATTGCGCAGCAACGTTTAATGACTGCACATACTTCCATCACACATGCTCTGAATGAAGCAAGTATCGACAGCATTTCTCTAAAGGGATTGTGGTTTGCGCACTCGCTCTACGAGGATCCAGCATCTCGCCCGATGGTTGATATTGATCTGCTTGTCCGTCCTGAACAGCTGACTGCAGCGACCGATGTGTTCATCGAGCTGGGATACGTCTCTATCCAGGAACATGATTCCGTTTCGCTTGAAAAAGAAATCTGGCTGTATCATCCGGAACGTCGAATCAAGGTTGACCTGCACCAGGATCTGATACCCTATTACTCAGATCTTACGTGGGATACATCAGAATGCTGGACTCGTGCCATACAAGCGGATTTGGAAGGACAACCGATTCAGGTGTTGAGTCTCGAAGACCAAATGATGCATATAATCCTTCATGGTTCCTTCGAACACCTGTTTCAGCCGCATAAAGTACTTCTGGATGCATACCTGGCAATTCAGACCTGGGGAGCAGAGGTTGATTGGAAGCGAGTCAGGGAGAGGGCAGAGACTATTGGACTAGGGCATGCACTTGACCTAATGGTTGTAACTCTACGACGTGCTTTCGACGATCACAGCATGACTCTTCCTGCACCAATCAGACATGTTCCTGCTGACGGAGTTCGCTGGTTACTCTATACCGCGCCGATTCTCCATCCACCATCGTTGCTTCATCTGTATGCCGGACGTGACTACTTGTTCTACGTCCTGAAGCGTGCTCGCCAACTGGCGACCTTCCTTCGAAGTGGGGTACAGTCTCAAGGTGGGATACAGGTTACTCGTTCTAAACCAAAAATGGTTGCCAAAACTATTATTAGACGGATGTTCACGTTGAGTGGGCTGACCGCAGGATTTCTTTATGGCTCCATTCGCCACCCATCCCGCAAGCAGTTTATCTTCCTCAAGCTGCTCAATTGGCTGAGTCATCGCTAAAATCTGGTGAACTCGGTGACCTATCAGGAAAGTTCTCAGTGCACTATATGGTTACAGTGCATGTTTCATTTCATAGTAGCTGCTATCCATCCCCAGGTTGGCTTGCATTAAACCGAAGCTCAAGCCGGAAAGTCCGCCCAGGACGTATCGCCTGACCCCAATCCAGATGTTCCTGATATGCACTATCCAGCAGGTTTTCGATGCCCAGACGGAAGACAAGCATGTCATTGAGTTTCCATTGACCTTGAACGTCGACCACAGCGTAGGCAGGAGAATGGTTTTCGCCATTTATAATTGATGGATTGTCTCTTTCAAGCGACCCACGTAACCGGAGATTTCCACTAAACGTTAATCCTGTCCAGCGTAACATCATATGACCGCGCAATGGTGAGAGGTTCGGGAGGTTATCATCCTCATCCATTAATCTGCCATGCTGCAGGCTGGCTCCAGCAACTATCAGCCACCTCGAGTAAATTGGCTGCAACAAGGATATTTCCATCCCTTGAAGGTAGGCGCGAGAAGCATTGATATACTGTTTCCAACCATTTGCGAATGGAACGGTCACATCAGATTCAGCAATCTGACCATAGATGTAGTCGGCAAACTGATTGTGGAAAATGGAAACATCAATTCGTGAAGCGTTTACACGAATACTATTTCGCCATTCCCACTGATGGGACTGTTCACGCTGAATGTGAGGATTTCCAGAGTACAGGAATCCGTCCGAAGCCACATATAAGTAGTAGCCATATGCTTCTGTGGAATTTGGGGCCCGCATTGCATACGCATAGCTGAATCCAGTTTCGATCATGCTGGAAATTTGCCAATCCACTCCGAACGAACCACCCGTCAGTGGATCATTTCGCGTGTCCGGGGCTGACGGATCAGACAACCTAAGTTGCTGAATGCCTTGCTCGTCGTTAGCACTTGTGTTGACATAATCCTGCCGGAATGAACCATGAAACTTATATGGACCACGCTGATGCTGCAGACTGAACCACGCACCTGCTGACGAGGTCTGTACATCTGGCCAGGTTACGAGATACATCTCGGCAGATCCATCGGGGTACATCGTCATATCTGCGAATTGCCGTGTTTGAAACGCTTCGAGTCTCGTCAGCACTTGCCAGCCAGAAGCAGGACGGTGACTGGATTCGATAGTGCCACCTGATGTTCTGGTCCAACCCGGCATATCCATATGCATGCTCATCAGCAATTCGGTCCGAGTTGCATCATCCATCCAATGATCCACACGGTTGTGATATAAAGAAGCACTCAGTTTCTCTATCCAATGCGCAGGTTGCTGAGCGCTCCAACGAGCTGAACCAGCCCTGAAACGTGCATATCCAACGTCCATTGGTAGAGCAGCGTATCCCATGTCCCAGGCATCATCCGTCTGAACCAGCAGATCGAGCTGTTGTCGTTGAGTTAATCCAACTCGAACTGTTCCATAAAGGTTGAGTTTCTCATGACCGGAGAACGGTTGTGTCCCTTGAGGAGTGCGATAATTACCGGCTTGCTGGTAAGCTGCCCTGAGTCGGTAGGAAATGTGAGATGAAGAACTGCCCAAATACGCACTGCCGCGGGTTGATGCGAGAGCGTCAGCGTAAGAAACCGAGGCTCCATAATCAAGTCGCGAGTTTTCAGACAGTGGCTGGGAAACATGATTAAGATTGATACTACCCCCAACCATGGCGCCATCTCTGGTATCAACGGCACCCATGCGAAGGGTCGCCTCGCCTAAAGCATCCAGATCAACATAGCTGGTTGCAGGATCCATTCGATCTGTACAGGCCCCATGAACTCGCATTCCATCCACGAGCAATAGTATCTGACCACCATTCATTCCGCGAATAGAAGGCTCTTGACCAAATGCGCCTCGCCGCATCAAGCTTATTCCTTCCACTGATTCAAGAGCTTGTTCAGTGGTGGATATGCCCGTTTGGTAGCGATTAAATCTGAAAGACTCCATGTTCACGGATTCTCCCAGTACCACAACCTTTTCCAGCTCAAGTCCTCGTATCTGCAAAGCAATTTCAATATCATCACGAAGCTGAGCAGAGTTCAGAGTTAGTGGCTTGTACCCAAGCAGCGAAAAAGTGACTTGATTCGATGCAGCAGGAAATCTAATCCAGAATTTTCCATCAGAATCAGAGACTGTCCCCCTCGCGCATCCGTCAATCATCAGACCGACATGCGCGAGGGGTTCGCCAGTATCTGCATCTACTACTCTTCCACTAACGTGGAACTCGTTTGCGATTAGTGCAGGCGAGTAGAGTAACAGAAACACTGAAACCAATAGAATATTTCGGATGTTTAGTGGCACAGATTATTCTCAGGTTAAAACTCGAATGCGTAAACGATCTGCCCCAATTCTACTTCTGAGGCGTCGAAAAAGGTGAAAGTGATTTCCCAGTCACCAGTCATACTTAATCCAACGACTCCCTGATATCGGCCATTACCCACACCAACAGGTGCCACATTCCCTTCAGAACCGTGTCCCATGGATGGCATCAGGGTCTCGATTTCGGTGGTCAAACCGTCTACGTTCGGAAAGCTCATCATGGATTCTTTGGCGCCGAAAAGCAATTATCTCGGAATCAATCTTGTCTACACATCCTGCTTCCTGAACAGAATGATCGAGGCGAGGATTGGAAGCACAATCCAGGCCACCAATGACGCATATCCGATCAGGGTTGCAGTGGTCTCTGATCCGGTCATCTTGATCAATGTCGCGCCTGCCGGTCCGAAGAGGTGCGGCCCGCCGACAGCCAGAAGTGAGAGAACTCTTGTCAAATCTATCGGATTGAGCAGAAGCCCGACCAGCAGGATGATCTTTAACGCGGACGGTGTGAAATAAAGAGTACTGCCCAACATCAGGGTGCCGTATAGCACTTCGAAAAACAACCACACTCCTAACGCAATCCCAAAAGCCACCTGACGTCTGGATGACAGCAACGCGATTAATACAGATAACGCAGCAAAAACCACACTCAGCAACGTTGAATGAAGCACGACTTCCAGGTAACGAAGCGCGCCATCAGTTCCCACGCTAATCGCGGTTATCGCACCCGGTAATCCAAAGCCCAGAATGGACGCGGCGACAATTGTCATAACCAACCCGAGCAATTTTCCCAATAAAACCTGATCGCGGGATATTGGTTGAACGACAAGAAACTCCAAGTATTGTCGATGTGCGAGAAAGCTGAAAACTCCCACTATCAACGCAAATAACGGCAGCATGAAGCCCGACAGATTTACCAGACTGGCGGCGGTGCGAATAAAATCCTGTATTCCCACATACCCTGAGGTGACCATTCCCAGATAGGCGATGAGCAGGGTCAACACTGTAAATACTATCGCAAAGGTCAACACCCAGCGGTTGCGAACGTTGATCAGGAATTCCTGACGAGCAATGAGGAGTAGCCCATTCATAGTTGCCCTTCCTCATCAGTGTGTGCTCCGGCTACACGTATCATACCATAACTAAATCCAGTTTCATCCACTATTGGAAATCCAGCGCCAGGTAGCGTCAACAGCAGCCTGATTTCAACCATCTCGTCTGCATCGGGAAGCGTTAAGGCAGCCATGTTCGAGTAACCGCGAACCGACAGCACTTTACCAGCGAGTTCAGGTTCGTATGCGAGGCGCAGCAGCAGCAAATTCCCTTTCTCCGCTTCGATCAGATCCGGTTGCATGCCGACAGGGGACAGGGAGGCTTCAACGATCAGATCAGGATTTCCTCGCAGCGTCTGAAACCCTATCCAATCGGTGACGACCTCATCGTCGTATGCTGAAAACGAGTCTGCCGCATCGGTCGATGAAAAGCAAACAACCTGTCCATTCATCACGGTCGGAACGTGGTTCGTCAAAACCATCACCACTGAGTCCGCCGAAACAAGCGCGGACGTGTTGTAGTCCGCCAAGTAGATGTCTGAGTCACGTATGACGAAAGACTTGGGAAGAGATTCAATGTGTCGAAGCATGCACTTGGGCGAGTCGTAGGTGAGGAACTCACCCCCGACCACCATCCCACTCGCATGATTAACCTGATCGATGTTCATGTTGCAGGTATGGCAAACATCAATTCCCGAATAAATTTGAATTCTCGGTTCTGATGCGCAACCAGCCAGCAGGATGGCGAACACGACCACGAGAAATGACTGTTTCATGGAATTCATGTGCGCTCCAGGTCTTCCTTTGATGTGAATTGGTCAGACAACAGTGAATCCCAATCAGGATTTTCGGTACGGAACTCCTCAATCTGTCCGCCTGCTGCTTCAATGGCTTTGATCACATGCAGACGCTGCTCAGGATTAGCACGGAAGGACATTCGGTAGCCGTTCTGGTCTGTTAATCTCGCGCCAGCTTCACAGGCTGCAGAGATTAATTTCTCTGATGTCTGCTGAAGTACGAGGTGGACCTCCGTTTCATTCTGGACGGCTTCGTAAAAGTCAGGCACAGATTCAACCGTAGCAATTTTACCGTCGTTCACAATAGCTACTCGATCCGCCAACTGCAGAGCATCTCTAATGATATGCGATGTAAAAAGTATGGTTGCGCCCCGACCTTTAAGCTGTCCAATCAACTTTCGAAACTGTTCAGTTCCAAGTGGATCAAGGTTCAATGTTGGTTCATCCAAAACGTAAAACGGAACTTCAGGCAGGAAGCAAATAGACAAGGCTAATCGTTGAATCATCCCACCCGAATACTCCTGTACACGACGATCAGCGGCATCCTGCAATGAAAAGAAGGTGATCATTTCTTCGACACGATCAGCCTTACAATCCCGCAGTTCCGCAGAGAGGAACAGCAATTCACGAGCGGTCAGCATTCCGGGAAAATCAATGCGCTGTGGTAAATATGAAAGAACGTGTTTGATCTTATCGACTTGTTTCCGAACGTTCATTCCAGCGACTTCGATCGTCCCGCTAGTCGGGTGGATTGCACCCACAACTGCACGTATGATTGTCGATTTACCACCGCCATTTGGCCCGAGCAATGCAAGCGCCTCACCCTCAGACACATCCAGGTCGCTGGGTTTTACTGCATGGATCTTCCCAAATCGTTTTTCAAGCGACTTTATTCTCAGATATGGCATATCCTGGTCTGTTCCCGTCTTCATTTGCGCCGTCTCCCAAGCCTGCCCACACTCATCAATCCTCCAAACAAGCCAAAGCTCACCACAACGTACAGGACGGCAGCCGAATGATTCTGATCACCAAGTTCATCTAACTCTTCCCACGGGACAGCCGAATTCTCTATCGGGCGAATGACCGGTTGTTCGTCAACAGCTTCACCAAACTTCAGAATTGGCAAGGTCCTTTCCGCTATCTCGAGAATTGCCGCAGCAGGGCTCAACAGATAGTAACGTACTTCAGGTACGCTGCCCTCCATCACCTGGAATACGTTCTGAATATCAAATGGAATTTCCCCGATTCCATCACTATCCAAATCATAACCGTCGTAGCTACTCCAGTGATTGCCACCATCTGAATCTGACCAGTTTGTTTCGCGGTCGGTCACATCAACAAGTAGTTCACTCAAATTGTTGATGAAATTATTGGATGCGAACACATTCCCATCCGACCCACCATTCATCTGGATGGCCAAGTCGTTATCAACCACATCATTACCGACGATCATATTCTGACTGCTATTGTTGACGAAGATTCCTCGGCTGTTATCATAGATCAGATTATCATACGCGTAGGTCTTATCCATGGACTGATACAAGATTCCGTATGCCCGGAATCCACGACAATGAGCAAAGATGTTACGTTCAAAGAGGATATTGTGCGAGTACATTAGTGCCGCGCCCGCGACGTTCAGAATGAAAGTGTTGTCCTCGAACGTGTTGTAATTGGAGTACATGTAGTGAAGGCCATAGCGAACATGATGAATCTTATTGTGTTGAATGTCTGTTGAGTCTGCGAACGAGAAATAGATCCCGTCTCTCACATTTAGGATTTCATTGTTCCGAACAAGGTTGTTCTTGGAGTACCAGAGGTGAATTCCATTCCCACGATCCGATTCAATCAAGTCTAATCGACCTTCGATACGGTTGTTTTCGATTATTGTACTATTGCCCTGCTTTACATAAATACCGTGAAGCGGCCTGGTGACCTGGCAATTTCTGATCACGACAGAATCAGCTTCAACGAGTATAGCAGCATGATCTTTGGTCAGCCGTTCTCCCGCTTCAGATATGTGCAAACCATCCAAAACAGCACCCGGGGCAGTCAGGTGGACAACATGACCCACGTAACCACCCCGGATGTGTGGTAGATCAAAACCAGTTATTACTACAGGTACATCAACAACGATCTGCTCCAAGTATTCACCTGGAGCCAGCCACACAGTGTCACCTGATGCAGCTGTACGGATAGCAGAGGAGATGCTTTCGCCGGATTGAACGGAAATTCGCGCGGCTGTTCCATAGGTTGGAACCATCAGAACTGACAACGTGATGGCTACAGCCAATTGCATAACTCTCAGCCGGTGGAAAGCGCAAACTCCATTCATGAATAGCGATTTCCTCTCCATTACAGGCTCATCCAGCGATTCTGCGTAATTCTGAATCGACCATGGAATTGGTTCGGACGCCAGCAACACCTGTTTTTACCAGCAGCTGCCAAACTTCTTCCATATCGAGGAAGAGCTGTTTGTCGAAGTTGCCAGCAGCGCGACGTGTCTTGCAGTCTTCATAAAGTGTCAACGCGGCTGTCAGCTGAACGACGGTATCATCCCACTCCTCGTGAAGTGTCGGGCTGAAACGGGTACCGTACTGTTCAAATCCTGCTGTTATGTAAGCAGCGATAGGATTGATCACGTTCAGCACTTGCAGGATCTCGATGTCTTTGTTATGAACCTTGGCTTCCCAATCGGTGACCGAAGACACGTTCATCGGCGCGGGAATTTCAAGCGCAGCAGGTGTCTCGTAAGTAAGAGTAGGAAGCTGTGATGCCGATTCCTGCGGGGCATCAGCTTGCTGAGTACCGCAGCCCACAAGCAGGCCGAATATCAACAGAAGCAATGTTAATCGAAGCATGTAACCTCCCTGTCTGGGGGTAATTGCGTAAACTTCACGCAACAGATTTTTTTTGCCAGGAGAAGTACAAGGCGGCCAGAAGGCTAAGTCCAAAAACGAGAAAGAAGTATGTACCCAACGCCGGGTATGACCATACTTCAAACTGGCCGACCAGTTTGTAACCAAACACAGGTGGAGTAAACGGATCCACGGTCACTGAAGCCCTAGGGTCCAGATTATGCCCGTACTGGTATAGCTTGTACCAGAAGCTCCAGAGTGAGTAGATGGCGAAATAGAGCGCGATTACGATAACATCTACGATAGAACCGACTGTGCCGATTGCCGCCGCACGCAACGTCATCACCGCAATCAACCCAATTACCAATGGAATCCACTTAAGCTCAGTAAATTCTTCCGCTTTCAGCTCCGCCATCCCGATGTAGTGATTGAGGACGTTGATCTCGGTAAGATCGTTGCCATCATCACCACCAATCAGGTTGTGGCTGTAAATGTACATGTCCAGACCTTCAGGGTACTGCTGGGCCCAGAAATTCATGTGCCACAAGGGAACAAAAAAAGTCGGGATCAGAGACAGCGCCGCCAATAACACGAGCAAACGGCTTCGTCCAGACAGCGGCTTGCTGACGAATGTTGTGATGGCCGCAAATAGTGTGGACATGATCACACCTGAGTTGATCTGCCCGGCGAGTTTGGCTAGCTCGCCGGGCAAGAATGAAACAACCTACTTGACCAGCATGTATCCCTGCATCTCCTGGTGCAAAGCACTGCAGAAGTTGGTGCAGTAGAAGGCGTACACACCACTCTTGTCAGCCTTGAATGTCACCGACTTCGTCTCGCCCGGATCAATGACAAGATTGATGTCGTAGTTGTCGATCGCGAAGCCGTGAAGCTCGTCACGAGTCTGCTCGATGTTCGTCACATGAACCGTGACAGTGTCACCCTTACGCACACGAATTACATCTGGCGCGAAGAAAGAACGGACGGCCATCATCCAGATTTCTACATTGCGACCGCTACGTTCGACTCTAGCTTCTTCGGCAGTCCAAATTGCATTCGGATTCTTATGCCAGTATGGATCGTCCTTCTTGTAGACCTCGACCGGGTCCAGCTTGTCGGCCTTGATCATCACCGCATAATGCGGTTCCGGTTCGGTGAACGCATCATACAGAAGACTCATCTTTTCGCCGGATATATCAATCAACTGTGCGGATTCCGGAATCGACGGACCCACGCTCAGGTGACGACCCTTGGACAACTTGTTGAGAGCGACGAGATAGTTGCCATCCGGCGATCTCGAGTCGCCTTCAGCCGAGACGAGGTGACCGATGTTGTAGGCAACCGGGAGCTTATCTAACACGTACTGACTCATGTCCGCGCCTTCCTCGTAGGGCGGAAGCTGCCACTTACAGACGGCGCTTTCGACGAACAACGAGGTGTAGGCGTTTCCACGATCATCAAACTGGGTATGGAGTGGGCCGAGACCGACCGGGATTTCCGCTTCACGTACCGACGCGTAGTTCAGGACTGGAATACCGTCGATGGTTTCCTCGAAATCGCTGGCTGCGATGGCCGCGGAGATCTTCTCCATGTTGTAGACGGTGGTTGTCGGCGAGAGCTTGCCGGAACCGATGATCCACTGTCCAGACGGGCTGACATCCACGCCGTGCGGGGACTTGGCCAGCGGAATGAAGTAAGCAATACCCTGCGCGGTGAGCGGATCAAGGACCGGTGCACCGTTAACCATGCGAGACTTACCATCGGCAACAGCCTGCTCGGCAGCACGCCAGTCGACCATCAGGATGTAATCTTTATCGCGCTGGGACGCCGTGACTTCAAGCTTTCCGCCTTCGATGAATTCACGCTCGGCATTGTAACATGTCCAGAACATCCAGCCATCACTCATGCCCTTACCGGCGTCGCCGAGGTCATAGTTGAACGGTGGGCAGAGGATTTCCCAACCGAGGCTCATCTCGCCAGTGGTCGGATGCAACTTGATACCAGCGACTACGCCCTTGTACTTGTCAGCATATTCATCAACATCGGCGTAAGTACCTTCGGGGAAGGGTACTGACATACGTGTCGCCATGGTGATGTATTCGCTGTTCGGTGTGCAGAACGAGCTACCATGGTTTGCCGAGATGTTCGGAATGCTGAGAATCTGCTTGGTTTTGAAATCCTTAAGGTCGATACGTGCGACACGGCCGTTGGCGTTGTCGTTGATAAACAGCCAGCGACCATCGTACTCACCGTCGGTTTCTGAGAATCCCGGATGGTGTGAATCGCCCCAGGTATAACCCCCGAGCATTTCTTTGCTTTCGTTGTCGAATCCGTATCCAGTTCCCGGGTAGGGAGTGAATACGGGGATGGTGCAGATGTGACGCATCGAGGGAACGCCCGAAACGAAAATCTGCCCGCTGTGTCCACCTGAGTAGAAAAGGTAGTATTCGTCAAGATCGCCAGGTGCAACGTAGGTAGCCAATGCTGCGGATGTTACATCCGAACCACCGCCAGCTTGCCCACGTCCACCACGTGATGGCTGCTGAGCACATCCGATCATCCCTGCTGCGATCATCATGATCAGCAGAAACGCGATCCTTCGAGTCCACAAGACCCTGTCTTTCATCCTTCCGCCTCCCAATGTTTACTATCTTCTGCGTTCACTGTTTGTCGAAAAATGGTACAGACTCATCTATAGACTACTCACTACTACTTATCTGGTCCTGATTACTCCTGTTCCTCACGATGTCGTATGCCTTGTTGATTTTATCAACAGCTTCCCACTTTTCTTCGTCCGTCAGCGGGATCTGACTATCGAGAATAATCTTCATCGTGCCTGTTGGATCAAAGAGGAACTCTTCCACTGTCTTGTTGAACCGAGTTCGGACATCATCTGGTGCCCAGGATAGATCGGGTCCTTTATTGGTGGGAGATTCGATGTCGAACGCTTCGACACTATGGCAAATGAAACAGGAATGCTCGAAGAAGAAAGCACCGTCACCGTCACGCATCTTGCGCTCACGTTCGAGTTCTTCAGCAGTCATTTCGTCAAAGAGCTTAACACCCGGCAGGTATGCCCGAGGCAGATCCGCGTTTTCCTTCCAGCTCATCACAAGCATCGACAAGGCTATGGCGTCCCTGGTCTGGAAATTCATGTCCGGCATGATCGTTCCCGGGACAATGGTTTCTGGCGATTTGAAGTGTTTGATGTGCCAGTTGAACACCGTCAGCTGCTCAGAGACGAGATTCGAAAAGTCGTATCCTTCAGGGTGTTTATCACCTTCGTGACTCAGGTCAGGACCAAGAATTCCGCCATCTTCGTTAACAATGTGGCAGACCTTACAACCCTTCTGATGGAGCAGGTTTTTGCCACGATTGATGAAATCTAAACCAGGCGTACTACGTTCGTATCGATGGCAGTAATTGCACTGGATCTCATGCATGGGAACGGGATCCCGTGCATCATACTCAGATCCTATGATTGAGCTGAGTAGTGGCTCTTCCCAATGGGTGATGAATCCGTGTGCCTCATGAGCAGTCAACGCATATCCTTGACCACCGTGACAAATCGTGCAACCATACTCTTCCAGTGGGTGATCAGCGAACAACTCCAAGTCTGGATGTGTTGCCCAAGGCTGCTCCATGTCTTCAAGACCCGGCCAGGTAATACCCTGGTGACACGTGATGCATCGATCGACGCGGTCCAGTTCATCAACCCAGATCTGCTGAATACCATAGGATATGGAGGTAGCATCAATGTCGCCGAAGTTCTCAGCGAGGATGAAACGAAACTCTTGTTGGTAATACTTCCACTCCGGAACACCTTCGCGCACATACACAGCGCCAATGGCCACAACCGTGATCGCTGCTGCAATCAGAAGCAGGAAGAGTTCTTTCTTGGGGATTGGTTTCCTCATCTCTGCCTCAGTAAGTAATTGGATGATGTGGCCATGCCTGCCACGGCCAGTAGAAGTCCCAGTTCGGACCCCGGAGCGCTGTGCCGATGTAGGTCAGAAGCAGGAAGCCAACAATAAACGCGCAAAAAGTAGCAATAGAAGCGTATCGCTTTGATTTCGTGATCTTGGCAACGACGAAAAACAAAACAGCAAAGAGAACAAGCAGAAGCGTCGCCGGATTTACGAAATCGAAAAAGAACTGACTTTCTATACCGCTGAACAACTCACGGGTTGGAAATAACAGACTCAGTGTGACGCAAAACGCGGTTATAATAATCCCGACTGCGAATCCAAGCATACCGAATGTGCGGCCTTTGCTATCCGTGAACCACAACCCCAAGCCCTTCTGTTCACGATCAACAAACGGAATCATGGCCAATCCGAGTACCGCAATCCCGGGAATCAACACACCACCCATCAGCGCTGAATACCCGACCAGCTCCTGTAAACCGAGGAAATACCACGGTGCCTTCGCAGGGTTGGGTGTCACTTCCGGATTGGCTGCTGCTTCAAGGGGAGCTTGGAAAACGATGGCAAGGATTATTGAAACTGCCAACGTTGTCAGGGAAACAAGCAGAATTCGAACTGTCAGGAATGGTGACGACGGGACTGAATTATCGTCGTTCAGCGTCGTAGGATCGCTCACCGCAATACTCGTCCCCTTCGCAATCCCGAGAATACTGTAGGTCTTGGACTTCTTCGGGATAGCGGCTGGACGGTTTGCAGCATCCCGGCGCACCTGGTCAATAACTGCCAGACCGCCATCCTTACGGATACGCCACATATGCCAGGCGCATAAAGCAAACAGGATAACTGGCAAGAAGAAAACGTGAAGCACGTAGAAACGAATGAGTGTGGGCTGCCCAATCTCAGTACCGCCGAGCAAGAACTGGCGGATCTGTTCTCCTATCATTGGGACAGCAGCGGCGATGTTCGTCCCGACAGTAATCGCCCAGTAGGCGAGTTGATCCCAGGGAAGAAGATAGCCGGTGAAGCTGAGAAGAAGGGTCAGCACAAGCATACCTACACCCATCACCCAGTTCCAATGGCGAGCTGATCGGACCATGTCTCCTGCCTTGTATGCTCCGGTCAGGAAAACCCGGAACATGTGCACGAAGACGACCGCTACCATAAGGTGAGCGGTCACACGATGTAATCGCCTGAGCAACCACCCAAAACTGATCGCGAAATCTATGTCCTTTATGCTCCAATATGCCCGTTCGACAGAAGGCACATAGAAGAACATGAGGATCACACCGGTAACCGTGAGGATGATGAACAGATTCAACGCAATCGTTCCGAGGTACATCGAGCTCTTAAAGGATAAAGATCGCAACGAAGTGCGGTGCGAAAACCAGTGCAGCAGAAAGCTGGATACAACTGCAGATCCGGCTTCACGGCTGGATTCTGGTTTCCAAGGCCATGTCAGCCTGTCGAGAAATGAGGATTTTGGCAGGAGGCTCATCAGACCACCAACCTGAAGTCGCGATCGACTTCCGAAAATAGATCAACGATTAACTGACCATCATCAGGTGCCAGGTTCAAACGATGCCATTTCAATGGTCGCGGCGCCGGGCCAGAGTAATTCGTCCCCTCAGCATGGAATTTTGAACCATGACAAGGGCAATGGAACTCACCTGGCGCTGAGAACTCTTTGCCACGAACGGTGATCTGCTTCTCTTGACTGTAAGGTGAAAATTTCACCGTGCATCCAAGGTGTGTGCAAACACCGGAAATCGCAAAGAATCCATTTCCTTGCTTGAAGATGTACACTTTGTGTTCATCCAGGTAGGAAACTCCCGATTGAAAATGGTCTGGAGAGCCAATTTTGAACCGCTTTGGCGGTTCATAAAGGACATTTGGTATCAGGGATCTCAAAACTACCCACAATCCGCTGAATACGCTCAGACCAACAAATGCGCCAGATAATCGACCCATAAATGATCGACGGGTCTGCGGCGATGCTTTCGCTTCTTCGTTCACTCAACTATCTCCACGAAATTGAACCGTTCCATGGTCATCGCTTCAGTGGGGCAGCGCTGAGCACATAACCCACACCGAATACATGCTGTGTCATCTTTCAACAACACAGTCAACGTGCTTTCAGCCGGATCAATGCCACTCGCATGCAATGCTGCCTGCCTGTGGTCCTCCGGCATATCCACTTCACTTATCGGAACAAAGTGCAGGCATTTCTCAGGACAGACATCTGCACATCGTCCACATAAAACGCAAATCTCGGGGTCGTAAATGGTGTCTATATGACATGATAGACAACGTTCGGCCTGTTTCCTTGCAGTACTTTCATCAAGCACAGTCTCAACTTCGGTAATGCCCGTGCGTCGCCCGGCACTAATTGTATCTGGATTCTTTCGCGTCAGCTTTTCATAAGCTGCGGGCATTTTGTAATCATCAATCGGGACTTTTTCGATCGTCACCTGCATGGAAGTTGAGGTGTCAGTCCCACTCAGGAATGCGTCAATGGATTTTGCGGCCTTTTTTCCGTTAGCAACGGCTTCGATCAGGATACGTGGACCAAATGCTGCATCGCCGCCTGCAAATACACCTGGGGCACTTGTTTCAAGCGTTTCAGGATTGATCTTTATTGTTCCGCCGCGGCCTATCTCAATGCCGTCAGAGTCTGAAATGAAATCGAGATCGGGTTGTTGACCAATCGCCAGAATCACTGAATCAACATCCAGCTGCATTGTCCTCTGCTCGTCATACTGTGGTGAGAATCGACCCTCTTCGTCAAACACTCGGGTGACACCGACAAGCTTCAGACCCTCAACTCGATCCTTGCCGATAATCTCTTTAGGCCCCCATGAGGGGTGGAGTTGAATACCCTCCAAATGAGCTTCATGCAACTCTTCTTTACCCTGTATTGTTTGGGCGGAAGGCAATTCAGCCAGTGATTCGAGCGAAATGACAAACACTTCGGCGGCGCCAGACCGCATTGCCCCACGTGCAGCATCCATGGCAGGTTGACCAGCAACAGCCTCTGCCGTTTTCTCAATCTCCTCCATCGGGGAGTAAAAGTCGCGAACCGCTGAACGTGCAGCATCCATGGCAACTGAACCGCCACCGATGACAGCTACCCTTTTCCCAAGCTCAACTCTATAACCCTGGCTGACATTCAGCAGGAAATCGACAGCTTTGATCACGCCATCCAAATCGTGCCCAGGGATTAATAGATCGCGGCCTTTCATCGCTCCAACTGAAAGGAAAAATGCTTCGTACCCTTCCTTCTTGAGCGCATCCAAATTGTAGAAAGAGTTCAGTGGAGTGTTTGTTCGAATATCAACACCATGGCTGCGGAGTGCTGCATACTCACTGTTAATCACGCTGTGTGGCAGTCGATATTCAGGAATACCATAGCGAAGCATTCCGCCAGTCATCGGCAGAGCTTCAAAGATTGTCACCTCATACCCAAGCAACGCCAGATCGTGGGCACAACCCATTCCAGCCGGACCACTACCAATCACGGCAACCTTCTTGCCCGTTCCACGTGTACTCATTTTTGGTAACTGTGGCATGTGCCACGCACGTTGACACCCAACATCAGTCTGATCTACAAGTAAGCGCTTGTACTCATCAGGTCTGGTAGATTCGCTGCCAAACCGTTCTGTTAGAAATCGTTTCAGAGGACGGATTGTCACCGCTTCATCCAACCAACCCCTGCGGCACGCATCTTCGCATGGCGCAGCACAAACACGTCCACAGATGGACGCAAGAGGATTGGGTGAACGCGCAACATGGAAAGCGTCGTTGTAACGGCCTTCAGCTATCAGCTGAACATAACGGCCTGAGTCTGTGTGAACTGGACAGGCTTCCATGCACGGCACATTCGATCTGTACCAGGCTAGATCATTGAAGCTGGCAGGAAAACGACGGGTGTTTTCCGGGACTTCGTTCATCAATCAATGTCCTTCTTTATTTGATGATCCGTCTTCTTCATCTGGATTCAGATACTTATCAAAATCTTCAACGTTGAAAACATCCAGCGTTGTGTTACGCAAAAACCTCAACAACTCTTCGTGTTGATTTCTAAGCGTCGAGTCCATCTCCCGCAAATCCGGGCTTTCCGGTTGAACATCACCCAATAATCCGGGAGTAGGACGAGATATATTTTCAAACGCAGTTACGACCTCATACATGGTGATTGATTCGGCAGGCTTTGCCAATCGAAAACCACCTCCGACGCCACGAGTTGAATGCAAGATTCCGCGTATCGTCATCGTGTTCAGTATCTTCAGTAGAAATTGGTGTGGAACACCGCTGGATTCGGCAATTGTAGCCGAACCCACTTGGTTTTCGCTGTCAACTGTAGCGATGTATCCAAGAGCTCGCAACGCATACTGTGATGTCTGGTTCAGCATAAATAGACC